>NZ_RBZO01000032.1 GCF_003628445.1 Oceanobacillus bengalensis
TGTAAAATTAAGTTGGGTCATCATCAATTCCTCCTATTACGATATTTTTGTGGTTAAAAACATTGTAACATGGGGTTGATGATTGGCCCTTTTCTTTTTACACAATTATACGGGCTTAATCGATAAATCCCGAGAAGAGAGGATAAATCCCGAGAAGAGAGGATAAATCCCGAGAAGCGAGCAGAAATCCCGAGAAGCGAGGATAAATCCCGAGAAGCGAGCAGAAATCCCGAGAATAGAGGATAAATCCCGAGAAGAGAGCAGAAATCCCGAGAAGAGCGCAGATATCCTGAGAAGAGCGCAGAAATCCTGAGAAGAGAGCACATATCCCGAGAAGGGAGCAGATATCCCGAGAAGAGAGCAGAAATCCTGAGAAGAGAGCAGAAATCCCGAGAAGAGAGCAGAAATCCAGAGAAGAGAGCAGAAATCCAGAGAAGAGAGCAGATATCCAGAGAAGAGAGCAGATATCCCGAGAAGAAAGTGCATATCCCGAGAAGAGAGTGTATTCCCCGAGGACCCTCCACCCCCTCACAACACAACCCAAAAATAATTGCTCATATCGCTAAATTTCAACAGTGATTTTTGATATAATGAGTTAATGGAATTTGAACAATGGAGGACTAATTATTTGATAAATAAAATGCGTGAATGGAAGCATGTATTCAAGCTCGATCCAGCAAAAGAAATTTCTAGTGACCATCTAAAAGGTGTATGTGAATCGGGTACGGATGCAATTATTGTCGGTGGAACGGATAATATAACGGAAGATGGTATCATAAATCTACAAGAAAGACTTGACAAGGTCAGTACGGTTCCATGTATTTTAGAAGTCTCCTCGATGGAAGCAATTACCCCTGGATTTGATTATTACTTTATTCCGATGGTGCTGAATTCCAAAGAAAAGAAATGGATGATGGATGTCCATCATCAAGCAATTAAAGAATATAAGGATTTTTTACACTACCCTGAGATGATCTTTGAAGGATATTGCATCTTAAATGAGGATTCAAAGGCTTTTCAATATACAAATAGTTATTTACCAGATATACATGATACAATAGCCTATGCCTATATGGCAGAACATGTATTTCATTTACCAATCTTCTATGTCGAGTATAGTGGAATGTACGGTGATCCAACATTAGTAAAACAGGTGAAGAATCAGTTGAATGAAACACTGTTATTTTATGGGGGAGGGATTGAGACCCCTTCACAAGCCAAAGAAATGAAACAACATGCTGATGTAATTGTCGTCGGCAATAGTATATATACGAATTATGAACAGGCAATAGAAACAGTACGTGCAGTAAAAGAGAATTAATTTGGAGGTGTGGCAAGTGAGTCAGACGATGGATGACTTATTAAAAGGATTAAATAAACAGCAGCAAGAAGCAGTCAAAACAACAGAAGGGCCACTTCTTATTATGGCTGGGGCAGGTAGTGGAAAAACAAGAGTGTTAACACATCGCATTGCCTATTTAATCGGGGAAAAGGACGTCTCCCCTAGAAGTATTTTGGCAATTACATTTACCAACAAAGCAGCAAGAGAAATGAGGGACCGTGTTAGCAAACTAGTCGGACCAGACAGCGGGAATATGTGGGTATCAACATTTCACTCTATGTGTGTACGTATTCTACGTAGAGATATTGATCGGATCGGTTATAATAGTAATTTCACTATTTTGGATAGTGGTGACCAGTTATCTGTCGTGAAACAAGTGTTGAAGAACTTAAATATTGACCCGAAAAAGATGGACCCACGAGCAATGATTGGACAAATAAGTTCTGCAAAAAATGAACTCATTACCCCTGAGGAGTTCAGTAAAAAAGCAGGAAATTTCTATGATAGACAAGTTGCTCAAATTTATGAAGGGTATCAAAAAATGCTTCGTAAAAACCAGTCACTGGACTTTGATGACTTGATTATGCAGACCATTCATTTATTCAAACGTGTTCCTGAAGTATTGGAATACTATCAACGTCGTTTTCAGTACATTCATGTTGATGAGTATCAAGATACGAACCATGCACAATATTCTCTCGTTAAACAATTAGCGAGTCGTTATCAGAATTTATGTGTAGTAGGGGACTCTGACCAGTCGATTTATGCATGGCGAGGAGCAGATATTTCAAATATCCTTTCTTTTGAAAATGACTATCCAGCATCCAAAACTGTTTTTCTTGAACAAAACTACCGTTCAACGAAATCTATTCTAGCAGCAGCAAATAAAGTGATTGCAAACAATTCGGGGCGTAAACCTAAAAATCTGTGGACGGAAAACCCAGATGGGAAAAAGATTCATTACTATCAAGGAACGACAGAACAAGAAGAAGCCTTGTTTGTAACAGATAAAATTCAGGACCTAACAAGAAAAGAAGGTTATTCACCGAATGATGTCGCGATACTTTATCGTACGAATGCTCAGTCTCGTGCAATCGAGGATACGCTAGTAAAATCAGGTACGGCGTATCAGATGGTTGGTGGAACAAAGTTCTATGACAGGAAAGAAATTAAAGATATGCTCGCATATTTACGATTGATTACGAATCCAGATGATGATATTAGCTTTGAACGTGTGGTAAATGAACCGAAACGTGGAATTGGAAAAACATCGATTGAACGGTTGCGTGCGTATGCAGCAGAACATGATCTTTCCTTTTTTGACACGGTTAAAGAAGTAGATTTTACAGGTGTATCGAAAAAAGCAGCAAATGCATTAGCAGAATTCGGAAATCTGATTCAGACACTATCACAACAACAGGAATTTCTAACGGCAACAGATATGGTTGAAGCCGTTCTAGAACGGACAGGCTATGAACAAATGCTTAAAAACGAGCATACGATTGAATCACAAAGCCGTCTAGAAAACTTAGAGGAATTCATGACAGTTACAAAGGACTTTGAAAAGAATGCCGAAGATAAAACACTCGTTGCTTTCTTAACGGATCTTGCATTAATTGCGGATATTGACCGTGTTGACGATGAAGAGGATGATAATGAAGCAAAAGTCACATTAATGACGTTACATGCTGCTAAAGGTTTAGAGTTCCCAATCGTATTCTTAATTGGACTTGAGGAAAATGTATTTCCACATAGCAGGTCAATGACTGATGAGAATGAGATGGAAGAGGAACGTAGGCTAGCATATGTTGGAATCACGCGTGCTGAAAAAGAACTTTACTTAACCCATGCGAAAATGCGTACATTATATGGTAGAACGAACATGAATCCAATTAGTAGATTTATTAATGAGATCCCCGAAGATCTTATCGATGGAATTGAGCAAGCGAAAGAAATTATGTTTGGGACCCCAACCCCAACCTTTAAAGCAAAAGATAGACCAGCACTAGTGAAACGTAAAGCCGAGCGCATGCAAAAAACGACAGGTGCTGAAAGTGAAGCATGGGGGCCAGGGGATAAAGCATTGCATAAAAAATGGGGTGTTGGTACCGTTGTGAAAGTGACAGGTGAAGGAGAAAAGATGGAAATTGACGTTGCATTCCCAGCACCAGTAGGTATCAAGCGATTACTAGCACAATTTGCTCCAATAACGAAACAATAAGGAGTGCAAAATCGTGGATAAACAACAAGCAATCGAAAAAGTGGAAGCACTAAGAAGTATATTAAACAGGTACGGCCATGAATATTATGTTTTAGATAAGCCAACTGTTCCTGACTCGGAATACGACGAAAAAATTCAGGAACTAAAAAAATTAGAAGAACTGTTCCCTGAACTCATTACAGCAGACTCTCCTACACAGCGTATTGGGGGAGAACCGTTAGAAGGTTTCAGTAAAGTTGAACATAATGTCCCAATGCTTAGTTTAGGAAATGCCTTTAATGAAGGGGACGTACGTGATTTCGCAAGACGGGCTAGTGAAGCAGTAGATGGTCCAATTTCATTTGTCTGTGAATTAAAAATTGATGGTCTGGCTGTCTCCCTTACGTATGAAAATGGGAAATTCGTTCGCGGGGCAACACGTGGAGACGGAACAATTGGTGAGGATATAACAAATAATTTGAAAACAATCCGAAGCATTCCATTAACGATTGCTGAAAAGGAAACGCTAGAAGTTCGTGGGGAAGCATTTATGCCTCATAAATCCTTTACAAAGCTTAATGAAGAAAGAAGTGAAAATGGTGAGGAGCTTTTTGCAAATCCTAGGAATGCGGCAGCCGGTTCATTAAGGCAACTAGATCCAAAAATTGCTGCTAAGCGCAGTCTTGACATTTTCTTGTATGCTGTTGGGCAGTGGCCATCAAGTACCTTAACAACCCATAGTGGACGTTTAGAGAAGCTCAAGGAACTTGGACTCAAGACGAATCCTGAGTGGAAGAAATGTGAAACAATTGAAGAGGTTCTTGAGTTTATCAATTATTGGACAAAAGAACGTCCGAATCTAAATTATGAAATTGATGGAATCGTGATAAAAGTAGATAATTTAGACCAACAAGAAGAGCTAGGATATACAGCCAAAAGTCCTCGATGGGCAATTGCCTATAAGTTTCCTGCTGAAGAAGTGATGACAAAGCTAATGGATATTGAATTAAGTATCGGCAGGACAGGGGTCATTACACCTACTGCTATATTGGAACCTGTGAAAGTTGCTGGGTCAACGGTTGGGCGTGCGACGCTTCATAATGAAGATCTCATACGTGAACAAGATTTACGTGTCGGGGATACCGTTGTGATTAAAAAGGCGGGGGACATTATACCGAAAGTTGTCCGTGTTGTGGAAGAAAAGCGGACAGGTGAAGAAGAAGAATTTCATATGCCAACAGATTGTCCAGCATGTGGGAATGAACTCGTTAGATTAGAGGGAGAAGTAGCTTTACGCTGCATGAATCCGAATTGTCCTGCACAATTGATGGAAGGGCTCATACATTTTGTATCAAGAAATGCCATGAATATTGATGGATTAGGCGAAAAAGTAATTATTCAACTGTTTGGGGAAAAATTAATCCACACAATTGCTGATTTGTACCGACTAGAGCGGGATGCACTACTCGGACTAGAAAGAATGGGTGAAAAGTCAGTTGATAATTTACTGAATGCGATTGAAACGTCGAAAGAGAACTCACTTGAACGATTGTTATTTGGTTTAGGGATTCGCTTTATTGGTGCAAAAGCAGCGAAAACCCTAGCATTGGAATTTGAAACGATGGAAGAGCTACAACAACAGACATATGAGGAACTTGTTGCTGTAGATGAGATTGGTGATAAAATGGCTGATTCCATTGTCCAATACTTTAAAGAGCAGAAGGTAATTGATTTATTAAATGAACTGAAAGAATTAAATGTGAATATGGTTTACAAAGGTCCGAAGAAGGCTGAAGGAAGTAGTGATAGCATTTTTGCTGGGAAAGTAGTTGTACTAACAGGGAAAATGGAGATTTTCACTCGTAATGAAGCAAAGGAATTTATAGAATCAATGGGTGGAAAAGTTACAGGTAGCGTTAGTAAAAAAACGGATATATTAATTGCTGGGGAAGATGCTGGTTCTAAATATGATAAAGCAGAAAAACTTGGAATAATGATTTGGAATGAACAACAATTAAAAGAAGCCGTAGATAGCATGAGGAGTGAGTAAGATGAAAAATAAGATTATAGCTCTTCTATGTGCAATTATACTCCTTGCTGGGTGTGTACCTAATAACAGTGAAGATGAAGAAGTATTGCAAAATGATGAAGAAGGCACAGAGCAACAGACATTCATTGTTCCGAGTAATCAATTATCGAACGAGACGTACCCAATTATCTTGCCATATGAGACGAGTGAGGCTAGAGGGGTTATTACGAATCAAATGGCAAATCGTGTAGATATCGATGAGATGGAGCAAGGATTAATGCGTCATTCAAAAGAAGTATTTGATCCAGAAAAATTATACTTTCAAGAAGGACAATACTTAACGACAGATGACTTATTTAGCTGGATAGATGGGTTAAACCCCGCACGATTAACGGAAGAGGAACAAGAAGATATGGATCAGGAGGAAAAAATCGATTATTACGAAGAAAATCCACGATACCTGTCACATATTTTAGAGCAAAATTATTTAAAACGAAAGGAGAAAGATAACACCGTTGAAGTTGAATTAGAAGGAATGTCAATTGGAATTGCGTTGAAATCTGTTTATCGCTTCCAGACAGAAACCGGAGGACCTTACTATTATGAGGACATTCCGATGAAAGAAATGCTTGAAAAAGGAAAGGAATATGCCCAAACGCTCGTAACAAATATTCGAGAAAAAGAGGGATTAGCAGATATACCAATCATGGTAGCTCTATATAGAGAAGAAGATCAAAATTCCCCTGTTCCGGGAAACTTTGTTGCGAAGACGACAGTAAATACTGGAGACGTGATTGGTGAGTGGGAAACAATCAATGAAGAGTATATTCTCTTTCCATCGGATGAGGCTAGCAAGGAATATTTGGATGATTATGAGCTTGTAAATAGTTTCGGAAATGAAATTGCTCAATTTTTCCCTAACTATGTTGGCTTTATTGGTGAAGGGTTTTATATTGATAAGGAATTACAGAAATTGGTCATTGATATACCTCTTGAATTTTATGGTAAAACAGAGGTTACTGGTTTCACGCAATACACGTATGGTTTAGTACAAGACATGTTTAGTAATTATTACGATTTAGAAATCAATGTAACCTCAAGCAATGGAGCGGAGAGTTTAATTTTTAGAAATGCCGGCGACGAATCCCCTACGATTCATATTTATGATTAATGGAACAAGCTATTTTTTTTACGGAATCATTCCCTAGGAAGAGTAGCTTTTTCTAAGGTTTAGGAGCGAAGGGCATTCTATAACATAATTTGCCAACATGCGACTTTCTCTGCTATTATCGTAGTGTTATAATAGTAAATTATGGTTATATTGAATATAGATAACAGTTTGGAGGGTTACGAATTGGCGGATATCTCAAAGGAACAAGTAAAGCATGTTGCACATTTGGCAAGACTAGCAGTGACTGATGAGGAAGTAGAGAAATTGACCGAAGAGTTAGGTGCGATTATTCAATATGCAGAACAATTAAATGAGCTTGATACAGAGAACGTAGAACCAACGACACATGTATTAGATCTTAAAAACGTCATGCGTAAAGATGAATCGAAAGAATGGATTACACAAGAAGAGGCATTAAAAAATGCACCAGACAAAAAAGACGGGCAATTCCGTGTACCATCAATTCTAGAATAAGGAGGGAACCTAATAATGGCGTTATTTGACCATACAATTAAAGAATTAGAAGAAAAATTACATAATAATGAAATAACGGTAGAGGATTTAGTTGCAGAATCCTATAAGCGTATTGAAGAGGTAGATGATCAAATTCATGCATTCTTAACATTAAATGAAGCAGATGCGAAAGCAAAAGCAAAAGCTTTAGATAATGCAAAAGACCATGGAGCGAGTCTGTTCGGAATGCCAGCGGGTATTAAAGATAATATCATGACAAAAGGACTGCGCACAACATGTGCAAGTCAGTTTTTAGATAACTTTGAAGATCCATTATATGATGCTACAGTGATGCAAAAGTTAAATAACGAAAAAATCGTTACAGTCGGTAAACTAAATATGGACGAATTTGCAATGGGTTCATCGAATGAAAATTCAAGTTATACAGGGGCTCGTAACCCATGGAATACAGACCATGTTCCAGGAGGATCTAGCGGTGGTTCAGCTGCAGCGGTAGCAGCTGGTGAAGTATTATTCTCTCTTGGATCTGATACTGGTGGTTCCATTCGCCAACCAGCAGCATTCTGTGGTGTTGTTGGAATGAAACCTACATATGGACGTGTTTCTCGATTCGGTTTAGTTGCATTTGCGTCATCTCTTGATCAGATTGGACCAATAACTCGCACTGTAGAAGATAATGCTAGAGTGTTAGAAGTAATTGCTGGTCATGACAAGATGGATGCTACGAGTGCAAATGTTGATGTGCCGAAATATACGCAAAGCTTAACGAATGATGTAAAAGGACTAAAAATCGCTGTTCCAAAAGAATACCTTGCAGAAGGAGTTAATCCTGAAGTAAAAGAAGCGGTGATGAATGCACTTAAAGTGTATGAATCACTTGGTGCAACATGGGAAGAAGTATCCTTACCTCATTCTAAATACGCGGTAGCAACGTATTATCTATTATCTTCATCGGAAGCATCTGCTAACCTAGCACGTTTTGATGGCGTACGCTACGGGGTACGTTCTGAGAATGCGGATAACATGATTGATATGTTCAAAATGTCTCGTAGTGAGGGCTTTGGTAAGGAAGTAAAACGCCGTATTATGCTAGGTACGTTTGCCCTAAGTTCTGGTTACTACGATGCCTACTATAAAAAGGCACAAAAAGTACGTACATTAATAAAAAATGACTTTGATAAAATTTTCGAAGACTATGATGTTGTCATTGGACCAACGACTCCAACACCTGCATTTAAGGTCGGAGAAAAAATCAATGATCCGCTAACCATGTATGCAAATGATATTCTAACCATTCCGGTGAACCTTGCTGGTGTACCAGGAATTTCGGTTCCTTGTGGATTCTCTGAAAATGGTTTGCCTATTGGATTACAAATTATTGGGAAGCATTTTGATGAGAGTACCGTTTATCGTACGGCACATGCATTTGAACAAGCAACAGATTATCATACAAAACGACCTCAAATAGGAGGTGCCAAATAATGAATTTCGAAACGATTATAGGTCTAGAAGTACATGTAGAATTAAAAACACAATCAAAAATCTTTAGTCCAAGTGTAAATGCATTTGGATCAGACCCTAATTCGAATGTTAATCCAATTGATTTGGGTTATCCTGGAACCCTTCCCGTTTTAAATGAAGAAGCTGTTAATTTTGCAATGAAAGCAGCAATGGCACTTAATTGTGAAATTGCGACAGATACGAAATTTGATCGTAAAAACTATTTCTATCCAGACAATCCAAAAGCATATCAAATTTCGCAATTTGACAAACCGATTGGCGAACATGGCTGGATTGAAATTGAAGTAAATGGTAAGAAAAAGAAAATTGGTATTACTAGACTTCATTTAGAAGAAGATGCTGGAAAACTAACGCACGGTGATGATGGTTATTCTTATGTTGACTTTAACCGCCAAGGGACACCATTAATTGAGATTGTATCTGAACCAGATATGCGTACACCTGAAGAAGCATATGCATATTTAGAGAAGTTGAAAAATATTATTCAGTATACAGGTGTTTCCGATGTGAAGATGCAAGAAGGTTCATTACGTTGTGATGCGAACATTTCCTTACGCCCAATCGGTCAAGAAAAATTCGGTACAAAAACGGAATTGAAAAATCTGAACTCGTTTACTTATGTACAAAAAGGGTTAGAATTTGAAGAAAAACGCCAAGAGAAAGTACTCTTAACAGGTGGAGAAATTCTTCAAGAAACGCGTCGATATGATGAGAAGACTAAAGAAACGATTCTCATGCGTGTGAAAGAAGGTTCAGATGATTATCGCTACTTCCCAGAGCCGGACTTGGTTCCACTTTATATTGATGAAGCATGGAAAGAGCGTGTACGTGCTGAGATTCCTGAATTACCAGATGCACGCCGCGCACGCTATATCAAGGAGTTAGGGTTATCTGAATATGATGCAAGTGTGTTAACAAGCTCAAAGGAAATGGCAGATTTCTTTGAAGAAGCTACCGGACACGGTGCGGATGTTAAACAAGTATCGAACTGGTTAATGGGTGAAGTTTCAGCTTATATGAACAAGCATTATAAGGAACTTCAAGAATTAGCGATTACACCAGAAGCGTTAGCGAAAATGATTAACCTAATTGAAGATGGGACAATTTCTTCTAAGATTGCGAAGAAAGTATTTGCTGAGCTCGTTGATAAAGGCGGAGACCCTGAAACGATTGTAAAAGAAAAAGGGCTTGTTCAAATTTCTGACCCTGAACAATTAAAAGTAATTGTAAATGGCGTATTAGATGAAAATGAACAATCAATCATTGATTTCAAAGCTGGTAAAGGGAAAGCACTCGGTTACTTAGTCGGACAAATCATGAAAGCTTCAAAAGGACAAGCTAACCCACCATTAGTTAATAAGATTCTTAAAGAAGAAATTGAAAAAAGATAATTAACGCTAGGGGTTTCTCTAAGCGAAACTATTACTAAGACTACGATTACTATTTGGAATCGTAGTCTAGACTTTTTCTACAAAATAGCATAAGCTATATAAAGCCTGACATAGACCCTAATTCTGGGATTAGTGGGGAGGTAAACAGATGAAAAAAGCCCGTATTATTTATAATCCAACTTCTGGAAGAGAAGCCTTTAAAAAGGAACTACCAACGGTTTTGCAGAAACTGGAAAATGCTGGATATGAAACATCTACCCATGCGACTACTGGTGAGGGAGATGCAATTAAGGCAGCAAAACATGCGATTGAAAGAGGCTTCGATTTAGTAATTGCTGCAGGTGGTGACGGTACGATTAATGAAGTGATTCATGGACTAGCGGAACAGGAAAACCGACCGAAGCTTGGAATTATCCCAACAGGAACAACCAATGACTTTGCAAGGGCACTGCACATTCCACGTGATATAATGAAGGCTGTCGATGTAATTACCAGCGGTCACTCTATGTTACTTGATATCGGAAAAGTAAATGAGCATTATTTCATTAATATAGCTGGTGGCGGTAAACTCACTGAATTAACGTATGATGTTCCGATCAAATTAAAAACGGTTCTCGGACAGTTGGCTTATTATGTGAAAGGGATTGAGATGCTTCCTTCCTTAAAACCAGCTAGGGTAAGAATCGAGTATGATGGGAATGTGATTGAAGAAGACATTATGATTTTCCTCATATCCAACACGAATTCGGTTGGGGGTTTTGAAAAACTAGCACCAGATGCAAACCTGGAAGATGGTTACTTTGATTTAATGATTTTGCGCAAAGTGAATTTAGCAGAGTTTGTTCGGATTGCAACCCTGGCATTGCGTGGAGCTCACTTAGACGATGATAAAATAATCTATACGCAAGCGAAGCATATCAAAGTTATCCCTGAAGAGAAGATGCAGCTGAATATTGACGGGGAATATGGTGGATTATTACCAGGAGAATTCATTAATCTGCAGCAGCATATTGATTTCATGGTGCCAGAGGAGTTTGTTCAAAAGGAAGCATCGGCAGAATATATATAATGCTAGAGTCTGATTTAGTAAATCAGGCTTTTTTGGTCTCAGCTCAGTTAATTTATGGTAGTTGAAAAAAATGATAAAGGCTTTTTGCTGGCCGTTTACACATAGTAGTTAATATTATATGATTAGTTAAAGATTGAGTATTATGATAAATTTGTTTTTTTTAAGGGAGTGAGGGAGATAAACATGATTTATTCTATTATCCAACCAGATGATACGTGGATACTATGGGCAATTTTAGCAGGATGGGCAGCTGTGAGTATTTATTTAGAACAAAAATATAGCTGGGCTTCAAAAATTTCGGGAGCAATTATTGCATTAATCGGTGCTATGATTTTGGCAAATCTAAATGTTATTCCAACAGCATCCCCTGTTTATGATACGGTATGGTCATATGTCGTGCCATTATCTATTCCACTTTTGTTATTCCGTTCAAATATTTTAAAGATATGGAACGAGAGTGGAAGATTATTAGTTATGTTCTTGTTAGGATCGATTGGAACGGTTGCAGGTGCAATAATCGGATTTTTCTTATTGAAGGACATCATTCCTGGTCTTGACAAAATAGCGGCAATGATGACTGGTTCCTATATTGGAGGAGGAGTAAACTTTGCTGCAATGTCAGCTAAGTTTGAAGTCCCAGGTGAAATTGTTTCGGCTACTGTTGTTGCAGATAATTTGTTAATGGCAATCTATTTCCTTGTATTAATTCTTATTCCAACACTCAGCTTCTTTAGAAAAAAATATAACACACCATATATGGATGAAATGGAACGTGGTACAAACAGTAACGACAATATGGCATCCTCTTATTGGAATAGAAAGGAAGTATCCTTAAAGGACGTTGCCCTTGCAGTTGGTACCGCATTTGTTATTGTGGCAGTCTCCTTTAAGATAGCAGAGGTCTTCGATAATCTAATTCCTTCAGGTGAGAATGTTAACTTTTTACTAAATGTGTTGAATGGAATATTTGGAGATAACTACTTAATGTTAACAACGATTACTATGTTAGTTGTAACTTTATTTCCTCGTTATTTTGATAATATTAATGGTGCTCAGGAAATTGGAACTTACTTAATTTATATCTTCTTTGTGGTAATTGGTGTTCCAGCATCGCTTCCACTTATTATTCAGCATGCTCCACTAATTTTGGTCTTTGTAATGATTATGGTTGCCATTAATATGTTGATATCTTTTGTTCTCGGGAAATTATTCAAGTTTTCATTGGAAGAAATTATTCTATCAAGTAATGCAAATATAGGTGGCCCAACGACAGCCGCTGCGATGGCTATTTCAAAAGGTTGGTCAAAACTAGTTGGACCAATCTTATTAGTTGGTACGATGGGTTATATTATCGGAAACTATGCTGGAACTGCTATAGGAATTTGGCTAAGTAATTTATAAAATTATGGTATTGCGAAGAAGACTGATTAGTATGCAGTCTTCTTTATTCTTATAAAAGGTAATAAGGAATGATTTTTCTACAAAAGATATGGTAAGATTATAGGCACAATAATGACTGTAAAAGGAAGATACCTATGGCAAAACATATAATACCTGTAAAAAAGAATGAGGAGCTTACACTTTCATTTGAAGATTTGACCCATGAAGGAAATGGGGTTACAAAAATTAATGGTTATCCATTATTTGTTCCGAATGCATTACCCGGAGAAGTAGGGGTCGTAAAGGTAGTAAAAGCAAATAAAAACTTTGGATACGGCAAATTACTGGAACTCACAAAGAAAAGTTCAGAACGAATTGAACCAACATGTCATGTGCATTGTGGGGGATGTCAGTTACAACATATGAGCTATAAGCTACAGCTTGAAATGAAACAAAATCAGGTGAAAAATGTCATGAAGAAAGTTGCTCATCTTGACCATGTTCCAATACACCCAATAATTGGGATGGACAACCCATTTAACTATCGCAATAAAGTACAAATTCCGGTCGGTGAAAAAAATGGCGAACTTATAACTGGGTTTTATCAAAGGCGCAGTCATCGTATCCTAGAGAACTTAGATTCGTGCAGTATTCAAAACGAAGAGATTAATCAAATTGTAAAAGCAACGAGACAAATCGCAGGTAGAATTGGAATCAAAGCGTATAATGAAGAAAAACACAGTGGAGAATTACGCCATATTATGGTGCGTACAGGTTTTGTTACAAATGAAACGATGGTCGTATTGGTAACAAAAACAGATAAACTTACAAATAAGGATGTACTGATACAAGAACTTACGGCAAAATTCCCTCATATTAAATCTATTATACAAAATGTAAATAATAAGCGAACAAGTGTTATCCTAGGTGAAAAGACAAAAGTACTTTGGGGCGAGGAATATATCCATGATAAGATTGGTGACATTACATTTGCAATATCTGCCAAATCCTTTTATCAAGTAAACCCTGTACAGACGAAAGTACTTTATGAAAAAGCGCTAGAATATGCTGAGATTGATAAAGATGATGTCGTCATCGATGCGTACTGTGGTATAGGAACAATATCATTATTTTTAGCTCAGAAGGCCAAGAAAGTGTATGGTATAGAAGTTGTGCCAGATGCAATTCGTGATGCCAAGATGAATGCTGAATTAAATGGTATTACCAATGCTGAATTCTATGTAGGTGAGGCGGAAAAAGTAATGCCACAGTGGAAGGCAGAGGGGCTTAAAGCTGATGTTATTATCGTCGATCCACCACGCAAAGGTTGTGAAGTAGACTTCTTACAAGCAATGATTGATTCAGAACCTAAGCGAATTGTGTATGTTTCCTGCAATCCATCGACATTAGCACGAGATTTAAGGATTTTAGAAGATGGCGGTTATCAGACAATGGAAGTGCAGCCAGTAGATATGTTCCCACAGACACCACATGTGGAGACGGTCGTATTGTTGGAGAGAAAATTTGTCTAACTAGATTAAACTCTTGCTCGTCAAAATAAATATTTGATAGTCCAACGCCAATTCCGTAATAATAAACATTTGCTTTTCCATCCAGAATCCAATAAATTCTCGGGTTTTTTCCAATAAGAACCCGGGATTTTTTGTGTCTATTTTCAATACATTTCAATATCTATTCAATAGATTTTTCATAAATTAACTATCGCCACAACCCTTATCATTACAGGATTTGTTCAATAATCCATTCTGATTGTGGTACAATAATAAAAAGAATCATTGTTCAATATATATTCGTCTTTTTTTCAATAATCTTTTCTCGTTTTTCTCTTTCTTCCATTCCCAAAACTATTTTCCAACTTCGAAAAAAAGGTGAAAAAACAGGTGGAAAAAGGTCCGAAAAACGGTCATTTTTGATCCGAAAAACCTTCAAAAAGGTGGTTCCGTAGCAAAACTTTATTTTAACGGAAACGGTGGAATGCGGGTTTGAGGGGTGGGAGAAATCAATTGTTTATTATTCGGGCACATCTGTTACATTTCCATTCTTTTCTCCTGATTCTTTTAACTCTTTTATTACACTTTATACAAGAATTATTGCATAAAAAAGAACGCCAATATGACGTTCTGTTAGTGTTATAGATTATATGGATATGTAACAATGCTTTCTTTTTATTTCCCTTCGATTGTAACATTTTCTTTATCGGTATCTGGATCATCTAATCTAAAACCAACAAATGAATCATCTACACGGGTTAAGATACTTCCACTACCTGTTTTTATACCTGAAAAAGTTGTATCGAAAACCTTTTGGTTAAAGCTCACTCCATCAATAGAGAGTTCTTTGTCTGCTTCTTCCCAAACAAATGGATTAGGTACAAAGTTTTGTGGATGGTATAGCTCAAAACCATCCTTTTTTACAAAACTCCCGTGTTGTTTAAGTTGCTCAATGAAGCCTTCTTTTTGCTCAATAAAACCTTCCTTGTTGTCCATTTTTAAAAGAATTGTATCTTTATTAAAAAATAAGAAATTAATATAATCACCCAAACTACTGGAACCAGAATTATTCACTAATTTAGAAGTTGCGTTTGGTATGATAAGATCCATTTTTTCAGTATTTTGTCCTAAATCATCTATCTTTATATCAAGAGTATATTTTCTTGACGATTGTTCGAGCCTTTCTCCTTCAACGTTGTAATAAATATTTTCAGTCATTGGTTTTTGGTCTTTAAAATAGGCCTCAGAGAATTCTTTGTAGTCTTTTCCAAAGAAATCTTCAAGAACCCAATGAAACTCCTTCTGGGCTTCATTATACGTTTCTACATCAAAAAGTTTTTTATCTTTAACTTCCTTTTCGTAATCGTCATATAACTTATTAGATGTTTCACGGGCAAATTCTATGAGTTCATCATCAGACATATCTAGTATATCTTCGATTACAACTCCACTTGCACCTATATCACCGTCATCCAAGTTATACATCGTTACTTTGCCCTTTTTAAATACGTATATATTATTAATTACTGAATCTCGAACAGGGTCTTCATCCGTTTCAATCCAAACAGGGTACTCTTCAAATCCTTCACTTAACGGCATAAAATCGTCTGCTGTATGGTTTCGTGGATTATCCCCGGCTGTTTGTTCGGCTTTCTCCTCGTCTCCACAAGCTGCTAAAACTAATACAAAACTTAACATCAAAAACATAATTAGACCTTTGTGCTTATTCATGGTATCTCCCCCTAGGTGACTTTTATCAGGATAATTTTACCATTTGCGATACAAACAGTAATATATATTTTACATAGTAATTGTAATCAGATCAACAAAAACAATTTCCTTATTTGCACTATTGATATGCCTATCTTGGTCTGCAAGATTGCGAGCAGGCCTATTTCATTCCAGCGTTGTTTTCTTCGCCATTACAAACACCACCCTACTGATTCGACTTTTAAAGTTTGTTTTATTAGAACACACTAACAAATAACGATTTAGTATATGTAAGAAATGTTATTTCTCTATATATTCCAGCAGTCCGTTTTTATTAAGTACAGGTATAGAAATAAGAAATAATATTGGATCATGACTCCGATTGTATGATCATCCGTGAAACCAAATAACTTGTCTGCTGAATTGTATACTTTTTTTCCTCTTATTGTAACCGCACTGTCCGAAGCCAAAGCGATCCCACCTGTATTCATTACTACAATTTGAGCAGTCATAATGTCACTCCTACTTTTTTATCCTTATGTCAAAAATCCTCTGCTTTTGTTACACGATCCTATGTTCATATACTCTATTAAAATATTTAATGTTACTTATTTGTTCTTCTTTTGTAAATCCTTGAAAGGTAAGCACGTGGATTAATTGACTAAGAATATCATTCAGAACGTTGTCCGAAACCTTTGGAACGAATAATTCTTCATTCAGATAGAATGTGAATGGGGCCAGGATATAAGTCGGTTCCATTTCTAGGTCTTCTATTAATTCCTCGTACTCCAAAAATTTAGGTGGTAGTATTGAAAACTCAAAAAATGAGTCATTATAATAGGATAATTCCTCTTCAATAATTAAACTTCGGCTCATATTATAAAATGCTTTCTTCATTTTATCAGATACATACCGTGATCTATTGTCAAGGAGAAATTGTACTCCGTAACTGTCTATGTATTCATGATCATTCGTTATTTTCACATGTGATGTTTCATTAGAAAATTCCTCAAAATTATTTTCCAATTTGCTTTCATTTGAATAATGCAACACTTCATAGATAAAGTTAGCCAGTGCTAGAGCCGTTTGAATTTTTTCCTCGTGAAGAAATTCTTTATAGTTCTCCATATTCATTTCATGTAATCTATCCTCATACCCCACGTATCCATTAGGTATTAAAGCAATGTTTATATCCTGTATGAAAGTATATTCTGAATTGTCTTTTTGTGTTTCATCATCTGATGTCTCCAGTACATCATCTGACATTTCCAGGAAATCATCACTTAAAAAATCATCAGTCGCTGCTTCAGAAAGATCAAATTCCATTTCAAGTGGTTCAGCGGTGGAGTTCTCGGTTTCCTCTCTCGTTGTATATTTCACCTTTTTCGGATTCTCTTCTGGAGTATTTTCCGGCGATGGCATCCATGATGTCGATGTGTCATTCAATGCCTCCAAATCCTGCAACTCTTCAATTAGAAGGAAATCTTTGTAGTTAGATTTATAAACCGTAGAAACTTTCTTAATCTCATTTAGTATTTCGAATGTATTGCCTTTCGGGTAACTAGGGTTTTGTTTACTTAAGTAATTTTCTACGGTATCAATTAATTCATCATCAAAGCCGCCATGATAAAACCTTGCTTTTTCTATAATTAACGTGTTGACTAGCTTTTCAAAATTTTTATCTGTTAAGTTATCCAAAATAAAATCTTTAACTGTTGTTTTCATATGAATCTCTCCCTACATAGATATTTAATCATCTTCCATTTCGAAATATGGATCCCCTTGCATCATCCCTTTTTTATAAAGGCTTCGATATTTGTCAACGATTAGATTCTCAATAAAGCTGCTGTTTGTATATTTGCTTTCTGTTAGCATCATTTCTAAATACCAATTCGCTTTTTCAGAGATATAAATCTTTTTTTGGATTTTTTTATTTTCGTCCATTTCATTCCGGATGAGTTCGGGAAAAAACTTACCTACGACTTTTTTTGATTCTGGGTTAGAAGTAATCATTTCACTTGCGAATTGAACAGCTAATTCATAAGAGACTGGTATGATTTTCTTTTCTTCCACATCCGTGAGTTCGAATTTTGGATTTAAGTCATCATCGTTCACATCAACGTAAGCAGGAAATTCATTTTTAATGAAAAAGAAATATTTTCCGCTTTTTGTTTTATAAAGCTGTTTTAATTGTTTTACATAAACTCCTTTTTCATGATTAGCTTCGTTCGTTAGTTGTTCACAGATTTTTTTAGCCGTTTGTGTGTTATACACCGCACCATCAATAACTTTTTTCATTCTATCCCCCTTTCCTCGGTGAGTACTAATTCATTATTTAGAGTTAGTACCAAGTATTGTATTTTAGTAAGTATGTATTTAGTACCAATTATTATATATAATATATGTTAGAGTTAGTTCTGTGTCAAGGGGTTGTGGGAATTTTGTTTTAGATGCAATTCACCCTTGGGCATGCCATTTCTTGGGGAAATTGCTGAATAAAAGTAAAGAATATTGCCAACGGTTTATCAAACGAAACTTATCGAACCAAAGAATAAACCTCTGTAGGGACTTGGTTCAACGGGGCCAATAGTGATTTAACCTCTTTTTCTCTACAGTTCGAAAGAATACAGAATAGAAAAAAGGAACCATGGAAGGTAGGGGGGATCTCTTTAGAAAAAACATGAAAATAAGGCGGGGAAGAATAGGCAATCCAGCAACGCATAGCGACTGGAAATAGTTATATTGGGCTTTTTTTGAAGCCGCACTACAAAAGAAGAAGTCTTTGCAACACCTGAAAGTTGGGTGCGGTTACAATGTGCAACATTATACGGGTTATGTTAATTGAGCAATAGAGGATAGTATCGGGACCATAGCGTGTAGCGGAAACATTTGATGCGTAGAATTTTTTAATGCGTTACAAGTGGATAAATATGGTACTATAGAAAGGTCTTCGATTGAAGTTTCTGGTAAAATATGAAGCAAATTAGGAGGTAACGTATGAATAGCATATATGAATCACGGATATGGAAGAAATTTGGAAATGGTAAGACGTTACACTTTATAGTATATACTTGGATTTTTGCTACCATTTTTAATAACATTGCAGATAAAGAGTTAACCAAACTGTTGAATGCTAATAATGAAACAATTTATACATACAACTATTCATTTGGTGCCACGGGTCTCATACTTGTGATTCCCGCAGCATTACTTAGTTTATTGATTGTAATAGTGTTGGTCAAAACAAGAGACAGGTTTTTCCCAAGATTGACTACATATAAGGTCATAGTATTCCTGCTAAAATTGATCAAATTGCTATGGAAAGCTGTATCCCTTTTAGGGGCTGGTGTAGTATATCTCGCATTTATTATCGCAAGTTTATTTTCTGATGGTGGTGGCCGTTCTTCTTCTGGTGGAGGTAGTTATCATTCTAGTGGGGGAGCTTCTGGCGGAGTTTCAAACAATTCGAATAGTAGAGAGGAATTAAAAAAGAAATCAGAATGGAAAGCAAGACAATTGCAAAAAGAAGCTGATTACGCTTATAAACATGCAGAAAAACAAGCTCAATATAATATCAAATCGCCTCATTTTAAAAGCAGACTTAATAGGGCAGATTCAAAGCAAATCAAGGCTAATGAAGCTGCGAAGAGAGCACGAAACTTATAATTATGTACCTAAGCAAGTTTTGAAGTGAAAAAAAGGCTATTTCTGTACGTTAAGAAAGTTTCAAAAAGGTTTTTACTGACACTTTGATTTTGGAACACATTTTGGTGCTACTATTTTGTATCATTTTATTTCAAAATGAAGTTGGACCATAAACGGTCGTTATTGGAACATTCCTTTTATATCAATGGTTTCAGTCTTAACGTACAATATTTCCGTTTTGCTGTCTGTAACCTTATAGGGAGTGGAACCACACTACAAATAAAATAACGAAGACCTAGGGCCTTCGTTACATCATTTCTCTTCTGTTTTCCCTTGCTCTACAAGATTTTCATAATTATCAAAGCCATGTTGATAAAAAAACGCTCCAGGGCTAGACTAAGCAAGTATCTCCCTATAACTCGCTTCTTCCCCACGTAACTTTGTTCTTCCCTGTGTTGGAACTAAGTTGGTTTCTAAGCGGGAAGAGAACGGAGAGAAGAACGGGAAAACGAATATGTATCCCGATGGTTTTCAATTGTTAACCAATCGGTTTTGCCAATCAAAAATCAATAAGAATTCAGGCTGGATCTATAAGGATTCAGTCTTTTTCCTTTGTTCAACAACCTCCCAATCCCTTGTCAGTACTGGGGTTCGGGGTCCGGTGGACATCCAATTGCTATTCAGTTGTTTTCCACACAATATAAATCCAGAGTTCTTCGGGGCTTTTTCTTCTCTCCATTATCGCTACCAACTCAGTTACAATGTCGGATTCCATTTTACTAACTCCCCAATCTCATTATTCCATTAAAGGTAATCTACTTAAAAATTATACCAAAATAAATCATCAATTTTACCTTAATACCCATTTGGGAAATACCAATTAACACCATTTGTTTGTTACAATAGTACTAAAATACAGTTTTCAAAATGGTTTTAGGGGGGGAAGCTATGACATTTGAGCAACTTGCGTGGAAAATGGCAAAGGTAAATAAAAGGAAATATATCTTTTACTTTTTATGCAATAGCTTTACTGTCAAATATTAGAAACGGAAAAACTGGAAAGAAACGAGTGTATAGCAGTAAATACGCATTATCGAGCATTGTGTTTTGTGCGGAATGTGAAGATGTTTTTCGAAGGGTGCATTGGAACAACAGAGGTTACAGATCAATTGTTTGGAGATGCGTTAGCAGATTGGAGAGAAAAACACATCTATGTAATGCAGAAACCATCAGAGAAGATGATTTGCAAAATGCAATTGTACTAGCAATAAATGAAGTGCTGGGCAGTAAAGATAGTTATTTAAGTATATTGGTAGAAAATATTGAAACAGTTTTAAATGAAAATGCAGATAAACCCACAGCTGACATTGATGAAAAGCTAAAAGAACTACAAATGGAACTGCTCAGACTTGCTAACTCAAAAGCAGATTATGATGAAGTGGCAGAAGAGATTTATAGACTGCGGGAATTGAAACAAGATGTCTTATTGAAAAATGCAGAACGTGAGGGAATGCGACAACGGGTCGAAGAAATGACAAAGTTTTCAATAGAGCAACCGCAGCAGATTGAAGTATATGATGACTTGCTTGTTAGAAGGTTGATTGAAAAGATAACGATTCATGGTAGGAAATTAACAATTGAATTTAAGTCGGGAATTGCAATCAAAAAATTAATATAAATTATAGTATTTACGTGCTCATGTCAATTAAGGCATGGGCTTATTTTGTGTTAAATTGACTGAAAATTACTGGAGATATAAAATGGAGTAAATGCTGAGGAGCGTGTAAGGATGATATCAATCTCTAGAAAAGATTTATATGATAGGCTCTGGTCAATAGGAATAACAAAAACAGCAAATGATTTAAACGCACCTTATAATAAATTAAAAAAAGCGTGTGTTAATAATGACATACCACTACCAACAGCCTCCTATTGGAGCAAGTTACATATGGGAAATGAAAAACCAGTTCAACCACCGTTACCAAGGTCAGAAGATAACCGTATAGTTTCTATTGAAAAAGCGAAGAAACAACGTGTGACCACTGCACCAAAAAAAATCATTACAACTGATAGTAATAAAGGTGATAATGAAATTACAAAGGTTAATGCTCAGAATTTACCAATTGAAATGAAAGAACTTCATTATTTTTCTTATTTAGAATCTGAACAAAAAAATTTGACTGTTATTTATAATTCATTAAAAATTAATGAAAATTTATCTACTAAGCCACATAAGGAAATATTAAAATACCGTAAAAAAACAAAATCTTACAGGGAAGATAGACTAAGAATTAAATCCGCATCAGGTGAAATCTTTCCTGAAGTATTACCTTTCATTGATAGTTTATTTAAAGCACTTGAAAAAGCTGGAGCAAAGATTATATGTAAGTTTGATGAAACGGAGGTAATATTTAAGAAGTATACTTTCACATTAAATTTCAAGCTACCTTGTAAAAAAGTAAACCTTACTCCAGAAGATAAAAATTATTCAACTTATCATACATTTGAATATGAAACAAAAGGAACGATTAATGTTGAAGTTGGGTATAAAGCTTATTGGTATCGTTGGAGTAGAAATGAAAAGGTGATCAATCAAACTAAAACTATGTCAGTTGAAGATTTGTTAAGAAAGGTATTTATTTATATCTTTTCACTGACACAAATCATTGACGAAGAAGAAAAGGCTCATATAATAGCGGAAGAGAAAAGACTAAAGGAAGAAAAGGAGCGGATATTACTCAGAGAGCGGCAAGAAAATGAGTATAAAAGAACACAGGATTTGCTGAATAATTCGATGAACTATTTTTATTCAAAAATTATAAAAGAATATATTTCTAGTGAATTAGATGAATCAACAGATGAATATCAGTGGGCTATGAATAAAGCGAATTGGATTCAAGACTCTAGTAAACACCCGGATGATCTATTAACAGAAAATGAAAAAAGGGAATTACTCGATAGAAAAATGCCAAACAAATATATTTTGTGAAACGAGCTAAGTTATGAGGTGGAATTTAAGTCGTTCATTAGTAGAGATATTGAAATTGAAAAGAAAATGTTATTAGGGTCTAACACCTTGCTGAAATGCAGGGTGTTTTCATATTTATTTCGATGAGTCAATGTAAATTAGTTTATTAGTATTTACAAAATACAAATTAGTGATATGATTTTTTTATAGAGTAAATTATGGAGGTATAAACGGTGAATAAGAGCGTTACCTTTACAGTGGATGCAGATGTGTATGAGAAATTTTGCATCGCATTGAATTTAACAAGTGAAACACAAGACACCGCAGTGGAAAGCTGTATGCGTTGGTATATTGCAAAAACTTTTGAAAAAGCATCACAAGCCTATAACCCAAAAACAAGACAGAATGAGGATGCAAACAGGGATTTTTACGGAAAAGCAAATCAACGAATCCCGGTATGGGCTTTAAAGCCGAATCAATATAACCACAAAATCATCCGTGCTTATTTTAAAGCGGTTGCTGCCACAGGTCATGCTACCATAGATATGATGGAACGTTTATGCAGTGACGAAAACACCCCTGAGCTGTATGTGCCTACTTTTAAGAATAATTACTCACAGATGAAGTTGGATGGACCTAAGAGCCACGGTAAAGTATTTGAGGATGACGGTGAAACGGTAACAATTTGGCACGAGGTTGAAAATACACTGATGAAATACAAATCAAGTTTTTATAACGAAGAGGTGTAGCGATCATGACTATAGATATGAAATTTTTTAATGTGTACTATTTTTGTCATCTTGCTAATGAAAGTATGGGGAAGTTTGAATACGTTACCACTAATGCTGAATTTATGGAACAGCAGTTTGAAATAGAGCCAGAAGAGTTTCCGAAAGTATCTGTATTGAGGGAATATTGTTCATGGCTTATTGATAGGGTTTTTTATGAGCAGGCAAATTATATAGCAAATTCAGGAGAAATTGTGGAGTTTAATCCTATCTCTTGGATTAATCAAGCTATTCTAAAATATAGAGGGATAGATATTTCTTTGAGCAATGATTTTAAAATTGACCATGAGGATTTTCTGGAAACATACAATGAATATATAGAATACCTTAATAGACATGAAGATGGGATGTTTACTAGTGTCATCTATGATATTGCCATTGAAGTGGAATATATCTTGTTTCAAAACAGAGATTTCCTACTAAGATTTAATAATCAGCAGGCTGTTGCATTTGAGGACAACCCAAGAAAAAGGGTGTATATTCCAGAATGGGTAAAGCGTGCAACACTATTTAGGGACAAGGGCTGTTGTGTTTTCTGTAAAAGGGATTTAACGGGATTATATTCATTGTTAGAAGATAATGAAAAACATTTTGACCATATTGTATCATTAAATGAGGGTGGAATAAATGACGTGTGTAACATTCAATTATCATGTCAAGATTGTAATTTAAAAAAATCAGATAGCAGTAAAACAAGCACATTGTATCAAAGTGCGTATTAAATATTGATAGAAACAATGTTATGTAGAAACAACGGAAAACTACCTAAGTATAGTTTGGAGGAATCACGATTAGTAAGCTGATTGATGATAGCATAACGATATACGAGGCATTGCAAAATATCAAAAACGGCAAGTTTGTTATGCCAGCATTTCAAAGACAGTATGTTTGGAGTATGGAGCAGATAGAAAAGTTGTGGGACTCTATTCTACTTGATTACCCAATTGCCACATTCCTGTTCTGGCATGTGGACGATGATAATGTGACTTGGGATACATACTTCTGCAACTTCCTGTCTGAGGTAACCTTTGATAGTAGAAAACAGGCGGATAGCGTAAATTATGAACTAAGTAATATTGATGTAAAGATTACAGATACAGCAGTACTTGATGGACAACAAAGATTAACATCCCTGTTCCTTTCCCTTTTGGGAAATGCATATATCCGTCAAAAATTTGCAAGAAGAAATAATAACGGTGGTTACAAAATTACTGATTGAACTGAATAAGAATAAGTTGACTGTTGATGAAGAGGAATACAATAGTAAAAAATATGATATCAAGTTCAGTGAGAAAGTTGGCAAGTTGAGTCCGACATAGTTTGAAATTAAAAACATCCTGGATAAGAAATTTAAGGATGAAACAACAAGACCACAAGCTATCGAGACGGCCATAGTTAATGTTCTGGCAGACAGCAAAGAGTATGCAAGGGAAATTCTGAATAAGCAGTACAATAAAATATTTGTGGAAAAGCTGATTCGCTATACAGAAATTCAGGATATGAAGCAGGATGATGCTCTGGAAATGTTCGTAAGATTTAACAGCGGTGGTAAAGCACTCCGTAAATCTGAAATAACGATGTCTATTCTTGAGGCTTACTGGCCAAGTGCTAAGACTGAGTTTGGGAAACTGCTTACTGATTCCTATGCCAGATTTGGATCCGATTTTATTATACGTTCTGCCCTTATGCTTTATGGTGATGTTGTAAAATCTAATATTAGTAAGCAGATAGCAGAGGAACTTAAAAATAACTGGAGTGATTTCAAAAAAGCATTTAAGACCTTGGAAATTGTGCTGAAAGGCATGAAGATTGAGGTCAGCCGCTTTTCTAGTAGCTGGAACGTACTACTTCCAATCGTCTATTTCATTTATTACAATCCTGATTATAATAACAATCTTGAGGGTATCCGTGCCTACTTGGTTAGAGCAGTGCTGTTCACCTATTTCCAATCCGGCACAACAGGGAAACTGCAGCAGATGAAGAGCAACATCAACAGTAATGATCAGGAAATCACGGTTGATATGCTTGAGCAGATGAATGACCTCAGAGTAACAGATGGCAAAATAGAAGATATTCTGAATGCAGAAAAAGGAAGCAGAGTTGCAGGAGAGGCTTTATACTATTTGAGTCTTGATTGGAGAAATAAAAATTTCAAGTATGAACAAGACCATCTCCATCCGTTTGATAGATTTGATGGCAGTAAGCCGATATCCGCTTCTATGGAAGATTGGAGACGATGGAGAGGCAACCGCAATAGACTCTCGAATTTACAACTTCTCGAAGGGAGAGCTAACGGCAGTAAAAATGATATGCGTCTGGTAGATTATTATAATGATATGAATAATGAACAAAAGGCAAAATTCTGCAAGGAGGCAATTATCCCGGATGGTGTTTCTTTGGAATTAGAGAATTTTGATGAATTCTATGAAATGCGAAAAGCTATTTTAACAGAGAAAATTCGTGCTTTATTGGGATAGGAGGATAACATAATGAGCAACCAATTAACAGAGCAAGAAGTATTACAACAGTTGAATATTCCTGACTTTCGTTATATTACAAAAGATAAAGTTATGACTTTTGCAACTATGTTGCAGAATATGGACCCAGAAGTTGCAAAGAAAGCATTAGAGCAATTCCCAGAGTTTGCAAAAATGACTTTGGAAGTATTGAAAGATTATAAAGGGATCATGGAAAAAACTCTGGATGAAAATTCAGTGAGTAGCAAGCAGTGCTATGACATATACAATGAAGTGATGGATGCCCTAAAGAGTTGCCTAGCGAAAGATGATTTGCCTTTTGAGGAGAAAAAGTATTACATCGAAAAAATGATGGAAATTGCAAAAATGGCCGAAAGTAAGGATACAGAAAACAAGGGATTCAACTGGAAAATGATTTCATTAGGTACAGTGGCTGTCTTTACGGTTGTTGGTATAGGGGCAAGCATTCTTGGCGGTAACACTAGTATCAAGTTGCCAAAATCAAAGCTATGATTCTAACAGAAGGTCAGTTAAATGTATAATTTTGACTCAAGAACTCCCAATAGTCATACTGTTTTTTACTTGCTTTTTTTGGCATATACGATTTCATCTGGCAGGACTTAAGCGTGGGTCGTTAATATTACATAATAGAAATTTAACTTAAGGGGGATGGAATGGAGAATGGAGGAAGATTATCCAACAGCAAAGGATTTGCATGATTATGAGTATTACATGAAAAGTAGACCACACGTTGTTATACTGGGCGCAGGTGCGAGTTGTGCCACTATCCCAAATGGTGACAAGTATGGTAGGAAAATATCCGCAATGAATGGTTTCATTGAAAAGCTTGGATTGAAAGATATACTAGAAAAAATAACACTACATACTTCTTCTAACAATTTAGAAGATATTTATATGGAGCTTGATGAGCGTAGTAAAGCAGAACCCAATTGCATGGATGCCAAGCAAAAATTAGAGGAAGTCATCCGTGATTACATGTTAGACTTCAAGTTGCCTGATAGTCCTACGGTGTATGATTATTTGATTATGGGACTAACTTCAAAGGATTTAATTGCAACCTTTAATTGGGATCCACTATTAGTGCAGGCTTATGCTCGTGCTATGGCTTATACTACCAATTTGCCACAGTTAGCCTTTTTACATGGAAATGTCGCAGTAGGATATTGTGTAGAGGATAATGTCATGGGCAATGTAGGGATGCCGTGTAGATGCGGTGAACCCCTTGCTCCAACAAAACTCTTATTTCCAATAAAGAATAAAGATTATTCTAGTGATACAGCTATATCAAAGTCATGGAAATCATTGAATAATGCGTTAGAGGTAGCATATATGGTTACTATTTTTGGATATAGCGCACCAAAAAGTGATGTTGAAGCTATAGCCATGTTGAAAAAAGCATGGGGTGCGGTGAAAGATAGAAATCTTGAAGAAATAGAAATAGTTGATTTGCGTGATGAAGATGGGGTTATCCAATCGTGGGATGATTTTATTCATACGCATCATTATTCATACCATTCCAATTTTTTCACAACAACAATAGGAAGATGTCCTAGAAGAAGTTGTGAAGCAACGTTTGACAGATTGATGATGAATCATTGGTTAAAACCAGATAAAGGGTTTAAACCAGATATGGATTTTAGTGATATAGATAAATTGACTTGTGAATTAATTATTGATGAGGAAAATAAAAAAGGGACAAAGAAACTCCTTTTAGATCCATATGTGTAGATGTATTAAATCGCCGAAATGAAAGTTACCTATTTAATAAATGATAAATTGGAATTTAAGGAGATGGCTTATGAAATTATATTCTGAAAGACATGGTATAAGAGCACCACTGGAAAAGACATATTCTATTAACAGAGATATGTATTCATTATTTTTAGATTGCTGTAAAAGATATCAAAAAAACTTAACACATATTTTCACTCTAAATTGTCACCATGACTTTACAGATAGTGACTATGTTGCATTTGATGAAAAAGGATTTATAACTAGAATTAAAATAAGAATCCCGTCTCTTTTTCGGAATGAGTATGATAGGATTTGCACGCCGGCATATGACGATGAATATGATCAGTATGCACTTTTAGACCTTATTGAGTTCTTTGCACAAAATATTAAGGATATCTCTGAACGATGGAATAATGAGAGATACCGAAACTACCAAACGATAGACTGCCTTAATTCTTCAGATATATTTAAGAATTTCCAAGAGGCAATAAATGAAATATTTACTGAGTCGGGATTACTTTATGAACTAACGGGTGAAAAGATTATAGAAAGAATTGTTGAGAACAGTCCACTTACAACGGAAATTGAAAATAATTTAGCAGCAGTACATGAGGTAGGCACAAGAGAGTTGTTGAAAGATGCTGTTGCATTATATAAGACACCAAATCCTACAGCACGACAAGATTCAGTGGAAAAGATATGGGATGCGTTAGAACGTCTAAAAACTTACTATACAACATTAGATAAGAAACATTCATCAGAAAAAATAGTAAATGATATGGCAAAAGGAAATGATGATTTTGCCGATTTGTTTAATAATGAATTTAAGATGTTGACGGATATTGGAAATAAATATCGTATACGGCATCATGAAACTAATAGGATTGATATAACTGATGTCCGTTATTACGACTATCTTTTCAATCGTTGTTTATCACTAATTGCACTTGCTATACAATATTTGAAGTAAAAGAAATACTGATTATGTAATATTCATTTGATAAAGGAAAATTCGGCAAAACCGTAGATGTGTTGTTAGGCTGAAATGAAAATCAAACTACATATTCTTACATTTACAATGTGATGACATTACGAAAGATTGGAAAGGAAATTCTTTAGATAAATTCCAATTTGTCGATGAATTTATGAGCATAATGTGTTTTGTTACGGATATAGTGGATATGTTCCCGTCTACCGATAGTGCCAAAAACTCAGTGGATATGTTTCCGAGAATGGGCATACTCAAATGACATTCATTCTGTCCTCTCGAGCCATGTGGAGACGGTCGTATTGTTGGAGAGAAAATTGTCTAACTAAAATAACCCTTGGCTGTTAAAATAAACATTTGCTAATCCAACCCTGATTTCGCTAAAATAATCATTTGCGAATTCGGGGTCTTTTCATGCCTCCCCTAGACTTGCTCATCTAGGAAGAAGAGAAAAGTTGGAAAGGTCAAGAACTGCAAGGGTTTAATGGGAATATTAAATTTGTTCAAGTCTGACAATAATTCTGGAGAATGTTTTTACATAATTTTGACAGTTATAAATCCCTCAATTTGCTAACAAATCGATGTAATTTACCGATGATATTAGTGTTCGAACATAAAAGTTGGAATCTTGCTAGGGAGGAGAACAAATACAGAATGTTAAAAAATTTAATTCTTAAGCTAAGAGGTCAAATGTTTGAGATTGATGTGCATCAGAACAGTCTGATTTTATAAAAGGAATTATAAATTTAGGGGGTCAATACATACCTATTTATTTCAATATTTTAACTGACAGGAGAGGACTAGCATGAAAAGACTATTAAAATTTAAAAGAATTAGTACAAGAATAATGTTTGGTTTTGGATTACTTATCGTATTAACATTTATATTAAGTACGTTAAGCTATCTAGCTATTGACAAATTGAATAATAATACAAAAGAAATTATTGAAAAAGAAGTGCCATTACTAATTATTGATGAAAATTTTACTTATAATATGTCGCAGAGTTTATCAATGGTTCGTGGTTATTTTCTATATGATGATAAGGAGATAAAGGAACGATTAGAGGCTAATATGGAAAAAGGTGAAGAAATAGAAAAGGAAATGTTGAGTAGAAGTGATTCAGAAAATATAAAATCTCTATTAGACAAAAAAGCAAAATGGGAAGATTTAGTAATCGACTCAATAAACGAATATGAATTTGGTAACAGTGAAAAGGCTAAAGAAATATTATTAGAATCCATGTCACTTTCCGATGAAATAATGAATAGTAGTGAAAAATTGTCTTCAAGTAGAGAGGATAACTTGAAGGAACAAGGCGAAGAAATTGTTTCGTATGGTAAATCAACCGTTATTTTTATTTTAATCATTTCCGGTTTAGTTTTAATAATTGGTATTGTTATTGCTTTTAAAACTACAAAGTCTCTTACAAATCCTATTTTGGCAATTATGAAACGAATGAATGATTTGGCAAAAGGTGATTTAAGTAAAGAACTGTTAAAAACCGAAGCTGAAGATGAGATAGCACAACTTGCTAAAGCAACGAATACAATGAGTGACAATAATAGAAACCTTCTAAGTAGAATTGCTGAAGTATCAGAATCTGTCTCAAGTCAAAGTGAAGAGCTAACCCAGGCAGCTAGCGAGGTGAAAGCTGGAACAGAACAGGTTGCAACCACAATGGAGGAACTAGCAACAGGGTCTGAAACACAGGCCAATAGTGCAAGTGAATTGACAACTATTATGGGAACATTTGCTAATAGAGTTGAAGAAGCAAATGAAAATGGGGAACGTATTCAAGAGAATTCAGGAAAAGTATTAGAGATGACAACTAAGGGAAGTCAACTAATGAACTCCTCAACCGAACAAATGAATAAGATAAATCATATAGTTAAAGATGCTGTAGAGAAAGTGCAAAGTTTAGATAAACATTCACAGGAAATTTCTACACTTGTCTCTGTTATAAAAAATGTTGCAGATCAGACAAATCTTTTGGCTCTAAATGCGGCAATTGAAGCCGCAAGAGCAGGTGAACATGGGAAAGGCTTTGCTGTTGTTGCAGATGAAGTAAGGAAATTAGCTGAGCAGGTTGCTTCATCCATTAACGAAATTACTGGAATTGTTAATAATATACAAACTGGATCTAGTATTGTAGTTGACTCACTAAAAAATGGATATTCTGAAGTAGAACTAGGAACATCTCGAATTGAAACAACAGGTGAAACATTTAATGAAATTAGTTCAGCCGTTACAGAGATGGTACAAAGCATTCGTTTCGTATCTGAGAATCTCTCTGAAATTGCGGCAGGTAGTCAAGAGATGAGTAGTTCTGTCGAAGAAATAGCTTCTGTTTCTGAAGAAGCAGCGGCAGGTGTGGAACAAACAGCAGCATCTGCACAGCAAACTAGTGGCTCGATGGAAGAAGTAGCAGGAAGTTCTGAGCATCTTGCAAAGTTGGCAGAGGAACTAAATGAACTGGTAAGACTGTTTAAATTATAAGGTTGTAGTGATATAGTGAATTTTTCTTGCTAATTTTACACTACTGTTGCTTTAATCTCCTTCCTAAATAAAGCTACATAAATTAATCATTTATCCACAAAATAAGACTAAATATATTAGGAGGCCATTTTGTGGATTATAGAGAATATTGGGATGAAATTTATGTGAAAACAGAGCAATTTAATGAGCTAATATCAGCCTATTGGAATACTTATTCCAATATTGGTACATGGCAGTTTTGGGTAACTTTGCTGTTTTTTGTTCTTCCATTGGTTTTACTTTTCTTTACAGTTGATCGAGATAGGATATTTGAAGTCCTTTTCTTTGGCTATACGGTACATATCTTATGGACTTACGCCAGTATGTTTCTTGAAAGAATGAATTTCATGAATCATACATACTTTCTTTTACCTACTCTGCCATATTCTTTGAATATAACGGCATCCGTACTTCCTGTGGGATTTTTGCTTTTATATCAGTATACAACAAAACATAAGAGGAATTTTTATATGTATTCCATTCTGTTAAGTGCAGTATTTGCATTTGGTTTTGCAATGATAGAAGAATGGATGGGCTTACTAGAGTTTCATAAGGGAGCAAATAATTTCCATATATTCCTTGTTGACCTTGCAGTAGTCTTTATATCCTACTGGTTTACATTGTTTATAAAGCGATTAAAGTATAAACATTCTAAAAAGTAATCCAAGAGGGACTTAATAGCGTTTATTTGAATTTTGGGGTGATAGGATGACACGAAATTATATTGCAGTGACGTATGATGTTTGCAATCATAATAATCTATATGAAGATTTGAATGAATATCCTTTAGATATGTCTATAGATATAGATAAGCAAATAAGGGAATTCGCGAAAATGGATGTTGCCCCCTTAATAAAGGTTTATGTATCAGATACAAGTGACTTTAAAGCGTTCAGATTGTATAGAGAATATAAATTTAATGAATATGAGTGTAGTTGTAGTCAATAGGAGATATATAGATAGAAGCAAAGTGGAGGTGAAAGGGTATAGTCATCCAGATCAGTCTGTTACGATTTGTGCAATCCCCCTATAAGGGAGGAGACTCGCTAATCAGAGCGATTAAATACCCCACCTTCTTAGCTGTAAAATAAGCCCCTCGTAATTCAGTCTTTCTTAAATCTTCCTGTTAATTTCCTACCAGCGCAATCAACCACTGCGATTTTCACATTTCTAATTGTTTATTTAACTTATTTTGCAATATTAGCACTGTTAATGTTTTTTCGAGATTCTTTTCTATTAACCATGGATAAAGACACAACAAAAAGGGCAAATAATGCAAATACCCCACCAACTATGGGATTCATCTCGATACCAGCACGCTCAATGACAACTCCGCCGATCATAGAACCAAATGCAATTCCAAAATGCTGTGCGGAATTATTTATGCTCTGTTGAATATCAGAAGTTTCTGGTGCAGAGTCGATTAGGTAGCTTTGTATGGCTGGTGTGACTGCCCAGCTCAGCATACTCCAAATCATCATAACAATGATAAATGCAGGGAAAAAGTCTAACGTAAATGGAATGGAAGAAATCGATATTGTGAAAATAATGATTACCCCAATTATTGTTTTTTGCGGACCGAAGCGATCCGATAAGAATCCTCCAAAACCGCCGCCGATGATTGCTGCTACTCCAAACAATAATAAGATGATGCTAATCCAATTTCCTTCTAGTCCAAAAGTCGTTTGCAAGTACGGTGTGAGATAAGCATATAGCGTTAAATGTCCTGATAGGAATAAAAGGGACGTTAGCTGTATCAATATAATTTTTCTACTTTTCAATGACCGCAACTGTTCTTTTAATGGAATGCCTGGTTTAGGCTCCATTTTGCCCATGAAGAAATAGATGCAAGTAATGGACAGAACGGTAAGAATAACGATTAGTAAGAATGGAGCACGCCAGCCAAAGACATTACCGAGCACTAAACCCAACGGGACACCAAGTACTAGTGATGCAGTTACTCCCATAAATACGACTCCAATTGCCCGAGCACGATAGGATTCCGATACAATATTTGATGCAATAGTCACACATAATGAAATAAGTAATGATGCGCTCATCCCCGATAACACTCGAGCAAGTAAAAGAATCGTATAGCCTGGACTTAGCATGGCTAAAACGTTCGCAAAAAGAAACACGAGCAATGTGAATAGGATGAGCTTTTTCCTTTCTACCTTAGAAGTTATCGATAAAAGAATTGGGCCAGAAATGGCATACGCAAAGGAAAAAATTGAAATTAACATGCCTACTTTTCCAAGTGAGACATTGAGATCGTGGGCAACTAAGTGGAGAATACCCCCTAAAATTAATTCTACTAAACCAACAACAAAAGAAACAATTGTCAGTAGGTACACACGCTTATCCATAAAACACCTCATTATTAATAATGTATAGTTACCACTAAAAGGGTAACGTTTATCAGAATAACATTTTGCATTTAGAAAAACAAGTGGAAATAAACATATAGTTTGGTTATGCTAAGTGAAGAGACTATATCAATTTACAAATGAGGGGATTCAATGCTTCAACAATTTGGTTTTACACAATATGAAAGTCAAGTGTATACATCGCTTATTACGATTAATCAGGCTCTTGATGCAACAGCTATTGTAAAGCGGTCTGGCGTTCCTCGTTCAAAAGTCTATGAGGTTTTAAATAGACTTGTAGTTAGGGGTATTGTGTTAGAGGCGACTGTTGAGAAGAAGCGCCAATACACGGCACTGCCGATGGAGATGTTGATTGAGAAATTAAAAACAGATTTTGAGCTAAATATAGAAGAACTGAGGAAAATAGAAGTAGAGGAAGTGGAAGTGGATGATCGAGTTTGGACATTAAAAGATAATCAATCAATCACCTCTGTAATAAAGGAATTGTCAAAGGAAGCGACAAAATCAATTTTTATCTCCGCATGGGCAGATGATTTACAAAATTACTTGCCTTTACTTGAAAAAAAATATCAGGGTGGTTTGGAAGTGGTTATTCACGTAATTGGAAAAATTAATACCATTATCCCAACGGTTTACACGCTGATTCCTAATCAAAGCCATAATATGCTAGAACGAGGCAGAATTTTGATTGTTGATGATCGTGAAATGTTATTTGCGGGAATGGAAGAGGGAAGTTGGCAAGCCATTCGGACACAATCGCCACCACTCGTAAAGTTTTTTACGGAATTTTTCTATCATGATGTTGTTCTAACTAAAATCACGGAGCGCTATCATAATATTGTGATGGAAGATGAAGACATTAAAAAAATGCTTCTGAAACTTCGTTATTAAAGGTGTACAAATAAAAGCAAAGGGGATGAAGAAATGGAGATAATTCAGCAGTGGAAAAAAGATGATAGTGAATTTATCAGGAAGAAATTAATCGAGTATAATATGGAACAACTTCCTGATGAGCTTAAAACTCCCAATGAAGCTATTAGTTTTGTTTTGAAAGATGTTGAAGGAAGAATAGTAGGTGGAATTACAGGCAATATGTATTGGCATAGCTTGCACGTTGATTTCTTATGGGTAGATGAAAGTGTTAGAAATGAGGGTTATGGAAGTAAATTGCTAAGGAAAATGGAAGACTTCGCACAAGACAAAGCATGTCGACTTATACATTTAGATACGTTTAGCTTCCAAGCTCCTGAATTTTATAAAAAAAATGGATATGAAGTTTTCGGTACGATTGAAAATCATCCAAAGGGATTTAATCAATATTTCTTACAGAAAAGATATGATAAATGAAAAAGATTGGATCACCTCGTTCTTAGGATCTAAATAGAGCAATTTGTAGAATCATGGAAAAAGGTATGATAATCGAATCGTTTGGGGAACAGTGTGAAAATAGATAAGAAATAGATTAATACGGATTTTTTTTGATTTGTAACTTTAAGGTATATAATGTAAAAGAAGGGTTTTATTCTTAAATAACATCATGGGAGGCATTTTACATGAATAAAGTTGCTATTATTACAGGTGCTGGAAGTGGCTTAGGACAAGCTACTGCAGTTCAATTAGCAGAAAAGGGAGTTAACATTGCTGTAGTCGATGTTAGCGAAAAAGGCGGAAACGAAACGGTAGAAATGGTGAAAAAATCGGGAGCAGATGCTATTTTCATTAAAGCCGATGTATCAAAAGCAGAAGAAGTGAAGAATTATGTTGATAAAACAGTTGAACACTTTGGTACAATCGATTATTTCTTTAATAATGCGGGGATCTCTGGTAGTGGGCAATTCTTCTTGAATACGAAAGTAGAAGAAATTGACCAAATCGTTGGTATTAACTTGCTTGGAGCTTTATACGGTGTCCGTTATGTTTCATAAGTAATGTTAAAAAATGGTGGAGGTTCTATTGTTAATACAGCTTCCAGTGCTGGTGTGATAGGACAAGACTCTGTGGTGACTTATTCAGCTACAAAACATGGCATTGTTGGTTTAACGAAGAGTATGGTTGCCGAGTATGCGAAAGACGGATTACGTGTAAATGCGATTGCTCCAGGGCCAACTGAAACACCAATGGTTAAAAAGTTTTATGAAGATAATCCTGAAATGAAAGCTAATGCAACAAGCGGTATACCACAAAAACGTTTAGGTACACCTGAAGAAGTAGCTGAACTTGTAACATTCCTATTAACTTCTAAAGCACAATACATCAATGGAGAAGTTATTCGTATTGATGGTGGATTTACAAATACAAAATAATTTAAAGTGAGTATTTTTATTTTGAGGTTTGACAATATTTCTCGGGTTTTTCAATAATAACCCGGGATTTTTTGTGTTTTTTAATCGTTTTTAATGACAAAACTTACTATAGTTTGATAAAAAGTACTGAAGCATGATATAAGTGTAAAAGTAACGGAGATATTTTTACTTTTAATTTTGGGACAGGAATTTGAACTAGGGTCCCATCATGAGAGGATTTGAATTTAAATATGACAGATAATTTTTGGCGTGATCTACCACGACCGTTTTTTATACTAGCACCAATGGAAGATGTGACGGATGTTGTCTTTCGTCATGTCGTGAGCGAAGCAGCTAGACCTGATGTGTTTTTCACAGAGTTTACAAATACAGTGAGTTATTGTCACCCAGAAGGAAAGCAAAGTGTGCGTGGACGTTTGACTTTTACAGAAGATGAACAACCAATTGTGGCTCATATATGGGGGGATAAGCCTGAATATTTTCGTGAAATGAGTATTGGTATGGCAGAAGAAGGATTTAAAGGTGTGGATATTAATATGGGATGCCCTGTACCTAATGTAGCATCAAAAGGGAAGGGCGCGGGTCTAATTCGTTATCCTGAAGTAGCAGCTGAATTGATCGAAGCAGCAAAAGCAGGAGGACTGCCCGTAAGTGTGAAGACAAGACTCGGTTACACGGATGTAGACGAATGGCGTGATTGGCTGACACATATATTGAAGCAAGACATTGCTAACCTTTCCATTCATCTGCGTACAAGAAAGGAAATGAGTAAAGTCGATGCGCATTGGGAAGTGATTCCAGAGATAAAAAAACTACGTGATCAAGTGGCACCAGATACACTTCTTACAATCAATGGAGACATCCCTGATAGGCAAACTGGCATGGAGCTTGTTAATAAATATGGTGTTGATGGGGTTATGATTGGTCGTGGTATTTTTAAAAATCCATTTGCCTTTGAAAAAGAGCCAAAAGAACACAGTAGTGAGGAATTGCTTGATCTCTTGAGATTGCAGCTGGATCTTTTTGACAAATATTCAAAAATAGAACCCCGACAATTCAAACCGCTTCGTCGCTTTTTTAAGATATATGTAAAAGGGTTTCGAGGAGCAAGTGAATTAAGAAATGAATTGATGAGTACAGAGACAACAGATGAAGTACGTGCATTGCTCGATAACTTTGAGTAAGAGAAATGTTGTGAGAAATGAAATGTAGATACTAACTGAAAAAAAGTAGCAGGGTACCTAGATTACCCTGCTACTTTTTGCTTTTTTACTTTACAATATCCCGAAAGAGTTAAGTGATAGTAGTAACGTAACAGCAAAAATTGCCCACCCAGCAATGTTAACCCATAATGGATTCGTATTCTCGCCAAGTAAACGTTTATTATTCATAACGAACATTAATAATAAAACAATTACAGGTAAGATGAGTCCATTTGCATATTGAGAGAATAATATAAGTTCAATTGGACTGTAGCCAATTGCTGAAAATATAATTCCGATTGCTAAAATGGTTATCCAAATAAAACGGAATCCACGAGATTTAAGATCACTACTCCAACCAAGGACACCAGTTGTCGCATATGCAGCTGCTAATGGTGCAGTCATAGCAGATGTTACTCCCGCAGCAAATATCCCGATTGAAAATACATACTTAGCCCATGAACCTAATAATGGTTCTAATTGTACGGCCATTTCAGTTGGATCACTTATACCTGTACCATATGGGAAAGCAACAGCAGCAGATACCATAATCGAAACAGTAATTACCATAACAATTAGAAGGGAGAAGATAATGTCAAAACGACTTTCTCCTAATCCTGATTTATCTTTCCATCGTTCCTGTACGGTAGATGACTGTAAAAATAAGGTGTACGGTACAATCGTTGTCCCGATTAAGGAAACGACAAGTAATGTTGTCCCGTCTGGAATTGTTGGTACAAAACCAGTTAACATCTCACTTAAGTCAGGCCTAACTACGATAGCTGTTAGGAAAAAGCTTAGACTTATTATTAGTATTAGGACAACAAATATTCTTTCAATTGTTTTATAATTTCCAAACCAAAGAAGCAATCCAGAAACAAGACCTACAACTATTCCCCATATATTAACGGGGATGTTTGTGATCGTTGCTAAGCCAATCGCACCACCAGTAATATTACCTGCTTCATATGCGGCATTACCAATGGTAACAGCTGAAATAATTAGTACAATGATTACCGTCTTTAATACTGGGTTTGTGAACTGCCGACGAAAGGCAGTACCTAAATCGATACGTGATACGACACCTAGTCTGGTAGACATCTCTTGTAAGAACATTGTTGCAATAATGGAAAAGACAACAGCCCATATAAGAGCATAGCCAAATTCTGCACCAGTTTGTGATGCTGTAGCAATTGTCCCAGGTCCAACAATCGCAGCTGCAACAATTGCTCCCGGTCCAACATTTTTTAATTTTTCTAAAAATCCTTTTTTATGCATATTTCCCTCCTGTTATGTGATAATTTTTCTCATTCTAAGTTGCTTGTCCAATCCTTTCCGTAATAACAACTCCTTTATTTACAGGAACCAATGCAATTAGCTTAAATAACAAATAATATAATGAGCGGTCTCATTAGTATTAACTATTTATTGGGAATTACTTTGGGACCCCTGTAATGGATTTTACTGTTTTTATGGGAAACGCTATTTCTCCCTAAAAACACATAACTCACATAATAACATCGTAAAATGATACTTGTCACTTGTTAATTAGCTAAAATTGCTCTAAGAATAAAAGTTTAATACTTCAAGCTAATTCGAATTTATATAAAAAATAATAATGGTGGCGGATGGTTTGTTGTTTAAAGCTGGGGACACAATAGATAGATGCGAGTTACCAGTTAAACAAAAAAAGGGAATTTAGATCTTTCGACAATATAGGATAAGTTTCTTTAAGTACAGTTATAATAGGTATAAAGTTAAAGTGATTCCAAATTAGATAGGAGAATTTCTATGGATTATAAACATATTACTGTAGCAGGTAGTGGCGTTTTAGGAAGTCAAATTGCTTTCCAAACTGCTTATAAAGGATTTAATGTATCTGTATACGATATTAATGATGAAGCATTAGAAAAGGCAAAAGAGAGATTTCATCAATTAAAGCCGGTGTATCAAGAAGACTTAGGCGCTACAAAAGAAGATGTGAATGCTGCTTATAATCGCCTGTCTTTTTATTCCGATTTAAAACAAGCAGTAGAAGGGGCAGATCTAGTAATTGAAGCTGTGCCTGAAGTTGTTAAAATAAAAAATGAATTTTACACAAGTTTGGCAAAAGTAGCACCAGAAAAAACAGTATTTGCATCAAATTCATCCACATTGTTGCCAAGTCAATTTGCAGAAGTAACAGGTCGTCCTGAAAAGTTCTTAAATTTACACTTTGCTAATGAAATTTGGAAAAATAATACAGCTGAAGTAATGGGGCATTCTGGAACAGATTCGAAAGTTTTTGAAGAGGTTCTTGAATTTGCAAAAGCAATCGGAATGGTCGCTTTACCACTCCATAAAGAACAACCAGGATATATCTTAAATTCTTTACTTGTTCCATTTTTAGATGCTGGACAGCAACTATTAGTGAAAGGAGTTGCCGACCCAGAAACTATTGATAAAACCTGGATGATTGCAACTGGAGCACCAAAAGGTCCATTTGCTATTTTAGATGTGGTTGGCATTAACACACCTTATAACCTTTCTCTTGCAAAAGCTAAAGCTGGAGATAAGGATGCTGCTGAGGTTGCAGAATATTTGAAAACGGAGTTCTTAGATAAAGGAAGACTTGGGAAACAGAATGGAAAGGGATTTTATGACTATCCAAATCCTAAATTTGAAGATCCTGATTTTCTGAAATAATCGTTGAACAATGCATTAGAATCTAAGATTTAAAACAAAAAATGACTAGATCCAATAGGGGTCTAGTCATTTTTTTCGCCAATGAACAAATCTTAATGTTTTCTTAAGGAATCTATTAAGCTCTTCTTAAGATATCCAAAGTATATTGAGAATAGAATTGTTACTTTGATAACAGAAGGGGAGAAGGTTTATGGCAGAAAAAAAGGTTTATATTCTTTTAACAGACACGGGTTCACTATTAACGAAATTGATAAAGCTATATACAAAGAAGGCCTATAATCACGCGTCGATATCCTTCGATTCTGAGTTATCAGAGGTCTATAGCTTCGGAAGGAAAAAGATTAATAATCCATTTAATGGTGGATTTGTAAAAGAAGATGTTACGAATGGTTTGTTTAAACAAGCAGACTGTGCGATATATTCTTTTACCGTTACAGCAGAAGAAATGGGACGAATGAGAAGATATGTAATGGGAATGGAAGAAAATAAGGAATCCTATCGCTATAATTTCTTAGGATTATTTGGGTTTCTATTAAATAAGCCAATAAAAAGAAAAAATGCATTCTTTTGTTCAGAGTTTGTTGCATCCGTGCTAAAGGAAAGTAACAGGATTCATTTTGAAAAATCAACGGCACTAATAGCACCAAATGACTTTGAGGACATAACAAATTTCCAATTCGTGTATGAAGGAAAGGTAAAGGCTTATCATAATAAAGACGTAAGTGAAGAAATGGCTGTTCCAACTCATTTCATCCCAGTTGGAATGTGAAACATTTTCCTTTTACAATTTTAGATAAGGGAGAATTTAATGTGAATCAGGCGATTAATATTTTAGTTGTTGAAGATGACAATGATATAAACCAATTGTTATGTAAAATTATCAAAAAGAGCGAGTACCAAGCACAACCTGCTTATTCTGGTACAGAAGCAATGATGTATTTGGAAAACCAGAAGTGGGATTTAGTTCTACTTGATTTAATGCTACCGGGTATGACTGGAGAGGAGATTCTTCAAAAGCTAAGTGAAAAAGGATCTATTCCAGTAATTATCATATCAGCTAAAAATGAACAACAAACAAAAATAAATACTTTACGATCTGGCGCAGATGACTTCATTTCCAAGCCATTTGACGTGGAAGAGGTATCTGCTCGTATTGATTCACTACTACGAAGATACAACCATACGAATGAACCGACAAAACAAGAAGTGCTTACGCATAAAGATATTGAGATTGATTTGGAAGCAAAGGTCGTTTACGTGAATGGGGTAGAAATTACATTGACAGTTCGTGAATATGCGATTCTTGTGCTACTGATGACATCACCTAATAAGGTATTTTCCAAATCGAACTTATTCGAAAGTGTCTGGAATGAACCTTTTCATGGGGATGACAATACAGTGAATGTTCATATGAGCAATTTAAGAAATAAGCTCTCTAAAGCAAACCCTGATGTGGAATATATCGAAACGATTTGGGGAATGGGCTATCGTCTTAAAACTTAAGCTTTTCTTAAGTTTTGTCTTAAGTCTTTCTTATGATTTAGGCTCCATAATAACATTATAGTAATTAAGGGGAGGCAAGCTGAATGAGCGAATATATCTTAAGAACCAGTCAACTTTCAAAAAAATACAAAAATACTTTAGCCCTTGATGATGTTAATATATCGGTTAAAAAGGGAGAAATATATGGATTTATTGGTCAAAATGGAGCGGGTAAGTCCACGTTGTTACGCATCGTGACGGGGTTATCTTTTTCGTCAAAAGGCTCCATTGAGTTATTTGGTGAGAACAATCCAAGTATGTTATCAGATGCACAGAAAAGAACAGGAGCCATCATTGAAAGTCCTGCACTTTTCCCAAATATGACAGCACATGATAATTTAGAAGTTCATCGCTTGCAAAAAGGTATACCAGGAAGAGAATCTATCAACAAAACCTTGGAGCTTGTTGGACTTAGTGAAACAGGAAATAAGAAAGTGAAAAACTTTTCACTTGGAATGAAGCAAAGGCTTGGTCTTGCAATTGCACTATTAAGTGATCCAGAATTATTGATCCTCGATGAACCGACAAATGGACTTGATCCAATGGGGATCGCGTGGCTTAGGGAATTAATTAAAAAGTTAAACCGTGAGAAGGGACTGACGATTTTAATATCCAGTCATATCTTAAGTGAACTGCATCAACTAGCAAGTCGTTACGGGATTATCCATCAAGGAAAACTTTTAGAAGAAATCTCAGCAAAAGAGTTGGATGAGAAATGCAGACAACATTTGCGGATTAAAGTGGACCAACAAGCGAAAGGCGCCACCATACTTGAATCTACTTTATCTACTACTGACTTTGAGGTAATGCCAGATGGTACGATGAAGCTTTATGCTTATCTTGATGATGTTCGAAAGGTATCAAAGGCTTTAACAGACAATGATCTTGTAATCGAACATCTTTCGCAAAATGGTGACAGCCTCGAAAGTTATTTTAGGGAGCTAGTTGGAGGGGTGGAAGATGAGTAATCAGATTAGGGCAGAATTATTTAAATTACAAAGAAATAAGACGTTTTGGGTATTAGTACTAATTTCTACAGGCATAAGCGCATTGCTACATTATTTAGTGATTATTGAGTGGTGGCAAATGCAGAATACAGCTTTTGATCGTGCTGGGCTGAGTGAATTTAATGCCATATCTACCTTTACAGTACCATTATTCTTTAACTTAATAATCAGTCCGTTAGCAGGCTTTTATATCTCGAATGAATTTTCGAATAGTAGCGTCATTAAAAATCAAATAATAAGCGGTAGCAAAAGAAGTCATATCTTCCTGTCGAAGTATCTCGTATTTACTATAGGATCAATTGTATTAACGATTATTATTCCAATAATGACTGCAATCATTGAGGTTATTTTGTTAGGACATGGAGATATTTTGACCCCTTCTACCATGCTTTATTTAGGTAGAGCCTATAGTTTATTTACCCTTCAATATTTAGGCTATACAGCAATTCTTATATTGATTGCGATTATTACCGAAGATAGTGGGAAAACCATTATTTTCTCTATTGTATTAACAATAGTGATGTTTGTAATTGAAAAACTACCTAATATACCAATTGTAAGTATGATTTATAATAACTCGATTTTTAATCAATTTAGCGAAGTTTTTACGTTTTCCATGACAAGTGGAGAAATACTAAAGTCTATTTTAATAGCATTGGTAACGTTAATCATCATAACATTATGTGGCGTTATTGTTTTTAATAAAAAGGAAATCAAATAACGTTTAACGGAGTAGGTGAAAAAAGTGGTCTATCTATTAATTATTGTATCCCTGATAGTTGTTTATCTTTCCACTCGCTTATTTTCTATAAAGAATGAAGTGAAGAAAATAGGTAGACAACTGCAAGCGTATAATCAACAAAAAACAAACAAAAAAATAGATATGGCTCTTTTGGATCAGAGTATTGAAAACCTAGGGATAGAGATAAATCAACTTATTGATATGCATGTAAAAGAAAAACGAGAAAGAATACGCTCTGAAAATGAGTTGAAACAGACCATTGCTAATATGTCACATGATTTGAGAACGCCACTAACTTCTATTTTAGGATATATCCAAATGGCAGAATCAAACGAATTACCGGATGATGAGCGAAGAGAATATGTATCGATTGCAAAGAATCGAGCGAAAAGGCTTGAAGCCTTATTAAATGATTTCTTTGAGCTGTCAGTAATTGAATCTGCTGATTATCAGCTTAAGCCAGAGAGATTTAATATAAAGAATGTAACCATAGATGTGTTAATGAGTTTTTTCGACCGTTTTAATGATAAGGATATGGAACTAATTATCAATATACCAGAGCATAATGTATTCATTACAGCTGATCAATCAGCTGTAACGAGAGTGATTGAAAATTTGATTTCTAATGCAATCAAACATTCAAGTGGAAATAAAGTTACTGTTCGCCTTGAGGAGAAAAAGCAAGTGGTTCGACTTATTGTCCAAAATGAAGCACATGCATTAACGGAAAAGGATGTAGCACTCCTTTTTGACAGGTTTTATATGGCAGATGAATCCCGTTCAGGTAAAAATACTGGATTAGGCTTGTCCATTGTGAAGCGTTTTATGGAGAAAATGGATGGGAATATAACTAGTGAATTAAAAGATGGGCAGTTGTTGATTGTGTGTGAATGGTTGTCCTGAATGGAGAAGAGATTGTCAGCCGACGGAAGGAAGAGGAAATGGAGAGCAAAGGTAGTTGATAAAGGCTGTCAGGCGACGGAAGGAACAGGAAATAGAGTAAAAAGGTAGTTGATAAAGGCTGTCAACGACGGAAGGAAGAGGAAATAGGGTGCAAAGGTAGTTGATAGAGGTTGTCAACGACGGGAGGAAGAGGAAATAGGGTGCAAAGGTAGTTGATAGAGGCTGTCAACGACGGAAGGAACAGGAAATAGAGTAAAAAGGTAGTTGATAGAGGCTGTCAACGACGGAAGGAACAGGAAATAGAGTAAAAAGGTAGTTGATAAAGGCTGTCAACGACGGAAGGAAGAGGAAATAGGGTGCAAAGGTAGTTGATAAAGGCTGTCAACGACGGAAGGAAGAGGAAATAGAGTAAAAAGGTAGTTGATAAAGGCTGTCAACGACGGAAGGAAGAGGAAATGGAGAGCAAAGGTAGTTGATAGAGGTTGTCAACGACGGAAGGAACAGGAAATAGAGTAAAAAGGTAGTTGATAAAGGCTGTCAACGACGAAAGGAAGAGGAAATGGAGAGCAAAGGTATAAATGCTAGTCTAAGAATGTACAGAAATGATTGTTTAAGAATGTACAATTTGGATGAATAATCACATAATATTCTAGAGGTGATATTGTGTACATCCAAGTAAATATAAACATGGA
>NZ_RBZO01000033.1 GCF_003628445.1 Oceanobacillus bengalensis
TAATTTGTTTAGTCGCTATTAACGGTAGGGTATTTTGTTAGGGCTGGCAAGCCTTTTTTATTTGTGCAACCTTCTAACATTTTGGTTGCAATACTCTGTACTTTTATTATGCATTAAACAATAATTTCTAAAATATCCTTGTTTATGCCAAATCCAGTTGATAATAAAGCATATTTCATCGATAATCTGACTAATTATATTAATGCATCTAATAGTGTGATAATTGATGATGAGTTAAAAGAAATTTTATCCAATAGTGATGATGTCAATGATAATTATGATGCATTTAAATTTAATATTGGCATAAATGGGGACGAGGAAGAAAAAGATAAAGAAGGTTAAACATACAAGGAGGTATAGCCTGTGTTCATTGGAAAAAGTTTGACCAACATTAGGATACTCCATGGCTTGAGTAGAAAACAGTTGGCAGATAAAATAAGCGTTACTGAACAGGCTATTTGGCAATATGAAAATGGATACGTATCTCCAAAATTAGAAGTCGTAAACCAATTAAAAGCTATTTTTTATGTGAAATCATCATATTTTTATAAGAATGACATGCTTGATCAATCTGATAGGAACAATATTCATGTAGAAAATATTGCCTACCGTTCGGACACCATTAATTCTTTAAGTAAATCACAAAGTGAAACAATAAAGGTTAGATTTATTGATGCTTTTTTAAAAAGAATTGAAGGCAGAATAAGTTATCCAAGTAATACATTAGTAGAGTTGAGAAACGAAACGATTGATTTCTTAAAAAACCATCCAGAAATGGAAAGGAATAGCCAAATTAAATCTATTGCTAAATTAGCACGTCAGAAGATAGGTCTAAGTAAAAACTCTAATAATAATTTTCTTTTCTTGCTAGAAAAAGCAGGAGCATTTGTGTTTGAAAAGGGGATTGTCGAAAACATTGATGCTTATAGCTTATGGACAGAAGATAATAGACCATATATCATTTTAGGATCATTAAAAAAGTCTGCTGTGAGAAGAAATTTTGATTTAGCACATGAACTGGGACATTTACTTTTACACTATAAAGTGGAGTTCGCCATGCAAGACAAAAAAGAATATCGTACTCTGGAAGATGAAGCGAATTATTTTGCTTCAGAGTTTCTTTTGCCGGAAGACTTTTTTCTAGAGGACTGTAAACATATAGAAAAAAAATCTAATCCAGATTCATATCTTGATATAAAACAAAAATGGTTGGTCTCTTTACAAGCGATTGCTATAAGAGCCTTTCAATTAGGTGTTATCGATTATCAGCAATATCGATATTTTTACATGGTTATTAATAAAAAAGGTTATAAAACCAGTGAGCCATTAGATGACAGGATAAAGATTGATCGACCAACTAAGGTGAAGAGTATATTGCAGTTACTTTTCGATAGAGGATTCTATACCGTTTCTGAATTGATGGAGGAATTAAGAGTTGATCTAAGCTTCTTAAGCCTGTTGTCTGGAATAGAAGAGGAATTCTTTATTAAACACCGGCAAAGGGAAGATAAAACATTTACTGTGAATGAACTAAAAATCAAAACTAATGGGTAATTAGTTGTGTTAATAAAGGACACCAAAATAGAGTGAATCTATTGTTAGGTGTCCTTGTTGTTTCTATATGCAGACCATAGTTACAAGAAATTTTATCAAAAGGGATTCAGATCCAGTCCTTGATATGTCTCTAATTAAAGCCAAAGGAATTACAAGTATGCTAAAACAAATATAAAAAGAATATCAGTTATAATTATTCAATAATATCAATTCAACGCTGAATTTCCAAGATAGTATAAAATATTATATGTAAATAAAAACGGACATAAAGAAGGTACAATAAAATATTTAACCGGATGATTATATATGAGAGAAAAAGAGCGCATTAAAAGAATTATGTATGAATGTAGAAGTACTTTAATAAAGCACATTAGATTTACTAGTAAATCAAATATAATATTACACAAATTTTTCATGAGACCTTAAAGAACCCATATATATCAAGGGTTTAGAGAGTGTGTTATATCGCGACCACTGGTATCTTTAATTATAAACGAGTTAAATTAAAACACTCACTAATGTTGATACATCAATGTTTTTGAGTGTTTTTTGTATACAGGAAAAAGATAAAAAAGGTAGGATTTGAAATCATATTACACATTTTTTACACAAGGAATTATAGTAATATCTCTTTTAATGTATAAGTTGGTTTTTACTTATCAAGGATATGCTGAGTATTGCAGATAGAATGTATAGAAGACCTTGTAGATGCGTAGATAGCAAATTTCCTATAAACTAAAAGTTAAATTTAAAATTGTAGGAGAGTGACTTCAACATGCAATATGATGCAAAGAATCCTGAGGAATATTTGGAATTGCTTGAAGACGATTGGCGAAAAGAGAAACTGCTCGCGATCAGGCAAATGATTTTAGCTTATGCACCTGAATTGGAAGAGGTGATTCGCTATAAGATGTTGAATTATGGTAAAGACGATAACTATGTCTTTGCATTAAACGCGCAGAAACATTATGTCAGCCTCTATGTGGGTACAATAGATAAGGTAGAAAATGCAGAAACCCTATTAGCGGGCTATCATTATGGAAAAGGCTGCATTCGTGTCAAAAAATCAATAAAGATTGAAGAAACGGGATTGGAACAATTTATCCATAATTCCATTGATATGTGGCGCGCTGGTGAGGATACGGCTTGTTAATATGTAGGCATATGTTACATAAACAAATGAAACAATACATTTCATCAGAATTGATGAGGGAAGAGCAACAAACTGCACGCTCGTTACAGCTTGAAACATATCAAGAGAAAAAAGAGCATATTAAGAAATATGAATTAATTTCAAATTAGAAAAAGATCCTACTACACGGTTCCTAGATGCATCTATTGAAAGATGTGATAAAGGAACAGAAGAAACGCTCTCTATAGAATCATTCTTTTTTTTAGAACAGCCGATTGATTACCTTCAAAAACACAAGAATGAATTTCTATACTTAGAATCTAATTGGTTGGAACTAATCGGCGTTGATGCGATTTTGTTGGAAGTGAGTGATGTATTTGGAACATACGACGTCATGGAAGGAATGAAGCTGCAGAAAAAGTTTGAGATATCTCTTAAAGAAAACCTTAAAGATATATATGGATTTATTGATTTCCATCTCATACCAAGAGATAAAGGCGGCATTTTCTTATTTTTTAATAAATTGAACCCCCCTCTTACTTCCAAGCTCAAGCTTTATCGCATCTGCACAAAACATTATCACAGAAGAATGTCTATTAATTGTGTGTATTACGTAGAGAACGGTCCACCGGTATCTAATCTAAGCGCACAAATCATTAAATATTATGATTGCAAAAGGTGAGACAGGGAATAGTTCCGTGTCTTTTTTTTATACAATTAAAACCATGAATTATGGATTATATTCGTCAAAATGAATGTTTGATGTATTTTATGATCAAGATCTAGCAGAAAAGTTAGTGAAAGAAATACAGGAACAATTTTTACTTTTAGTGGGTAACTTATATGAAAAATTACTAGAGGAAAGATAATATGTTTGGACTACTGGATAGTGATATACGTTATATAAATAATGCCCTAGCCAAATTTGCTGAAATAGAATGTGGGGTAATTTTTGGAAGTCGTGCAATGGGGAATTACAAAAGAGGATCTGATATAGGCCGAGAATGTGGTGGAACCAGTTCCATCTGATTTGGCAACCTGCTTTGTAAATTTTATGTAAATAGAAAAATTACTTTGACAGATAGAGTACATTGGAATATAATTACTCTATCAGATAGAACTCTACGTGACAAAGTACTTGGGGGAAAGGAGGAACAACTTGATTAGAAGTGATATTATTCGCGGGCATCTGGATTCCATTATTTTGCGGTTAATCTTGGAAAAGGATAGATATGGCTATGAAATATCGAAGGAGATTAGTCAGCGCACTAATGAGCGATTTCAGATTAAAGAAGCAACGTTGTACGCTGTTTTTCAACGATTGGAGAAAAAAGAGTTGATTGAATCGTATTATGGTAGTGAATCGAAGGGCGGTAAAAGGAAGTATTACCGCATTACCACTCTAGGAAAAGTCTTTTTTAAAGAAACGGTTGAAGAATGGAAAGAAACGAAGGATGTTATTGATATATTTATGGAGGGATTCAATTGAAAAAGTTAACCCAGCATGTAAATGATTTGTTTAAGGACATACCAGATAGTGATCGAAAAGAGGTTATTATGCAAGAGGTTCTGCAAAACCTGGAAGAAAAGGTCTGGGACTTAATGGAACAGGGGAAAGAAGAAGAAGATGCTATAAATAAAGCAATTGTGGAATTCGGAGATATTGATGATTTAAAAAAAGAACTTGGGGTTTCAGTGGAAGTATCTGTTAAGCAAGCCAGTGTTTTAAAAAATCGGAAATTAAGCTTAGAATATTCGATTTGGGGTAGTTTGTTGATTATTGGATTGTTTGTCTTTATTAATCTGTACTATTCTCCTCAGGTGATCTGGTTTGTATATCCAACGTTTGCTGTACTATGGTGGCCCTTATCGATGTATTATAGATGGTCAAAAGTAAAAAGGGGTGAGTAACGTGAAAAAATACCAATGGGGGTTTGTTGCTTCAGGCTGTGTATTAACCATTCTGTTTTTAATCGTGGTAAATTTTTTAACAAGCGAGGAGTATCTTTGGTTTATTTATCCTACCGTTTTGCTGTTATTATTACCGCTTGGACTTTACAGCACCTTTGAGAAAAAACACATCCTGTTTTCGATTGTCGCTAGTTTCATCCTTTTAGTCTTCTTAGTAATGGAGAATTATACCAAAACACCAGGCTATCCATGGGTCTTATATGCTGCTGCACCTATTGTTCTATGGCCGATCATTTCTATTCTTGGAAAACGGAATAAAAATATGTTTGTTGCAAGCACGATAAGTATGTTATTTATTTTATATTACACTACCTTAAATATTTATTTAGCCCCAACATATCCGTGGGCCATTTTCCCAGCATTCGCAATCTTATGGTGGCCGCTTTGCCTATACCACATCAAGAAAAAAACTTATTTTACCTTTTCCTTGAATGCTGCATTATTTATCAGTCTATTCTTTATCAGTGTTAATGCGTTCTTCTCACCAAATGCTATCTGGGCTGTTTACCCGATTTTTGTCGTATTATGGTGGCCGCTCAGCATGTATTATTTCTACTATCGAAGGAAAGTTTGATTGTGCTAAATCCACAACCGTTACATCGCTTTACGCAATCAGAAAAAATTGCCGAATCGATTTTTTGGCTCGCATCTGAAAAATCATCATTCGTAGTTGGGTCAACATAGAAGTCTTTTCATGATATAATAGTAATATTTCCTTCAAATATTCTCTCGCCTTTGTCATATTGTAATTCTAATTTCTTCGCAAGCCTATGTTTCTATCTGTATTTACAGGTAGGAATTTTTTGTCGCTTATAAGGAGAAATTGACGGAAATAGGGAAAGATATATATTTAATATATTAAATAAGTTAGTCTGCTTAGTAACTTCATCTTAAGACAAGGGGTATCAGTATGAAAGCAAGTTTGAATATATTCTTTAATGACTTAAAAAATCTTAGTAAAAACTGGGTAGCCGCCATTTTGATTGGTGGATTAATCCTACTACCTTCACTTTATGCGTGGTTTAATATTGAAGCCTCTTGGGATCCATATGGCCAAACAGATCAAATTCCGATAGGCATTGTGAATGAAGATGAAGGTGCCATTGTACGTGAGCAAGAGATTCATATTGGAGAAGATTTAGTAAATACGTTGCAAGATAATAAATCGATGGATTGGCAGTTTGTAAATCGTGAAAAAGCATTGGATAAATTAGAATATGGAGATTATTTTGCAGTTATTATTATCCCAGAAAATTTTTCTGAAAGATTGGGTACAGTAATTAGTGACCAACCAGAAAAAGCCGATATAGAATACTATGTAAATGAGAAAGTTAACGCCATAGCACCTAAAATCACAGAAAAAGGTGCAAGTGTGATTGTTGAACAAATCAGCAGTAATTTTATTTCAACTGTTAATGGAATTATTTTTGATGTATTTAATGATATAGGTATAGAATTAGAGGAAAACTTGCCTGATATTGAAAAGTTTGAAGACTATATCTTTTTATTGGAAGAAAAACTACCGGAAATACATGAAATATTAGATGAAACGATTGTGGATGCAGGTCAAGCAGATAATTTAATTCATAAAGCACAAGGTTTGATTCCAAGAGTTGAAGAGGCAACAGGGAGTGGGTTGCAAACCATTGATAATACGACCGAATTTCTACAAGATGCTGAAGATCGCTTGAATGAAATTGCACCAAGGATAAACGAAGACTTAGCAAAAATTCAGAGTATGTTATCGCAAACAAATGAGTTTGTAAGCAACACAGATTCTACAACGATTGATCTAACTGATGGAAGTCAAATAAGTGATGCTTTAAATGGACAAATAGATGATACGTTACAATCAATCGACACCATTGAGGATGCACTTGTTCAACTTCAAGAGCAAAACAATGCAAACAAGGAGCAGTCTAATGAGCAAGAAAATAATTCTTTGGAAGAACCTAATAGTAACCAAGATACAATCAACAATACATTAAGCGAATTGGAAAGTATAGAACAAAACTTACGTGAATTACAGGAACAGGCAAATGCAATAGATTCCTTTATAGAAGACAAACAAACAGAAGTTGACGGGTTACTTTCTGGCATGAAGGAACGTACAGAAACGGTCAATGAACAGGTAGATGCATTTGTCAAGGAATATAAGGAAACGATAGAACCAACTGTAAAAGAAGAAGTAGCGAGTGCAAAAGAAACGTTAGCTGATGCGAGAAGTATATTGGAAGAGATACAATCAACAATACCTGACGTGGAGAATATGTTGTCACGGACGGATGATAATTTGTCAGCGGGGAAAGAGACACTCGAACATGTTAGTGGAGAATTTCCTTATGTTAATGATAAAGTGAATGAGTTAGCAGAAAGAGTACGAAATATTCAAGGCGAGACGGATATCAATGAAATTATTCAACTCTTGCAAAATGATCCAGAAGCAGAACGGGGATTTTTTGCTGAACCAGTTGTACTAAATGAAAATAAAATATTTTCCATTCCGAATTATGGAACTGGAATGACTCCATTTTATACGGTGCTAGCAATCTGGGTAGGAGGTTTGTTGTTAATTTCTTTATTATCAACAGATATACACAAAACGGAAGCCTATACAGGAAGACAAATCTATTTTGGACGATTACTCACATTTATGAGCATCGGATTTTTCCAAACGTTGATTGTAACCTTAGGGAATATCTTTTTACTTCAAGTAGAAGTAAAAGAGCCATTTTGGTTTGTTCTATTTGGGCTACTATGCAGTTCTATATTTATAATAATTGTTTATACTTTGGTATCTGTCTTTGGTGATGTAGGTAAGGCACTTGCTATCATTTTACTAGTGCTTCAAATCGCCGGTTCTGGTGGAACATATCCAGTTGTCTTACTTCCGAAATTCTTTCAAGTAATTAACCCTTTCTTACCGTTTACGTATGCAATTGACCTTATGCGTGAAGCGGTAGGGGGTATTGTTTGGGATAGGGTATTCCACGATGTATTATTTATATTGTTATTTGGATTACTGGCACTTGTCTTAGGCGTATTTCTGAAAGAAGCGATTAATAAGAGCACAAATAAGTTAAAACAGAAGTCAAAGGAATCAGGGCTTTTTCATTAGGGGATAGGGGGTTCTACTATAGGACCAACTACCGTATTCGGATATATATCAGCAAATCATGTTAAGGAAAATTTATAGAAGTGGGACAATCCACGCTGCGCTAGTTTAGTCTTGTAAGAGGGGATTATTATTATTTTTATTTGGGAAACCTTAGTACGCGATAGACTTAGAGACAGGTTCCTTGTCCGTCGATGATGATTTTTCTAAAATAAGTCAACAAATGGGTATGACCCCAGCTCTCCCGACAATACTGCAAGCACGGTTCTGAGAGGGGAGGAACACAATCCAACATTTGGAGAGGTTCCTTCCTACTCGACCTTGACCAGGTATTTATGCTAAATTTGTTGATTATGATATGATTCATGAGCAGAAAAGATTCAAAACAGGCTTATAGTTTCAAGCCTGTTTTAAATTTACTTCCTATACTCTTTCTCGGTTCCGCTAGTAAATTGGATCTCTAGTTCGATATTTTGTGCGTCTTCAGGTATGTTAAATGCCTCTGTAATTGTATTTAAAATTTCTTCCTCTGGTGTACCTTCATCAAAGGTAAAGGAAGAAAATATACTATCCAGTTCTTCCATTGCTGCATCACCGTTTAAATCGATATCTTGTGACTTATCTAGATAGGATGCTTCCATTTTGTCATTCTTTTCATTTTCATAGTCGACATCAAGAGCATCATTTGTATCTTCATAATCTGCATCAAGATCAAATTTCGTAAAACCGTATCCGGTGTTTGTGTTAGTATCTGTATCGTTAGTCGAGTTTGTGTTGTTTTCATCTGCTTGTTGCTGATCTTCATTTGTAGCGGTTTGTGGGGGATTTTCCACTTCATCATTATCACCACAAGCAACAAGTAATATCGATAAAATCATGAAACTCCCTATCCAAAATATTCTTTTTTTCATCCTGATAGCACTCCTTTATCTCTATTCAAATTTATAAGTTTTATTATTTCCAAAGTGGAAGTAGAATAAACAAAATAGAGTGACGCTACGATTGACAAAACGTTTTGTTGCCCAGTATTTGTCGAAATACCGGGCTTGAAAATGGATTTAAAAAGACCTCTCTAGAACAATTAGAGAGGTCTTTTTCTGTGTTACTTTATCCAAATTCTAAGGATTGATCAAAGTTTCTATTAATGCCTGTTTCCTATTGTGCAGTTAATCCTCCATCAACTACAAACTCGGAACCAGTACTGTAACTTGATTCATCTGAAGCAAGATATAAAACAAGGTTTGAAACTTCTTCAGGTTTTGCAACTCTTCTAGTTGGTATGTGTTTTGCAAATTCTTTAATTACATCTTTGGAATCCTCTTGAACGATCATTGGGGTTTCGATTACACCTGGGTGAACCGAATTTACACGAATACCATAATGAGCTAATCCAAGTGCAGCAGCTTTCGTCATTCCTCGTACCGCAAATTTTGTATCCGTATATCCAATCGCACCGCCAACAAGGCCATTCATGGATGAAATATTTACAATCGAACCACCATTTGCTTTTTTCATTGATGGGGTAACTGCCTTCATACCAAGAAATACAGAAACTTGATTAATGTTGATGATTCTTCTGTACTCTTCTTCCGTTATTTCTTCAATGGATTTATTCATGCTAATGCCTGCATTGTTGACCAATACATTTACAGGGCCAAATTCTTTTTCCGATTCTTCAATAACTTCATTCCAATTTGCTGCTTTTGTTACGTCAAGTTTTAAAAACTTCGCATTTTCTCCAAGTTCCTTAGCTAATGCTTGTCCTTCTTCTTCAAGAATATCTGCAATGACTACTTTAGCGCCTTCCTTTACTAACAATCGTGCATGAGAAGCGCCCATTCCACGTGCTCCTCCAGTAATAATTGCTACTTTATCATTGATACCGAATTTACCCCATTCATTTGCAGCCACACGTGATATACCACGAATGGCTTCTTTAGTTGCTGCATATGCTGCTTGTGTTTCGTGACCTTCTAATCCAGCACCAGATGCAAAATTAATTACATTTCCTTTTGATTCTTTCAAATATGGAAGTGCAGCTTTCATTAATTAAAATGTAGGATAAATCCTGTGCCAAATGACAGGTCTAAGTCAGCTTGAGTTGTTTCTTCAAATGTTACTTGTTTAGATGCATGAGCATTGTTGACTAATACATCCAGTTTCCCGTATTTTTCAGCTACTGTAGTGACAATTTGTCCAAGATTATCTCGATCCATTAAATTAGCTTGAAGGAACATGGATTTTGGAGATATTGTTTGTAGTTCTTGTTCCATTGCTTTCCCCATACCGTTGCCGATTCCACCAGCACCGCCAGTAATAATAATGACTTTATCTTGTAATTTACCCAATCTTGTCATCTCCTTTTAAAAGTGAATTTTAGGGAGAGTGACTGCTTCTGTTGCATAATTCAAACCACTCGAAAAAAATAAATGAATCTTAGCGCGCCAACGTACACTAAAGATTCAAATAATAGAATTCATTAAAGGGCTGTTAAATTTTAAAGTATCATGTTAAGATTATTCTATAAATTCAAAATTAAAAATAATCTATTTTTAGATAAGTTACTGAGATTATTAAAGGGGGTCTTCGTTTTGAATGATAGGAAGAAAAACATGGACTCTAGGACAGATAGGGATTTTTCTGTTCAATTGAAAAACAGCAATAAGTTCAATCCTAATTGGTCCAGTCAAATAAGCAAATTCCATGTTATATGTATTTATGAAAGTAAAAAATTGAATGCTGATGATACTAGATCTCAAATAGAAAGAGAAATTCCTAAATTTACAGCACTTCAAGTTTATAGTGAATTTGGTGGGACTACTACCTATATTGTTTGGGACAGTACATATCAAGAAAATAAGGAATTATTTATTGAATTGCGGTATACAGCTAGAGATGAGTTAGTCCTTAGAATCGCAAGGAATATTGTACTTTATTTGATAAAGAGATATGAAGAATATAGTGGCATGTCTGCAACTACTCATCCAAAGCTCAAGGACCGGGAGCATATTCATTTTCTTATTCAAAAGTTTTATACCAGCCTTAAGAAAAGCACCTTTCTAAAAGACAACATGGTTTGGGAAGATTTCTGTAATTTCTTTAATGAACATTTAATCGAATGGACTTTCCAAGATATGGAGTACTCTATTGGAAATGATATATTACGTAAAATGGATAAACTAGAATTAAATGAACGATTCTTAGATTTTCTTTCTAAAAACGTTAAGGAAAATAGGAAATTTCAACAGAGATTTCTAGAGATTGTTAATCATTATACGAAGGAATGGATAAATAAGATAGTAAAGATTATGGATTTAGAACAGTTATCACTACAGAAGTTTGAGTTTCTGCTTCATATTCAGTCAGACCAAGTGTATTCGGAACGATCGTTTAGGAAAAATTATCATGTCGTAAACAAAGGCAACCTTGAAGTAATGAGCAATTCCCTTTATCAATCTACTCGAGAAGCACTTTCACAAAATACTTTTGATTCCGTTCATTCATCTCCATGGCCGACCGCATTGCTTCGTAAAGGTCAACTAACTGGTTCAGTGAAAATGATGCCCTCCATAACATCGAATGAAAATGAAAGGCATTTAGCCAATATGTCTTGGAAGCAAGTAGTACAGCTTTCGGAATTAGATGTAGACGTTCTTGATGCACTATGCGCTTACTATTTAACGAATGCTAGACACTATAAAGATGTTGTAGAAATTCGCATTGATTATTTATTGTCTCTACGTGGTTTGAGACCAAAACTAGGTGGAAATGGTGGACGAGGTGGTTATGAAAAAAGCCAGCGTTATGAAATTTTGAAATCGCTTTCAAGAATACAAAGCTTATGGCTTGATATCGATCAAGTCGTTATTTATGCAAATGGGAAACCGGAGCATGTATCCCTTAAAGGAAGGATATTTGCGTTTAAAGATAAAAATAATAAGGAATACGAAATAGATGAGAAATCATTGGAGGGTAACTTATATTATACGGTCGGGGATGTATTTGAAAAATTCCTATTTGGTTCTGGAAGGCAAGTGGCTTTGTTACCAATGAAAACATTACAATACAATCCCTATAAAGAAAAGATAGAAAAGAGATTAATAAGATATCTTAGCTGGAGATGGAGAACACAAGCAAGAAAAGCGGAGTATTTTAAGCCGTATAAAATGAGCACGTTGCTAGAGGTAGTAGGCCTTGAAATCAACAAGAGGGTACCATCAAGGAGTAGAGACAGAATGGAACAGGCTTTGGATAGACTTTTAGCAGATGGGTTAATTTCATCTTGGCAGTATGAAAAATGGGAGGAAGATATTGCATCTTATAAAGGGTGGGCTCATATATGGAAGAATTCTACTTTACAAATCATGCCCTCCGAAAGAATTATAGAACAGTATCGATCCATTGAATGGAAGCGGAAGAAAAAATCTAAGGCTGAGTTAGTTTCGGTTAATCCGGAAGTAGAAATAAGAGTATTAGGTGAGCAAATAAGAAAAACACGGACCCTTTTACGTCTTTCATTACAACGGGTAGCAGAAGAATTGGAAATATCAACTTCCTATTTAAGTAATATTGAACGAGGAGCTAAAACACCATCAAGTCATGTTCAACGAAGGTTAATTACCTGGCTCCAAAAAAATTCTATATACGATTAAACGAAGAGAAGCCTCTTTATTATAGAGGCTTCTTTTAATTTGCTTTATTTTCTCTTTAAACATTCCTTCAATTACCGTAAAACCACTAAATCAATTTTTTACTTTATCGGGGTTATCCTGATGGATATTCGGGGTTATGATGTGTGGTTGTCGGGGTTATGATGCACATAAAATAAATCCCCTTGTTTCTAAACCCTTGTGCCATATGCTTTCCCCGTTAATCTTTATTCCTTTTACTTTCTAATAATATATTAATTTAAAGAAAAAAAATTACAAAGCCTTTTTTTTTACAAAAGGTAAAGTATAACTAATCAAAAAATAGATAGAGAGGTGGAAGAAATGAATTTAGATTCAAGTGTTGTAGGTCTTTCTGGAGAGGTCTTTATTTTTGATGTAGAGTTCAGACATATTCGTCAATTTGCAGATGCGATAGGTGATCCAAATCCTTTATATTCGGATAAAGCGTATGCTGAACAAACAAAATATGGCAGCGTTATTGCTCCACCTACTTTTTCTGTTGCATTTTCTGGGGAAGGTGCGGAGTTACCAATTAAGTTAGATGAGCGGAGGATGCTCCACGGGGAACAAGAATTCATCAACTATCGTCCCATTAAATTAGGGGACCGCCTGTATTGCCAAAGGAATATAAGTGACCTTTATGAGAAAGAAGGAAAAAGTGGAAAAATGCAATTCTTAGTGGTGGACACAGAAATGAAGGATGAAGGTGGACAGATGGTGGCAGTTAATAGGATGAACATTATTTATCGAGGTGAGAAGTCGTGATAGCCATAGATATGAATTCTTTACAAGAAGGGCAGGAATTGCAATCGCTTACAAAACCTGCGATTACCAAGGTTCAATTAGTAAAATATGCTGGGGCTTCTGGGGATTTTAATCCACTGCATACGGATGATGCTTTCGCACAACAAATCGGGATGGATGGAGTCATTGCTCATGGCATGCTAATTATGGGGTTTATGGGCGAGTACATGATGAACATTGCTGGAGAAATTGCTGAACCAACTAATTTTCGTATGCGATTTGGAGCGATGAGTAGGCCGGGTGATGTGATTACATGTTCAGGGAAAGTAGAAAAGGTTTTTGAAAAGGATGGAAAAAAGTTTGTAAGTATACAGCTCAGAGCACAAAAATCAACAGAAGAAGTAGTTGGAACTGGGAAGTGTGAATTAAGATTTTCCTAGAATAGGTGAGTAAAAATGGAGGGTGAATCATGTCAAAAATTACAGATCGCTACGCAATAGTCGGGGTAGGGGAAAGTGAGAGGTCCAAAAATTCTGGAGTTACCCCTTTACATCTTGCGCTAGATGCTGCAAAAGCGGCAATCTCAGATGCTGGACTTGCGGCGAAAGATATTGATGGGTTTATGAGTTATAACGAAAATGACTCCTGTACATCTCATCAGTTAGCGACGAACTTAGGGGTCCGTCCAAAATATGTAAAAGATATTTTGGGTGGTGGAAGTAGTACGGAATTATTAATAGCAGATGCCATCTCACTCATTGAATCAGGTGAATTAAATACCGTATTGATATTCCGCTCCATGAATGGCCGTTCGGGAAGTCGTATGGGCGGTGGTGGATGGGATTCGAATATGCTTCAGCAAAATATTGATGGGGGAAGTTATATTATTCCGTATGGTGCTGCAAGTCCTGGACAGTGGTTCGGTTTATTTGCAACAAGGCATATGTACGAGACTGGGATTACCCAAGAACATCTTGGCCATGTATGTGTGAGCTTCTACGAATATGCACAACGAAATCCAAAGGCCTTCTTCCATGGTAAACCGTTAACAATAGATGACTATTTGAATACACCGCATTTGAGCTATCCATTTACGAAACACGATTTCTGTCTTGAGTCAGATGAGGCAAATGCCATAATTGTTACGACAGCAGAACGTGCTAGGGATTGCAAGCAAAAGCCGGTATATGTTATGGGGATGTCTTCAAGACAGTGTCATCCACATTCCCATTATTGGTCTGATTTATCTCAAGTTGCTTCAGATTATGTTGCTCCTGAAGTCTATCGATCTGCAGGTGTAAAACCAGAAGATATTGATGTGGCATCTATATATGACTGTTTTAGCTGGGTCGTATTACGGCAATTAGAAGCATTTGGATTTGCCCCTCGTGGTGAAGTTGGTGATTTTGTTGCAGAAGGTAATCTTCGTATAGATGGGAAACTACCAACGAATACTGCAGGCGGAATGCTTTCAGAAGGATATACACATGGAATGAATAATGTTTTAGAGATTGTCAGACAGCTTAGACATCAATACGGCGCAACAGATAGGCAAGTGAATAACTGTGAAATTGGAATTAGTACTGGTTGGGCGGGGCCGGATATAGCTGGTGCAATGATTCTAAGAAACTAGTAGGAGGGAAAATCATGACTTATCAAAAACCGATACCATTGAAAAATATCGACAATGCTCCTTATTGGGACGCGGCAGATCATCATGAATTGAAACTACAAAAATGTAGCGACTGTTCGAATTATAATCATCCGCCTGGTCCTGGTTGCGCGAAATGTGGAAGTACTAATTTAACATGGGAGAATTTTGGCGGTGATGTGGAAGGAAAGGTCTATTCCTACATTATTTCTTATCGACCTTTTCTACCAGGATTTCAAAACGATATCCCATTAGTAATTGCACAAGTTGAATTAGACAATGTAAAAGATGTAAGAATTATCGCTAACATTATCGACTGTGAAGCCAAAGAAGTTGAAATAGGAAAGACTGTAAAGATGGTCTGGGAGGATATTACGGATGACAGGGCACTCCCGCAATGGAAAATAATTGAATAGAAAGGAGGCATATGAATGGATTTTTCGTTCACAAAAAAAGAAGAAAAATTTCGTCTTGAATTAAGAAATTGGTTGGAAGAAAACTTACCTACGTCTTGGCCAGAAGAAGAAGAAGCTTATATTTCCTTCCTGAAAGATTGGCAGAAGACTTTAGCAGAAGGGGGTTGGGCAGGAATTACTTGGCCAGAAAAATATGGTGGTAAAAATGCGACGTTAATGCAGGAGATTATTTATCATCAGGAAATGGTCCGTGCCGATGCTCCTCCAACTATTAATTACGTCGGGATACACATGGTTGGTCCTACATTAATGCAAATAGGGACAGAAGAACAAAAAGAACGTTACATTAAGAAGTTATTAACTGGCGAGGAAATCTGGTGTCAAGGTTACTCGGAGCCAAATGCAGGTTCTGATTTGTCCGCTATCAAAACAAGTGCGGTTAAAGATGGAGATAAATGGCTGATTAATGGTCAAAAGGTTTGGACTAGTTATGGCCATATTGCGGATCGTTGCTTCCTTTTGGCTAGAACTAGTCAGGTTCCGGGGAAAAAGCATAGGGGAATTACTGTATTTCTATTAGATATGAATCAACCAGGAGTTGAAGTGCGACCAATCGTTCAATTAGACGGTAGGCAGGAATTTAATGAAGTGTATTTGACAGATGCAGTTTGTTATGATGCGGATATTGTTGGTGAGGTGGATAAAGGCTGGCAAGTGATGATTTCTCTCATGCTTCATGAACGTGCTGGAATAGGGGCTGAGGTATTTACCCTAGAGAAACAATTTAATAATTTAGTTGCCATGACAAAAGAATACAAAGTTGACGGGGAAAGTTTAATAGAAAATGCAACTATTCGACAAAAAATGGCTGATTTATATGCTCGGTCAAGGGGAGCTATTCTTAATTATTATCGAAATCTAACCAATACACTAAAAAATGGTCAGCCCGGCGCGGAAAGTTCCATTGATAAATTGTTAGTAAGTGAACTGACAAAGGAAATGTTTGAATTTGCGGTGAGTATTCAGGGCCCTCATGGAATTCTTTGGAAGGAGGATGCTCCATTCAACTCCCAGTGGCAAGAGAAATATCTATACTCTTATGGAACAACGATTGGGGGAGGAACGAGCGAAATCCAGCGTAATACAATCGGTGAAAGGGTACTAGGATTACCTAAAGATCTGAGAGCATAGGGAAGTAGAGGTGAAAAGGATGGATTTTTCTTTAAATGAAGAACAGGAAATGTTTCGTAACTATGTGCGTAAATGTCTGAATGAAGCAGGACAAACGATGGTTGCTCGGGAATTTACCAGCGGGAATACAAGTGGATTTTTAAAATTACAAAGGAAATTAGCAGAACTTGGTTGCACCGGTATTACTATTTCAGAAGAATATGGTGGACTTGGACTTGGGGCGTTAGACCTCGTCCCAGTGCTAGAGGAATTTGGTAGAGCCGTTTTGCCTGGGTCTTATTTAGAAACAATGGCTTTCGTTGTACCGTTATTGGAGAAATATGGCACGAGGGAACAAAAGGAAACATACTTGCCGGAAATAGCAGCGGGTGAGAGGTCTTTTTCTGTAGCGTGGGTGGAGCCGAATAAAAGCTATGACCCTGATGTCATTGCGTGTCAGGCGGAAGTGAAAGGGAATTCCCTTGTCATTAATGGAGTTAAGACACTTGTTCCTGATGGAAATCATGTTGATAGTTTATTGTTAATCGTAAGAACGGCGGATAAAAGTGTTAATGGGGACGGTTTATCTTTGGTGCTTATCGATGTTAGTGAAGTGACAAATTTGAAAACGTTGTCATCATTAGATGAAACGCGAAATGTAACGGAAATAACATTTGAAAATGTGGAAGTACCGATGACACATGTGCTTGGAGAAGTTAATCAAGGATGTAGCGCATTAAAAGAAGGGTTACTGTATTTACATGCTGCCACTAGTTCTGTGCTTGTAGGAAGCATGGACCATATTGTAGAAATGTCTACTGAGTATGCCAAAATTCGTGAACAATTCGGTCAACCAATCGGACGCTTTCAAGCAATTAAACATCGCATTGTAGATATGAAACTCGATTTAGAAACAGCAAGGTCTTTAAGCCATTATGCGAATTGGGCATTAGACACGAATCAACAGGATAAAGAAGCTGCGATTTACAGTGCACGTGCTTTTGCGACAGAAGCAAACATCAGGCTTGCATCTCATAATATCCAAAATCATGGTGGAATTGGTTTTACGATGGAAATGGATTGTCATCTATTTTTGAAACGAGCAAGATTCTATGAAAATTATATGGGTTCCATTTCTCAATTTCGAGAAGACGTTTCAAAGGGGTTAAGATGGAGTGATGAAAAACCTAGTTTCCAATTAACATCTAAATGATGTTAATTGGAAACGGATATATTTTTTTAAAAGGGAAGGTAGTGGTGAAAAAATGAACAATTGGAATGATGATCGAATTTTTAATCAAGATATGCCGAGAAGTCTTGATTATCCGAATGTGGCTGTTGGTGCCGTTATGAAAGGTAGTGCAGAGCGATTCCCAGATAGAGATGCCTATATTTATCATGATCAAAGAATTAAATATAAGGAAATCTATCGTGAATCATTACGCTTTGCAAATGCCTTGCGCAGAATGGGGGTTGGAAAAGGAACCGTCATTTCCACCCATCTACCAACATGTCCACAATATATAGTAGCTTTCTATGGGATTGCGCTTAGTGGTGCAACCTATTCACCAATTAATCCATATATGCCAGAGAATGATGTCGTTTATCAATTAAATAATTCAGACACGAAGATTGTTATTACAAATGAGTCATTGGCTCATGTTATTCAAAGCACATATTCTGAAACGAAATTAGAGAAGGTTATTGTTACAGGGAATCAGGAGATGTTTACCAATAAAGATCCGATTGATATGAGCCATTATGAAGAAAACTGGTATAGTTTTGCGGAATTAAAACGGGCAAGTACAGAAGAAGAATTTGATGCAGGAATTGATCCACAAAATGACCTTATCCAAATTGCCTATACTGGTGGAACAACAGGAAGACCCAAGGGGGTAATGGTAACTCATGCAAATCTAGTAAATAGTATTCTTCAAAACACTGCTTGGGGATATGCGGCTCTACCGAAAGAATTGGATAATGGCGGGCTTATCTTAGAGGAAGTGGAAAAGGATAAAGAGAGATATTTGTCCAACTATTCTAGTTTAATAGGAACTGGAACGTTATTAAGTCCATCCCCTTTATTTCATGTTTCTGGTGTTTTTGGTTCTATTATGTATCCGATTATTTTAGGTTTCACCACTATTCTTATTGATCGTTTCATCCCTGAAAAATTTCTCGAGGATATAGAGAGATATCAAGTTACGCATATATCTGGTGCGCCTGCCATGTGGAATGTTTTGTGTCGCCATCCAGACGTGAAGAAGTATAACTTTGATTCGATAAGGAATGTTGGTTCTGGATCCGCTCCACTTATTAAGGAAGAAATGAAGTTGATAATGAAAACGTTTCCAAATGCAACTGTTGGTGAAGGCTATGGGTTAACAGAGGCAACATCAAGCGTTTCCAGTACTATACCATTCCAATCTGGTCTCCGTAAGTTAGGAAGCGTTGGTCACCCTTTATATGATACACAAGTTAAAATCGTATCAAGTGATGGGGAAAGTGAAGAGGCTTTGCCTGTTGGTAAATCGGGGGAAATTTGTGTAAAAGGTCCGCAAGTCATGAAGGGCTATTATAAGAACCCTGAAGGAACGAAGGAAGTACTAAAGGATGGCTGGTTGCATACCGGAGATATTGGGGTTTTAGATGAGGATGGATTCTTAACGGTTGTTGACAGGAAGAAAGATATGTTGATCTATAACGGATATAATGTCTATCCAACTAGATTAGAAGATTTATTATTTCAACATCCAGCTGTTGTGAATGCTGCTGTTATTGGTAAGCCTTCAGAAAGAGTAGGAGAAATTCCTAAAGCATTTGTCGTCATGAACCCAAATCACCCAGTTAGTGAAAAAGAATTAATGGAGTTCGTGAATAATCGCGTCGTACATTACTCCAAGATTAGAGAAGTTGAATTTGTCAAAGAGCTACCACTTACCCCGGCAGGGAAAATTCTTAAACGCGTTTTAAGAGATCAAGAGAAAAAGAAATTAGAGGTTACGGAAAAATAAGGGAGGTTGTTTTGGATGACGAGTAAAGTTGAAATGAAAACATTCGGTAATGTAATTGGTGGGAAGACTTCTATATCTGCTTCTGGAAGGACAATGGAAAGTATGAATCCTGCGACGGGGAAAGTATGGGCGAAAATACCATTAAGTTCAAAAGATGAGGTAGATGCAGTTGTCCAAAACTCGAAGGAAGCCTTTTCCAAATGGTCTAATCTATCAGCTAGAACCCGAGGGGATTATTTAAGAAAAATTGGTGACCTCGTGGCAGAACATGCAGATGAGTTAGCAGAACTTGAAACTACGGACAATGGCTGGGTATTAAGAGAAACGAAATATGGACTTATTCCTAGTTTAACAGAGCTTTGGTATGATGCTGCAGGTGAGGCGAACAATATTGGCAGCCAAGGAAAAACGGTACAAATGGGGCCGAACAGTTTTGGATATACCGTTAGAGAACCTTTAGGTGTTGTATTAGGAATTACTCCATGGAATTCACCACTCTTCACATTTACAATAAAAGCTGCATATGCACTTGCAGGTGGAAACACGATTGTTATTAAACCTTCCGAGCATGCGGCTGTATCTTCCTTACGATATGGTGAATTATTACAGGAAATTTTGCCACCAGGTGTAGTGAACGTTATATCTGGTTTAGGGACGGAAATCGGGGATGAACTCGTTTCACATAAAGATATTAGTAAGGTTAGTCTAACAGGTTCTATTGGTACAGCTAGAGTAATTACACATGCATCCGCACAAGACCCTAAGTCACTTATTTTTGAGCTTGGAGGCAAGTCACCAAATATTGTATTTGAAGACGCTGATTTAGATAAAACCGCAGAAGGAATCACCTTATATAGTATCTATACAGGTTCTAGTGGACAAATATGTGTAGGTGGTTCGAGAATTCTTATTCAAAGATCTATCTTCGATGACATGTTAAGTAGAATGAAGAAACTAATGACAAATAATGAAACGGTAAGATTTGGAAATCCTTTAGACCTTACAACAACGGCCGGCCCAGTTTCTAATTTAGCCCAATTTGAAAAGGTTTGTTCCTATATTAATTTAGGTTTACAAGAGGGAGGAGAAATTGTCTTTGGGGGTCGATACGGTAAGGATGCTGTTAAGAATAATGATTCAACGATAGAAAACGGCTATTGGGTAGAGCCAACGTTAATTAAAGTAGACTCAAACGCTCTTCGAATTTGTCAGGAAGAAATCTTTGGACCTGTTGCAACGGTTATTCCATTTGATACAGAAGAGGAAGCTTTAGCGATTGCTAATGATACGAATTATGGCTTAGGTGCTGGGGTATGGACAACTGATTTAGGTCGTGCACATCGCATGGTTCGTAATATTGAATCTGGAAACGTATGGGTAAATACGTATGGCCGAGTAGGTGCTGACCTTCCGTTTAGAGGGTTTAAACAAAGTGGATATGGTGAGGATTCTATCCTAGATTATACGCGTGAGAAATCGTGTGTGATTGAAATAAATTAAGAAAATGAGGGCAATTGTAATTGGTTGCCCTATTTTTAGAAAGGTGGAAATGTAAATGAATCAAAACTTAACGATAGATGAAAAGTCCACAAAGAGATCCTTTTATATTATTTGTATTGGTTTACTTGTAACTTCACTTGCGTTAGCAACACACTTACCTGCATATCCCGCGATGGTAGGGGAATTTCAACTAGGAGCGGGTTATGCTGCATGGATGCAGTTGGGTTTTGCATTCGGGATGACAGGATTTCAACCTTTGTTTGGATGGCTAGGTGATTATTTAGGCCAAAAATTTATCGTGCTCGTTGGTTTTATTTTTATGGCAATTGGATCGGCTATTGTTGCAATCTCCCCTACTTTTTGGGTTTTAATCTTGGGTCTTTTTTTCAAAGGACTTGCTGGTTCAGCGATAATCCCTGTAGGGTTTGCATATGTTGGAAAGTTTTTTTCAGAGGAAAAGCGTGGAAAGGGACTCGGTGTAGCTGCAGTCTATAGTGTTGTCGGAGCAGCCGCAGGACCAACAATTGCTGGGATTTTTGTAGATACTTTAGGTTGGGAATCGAGCTTTTGGCTGACTGGAGTTTTAGGAGCTGCAATGTTTTTAGTTATTGTTTTTACAGTACCTAATGTAAAAGGAGATAAATCGAAAACATTTGACCTTCAAGGTGTATTATTAATGCTCCTTGTATTAATTGGACTTTTAACCATACCGACGTTTATAAATGGTTATGGATATAATTCGGTGATGTGGCTTCCATCCCTTGGGGTTTTTGCTATTGCACTTTTCTTCTTAGTACTTGTTGAAAAAAAGAAGAAAGAGCCTCTACTAGATATAAGTTATCTATCTAATCGACATTTTTGGGTACCATCCGTACTTTCGATTTTTGTTTTCTTGCCTTACGTTGGAGTTATGTATTTACTATCATTCTTCCTGCAAGATATACAAGGGAAGCCATCTACTTTGGTTGGACTTATGCAACTTGTTATATTTGGTGCCACGGCAGTAGGTAATTACTTTGTAGGAAGATGGATGATAAAATTCTCTCCTCGTTTTACTATCGCATTTAGTGCATGTATGCTCATTAGTGGTGCGGTATTAATTGTATTTGCAAATCAAAATACAACCATTTTCTATATTGCTTCCTGTTTAGCGTTAATGGGACTTGGTATTGGATTAATTGGGCCAGCTAATAAGGCAGTAGTTTTAGCAAAAGCAAATAAATCTCGTATTGGAGTTACTACTTTTACATTTTCTACCATTGAAACTACCATTCAACGTGTAGGAGCTTCATTTGCCATTGTAATGTTCGCATTATTTTCTGTAGGAGGAAATGGAATGAAGGCTTTTACAACAACAACTTTAATTCTTGCCGTCTTCTCTGTTTTTACCTTACTATTTGTTCTTTTTATACCGAAGAATGTGGTTGGTTTTAAAAATACAGAAGTAGATATAGAAGGAAATGCAAAAGAAGAAAAGTTAGTATAGGATTTTAGTGTGGGAGTGCCAGACTTGGCGAGCAGTGAGGTTGTTCGTCATTAGGAAAGGAAATACAACAAGAAAATGGTTGTTATTTCCTTATATTTTATTTTCTGTACTTAACATAAATTTCTTAAACGTTAAATTTCATTTCTACTGTTTCATTTCTCCCTAAAAAGTATGTACTTCCTTCCTAGGTTTTTACAATGATACAAAATCGTATGAGCCTCAGGCATTTCATCTTTTAAGTCGTTTCTTATAATTGTGGTAATGTATTCCTCTTCACCAAAGATACCTTTGACTTTGGATGTTTAGCAATATAATTTATGGAGCTATAATCTCAGTGATTTTTTTGCTGTACTTTGAGAAGTCATTAGAGTGATCATCTTTCATATGCTATAGGTCCCTGAACCATTAGCTTTGGTTCAATTGTGTATGAAAAATCGTACTGCAATTCCCCAAGAAAATCGTCCTTCACATCTTCATCATGAAACGCTTCCTCATAAAGGTTCTGCGCAGTCGTAAAATCCGTTGTTGGTTCTTCTAATAATCAGGCTGCATGAAGCAGCATCTTATCCGATAAGTATTTGTAAAAGACTAAGCCTAGTAAATAACGCTTATATTCGTTTGCGTCCATTTTCGATCTTAGAATATCCGCTGAATTCCATAATGCCTGATATAACGTTGTTGATTTATTTTCTGCCATGTTTTATTCTCCTAATATTATATTGAATACTTCTCTCTTATCATTATCATTCAAAGCAAGCTTTGCTGGTAGGAGCACTATCTGATATAAAAGAACTACGGTGGAATTCACCAAAATTCCATTTCCACACTATCCGCATTTTGGTTTATAATTAAGAGGTATCCCATAGAATAGTAGATAGATTTTTGTGATGGGAAGAATATGAAGTAGGTGAGTATAATCGATTTGATAGAAACACGAGTGCGTGGGTTTACCCGGGATATCAGGCATCCAAAACAAAAAAAGAAGATTAATATAAATGATTTGGAGTTTCAATTACGTAAGCTTTTAGATAATTATTTTGAGATGAATGGGTATGAAAGGTTTTACCAGACAGTAGAAAAATTGCAGGATGAAGGCGTACTCACACCGATTCAAAATAAACAATATAATGGTAAGTCACCAGCTCTCCCATTGTACTACTGGGTAAATGTTAGACATGAGGAAACGAAATGGGATCGGCTGGAGATGATGAAGTTAAGTAATCACTTCGATTTTTCCTATTATGAGCACCACCCTGAATATCAAACCAAAGAAGAATGGGTACGAATTGAAAAATTATATACATTCCTACAAACAGCCCGGGAACGGGAGGTTGTGTCCATCGAAGAAAGAAGTCTTGAACTGTTTGGACATGAAAAGTTCCTATTAGATAGTGATCTTTTTCCCGAGGGGCGTGGATTTTTAACTCGAATCGGCATTCCTGAAGAACAGTTGAAAATGATGAACTATGGGGAGCCTTTTGTGTTTTGGCTGAAGCAGGGAAAAGAAATGAAGGATGTACAGCGGATCCTGGTTGTGGAAAATCTATCATTCTTCCATACTTCTATTAAGTTGTTGGAAGCGGAGGTGCTTGATTATGAACCCGAGTTGATTATTTATGGAGAAGGAACGAAAATCGAACGGAGTTTTTCTTTTTTCTTTCAAATATTTCCCCCGAAAAACTACCTATTTTATTATGTAGGTGACCTCGATGCTGCGGGGTATGGGATTATCATTCGGTTAATGGAGAAGTTTCCAGATACTAGTATCCAGCCCGCATTAAAAATATATCGGAAAATGCTAGAGTGCCTAGACCAACGAAATGAACAGAAACTCGGGCAAATGCAAAATACGAAATACCGCGATGCCTTTTTCCAGTGGTTTACGGAAGAGGAACAGCGTCTTTTAAACCAATTATGGGAAGAAAATAAGCGAATTCCACAAGAAGTTTTAACGATTGAAACATGGAGGCGATGGCAGTGAACGAATCATGGGAAGGCTTTGCAGAAAGAATGCAGCGACTAAATCCACTGTTTGAGCTGGGCCGAGGAATGGAAGTCGGCGAGTTAAAACCCTATATCCAAACCATCCTCATGCAAGTGCTCCTCACCATCTTTTATCGCGAATTAAATGATGATGACCAGCGGCGGAAATCCGATATTAAATATATTGTAGAAGATACGATCAAGCAAATGAAGCTTTTAGCGGATGAGAAGCAAATTGAACGGATTACGAGTGGGCTCCTGTACTCGGGTAAAGAAGAGTTCAGCAGGCCATTTGAAGCCTATTATTATGATGAAGTTCGGCAAAATTGGGAGACACAGGTCTTCCGATATGTGACGATGGATGAAGTCTATACGAATTTAGAAATTGGTAATTCCCTTGTATATAAACTGACAGATGTAGCGCAGGAAATGATCTTTATGAGCAGGGAAATGGCAGAAGAGTTTTCAATTACAATTGAACAACTTTATAGTATTCAGCTGATTAAAAACGGTAATTTTCGTAAAGCAACTCGAAATCTTGATCACCTCATTTCACGTGTCAACCGCTTAATGGCCAAAGAATTCTCCTTCAGGCAGGAAATGACCAATAATCCCAAAATCCTTTTAATAGAAGCAGAGAGGCAAAGAGCTGACAATCGGATTGAAATTGAAAAGCAGTTTGAAGAAGAAAAGAATCACTTCCGGACCATTACGAGCATGATCGAGAAAACCAAACGCCAAAATGCGGAGGATGACGTGGTTCATCGGGAATTGGTTCTCCTTCAAGAAAAAATTGGACATTCTAGGGCATTGCATGATCGCTTTGCAAAACTCGTTATTCAAAATATCTCGTACGAAATGAAATTAAAGGCGGAAAATCCTTCCTTGTTTTGGGAGAACAGTCTGGTGTCGTTTCGGGAGCATATGTATGAAAATTGGTTCTTGAAAGAAGGTGTTCAGGCTTTTTCCGAAGTGGAAACAATCCTCTCACCGTTATTTTCACCGAAAAATGCATTCATTTTTCCACTTGATTGGATCTGGGGCGAGCAAGAATTCGATGAAAGAGAACAAATCGATGTTACAGAAGAAGATGAAGAGAAAGAGCATATCGTAGAAAAGCGTATCACCAATTGGGATTCGGTCGTTAAGGCATGGAGTTATGTTTTTCAATTTTTACAAGTAAATAAAGAGTTTTCCTTAACCGATTTATCTGAGTTGCCTTTAGAGGTGCAAGATTTATGGTTTGAAGAATCGGAAACAATTGATTTATGGATGATGTTTGATAAAAAACCGCTGAAGGTGCAAGTTCTCCATCGGAATGAAGCGACGATTAGTGATGAACGGGAGATTCTACTTTACAAATTGATGCAGGAATATGCCCAATTTGAGCAGTTTGAAGGTTTAAAGATTTATACGGAATTTGATCATCGTGCTGAGCCATTCGTCTGGTATGAGATGAAGATCACACCGTTTAAAATCTGTGTAGAAGAGGAGAGACAACAATGAATGCAGAAATCATCAAAAAAGCGTCGGCTGTCTATTTTTCATTATTAAAAGAAAAAGTGATTGACGAAACAAGTGAATTTTTTCAGGACTATTTTGAACCGGAAGTAAGACAGACAGTCCTGTTAATGGCTGATGAATCGGGTACATATATCATTGAATCGCCGAAACGGATTCACTTAGTCGTTCAGCCAACGGGTTCTGTCTTTGCGACCAATTTTACACATATGAGGGAAAAGCATAAGCAAGTCGAAACGAAAAAACATTTTCATCTCATTAGTGTCGTGCTGATGGCTTTTTTAGCAAGTATTGATCGGAATCAGGCTGCAAGGGTTCGAACCAAGCGGGAAGGTATCAGCTACTATTCCTTAGAACGGCAAGTGAATGATCTTATTATGAATTGGGATAGTATCCTGAAAACAAATGCCGATTTTGGTGTGGAAGAGCGAATTGATATGAAAGACGTGGTCACGACCTGGAAGTATATGGAGGTTGATAAAGATGATTTTGGCGTTAAAAAAGCCAATAAACGGACACGTATCGGTCTGATTGCAAGTTCCATAAAGCTACTAGAAAACGAGGGACTTGTCGTAGTTCTCGACCCTGATGATATACCTAAGGTCATACCGAAACAAGAACTTTTTGAACGAATTGAATACTTATATCATGATTATGACCGCTATGAATTTATGAAAAAATTGGTGAAACAAAAGGAGGATGAGCATGCCGAAGATACACAAGATTAGAATTGTTGGCCTAAGATACGATGGCATGCAAAAACAATATAAAGACACGACGTTTAACTTTCATAATGAAAAGACTTCTACGAATGGTCTAATCTCGATGATGAACGGAGGCGGGAAAGGGGTTTTCCTACAAGCTATTTTTCAAATGATTAAACCTGGAACAGCTTGGGGTAAACAAAACAATCGGTATTATCAGCAGTTCTTTTTTAATCAAAAGGAGCAGTTCATCCCGTATACCTTTCATGTGCTGATCGGGTGGGAATTAGATGGTGCTGATCGCCATCATCTCATTACAGGCGGCATGTTCTCGGCAGAACAGCGCATTTCGATGAATGAGGAAGTCGAAGCTGAAAATAAAACGTTGGAACAAGAGGCAAAAATCATTCCAAATATTACATTTTATACGAGGGAATTTGAGACGAAAGAAGAAGGAGCTATCGAGCATATTCCTCTCTATGAAGACGGACAAGTTGCGGAAAATGAGAGTTTGAAAGACTATTTACGCTGGAATGGCTTTGATGTATATAAAGATACGAAGAAGCATTATCGGATTCTTGATACATATGCGATTAACCGTAAAGACTGGGATGTTTTAAAAGATATTAACAAAGACGAAGGTGGCGTAGGGAAATACTTTGAGGGAGCAGAGGATGACCATTCCCTCTTCCAAAAGCGTATCGTTCCTACGATTAGTCAGGTCTTACATCGAACGGAACATCAAAAGAATGATTTAGTAGAAATTTTCAAAAGTCAGGCCAGTATTGCAAAAGATTTGCCTGTGTTGTTAAAACGAGAACAAGCTCATAAGGAGTTTCTAGAAGATATTGTTCCGTTTGAAGAACACTTGGCTAAAGGTGCCGAGCATAAAGAAATTGTTCAGCAAGGAATTAAGGAAGGCCGGCAACTCTTGGGGGCTCTGGAGCATTTAAAGGGCATCGAACAACAAACGCTCCTTTCTTTAGAAAAAGAGATGGAGGAATTACTCGGTAAACAAGATGATTTACGTTATCAAAAGGACAATTTAGAATTTGCGAAATCCCATCGTGAGGTTTTGGACTGGGAAAAGAAATTGGCTGACGAAAAGAAGAAGCATGTATCCTTACAAGAGGTTGCGGGAGAAAAGCAGGAACGAAAAGACGAACTGGCATTTCAACTTTTACTAAAAGAGTGGAGTGAAATTGAACAAGTTATACGTTCTCTTTCGGGTTCCATTGTGAAGCTGGAAGAAAACAGTGCTTTAGAAGAAGTCAATCAACGGATGGATGAAATTAAAGCGGAAGCAAGAAAACAATGGGAGCTATCCTTTGATGGCTTGCAGAAGGAAGTGCAGCAGTATTTCGGTTATCAAAAATATCTGAAAAAGAAAGCGGCAGAGCTTGCTAAACAGGATAAACAAAAAACCGAGGAGATTGCTAGAATTCGTACAGAGATTGATAATCTGTATACAGAAATGCATGCTTACGAGTCAAAGGAAGCAGCATTAACAAAAGAATTTGGTGACAGGTTGACCTATGATTTACCAGGTTTAATCGATAGTTTTTCAAAACAAATGGAAGATAAAAAGGCACGCCTAGAAGAAATTCAAGCTAAAGACCAAGCTTCGAGTGAACGGCAAAACAAATTAGCATCTGAAGAGGGGACATTGTCCCAATCCATTCAGTTTTCTGAAGAAAAATGTGAAGCGTTGACGAAAGCTAATGCTGTTCAAAAAGAAAAAGAAGTTAAACTTAAAGCAAAGCTTATGGCTTACCTAGATGCTGTTGCAGAAACCTTTACGCCTTCGCTTTTATCTAATTATGCACTCCAGATAGAGGACATGTTGAAGCAAACCTTAGAACAAGCGGAAGTTATCAAGAAGGAATTATGGGAAAGCCAGCTTGATTATTCCTTAAATGATGAGCCCTTCTGGATTGCCAATAAAGATATAAAAGAATTAAAGGAATGGATTGATGAGAAGACTGGGATCGATGTGTTTTATGGAAGTCAATTTCTACAATCCCTCAGTCCAGAGGAACTAGCGAATCAATTGGGCGCATATCCTCTTCTTCCGTATGGTTTAGTCGTTAGCGGGCAACAATGGGAAAAGATTAATCAGCAGAGCTTTAAGGCTCGGATGTTTAATAGTCCGGTTCCGATTTTCTTACGGGAGGAAATGACGAACAATCAGAGTCACGCCGCTTTTGTTGTTCTGAACGGAACCGAGAAAGAACTGTTAACGGATAAACGTCAATTTTCCAATTGGAAGATTAAAATCTCCGAAGCCATTGAAGAGAAGCAAAATACACTGAGCGAACTGGAAAAAACAGAAAACGCCTATCGTCGCATATTGAAAGAAATCGATCGATTTGTATCGGCTGAGCTTTCGAGTGAGATTGAAAAGACATTGGTTGCTGAACGGAGTGCCCTTCATTCAAAGAAAACACAATTACAAGAAATTATCACCAAACAAGAGAAAGAAAAAGAAATAAGGCAGCAGTTAAAAGAAGACTTGGAAAAGACTCAAGCTAAAATTGAAAAGCTATCTGAGAATGTAGCTCGATTAGAAGCGTTTGCGAATGAGAAGGAGCTTTATCAAGAAAATAAGCGGGTTAAACAAGAGAAAGAGAAACAAAAGGAATCTATTACGAAGGCTCAACAAGAAATCAGTCAAGCACACGAAGAATTCGTGGCGCTCGAAAGCAAGTGGAATCATACGTATTTAGAATGGAAGCTTTCTGTCGAACAATCGATTAAGGAAATTGCCTTCTTCATCCCCGAAGCAGCGTTTCCAAGTGAGAAAAAAGGTGAAATATCCGAAGAGGGCCCACATTTATCGGCCCATATTTTAGAAGAAATAACGGCAAGTATACAGGCGTTAAATAACTTGCATAAATCAAAAGAAGAACAAGCTGGAGAGTTGCTCGTTATTCAGACCAAAAAAGAAGGCGAACGAAAGAATCAAAAGAAACTCGAGAAAAAATTGAAGGCTCTAAACGAAGCGTGGATGGACGCACAAGAGCCAGAAGAACCCATTTCTATTTTAGAAAATATGTTGAAAACGGCAACGAAGGACACGAAGGCAGCAGAGAAAGAAGAACGAGAACAAGGGACGGCAGTCACGGTAGCGGAAACGTCAGTTCAGCACGCAATCACACAACGGGAAAAGTCTGAGAAAAAGGTAGCGAAGCATGAAAAACAACCTGAGGCTTGGGAAGACTTGGATTTAGAAGTGAAGGCTGTTGAAATTAAGGACCAAACGAAGAAAACGAAAGCTGATATTAAAAATACGGAGAAACGCCAGAAGGAAGCGGAAGCGAATATTGCGGCTTATGAAGGCGATATGCTGACACTATCTGTTATTTTGAAGGAGGAAGCTGCCGTTTTCACGGATGAAGATGTTGAAAAAATTAAGCGAACAGGTAAATCCTGTATTCTTTCCTGGTGTGAGAACCATCAAGCCTTACAGGAAGAAGGCCAAGAAAAGCATGCGAAGATTGAACAATCCCTACGTAATTTAAAACTGACCATCGAAGGGAAAGATTGGGAGATTCGTTTTAAAAATGAAGTGTTAACCACATTGGATCATATGGATACAAGGCATTATAGCCATATCAGGACCGTTGTGAAAAATATGAAGCGATTCTCACAAAGTGGTTTGGAACAATTAGAACGGGATAAGGAAAGAGCGGAAAAGGCGCAAAACTTCTGGGCCAGTCGCGCGAGTATGAAGGTTATGAGCATTTCAGAAGCCATTCGTGCGATGACTGCAAAAATGAAGCTGAAAAACGAACGAGGAACGTTCCCACTTGTGCAGCTCAAAGAGGATATTTTACCGAAAAAGGCAGAAGAAATAGAGCCGCTTTTAAAACAGCATTTTGTATCAGCTATCAATGAAATTACGAAGCGATTTGATTTAATTGACGAAAATAATCGGTCACTGGACCAAGAAATTGAACAACTCGTTAGTGATGAGAAGATATTATTTGTGTCGCTTAGAAACCGATATCCGGAGCTCCTTGTCTATAAGATGGGAACGGACAATGCGTTTATGTACGGGAAACCCGTGCGGGAGCACTATTCAACATGGCAAACGATTAATCAAGGTTCGAAGACGAAATCTGATGGTAGTGGCGGACAAAAGTTATCCGCTCGAATGGTGATGATGATGATGTTGTTATCTGTGAAGAGTGAAACGGATCAAAGTTGGGTTCCACTAGTTGTGGATAATCCATTTGGACAAGCCGCATCCGCCCATGTCCTCGATCCAATCTTTGCTGTCGCGGACAAACTGAAGTTCCAATTCATCATTGTTACGCCACCTGAATTGGTGAAAACAGAAATTAGCCAGCGATTTGAAGCCTATTATAAACTCGACTTCATTCGTGAAAAAGGGAAAGAAATTATTACGGACACGATTGTACCTGCTTTTCGAATTTTTCAAGGCGAGGAAATCGGGCAATAACATATAAGGAAAGATTAGATCCATTAGCCATAAAGATAGATAGCTTATAGCGAAAGTAATTGAGAAATTTATAAGCAACATAGAATAGGCTCAGAGCAAATGCTCTGAGCCTATATATCTTGAAAAAATATCAATAGACTTTATCTCATCTTCTGCTTGCGAATGCGAATAGTACCTATAAGTGGGTTTAATATTTTTGTGAATATTAACCTTACAATATTATTCTATGTAACTAATAGTATAAATCTTCCTTAGTTTGTAAATAAATATTAATAAATTGCTAAATTAGGAAGAGGTGCGGAATGAAAAAGACTATTAATTTACTTATTGCGATTATAGAGGTATTTGTAGACGGGAAACGTGTAGCAGAAGAATTAAACAAAAGAGTAGGTTAGGGCTGTGGGGTCTAGTCTTATAAACTGAACCAATATAAGAGTATCTATTAAATAAATGGGACAAATTAATTAATAGATACTCTTAAACTAGAAGTAAGGGGAAATTTAATCTTTTCTATAATAGATTTTATGACAGAAAATTGTTAAAATATTAATTGTAGCAATTACATAAAGTGGATGGGCGGTTAGCCAACTCCCCGGTGAAGGGAGGTGGTAAAGATGACGGTATACGAAGCAATCATCGTGGCATTAACATCAGGTCTAGTTCTCGTAAATGTGCTGATACTTGTAATGCAAATCGTCAGAGAAATAAGAAAAAAGTAACTGTCCATCACCCCGACCAAAGGATTGGATAGTTACTTTTTTGGTAATTATAAAATTCTGGTCAACCGCTCTTCATGCGGAGGTAGTTGCTTAGGCCTGAGTATAGGTGTACTCAGGTCTCTATTTATTTTAATCCTATCCAATTTATATTATACATGAAATAATGTAATTTTCAAATTTAATTAATGGAATAGTAAAAATGGCCAGTCCCCCACTGTACTAAAGTGATAGTGTAGTGGGGACAGATCCCAAAAACAAAATAAATTCCTGATGTTATAACGGGAATTGTGTAAAATGGAAGGAAGATTTAATTGAATAACACACAAAAATTACTGGAGAGACAGGCAAAAGAACATAAAAAGTTATTCGAAAAATTTATGATAGATGAAAAATACCTTCATCTTCATGGTACGGAATTTCACATGGTGTTTTATTTGAAAGGAAAACGTAATACTGGTTTTGGACTTATTTCCCCTGATTCGAATGTGCCATTAGACTCGTTTGATGATGCATTAGGGAAAATCGCTTTATTGTATACAAATGCAGGTAGTATCAATCAAAATGGTGGCCAGCGGGCAAGAATAAACATGGATCCTTTCAACAGGACATGGGAATGTCTCGATAAGATATTACATGAAATAACACTATCAGATGAACAAAAATATAATTATGAGTACTGTTATCAAGCATTATCTCAAACTATGGAGCTACAAAAGGAACAAGTAAAATTATACGATGAATTTATACAATTGATGAGGATGAAAATTCACGAAGGTTTTCAAACGGAAGACATTGACTACATGCTAAATGTATCGGGTGAAATGGATTATATTCAATACAAACAACTAACAAGTGAATTCAATTCAATTGATAAGTATAAATACATAAGTGAAGACATCCATCAAAAGAAAGAGCTTGCTAAGTTTGTAAGCTTTGAAGTTAAACGATATTTAAAGCAATTCGCAAGTGATAAACAAAAATTACAAGCTGAAATTCAAAAAGTTACATATGTTGACCAAATGGAGAAACTTACAAAAGAAGAGCATCTCGAATTGGTGAAACAAAAGATACTTCGTGAACAAGAACAAGGAAATATAAATTTAAGAAAGGAAATCCGTTTTCCGAAATTTATCTAAACTTCATTAATGTTCAAATTAGAGCATCATAATGTGTTATTAGGTATTGCATCAATTCTGGCCTGTTCACCTGTCATTTAGCCCATTTATTTAACATTAGGAACACCACTTTTATATAAATTATTTCAGATTAATTATTAAATTTATAAGGTATTATAAATGTGGTGAAATTTTAAGTTTGTGATTCAATCTATTGAAAAGATACATAAAAAGAGGCTATGACAAAAGCCATACCCCCTACTGGACAAACATTATTATTTATTTTTGTCTGCATACACGGCCATCGCATCACGCATGAATTTGGCTAAGCCTTCACCAAATTTGTCGATGTTCTTGGTGAAGCGCTCATCATCAATGTACATTTGACCTAATCCTTTGAATGCCTCAAGAGAGTAGTTCTCGAATGTGTTTAAGAACTGGTACCACTCCTTAATACTTTCTTGAGCCTCCTTGGAATCAGGTGAAAGATTGCGAATGGTAGCAAGGCTACGAAAAATTCCATTGAATTTTTCTTGATCAAAAGCAGTCATGTTTTTCGCTTTTTCATTTGCTTCATCGACTGCTTTATCACCCCACATTTCTCTTGCTTCTTTTTCATACAGGTTATGGCTTAAAGTCAAAGCCTTCGAATTTTTCTTGTTTTGACATTTGTATTTCTCCTTTCGAATGTTGAATGGTTTTTTCAATTGTCCTGATCATTTTATCGAGTCGGCTCTTTTTTTCTAGAAGCATTTTATGCTGAAGTTCCAGTGCTTCCTGCCGGTCAAATGATGGGCTATCAATGATTTCTTTGATTTTTTTTAAAGGGAAGCCGAGTTCTCTATAAAATAAGATTTGCTGCAGGGTTTCGAGATTCGCTTCAGAATATACACGATAACCAGCCTGAGTGGTTTCCTCTGGGATTAATAATCCGATTTCATCATAATGATGTAGTGTGCGCACACTAATTCCCACTAAATCAGCAACTTCCTTCACTTTCATCTTGTTCGCTCCCTTCACTAGTTACTATAAAGTATCCCGTAACGTGAGAGTCAATATGAATGATAAATTTATTTTTAATTATTAACATCAAGTTGCAAAGCTTCAATAAGGATATAAATCATTCCGCAGGGAGAAAAACACTATATAAGAACCTAGTAAGGGGACTGACCCCGAAATTCTGTAAATGAATAACAAGCAGTATCTCACCTCACTAGTGTAAAATCCTATAAATTCAATGATTCCAGACTTGTTTCGACGACCTTGACTACGGGGATCAAAAATAGAAAACCTCACAAATGTTACTACATCAACGTTTGTGGGTTTTTTATTTTCGAAAAACATTATATAAATAATTGTTTCATGGAATACTAGAATAATATAACCATTTACTAAATAACAATTTAAAGGAGCGATAAAAGTGGCTAATTATAGATTAAAGACCCAACTAATAGAAGTAGTAGATAATCAATTACGTGATAATGACCCGAAATGTACAAAGAGAACTTTAAATAGATTAATGGATTTCGGCTATACAAAGGATGAATCAAAAGAGATGATTGCGGCTGTACTGACTGAGGAGATTTATGATGTTATGAATAGTAAAGAAAGATTTAATGAAAAGCGTTACTGCAAAAGACTAGCAAAACTTCCAGAGTACCTTGAAACGTATTCTATGGATTCAGATTTGGAAGGGAATGTACAAGCTCCAGTGGTTAATGAACAGAAAATCGGTAGGAATGATCCTTGTTTATGTGGTAGTGGGGAAAAATATAAGAAGTGTTGTGGTTGAGGAATGCTGGTTATGGAATCTGATGCTATTTTCCCTTTTTCGGCTTTTTTTGGTATTATATTTTCACATATAAAAAAGGGGTCTATCATGCTGTTCAAAAATCCAGACTAGCTCTTGTGATTGGTAGTTTAGAATTATAAAAGCGAGTGGTAGAATTAGTGATTTGAGAAGTAGGGGATTGCCCCTGAAACTCCCATCTCCTTTACTACGAATATTTTGATTCAGTCATCTATAGACTAGATATATATAGTCATAAAGGGGATGGGTCTTATGGAAAGTTGGATTAAAAGCTTAAAAACGGATACGCCTCAAGAGGGTTTTGAATTAGCTATTAAGCTGGCACAAAAGGGAGTGGAATATACACAGCCTTCCGTTCCAGTTAGAAAGAAGCTACGGCCGAAGTATTCAAAGAATGCAGATAGTCTAATCGCCGCCTCACAAGTTATTTCGATTCATTTTCAAACAGTAGCTGCAGCAAATAACTATTGGAAATCAAATTTTGAGTAATCTGCTTTAATGATGAAAAAACTGTCCCTCTATCCTTGAGCCCAACTACCTCCCTATTTGCTTCACTTTTAGTTCCAACTCCTTTGCTGGGAGAGGATGGCTGAAAAAGTATCCTTGTCCGATGACGGAGAAGTTTTTTAAGACTTCTACTTGTTCTTTTGTTTCAATGCCTTCTATAATAATTCGTTTATGATTATTTGTTGCATCGATAATTGCACTCAGTATAGCCATTTTTCGTTCGTTATTTAATAAGTCATCAATAAGTGATTTATCTATTTTAAGTGTGTCATAATCAAGATTAGCTATTAAGTATAAAGAAGAATAGCCTACTCCGAAGTCATCTATTGCAACCATAATCCCAAATTCTCTCAAATCTTTAATTGACTCGGATGATTCTTCAACATTAAACATGACCCTTTCCGTAATTTCGATTTCAAGAAATTTAGGGTTTATTTTCTCTTTCGATATGATTTCTTTTACTTTCCGTACGAAATTAGAATCCCTAAATTGTCTTACTGATACATTAATAGAAATGGGGACGTTAAGTAATTCGTGTTTTTCCCATTGTTTGATTTTGCGACAAGCCTCATTCATAACCCATTCTCCTATTTGAACAATGAGTCCTGTTTCCTCAGCAATTGGAATAAATTCATTAGGGGATACAAACCCGAATGAAGGGTTCCATCGAAGTAGAGCTTCTATTCCTAACAGTTTTCCGGTTTGAATATCGACTTGTGGTTGATAGTAAAGTTTTAATTCTTTTTGTTTGATTGCCTTTCGTAAGGAACGTTCTAATTTTAATCTACGAGTGACTTTCTCATTCAATTCCTTTGTGAAAAGCTGATAATTGTTTTTTCTCTGTTCCTTTGCTAAGTACATAGCTAAATCTGCTTGTTTAATCATTGATTCTAAATCCAGCTTGAAATCAGAATGTATGCTAATACCGATGCTGAGGGTGACAACAATTTCATGTCCAAATAGGTTCATTGTCTGATTCATTACTTTAAGAATAAGTTTAGCCAATTGAATGGCCTCTTCTTCTGTTACATCCTCTAAAATAATAATAAATTCATCTCCACCAATTCTTGCAATTTTGTCATGTTTACGAAGACATTTTATCAATCGTTCAGAGACGCGTCTTAGGAATAAATCCCCTATGTTGTGTCCAAGTGTATCATTAACATTTTTAAAATTATCAAAGTCAATAGAGAGGATCGCAATGGTTTGCTGGTGTACTTTTGTTTTCTCCACTACTTCAGAAATGTAGTTGTAAAACCATGTACGATTAGGAAGACCTGTAAGCTGATCTGTATAAGCAAGCTCTTCTATTTTCTTGAGTGCTGCTTTTTCTTTTGACATATCTTTAGCAATTCCAAATACTCCGCTTACCATACCTTCTACGATAATTGGTATATTTGTAACATTTATTGGAATTCTCTCCCCATTTTTAGCAATAATCTCTATTTCGTATTTTTGAGGTTTGCCTTCAAGCGCTTTTTTAAAGTTTTCATTCGTTATATCTAAATATTTAGAATCAACAACGTCATGATAAGACATTTGAAGTGAATCGTCCTTAGAGTAACCTAACATATCCCAGACGGTAGAATTAAATTCTGTATAGTGACCTTGTGGATTCATTGAGAAAACGAGATCTGGATTATATTCAAAGAGGGACCGGTACCGTTGTTTTTGCTCGGCCAATTCCCTTTTTACTTTCTTTTGTTCTGTAATGTCTCTTAGTACTAGCTGAAAGGCGGCTTTATTATCATATCGTATTCCTATCCCTGCGATTTCTACATCAATAATGGAAGCCTTGAAGGTCATGATTTGTAACTCCATCGATTTTACTTGTTCCCCATTTTGTAATTTCTGAATACGATCCTCAACCACTGCTCTATATTGGGGGAGGATAAACTCAATAATTGACTTTCCAATTAGTTCATCTTTATTCGTTGCATGAATAATTTTTAAGCAGATTTCATTTACAAATAAAATTTCTTGTCCATCATGAACAACAATTGGTTGGGGAGATAGTTCAACAAGGTGGCGGTATCGCTCCTCGCTTTCCTTTATTTGATTAAATAAACGTTTTGATTTTTTTAATGCACGATAGTCATGAAAGGCAGTAAATAGTGCAATAATCATGATAATAAGTGTGCTGCAAGAAAGAAGGATTCCTAATGTAAATGTATCAATCTCATTATTTAATGAATGGTCGTGGTTTTGCTCTGGAAAATGTGTTGCCTTTATACCTGCAAAGTGCATGATAGAAATAGTAAGCCCCAAAACAATTGCAACAAGTCCCTTGTTTACGTTTGAAATGTGTGGTCCCTCTTTCATTTTGGCAAATAATACAATAGAAATGATTGAGAACACGATCGAAATGAAAATGGAAAGGAAAAAATAAATTGATTGATATTGAATTTGAACAGGTTCATGCGTTGCAAATGTTGCTATGTAGTGTAGTAGAATAATTCCAATACCAATCATAACTCCACTTAACACTATTTTTGCTTTTGTAAGGGGATCGGCATAAAGAATGTAAAATGCAGCAAATGCAGATAAAAGTGCACTTAAGTAAGATAAAAATAAAAGGGATACATTATAAGTCATTGGAGAGTCGACATGAAAAGCAATTATTGCAATAAAATGCATGGAAAAGATACCGGTACCCATCACTAATGTCCCAGAAATAATCCAGCTCATCTTTCTAGAGCGTTTACCATCAAAAATTCTTTCCACCAAAACTAAAGTAGTATATGAAGAGATTACTGCAATAAATACAGAAAAAATTGCCAATAAAGGATTAAATGCTGCCTGAATCATTCCATAACTCACTCCATTTAGAAAAAAATTGTTGATTGCTCAGGTGACTTGGTTTAGTATTTCTCATAAATAGAATGTTTAACCTTAACTACTCGGTAGAGGATCATGACGGCTTTTTTCTGTTAGTCGCAAGTAGAGGGGAGGCAGAACCAGCTTGCAAGTTAAAATAGAACTCAAACATAAGTGACTTTGCAGTGAAACAATTGACCAGCTTTTCGAATACGCAAATCATTAATTTAAGAAAGATGTAATCAAAAATTGTTGCCTGAAAGTGCCAGTAAAATAATAATAGATACTATCTTAACAATCCTGTATAATTCGCTTATACAGGGTTTTTAAGCTTTAATAAAAAAATTTGCAAACTATGATGGCAAACAAAATAAGTTTATTTATGCATTTGTTGCTAGAGGAGAACACAGAAGATGAAAAAATATAATGTCACCTTAGGTTTACTACTATTGAATTTATTCATTGCGTTTTTGGGAATTGGTCTAGTTATACCAGTATTTCCAACGTTAATGAATGAGTTAGGAATTACTGGAACAACGGTTGGTTATCTTACTGCAGCTTTTGCGATTGCTCAATTGATTGTTTCACCAATCTCAGGGAAGGCCGTAGATAAGTTTGGTAGAAAAATTATTATCGTCATCGGGTTATTTATATTCGGTATATCCGAATTTTTATTTGGATTAGGTACGAATATTGAAACATTATTCATTTCTCGTATATTAGGTGGAATTAGTGCTGCATTCATTATGCCAGCTGTTACAGCCTTTATAGCAGATATTACGACAAAGGAAACGCGCCCGAAGGCATTGGGTTATATGTCTGCTGCAATTAGTACAGGTTTTATCATTGGACCAGGCATAGGTGGATTTTTAGCGGAGATTGGAACACGAGTACCATTCTTCTTTGCTGGAGGGCTTGGTACAACTGCTGCAATCCTCTCTATTATTGTATTAACGGAGCCAAGGCGTGAGGAAGAAAGTAGTGATGTACTAGAATCTGAAGTGAAGATTTCTGGAATCAAACGTATCTTTGCACCAGGATATTTTATTGCTTTTATTTTAATATTTATTTCCTCTTTTGGTTTAGCGGCTTTTGATTCGTTCTTTAGTTTATTTACAGATCATAAGTTTCAGTTTACACCAGGAGATATAGCCATTGTCATTTCAGGTGGTGCTGTTTTTGGTGCAATTGCACAAGTCATCCTTTTTGATAAGCTTACCCGAATTTGGGGTGAAATTAAACTGATGCGTTACTGTTTAATATTATCTGCAATACTTGTCTTTTTCATGACTGTCGTTCAAACATACTGGTCTGTCTTGCTTGTTACATTTCTTGTTTTTGTGGGATTTGATTTATTCCGTCCAGCCGTTACGTCGTATCTTTCCAATATAGCTGGGAAAGAACAAGGTTTCGTCGGGGGAATGAACTCGATGTTTACAAGTCTAGCAAACATCATGGGGCCAATTTTAGGTGGTATATTATTTGATATAGATATTCATTATCCTTACTATTTTTCTACTGTCGTACTTGTGGTAGGGATTGTTTTAACATTCCTCTGGAAGGCTCGGGGAAATGACAGTAGTCATAAAGCGATGACAAGAGTAACTGAGTCTTAATCACTCATTATAGTATAGTAAAAAAGAGGCGCATGAATCATTCATGCGCCTCTTCTATTTAGATGCTATTCTTACATCTTTATGGCAGCACGCTTCGTTAGCTGACGAATAAGAATAATCGTTATGAGAATAGTAACTACTACAAGGGCTGGTGCAAAGCCTTTTGGAACAAAATCTAATGTGGAAAAGCTTTCGAATAATGGTATATCAAGCATTAACCGTATCATGGAGTCCTTGAAAGCAATAATACCAATTGCAATAGCAATAAATAGTATCCCGAATACAACGTTTAAACGATAAAATGCAGCACCTATTAACCAGCCAACTAGATAAAATACGAAGAGATGTAGGCTGAATAATCCAAGGGAAAGAAGAATATTTGATTCTGGATTAATAAATGGTGTTAGTAGGAACGATAGCAAGATCTCACCAATAATATTACCGTCAATATCAATAGCGATTTCATCTAACTTAGGATCAGTTAATACAATATGCGTAAAAAAGTTTAAAATTAATTTTTCTATCAAACTAATAAGATAAGCAAGAATTGGCAGGACGATCGATAAACCAAGACTTGCAACAACATTTCCAAGGAAGTAGTCTTTACGCGTTACACCATTTTCTACATAATATGTCAGAAAAGCTATTGAAATAATACCGATGACTAGCATATAGATATTGGCTCCTACATAGCTGGCAGCATAAAATGTATCTACGTGTTCACTTAAGATAATTTTGCCAAGGTTAATTACTAGGAAAATACCGAGAGCCCAAAAAGTCCAAGTGAGTTGTACCCAAAATAAATCAAAGGAAACTTTGGGAAATAATTTAGGTTGATTCATGTTAATCCTCCTCCTTTGTAAGCTGGATAAACAGATCTTGGAGTGAAACTGGACCAATCGTAAGCCCGAGTTCTAAAGCAGATAATCGATCGGCTTCACTTGTTTCACCATAAATGGTTACGGATCTTGTGTCTCCTAATTGTTCTTCATTGAGTATTTCTTTCCCCGCAGCAAACGTATCCACAGATTGTTTACTACCAACTACGGTCACACCACGAGATACGATATCATCATAAGGTTCTTGAAGAAGTATCTTTCCTTCATTAATAATAATTACCTCATCAAATAAATAATCCATTTCAGAGACAAGGTGTGTAGATAGAATGATAATTCGCGGATGCAATTCTTGATCCTTTAATAGCTCTTTATAAAATAGATCTCGTGCTGGTGCATCCATTCCAAGATATACCTCATCAAAAATGGTGATTGGTGATCGACTAGCTAATCCAACAACTACATTAAATGCAGATTGCTTTCCTTTTGATAGTTTTGCTACCGGTTTTTTACCTTCTAATTTGAATTTTTTTAGTAATTCCATCGCATATTCTAAATCAAAATGCGGACGGTAGCGTTTAATATGTTCGATGATATTTGATGGAGGATCTGTTTCACCAGTAAAATCCTTATCGTACATTAATATTACCTCTTGCATTATCCGCGCGTTTTCAAACGGTTCTTCCCCATTAATGTGTAACTGGCCAGAAGTAGCTTCGCGAAATGAACCAATAATGGACAGGAGTGATGTTTTACCTGCACCATTTCTTCCGAGCAGACCGTAGATTTTTGGTTCGTTTATTTCAAAGTTTATGTCATGTAGTACAGCGTCACTTCCATAAGCAAGATGAAGGTTTGTAGCTTTGATATTCATGATTATTTACTCCCTTTCACTTTTTTAATGTAGGTAAGAATTTCCTCATTCGTAATTTCTAATTTATTGGCTTCTTGAACAAGTGTAACGATATAGTCCTCTATAAATGATTTTCGTCGTTTCTCGAGTAGTTTTTCTCTTGCTCCTTCGGCAACAAACATACCAATACCTCTTTTCTTATATAGTATTTCCTCTTCTACAAGCTGATTTATACCTTTAGAAACTGTCGCATGATTGATTTTGAAATAATTAACAAGCTGATTTGTAGAAGGAGCCTGGTCGTTCGCTTTCAGCTGGTTATTGATAATCTGATCTTCAATTTGTTCTCGGACTTGAATATAAATTGGTTTATCTTCATTAAAATTACTTATCATTAGACTTCCCTCCTTTTTAGGTTATCCTCTGTTATGGTTATATACTTATGTGTATAACTATAACAGGATGTAAGTGTACTGTCAATAAATTTTTGAAAAAATACTGTGAAGGTGTATTATTTGATGAGTAAAAAACGAGACGCATGAATAATTCATGCGCCTCGTATAAATAGTATTAATCTTATGTTTTATCCAGAAAACCTCTCATCCATTTTTTCTTGCTTCGATGATATTCTGTAGGCAGACCTCACTACTACAAAAGCTAAGTAGAACCCTATGAAGACAACGATAAGGACTACTGGTACATAAATGTAATTAGGCCATTCATTGAAAAATGGGCGGTACTTTAAGTAAAAATAATTCCCATCGATAAATGGATTAAGTACATAAACAAAAGCGAAATAGACTAAGAAAAGTAAATAGGCTTTAAGAAATCCCTTGAATTTTGGTCTCCACTGGTAAGCAATGTAACCAAAGTAAGGAAGAAGAATGGTTATTACATGGTTCACGACAAATGATATTCCCATGACGTGATATACAGGATGAATCCGTGACGGGTATAAAAAAGAACCATATGCAAAAAGTCCAAAATAGAACATGATTTCAAGTACTTTTATATTTTTGGTCACCAAAAACCAAATTCCTAGTAAGGTTGAAATTCTACAAATCTGCAATGGGAGTGATTCGGATACATCGAATCCAGTCTCGAAAATGTACCAGCTATAAAGCAAGATTTGTTGAAGAATTGATAGGATGAGAAAGCAAGCTGCAATCTGTTTTCGATTTCTTTTTACCTTATTACGATACAAAATTAGCACTGCAAGAGATATTGCTAGTATGAAAAGATAAATTATATGATCAATGCTAAGAATTTGAATGTACGCAGTATCTTCACTCCACCAACTCATTATTTGTTTCACTCCTTTTTTCACTAGGCTGTTTCTAAAAGATTGTCGTTTTTCAGCTATTGTAGATTAAATTCATAGTTGATATAAATTGTTGACTTACTTAATTCAGAATTATAATCCTAAAAACATCGTTCCGGAAAGACACTTCGCTTTTCGCGGGCGGCTGGTGAGCCTTCTCCGTGCTGACGCACTCCGTAGTCTCACCTAGGCCTATCCTCCCGCAGAACAAGGAAGGCTACGTCAGCGATACATCGCACGCAGAAAAAGTGCTTTTCTTTTTCAAGGAGTCTTCGTGTCTTTCCTCCACTAAGATTCTGCTCTACTTTTATTTGTATTTCGCAAGTGAAAAGTGAGCCATTTCGCAAGTTAATTTTGAGCCACTTTATCAGCACTTGTTTTTATCCATTCTTCGGTTTCTTTCATTCTAAAAGAAGGACCATTCATGTTTAA
>NZ_RBZO01000034.1 GCF_003628445.1 Oceanobacillus bengalensis
TAATTTGTTTAGTCGCTATTAACGGTAGGGTATTTTGTTAGGGCTGGCAAGCCTTTTTTATTTGTGCAACCTTCTAACATTTTGGTTGCAATACTCTGTACTTTTATTATGCATTAAACAACATAGTTGAAAATATTAATGGTCTTTTAAATGGAGATAACTATATTCATCCTTGATTTAAAGTTTTCTCTGTTGGACGAATATATAAGATTAACAACTAAAAAAGTAGAACGGCCTAGGAGTCTATTAACAAACTGAGAATGGGATGTTCTCGAACAGATGGTTGCTGGTTTGTAAAAATGTGAAACCGCTATCAGATTAGATATATCGTATAAAGCGGTGAAAACCATGTAACATAGGGAATTTGATTGTAAGAATAAAACAAATGCAATATTGAAGGCTCTAAATAAGGGATGGTTCAACTTGGTAGATAGGAAAATATAAAAGGTTCTATTTGCATAAGTGCAGGTCGTGGCATTCGCTATAAAGGCTAGGTGGATGCCTAGTTTTTCAACTAAAAAAAGATAATATTTCCTGATTCATCTAGTTAGTATATTCCTGAAAGGTTACCGTGAATGTTACAAGGGGTGTAATTAATTGAAGGAACTTTTCAGAGTGAGATTGTTTATTATTATGATTGTCTTTGCTACTGTCATTGCTTTTACGATTGCGATTATTAATGAGCAAAGAATTACGAATGAATTATTAGAGAACAACAAATTTCAAATAGAACAAATTGAGGATACAGTAAAATACTCACTAGAAACCATCGATAAAGTTTACTATTATTTTGATGATGATACAGCTGCTAACATGGAAAGGAATTCTAAATTTCTTATAGACTTATATGAAGATAATCCTTCTTTTACTGAATGGGATTTCAATTCTTTAAAAGAGCAATTAGGTATGGATATATATATTATAAATAATAATAATGTTGTTACCCACAGTAGCTTAGTAAGTGATATCGGTATGGATTTTGAGGAATGCTGTCATACATTAGCTGGTATTTTGGACGAAAGAAGAAGTACTGGAGAATTTTATCATGATGGCATGGACATCGCACAAGATACGGGTGAAATTACAAAGTTTAGTTATATGGCGACGCCAGATAAAGAGCATTTGATCGAACTCAGCTATAATTTGCAGGACGGAGAGATATTTGGTGAATTTAACTTTCTACAAGTAATGGGTGAATTAGAAGAGAAATATCCGTCTATCAATGAAATTAATATCCTAAACTTAGGTGGTCTTTCTCTAGGGGAATCTGCTAATGAGTGGAAATTAACGGCTGAAAGAAGACAGGCATTTGAGAAAGCGTTAAATACAGATGAAACAATTGAGGTAAAAGTGGATTTAAATGATAGTCAACTATCCTACCGTTATGTTCCATACCGCTCAAAATATGACTCGGGGTCAACACAAGATAAAGTAATTGAAATTGTACATAGTAATAACCAATTACAAGTAGTTCTTGTTAAAAATCAAAGAATATTTATTATCCAATTAATCTTGGTATTAATTGTTACAATCATTTTGTCTCTAATTACTTCAAAATGGTTCGCAAGGCCTGTTCACATGGCATTTCATGACAAATTAACCGGTTTAAAAAATAGAGCTGCATTTGAAGAAGACCTTCAAAGACAGTTGGATAAGAATGAAGGTAGCATTGCATTACTGATGTTTGACTTAGATAACTTTAAATTAGTTAATGATCATTTGGGATATGACCAAGGTGATCAATTACTACAACTTGTTGGTTCATCTGTAGAAGCCTCTTTACCTAAAGGTAAAACAATATATCGACTAGGTGGAGATGAGTTTACTATTATTATGCCGTCGAGTAATAGAGATGATGCAGAACAGATAGCTGAATTAATTATGAGTAATTTAAATGAAGTCATTAAACAGATGACAGAGCTAAAAGGATTACATGTAACTGTAAGTTTGGGTATAGCTATCGCTCCTGATGATGGGGTAGATCTGGAAAGCCTCTATAAGAAAGCAGATATTGCAATGTATAAGTCAAAAGAGTTGGGGAAGAATCAATATTTTGTTTATCAGTAAATCCTTAAAAAAAACAAGAAAGCCGCCTTCCTAAATGGAAGCGTCTTTCTTGTGTAAAGATAATCAACCACCAATAATGTGAAATCCAGAATCAACGTGTAACACTTCGCCAGTAACACCTCTTGAAAGGTCACTAATAAAGAATAAAGTTGCATCACCTACTTGATCTTGATCAATACTGCGACGCAATGGAGCCTTTTCTTCAATAATACTTGCTTTCTCATTAAAGCCAGAAACACCTTTGGCTGATAACGTACGAATCGGACCAGCAGACACTGCATTTACACGAATACCATATTTCCCTACATCCTCTGCTAAATAGCGAACACTTGCCTCTAATGATGCTTTTGCAACACCCATGACGTTATAATTAGGAACAACACGTTCTGAACCTAGATAAGTTTGTGTTACAATGCTACCACCTTCAGTCATTAATTCCTTCGCAGCTCTTGTAACAGCAACTAGTGAATAGGCACTAATTTCTTGTGCTAATAGAAATCCATCTCGAGATGTGTCAGCATATTCTCCTTGAAGTTCTTCACGATTAGCGAATGCTACCGAATGAATTAATCCATGAATGGTACCAACCTCATCTTTAATCTTCCCAAAGGCTTCTTGAACGCTTTCATCACTGGCAACATCACAAGAGACAATTAACTTCGCTTCTATTTCGTGTTTTTCAAGTAAGTTAACTAATTTTTTATATGAACGCTCTTGTCTATTTGTAAAAATAAGGTCTGCCCCAGCATTATGTAATGATTTCGTAACACCCCATGCAATACTTCTTTCATTTGCAACTCCCATAATTACTATTGTTTTTCCTTCAAGTAGCTTTGTCATTTTTTACCTCCAAAAAAGATTGTTATTATATTATAACCTAACTAGATTGCTAAAAGAAATCATAAATTAGAACTTTTACTAATCCGTGGAATTTCGGGTTGTAATTGTGTTGAATGAATGTTTAGATAAATGAATATATTCTTACAGAATGTGGATAGAGTGAAGTGTTTGGTTATGTAGGTTAAGAAACACAAAAAAATTTATAAAAATGCATTTTTCCTCTTTACAAATGGTGCATAACTAGATATAATAAAATTCGTCAGTTTGAAATAGCCCAGAAAAATGTAGTTTTTTGTAGGTTTAAGTTTTAATATGGCCCGTTGGTCAAGTGGTTAAGACACCGCCCTTTCACGGCGGTATCACGGGTTCGAATCCCGTACGGGTCACCAACATGGAGGATTAGCTCAGCTGGGAGAGCACCTGCCTTACAAGCAGGGGGTCACAGGTTCGAGCCCTGTATCCTCCACCATACTTCCTTAGCTCAATTGGTAGAGCAAGCCGTTTGCTTCATCGAATATGCTACTATGTGCAGGCTTGCGAGGAGTGCGACTTCACCGAATATGCTTGCAACACGACGAGCCACACAAAATAAATGTTCTAATTGACGTATGGGCATAAAACAATAATACGCCGGCCTAGCTCAATTGGTAGAGCAACTGACTTGTAATCAGTAGGTTGGGGGTTCAAGTCCTCTGGCCGGCACCATTTTTATCATGTATAATTTATTACTTTATCGTTAACAATACGGAGGGGTAGCGAAGTGGCTAAACGCGGCGGACTGTAAATCCGCTCCCTCAGGGTTCGGCAGTTCGAATCTGCCCCCCTCCACCACTTATTGTTGGGCCATAGCCAAGCGGTAAGGCATCGGGTTTTGATCCCGTGTACCCCAGGTTCGAATCCTGGTGGCCCAGCCATTTTATTTTCTTATATATGAGCTATTAGCTCATTCGGTAGAGCAACGAGCAATACTTCTTCCGAATAAGCTACGAGTAACCCCGATGCATTGACATCTTTGAATAAGCTTTTAGAAGCAGGGGTCAACAAACAGAACGCTCTTCTAAATAGGAAGAGACTCATTATATATGAGCCATTAGCTCAGTCGGTAGAGCATTTGACTTTTAATCAAAGGGTCGAAGGTTCGAATCCTTCATGGCTCATCATCTTAATAATTGAATGTTTCACTAAATAAACAAGGTCGGTTGTTCTTAGAATGCCTACCTTGTTTGTTTGCTTTTTGGGCCATTTTTTTACATAATAGGTACAGGTATTTTTTAAAACCCATTTAACTTTTTTGTATCATGTAAAGGCATTATTATAAAGATAATAGAAGGAAACATGTTATAATAATAGATAGGTTTTTAAACGTTAACAAGTTACAGTGAATTTTTGTATATAAAGAGGATGATACAGTATGGAGACATCCAGAATTCCTGGGTTCTATAATATGACTGTTGATGAACGTCTGAAGTTGTTAAAAGAGTTGCAGCTTTGTACGGATGAGGATATGGAATCACTTAAGACGAGTGAACCTCTAACAACAGAAACTGCTGATAATATGATTGAAAATGTAATTGGAACGTTTCAGCTTCCACTTGGCTTAGGTTTAAATTTTCTAATTAATGAGAAGGAATATGTAATTCCAATGGCTATTGAAGAGGCCTCTGTCGTCGCTTCTGCTAGTCATATAGCAAAGATTGTAAGAGAAGCTGGTGGTTTTACAACGGAAGCAACAGATCGAATAATGATTGGTCAAATCCAAGTAGTAGCTTGCCCAGACTTTCATGAAGCAAAAGAAACATTACTTCGTGCAAAGGAGTCTTTAATAAAAGCTGCGAATGATGCCTATCCTAGTATCGTTCGTCGAGGCGGTGGTGCAGAGGATTTGGATGTAAGGATCATAAATGAAAAAACTGGATCCAAGTATAGCCAAATGCTCGTTATGCATTTGTATATTAATACATGTGATGCAATGGGTGCGAATATTATTAATACGATGGTTGAATCAATCGCCCCTATCGTAGAGGACTTAACAAAGGGTAAAGTTTATCTGCGAATTTTATCGAATTATGCAGATAAGTGTCTTGCACGCGCAAAATGTGTCATCCCACCTGAACTTCTTAAAACAGGGGAATTCTCTGGCGAAGAAGTAAGGGATGGCGTTATACATGCCTTTGAATTTGCAGCTTCTGACCCATATCGTGCGGTTACACATAATAAAGGAATTATGAATGGAATTGATCCCGTAGTAATTGCAACAGGTAATGATTGGAGAGCGGTGGAGGCAGGTGCACATGCCTATGCATCTCGACATGGTTCATACACTTCGATGACTAACTGGTGGATAGACAAACAAGGCAATCTTGTGGGAGAGTTGGAGCTTCCAATGTCAATTGGAATAGTTGGTGGAGCAACGCGAGTGCATCCGCTAGCGAAGTTTTCATTGGGCATATTGAAAGTGGAATCAGCGAAAGAACTATCACAAATTATTGTTGCTGTTGGTTTAGCGCAAAATCTAGGCGCACTAAAAGCATTGGCAACGGACGGTATTCAAAAAGGACATATGGCATTACACTCTCGCTCTGTTGCAATTGCGGCAGGAGCTACAGGGGAGATGATTGATATCATTGCAAATCAATTAATCGAACAAAAAGAAATCCGTGTAGGTAAAGCTAAAGAATTGGTGGAACAATATACAAAATGAGAGCAGAAGAAGTAACAACTACAGAAAAAACAGCTATTGGAGTAGCTCATAGTAAGGTAATTTTGATTGGGGAGCATGCAGTTGTACACGGACAACCAGCTATAGCTATACCCTTTCCATTAATTGGTGTGGAGACTGTTATTGAGCGTGTTCCTGGTAAGATACAAATGGACAGTGCCTTTTATCATGGTCCATTGAACTTTGCGCCAGAATCATTACAAGGAATTGTTAAATGTATTAGAGGGACATTACAATACCTCGAATTACCAGGAAAGGATTTATTGATTCGAATCAGTTCATCGATTCCGCCTGGTAAAGGGTTAGGTTCCAGTGCTTCAGTTGCTTTATCGGTCATACGTTCTCTATTTGCATATGCAAATCGTACGTATACAGATAAAGAGTTATTAGACTTGGCTAATATTGCGGAAACACATGCACATGGGCAACCTAGTGGCATTGATACAATTACGATTAATTCCCATTCACCTGTTTGGTTTGAAAAAGATTATCCAGTAAAATATATTAACCTGGCAGAGGATTTCCACTTTATTGTGGCTGATTCTGGCAGAGTAGGTGATACACGGTCTTCTGTTGAATCAGTTGCTCGTTTGCTTAAATCAGCACCTGGGAGAATTCATCGAAAACTGGAACGGATTGGAGATTTGACTCACCAAGCAAAGCATGCCCTAGAAAAGGCTGGTAAGTATATCTTGGGTCAACTATTAGATGAAGCCCAGAAAGAATTGGAATCTTTAGGTGTTAGTGACACGGGGCTAAATCGTCTCATTTCTGTAGCGAAGAAAGAGGGCGCATTAGGTGCGAAGTTAACTGGTGGCGGCAATGGTGGATGTATTATCGCGCTAGCAAGGAATGAAGTACATTCGAGACAACTTGCTGAAAAACTCAGGAAGTACGGAGCGCATGCGGTTTGGCCATTTGTTTTAAAAAAACATGAGAATTAGTAAAAAAAGGGGATAGATTTGTGAAAGGTACAGCTAAAGCACATACAAATATTGCATTAATTAAATATTGGGGAAAGCGCAACGATGCGTTAATCTTACCAACGAATAGCAGTCTTTCTTTAACATTAGATGGTTTCTATACAAAAACTACTGTAGAATTCAGGCGAGATCTATCCTCTGACCTCTTTTTATTAAATGACCAAGCGGTGTCAGGGCAAGCCTACGAACGGGTATCTAGGTTTTTAGACTTAGTACGCAAATTGTCTGGAGAAGAAAATATATATGCCGAAGTAAACTCACGTAATGAAGTACCAACAGCAGCGGGTTTTGCCTCATCAGCTTCTGGATTTGCTGCCCTTGCTGCTGCTAGTACTCGGGCTATTGGTCTTGAGCTATCCGATGAAGAGTTATCTATTTTAACTCGTCAGGGGTCTGGTTCTGCTTGCCGTTCTATTTATGGCGGATTTGTTGAGTGGCAGATGGGCGAGCGTGAGGATGGATTAGACTCACGTGCTGTACAGGTTGCCCCCGAGGATTATTGGGATGTTCGTGTTGCAGCAGTTGAATTATCTTCTACCATGAAAAAAGTGTCAAGTCGAGAAGGGATGAAACGAACTGTAGATACAAGCCCATTCTATTCAGGATGGTTAGAGGCTATTCCAAACGATTTGATGCAATTAAAAGCTGCTATTAAAGAAAAAGACTTTGAAAAACTCGGAGCAATCGCTGAGGCGAATTGTTTGAAGATGCATGCTACCACATTAGGAGCGAATCCACCATTTACATATTGGCATGATACGACTGTCCGTGTTATGCATGCGATACAAGAAATGCGGTCCAAAGGTATTCCAGTGTTTTTCACTATTGATGCAGGGCCAAATGTAAAAGCACTTTATTTACCTGAGCATGAAGAAGTTGTTAAAAGCATGTTAGAGAATATACCAGGTGTAACGAGTGTTACATTAAGTAGAACCGGAAAAGGGATTTCCTATTTATAGGGGTTGAAATATGTTGAATGATAAACCGATGACCATACAAGTGCCTGGAAAATTAATGATTGCTGGTGAGTTTGCAGTGTTGGAACCGTATCATCAGCTTGGCGTTTTGGCGGTAGACCGATTTGTTTATGCAACAATTGAAGCGTCTAGTGAAAATAGCCTGACTTTAGAGGATTTTAATTTAGATAAATTAGATTTCACGTTTCATAACAATCAGATTGAGATTAATACGACGGATAACCGGATTGGCTTTATCAAGGATGCAATGACAATTGTTTATACCTATTTGGACGAACAAACAATTCGTATGCCGAAAATAAAACTGTCTATTAAAAGTGAGTTAGATGATGCGTCTGGTATAAAGTATGGTTTAGGGTCAAGTGCTGCTGTTGTTACGGCTGTGGTAAGCGCAATTCTTAAATTCGCACTGGAACAGCCTACGAAAGAACTAATTTTTAGGCTAGCAGCTATTTCACATGTTAAAACGCAAGGGAATGGGTCTGGAGCAGATGTTGCAGCCTCTTCTTATGGTGGACTATTGAAGTACGCATCTTTTCAGGCAGAATGGTTACATAATGAATATACACAAACTAGCTCTATTTCCGCATTATTGGAGAAGGAATGGAAATACTTTGCGCTAGAACCGATAGATATACCAGATAATATCTACTTTTGTGTTGGGTGGACGGGCAAACCAGCATCTACTGCAAAGTTAGTTGATATTATCCTCCAATTAAAAGTAAGTAATCCATTCATGTTTGATGAATTTCTTAAAGATAGTAAAGAGGCTGTAGGATACTTTTTCAAAGGTATAGAGCACAAGGACTTTAGCCTTGTCTCTAAAGGTGTAAAGAAAAACAGACGTGCATTAGCTACTGTTGGAATGCATGCCAATGCACCAGTAGAAACGCCGAAGCTTACAACGTTGTGTGATCTTGCGGAAGAATTGGGTGGCGCAGGAAAACCATCTGGTGCTGGTGGAGGAGACTGTGGGATTGCCTTTATGCCATCTCGTGAGGCAGCTGATAAATTGATCATTGCTTGGGAAGAAGCGGGAATTAAACCCCTTGCACTACAGCCAAGCCTAGAGGGTGCTAAGCTGATACAGAAAGAGACATGATAGCCAAGTAGCATCATGTCTCTTTTTTTAATGTAGGTAGGTTATTACATATATTTTTGATATTCATTAATTAATTTATCTAATTTCGTACTGGATGAGATAACAGCTTCAGATGTTAAATCATATTTATCGCTTAATGTAATCATCTCTTCACGGCATTCTTCAATTTTTTCCATTAACATTGATTTAGTCACCAAAACTTACCTCCTATCTAGTATACTATAATAAGAGAATACCCAATTAAATGCAATATTGAAACTGTGAATTTTTTGTGATTTTTTAAAAAAATAGGTTTATTATTGCTAGTGGTAGGGAATAGAAAGAGTTTTATTTTGTATTTAAGTAATTTGTAAATCATTTTATATAAAATGAAACCTTTTTTAAACCTAATCGTATTATAAATACCGCAAGTAAGCGGAGGTACTTAAATGGAACAATTAATAAAAGAAAAGATTAAACAGGTAAAAAAAGGGGACCAAGCTGCTTATAGCGATATTGTAGGTTTTTATCAAAACAAAATATATCAGCATTGCTATCGAATGCTTGGAAATGCACACGAGGCGGAGGATATGGCGCAAGAGGCATTTATTCGTGCATATGTGAATATCGATTCCTTTGATGACCGCAGGAAGTTTTCAACTTGGTTATATCGTATAGCTACGAACTTATCGATTGACAGAATAAGAAAACGAAAACCAGATTATTTTTTAGATGCGGAAGTAAAAGGAACAGATGGACTCGATATGTATTCACAGATCTCAACGGAAGATAGGTCACCAGTTGAGGAAGTGGAAAATTTGGAGCTCAAGCGTTATATTCATAATGAAATATCACAACTTCCACCGAAATACAGAAGTATTATTATCTTACGTTATCTAGAGGAATTTTCTCTCCAGGAAATTAGTGATATCTTAGATATACCACTAGGCACCGTGAAAACAAGAATACATCGGGGAAGGGAAGCTTTGCGTAAAAGGCTTCGCCACGTGTAAAGGAGTGTGACCCACTTGGAAACCCATAATAAAATGATTGAATTAATGCATAGGCATTTAGATGGAGATTTAAAGAAAGAAGAAGAGGTAATTCTTCGTACTCATTTAGAAGAATGTGTATCATGCCAACACCATTTTCATGATTTAAAGCGAACGATATCGTTACTTAAAAGTGTAGAAACGATTGAAGCGCCAATAAATTTCACGGAAAATGTGATGGCTAAACTCGGGGCAGAGAAGAAACATTTCAAGTATAAGCGGTGGTTTAAAACACATCCACTCATAACTGCGGCTGCAATTTTCTTTATTTTTATGTTGAGTGGAGCGTTTGTTCAGTTTGAAGGGCAGAGTGAGTTAGTTGTTTCTAAGCAGGAGAACCTTATTGTTAAAGGGGATACAGTTATTGTACCTGAGGGTGTAACTGTAGAAGGTGATCTTCTTGTGAAAAATGGTAATCTCATTATCGATGGAACTGTAGATGGAAATGTAACCATTGTTAATGGCGAGTTAATTGATGATGACCCTCTTGAAGGTGAGGGCTTGATGGCCTCTGTTGGAGAGATAAATGGTGAATTAAATACAGTAAATAAAATGTTTGAGTGGTTGTGGTTTCAAGCTAAAAGTTTATTTAAAGGGGTATTCTCATTTTAATATTTGCTAAACCAGATAGGCTAATGCCTATCTGGTTTTTTAGTCGCATATATTGGGTATAGGAAATAATAATAATACTTCAGTCTTCCCTTTATGTTTCTTGTTACGTTTATGATATAATTATTATCATACTTTTCGGGTTATGAGAGATCTGATGAAATTTAACGATAGAAGGATGTGTGAACATGCTTGATGGGGGTCTAGACTTTCTGGATATGCTAAGAATAGGCGTAGATATTGCTCTCGTCTGGTATGTATTTTATAAATTAATGATGCTAATTAGAGGTACAAAGGCAATCCAGTTATTAAAAGGAATTGCAGTTGTCTTGCTAATTTGGGCACTTAGTCTTTTATTTAATTTACAAACAATGCAATGGTTAACAAATGAAGCGATTACTTGGGGTTTTCTTGCTATCATTATTCTTTTCCAACCAGAATTGAGAAGAGCGCTTGAACAATTAGGTAGAGGGAATTTATTCTCAAGAACTGCAAGGTCGGAAGAAGAAATATTAGCCAAGAAGATTGATGCAATTATACAGTCTTGTAATTATATGGCTAAAAGACGTATAGGCGCACTAATCACCATTGAGGGAGATACTGGTGTTGGGGAATATACGGAAACAGGGATACCAATCGATGGGAATCTCACGCATCAGCTATTAACGAACATATTTACACCGAATACGCCGCTTCATGACGGGGCTGTTATTATCAAAGATGGGAAGATCACGGCAGCAGCCTGTTACCTTCCTTTATCGGAAAGCCCCTTTATTTCAAAAGAATTAGGAACAAGACATCGAGCCGCAATGGGAATAAGTGAAGTTACAGATGCGCTAACAATTGTTGTATCTGAAGAGACTGGAGCTATCTCTTGTACCAAAAATGGTGAATTACATAGAGATACAAAGGAAGATACATTAAAACAAATGCTTAATGCCCACTTATCTTTAATGCAAGAATCCTCTGATAAAAAGTCGTTTAAGCGAAAGGGGAGTAAAAATGGATAATTGGTTTAAAAGTAAATGGTTTGTCCGTTTTGCTGCGTTAGCCTTTGCGATTGTATTATATGTATTCGTTGATATAGATGTAAACTCTACAGGCGCAGATTCTAATCTGCCTGGAAGATCATCTGAAACACAGCAATTTGATGATGTACCTGTTCAAATTAAGATAGATAGTGAGAACTATGTCGTAACCGGTGTGCCAGAATATGTATCGGTAACTCTATCTGGTTCTCCAAGTACCTTACGACCAATCGTATTGCAAAGAAACTTTGATGTATATGTGGATCTTGAGGGATTGGAAGAAGGAGAACATACCGTTGAAATTAAACATGATATAACAGATGAATTAGAGGTATTTATCGAACCAAAAACAATTGATATATACATTGAAGAGAGAGCTACGGAACAATTTGAAATATCTGCTGAGTTCTTTAATCAGGATAAATTACCACAAGGATATGAACTTGGTGAGTTTGAAATTACTCCGTCTGAGGTCACAATCACAAGCTCTAGAAGAATCATTGATGGCATTGGTGTTGTGAAAGTATTTGTTGATCTGACTGGATTGGAAGAATCCATCAATAATCGAGAAGTACCTGTAAATGTGTATGATAGTCAGGGAAATGAGTTAAATGTTAGGATTGAACCTGAAACAGTGGTAGTTTCTGCCGAAATAAACAATCCAAGTAAGACGGTAAGCTTGAATATTCCTACAACTGGTGAATTACCTGAAGGCTATTCATTAACATCACTTTCTGCTAATGTAGAAGAGGTAGAGGCATTTGCAGTAAGTAATGTGTTAGAAGGTATTGAGATGATATCAACAGAGGAAATTAATTTATCAGAAATTACCGAGACGGGTACGTTAGAAGTGGACTTGTCCCTACCAGAAGGCGTGAATGTGCCAGATGTTGAAACAATTGAGGTAATGATAGAACTTGAGCAAACACTAACCTTTGAGGGACTTCCTATTGAAGTAGATGGTATACAAGATGGACAAGCTGTAACCTTCTTGGAACCTGAGGATGAAGGAATGGATATAACAGCAGTTGGGAATGAAATAGAAATACGCGAATTAACCAACGAAGATTTCCGTATTTCTATTAATGTAGAAGGGTTAGACCCTGGTGAGTATATGCTACCAGTTGAGATCGAAGGACCTGATCTTGAAGAAGCAGTGATTACACCTGAATACGATGAGATTCGGGTACAGATAGATTAGATTGAGTAGAGAAGCGGCTTAGGGGCAGCTACTCAATCTAAGAATACTTAGTTATTTATGAGGCGTTTTATACAATGATTGGTATTGAGGCTCTCGCTTGTAAACACTTAAAAAGGAGAGGTACAAATGGGAAAATACTTTGGAACTGATGGAGTAAGAGGAATTGCTAACAAAGAATTAACACCAGAATTAGCATATAGGCTAGGTCGTGTGGGAGGGTATGTATTAACCCAAACTACAGATAAACCGAAAGTTATTATTGGCCGTGACACGCGTATTTCAGGGCATATGTTAGAGGGGGCACTTGTCTCTGGACTATTATCAATTGGTGCAGAGGTGATGAGGTTAGGCGTTATATCAACACCTGGTGTGGCATACCTGACGAAAGCACTTAGCGCACATGCTGGTATTATGATTTCAGCTTCACACAATCCAGTTGAAGATAATGGGATTAAGTTTTTTGGACCAGATGGTTTTAAGCTAACGGATGAACAAGAAAATGAAATTGAACGCCTCATTGACTCAGAAGATGACTTACCACGACCAATTGGTGGTGATATAGGGATTATTAATGATTACTTTGAAGGTGGACAAAAATACTTATCGTTCTTAAAAGATACGGTTGATAATGACTTTGAAGGGTTAACGATAGCTGTTGATAGTGCTCATGGAGCAACATCAAGTCTAGCCACACACTTATTTGCTGATTTAGAGGCAGATATTTTTTCAATGGGCTCATCACCAAACGGTTTAAATATTAATGATGGTGTTGGTTCTACGCATCCAGAGGCATTACAAGCTTTTGTTTTAGAGAAGGAAGCAGACATTGGTCTTGCTTTTGATGGTGATGGTGATCGTTTGATTGCTGTCGACGAGAAGGGAAATATTGTCGACGGTGACCAAATTATGTACATTTGTGCGAAGTATTTGAATGAGCGTGGAGTATTACGCCAAAATACGGTCGTATCAACAGTAATGAGTAATATTGGATTTTATAAAGCACTTGAAGAACATGGGATAAAAAGCAGTAAGACAGCAGTTGGTGACCGTTACGTAATGGAGGAAATGCGTAAGGGTGGCTATAACCTTGGTGGTGAACAATCAGGACACATTATCTTTTTAAATTACATAACTACAGGTGACGGAATGTTATCAGCTATTCAACTTGTTAATGTAATGAAGGAAACTGGTAAGCCATTATCTGAACTTGCTGGGGAGATGACTATTTACCCACAAGTATTGAAAAATGTAAAAGTTACAGACAAGAAAGAAGCACTAAACCATCCACAAATCTTAAGTGAGATTGAAAAGGTGGAAAAGGAGTTAGGAAGTAATGGCCGTGTGTTAGTACGTCCTTCCGGAACAGAGCCACTTGTTCGTGTGATGGTTGAAGCTCCAACTAAAGAGGAATGTGAGCAATATGTAGGTCGTATTGTTCAACTCGTTGAAGATTTGCTAGGAGTAAAAGAATAAATAGGTTGTCTCTAGGGCGTAAGAATGTTATTCATTCTTACGCCCCTTTTAAAAATGATGTTGAATAATCCTTACCATCTATTATATGGGCATTCTCTAGTGTCTTAATTACTTGAATGTTTTTAACATTGCGGGTAATCTTATGCTAGGAGGGGTCTATTTGAAGAAAATAATTTGGGGATTAGTGTCAATATTAATTATTGCTATTGGAATTTTTTCTTACATAATAATATATAATGTTCAAGATAAAAACGATGAAAATAATAGTGCAGATGCATCATCAGTTGTTAATACACTAGCAGAAGATAGAACTGAAGTACAGGGAACAATTACACAAGAAAATTTAGAGCAATATAAGAAAGAAGGACTTAACCCGTTCGGTAAAACAACATCGATCGAGGAGTCAACAATTTACCATTATAATGAATACATTCATGGGATGTCACATCAAAAAGTAAAAGCGGAAGAAAAGTGGGGATATTATGAGATTCATCCCGAGAGGATTCAGTGGTTACTCGAAGGTCTGGATGTTGTAGAGATTAACAATGAAACAGTTTATCGTAAAATTTTAGAGAGATGGGCAGAAGGTGACTTTTCTAAAGTAGATGATGATCACAATGCAATCTGGACTCTTCAGGGGGGAACGATTGGAGAGGCAACAGGTATCTTAAGCCCTGAAGAAGAACAGGCATATATTGAAAGCAAGCAATAAATATCATTTTTAACAAAATATAAAGGTCTTACATAAAATAACATTATATACCCGAAAGTTTTAATTGACCAAGTGAATAGAACTCGGGTAAAATAAAATAGGTTCACTCATGTCTTTACTATCTTAGTAAAAAGTGGGTGGATGTTTATTTTAGAGGAGAAAGGAGCATAGTAAAACTAGTTCAACTTAAAGCGCCAGAACTATTTTCGTTCGAAAAGGAGAAATAGTTGACGAGGTGGAGGTCATCGAATATTTCGGCGGATACCTCCCGATTGAACATCTCAGTCGTTTACGTTTTATTCTAAAACAATAAGGTGACTTATTGGACAAAGGGATAAAATAAGATGTCATCTAACACGAGAAAGGGGCAGTAAGAAGGCCCCGTATTAATATTTACGTCTTTTTGTCTGCCCCTTATAATAGGAGGACACAACGATATGTGCGGAATTGTAGGTTATATCGGACAGAATGATTCAAAAAATATTTTATTAAACGGATTGGAAAAATTAGAATATAGAGGTTATGATTCAGCTGGTATTGCAGTGCTTAATGACGATGGTATAAACCTTACAAAGGTAAAAGGCCGTATTGCAACATTAAAAGAAAGTGTTGACAATTCTATCCAAGCAACGATGGGAATTGGACATACACGTTGGGCAACACATGGTGTCCCAAGTATCGCTAATGCACATCCCCATCAAAGCACTTCAGGGAAATTCACCATTGTTCATAATGGTGTTATTGAGAACTACCAGGATTTAAAGCGTGAATACCTTAGTGATGTAGTATTTGTGAGCGAAACAGATACGGAAGTTATTGTACAACTAATTAATAAGCTTTATGAAAAATATCAAGATACTGCTAAAGCTTTCCGTGAAGCTATGAGCCTTATTAAAGGTTCTTATGCCATTGGAATGATTGATGCAGATGACGCTGAAACATTATATGTAGCAAAAAATAAAAGCCCGTTACTCATTGGCCTTGGCGATGGCTTTAATGTCATTGCAAGTGACGCGATGGCAACGTTAAAAGAAACCGATCAGTATCTTGAAATTTCCGATAAAGAAATTGTTTTCGTAAAACGTAATAATGTTGAAATTCAAAAACTAGATGGTACCGTTGTTGAACGTAAGCCATATACAGCACAAATTGATGTAAGTGACATTGAAAAGGGAACATACCCTCATTATATGTTGAAAGAAATTGATGAGCAGCCAATTGTTATTCGTAAAATTATTAAAGAATATCAAGCTGGAGACAATGAACTTAAACTGGATGAAGATATTCGCTCTGCTATGAAGGCAGCAGATAGAATCTATATTATCGCTGCAGGGACTAGTTACCATGCTGGTTTAGTTGGTAAAGGGTTTATTGAGAAATTAGCCGGTATTCCAGTGGAAGTACATGTTGCGAGTGAATTTTCATATAATATGCCACTTTTGTCTAGCAAACCGTTATTTATTTTTATATCGCAAAGCGGAGAAACAGCTGATAGCAGATCCGTATTAGTAAAAATTAAAGAAATGGGACATCCAGCATTAACGATAACAAATGTGCCAGGATCCACCCTTTCTCGTGAAGCAGACTACACATTACACCTACATGCAGGTCCTGAAATTGCTGTTGCATCTACAAAAGCGTATACTGCACAAATTGCAGTACTAGCAATTTTGGCAGCAGATACAGCAAATGCAAAGGGAATTGAATTACCAATCGACCTGATGAAAGAGCTTGGTATTGTTGCAAGCACAATGGAAGTTTTAACTGATCAGAAGGAAGAAATAGAACAGTTAGCTAGAGACTATATGGCAACAACTCGCAATGCTTTCTTTATTGGTCGAAGCACGGACTATAATGTTTCATTAGAAGGTGCCTTGAAATTAAAGGAAATTTCTTATATCCAAGCAGAAGGTTTTGCTGGTGGGGAATTGAAACATGGTACGATTGCATTAATTGAAGATGGTACGCCAGTGGTTGCACTTGCTACTCAAGAAAATGTAAACTATTCAATTCGTGGTAACGTTCAGGAAGTAGTAGCGCGTGGAGCAAATGCGTTGATAATAAGTATGAGAGGCTTAGAACAAGACGATGATGCATTTGTTCTACCTAAAGTTCATGAACTGCTTACACCACTTGTTAGTGTCATACCATTACAATTATTGGCATATTATGCAGCACTTCATCGTGATTGTGATGTTGATAAACCAAGGAATTTGGCTAAGAGTGTAACTGTTGAATAGGTTGATGAGGATTGTGATTTGTTCTTATATAGCTGTTACTTTCCACTTCCCCAAGCTAAAAAGTCGGTACCTACTGCTAAATAGTTGGTTCCCGAATGGTAAAGAAACGGGGAAGTTCAACGGGGAAAACGCTATGTACTCGGATGGCTTTTCAATCACCATCCAAAAGGGATGTTCAATCCCAAATCAATAAAAAATCGGGCTGGATCCAATAGCGATTCAGTCCTTTTCTTTATGCTTAATATCCCTCCAATCCCTTTCCAATAGTGGTTTTAGGCTATTTTCAATATCTTTTCCAGTTGTTTTCCTCACCCTATCAATCTAACGGATTACTAATCCCTATTCAGTGTGTTTTCCAAACATAAAAATCATTATATTTCCATTCTTTTCTCCTGATTCTTTCCTCCATTATGGAAAAACTTAATTACAATGGCAGAATATTCGATACAACCCAGACGGGTTATTTCGGGTCATTTTCGGGTGTTTTAGGGAAGAACTTAATAGCAGATTGGAAAGAAGAGAAATGACGAGGAAAGAAGGAAGCGGCTTAGAGTCGCAAGGGTTTGAGGGGAGTGAGGAGGAGGGGAAGGCAGGGAAGGACTTATTAACAGGGGAATAGTTCTTGTGGATTTAAAATAAAGTCGCGATGTTTATAAAAAAGATGCGATGTTTAAAATAAAGTCGCGACGTTTATAAAAAAGTTGCGAAGCTTTGCCCCTTTGGATATGATTATCTAAAGGGGTGTTTTTGTGTCGAAAAGAAAAAGAACATCTAAAATTGATAAGTGGATTAAAGAGGGCCGAGGAACTGGCAGTGGAGCAGATTATCAGCCTTGGCTTAAAATTCAAGATGTTTCCTCATTAGGTCGGTCAACAAGATTAAAAGGTATAAAAACCGGCAGACAACATGAGTTTTTATCGGATTTGGAACGGAACTACTTTTATTTGACTGAATTTTCTGATGTTATTTTGGATATTCGTGAACAATTTCCTTTATTACCACAAGAAGAGACGATTATCATTGCTGAAGAGCTTGGGATTAAACATCCAGCTGATCCAAAAACAGGCGATCCCATTGTTATGACAACGGACTTTTTATTAACAGTTGATAAAGGACAAGGTGTATTTGAAGTCGCTCACACTATCAAAATGAAAGATAAGCTGTTAGAAGAACGTGTGTTAGAGAAGTTTGAAATTGAACGGGAATATTGGAAGCGTAGAAGCATTAATTGGGCAACTATAACAGAGGAAGAAATTCATAAAACAATGGCTAAAAATATTAGTTATATCCATGATTATTTTGATATTCGTAGCTATGATGTATATCAAGAAATGGATGACCAAAATATTGAGGATTTATCCATGTCTCTTATGAATCGCCTATTGAATAATTCACGAAGTATCCGTGAAATTACTAATGAGTTTGATACAGATACACACTTACCTTTTGGAAGTGGTGTTACACTATTTTATCACTTGCTTGCTAGAAAAATCGTAGTCATTGATATGCAAAAGCCGATTGATTTAGAGCAAACAATTGATATTAAGTGTATTGATGAAGGTAATTTAGAGAAGGTGAAATACGGATGATTTATATTAATCAAGTGTTTCAATATGTGACCGATTCGACAAGGATTCGGGTAATTGATATTGAAGAACCACATGTCTATATTGTTAATATTGACACGAGTAGTGCTATGCCGAGGAGGGAGCTATATTCCAACCTAATTACAGATATGAATCAAGGAGAGCTACTTGCGATTAATGATCCATATGCAAAAGTGATTTCAGAAAGTGATTTAACAGAAGTGCAAATTCGTAAGCGCGAAGAAGATTGGGAAACTATACAAAAATACTGTGTCCCCAATATGCAAGATTTGCTCTACAAACGAGGAAGAGAAAATAAAATTCGTGAAATCGTTCGGGACAGCAACTTAGGCAAGACAAAAGTTAAAAAGTTACTGACTCGCTATTGGCAGAGGGGGATGACAAAAAACGCTATGTTACCCGACTACTCTAATTCAGGTGGTAAAGGGAGAACAAAAGTCCTAACAAATGCAAAGGTTGGTCGTCCTAGAAAGATAAACATAAATAATGAATATCAAACCGGTATTAACATTACTGACGAGGTAAAGGTCCAAATTGAGCACGTTATCAACAAGTACTACAGGATAAAGAATAATTACTCTTTACGAGATGTTTATAATTTCATGCTGCGTGACTTTTACTCTGATCGCTATAAGGAAAATGGTGAGCTAAAGTACCGTATTTGGGAGGCCACTCGAATTCCCTCGTACCATCAGTTTTACTACTGGTTTAAAAAGCTGGAAGACCCGAAAAAGGATATTCAGTTTCGTAAAAGTACAAAGGAATATGAATTGAAGCATCGTCCGATTTTAAGTGATTCTAAATCAGAAACAAATGGTCCCGGTACTAGATTTCAAATTGACGCAACTATCGCAGATATTTATTTAGTCAGTTCACTTGACGTAAATAAAGTAATTGGGCGACCAGTTATTTATGCTGTACTTGATGTGTATTCACGCATTATTACAGGTCTTTATGTTGGGCTAGAAGGGCCGTCATGGATTGGTGCAATGATGGCTTTGGATAATATGGTTGCTGACAAAGTAGAGTTCTGTATGCAGTACGGAATTAATATTACACCTGAGCAATGGCCAACACATCATTTACCTGAAATTATTATCGCTGACCGAGGTGAGTTTGAAGGCTATTCGGTAGAGAATTTAATTAACAATCTTAATATTAAAATTGAGAATACCACAGCTTATCGGGGAGATTTGAAAGGGATTGTTGAAAGGAAGTTCCGTACATTAAATGGAAAAGTAAAGCAAAAAGCACCTGGGGCGATTCAAAAGGAATATCGAGAACGTGGTGATCAAGATTATCGCTTAAACGCTACGCTGAATCTAAAGGAATTTACATCTCTTGTTATTACGATGGTTTTGCATCATAACAAAAAAATCATTGATAAATATCCTATTGAAAAAGAAATGGTAGCTGATGGGCTAGTGCCAACGCCAATTAATTTATGGAATTGGGGTATTCAAAACCGCAAAGGAAGGTTAAGAACAGTTGATCGAAATATTCTTCGTCTGAACGTGCTTCCACGTGGAAAAGCGACAATTTCAAGAGCTGGAATCAAGTTTAAAAATCTTCTTTATGGTTCTCGTCAAGCGATTGAAGAGCAATGGTATTTGAAGTTGAAAAATAGAAGTTTAGAAATCGTTTATGATCCACGACACATTGAAAAAGTCTATATTCCCCACGATGAAGGAATAGATTTTGAGACGTGTATTTTATTAGAACCTAGTCAGCAATATAAAGGTGACTTCCTAGAGGAAATTGTCTTTCAACAACAACTTCGGAATGAACTAGAAGAAATGGAACGAACAAATCAAATTCAGCTTACAGTGAATACTGATGCTGCATTGGAAGAGATTATTAAAAAGGCTGCGAAGAACAAAAAACAATCTTTTAATCAACCAACAAGTAAGAAGGCTAAAATAGCAGCTATTCGTGAAAACAAGGATGTTGAAAAACAGTTAAATCGTGAAGCTGAAAAGTTTGATTTATCACCTAATAAGGTTAGTGAAGCAGCTGACGTAATCGACTTTGTTACAAAAGAGAAGATTGATGAAACACCACCTAAGAAATCAGGCTCACGTCTTATGGAAAAACTAAAGAAGAAGCGAGATGAGGAATTTGGGAAAGACAAATGACATGGTTGTCTTAAAAGGGGATTTTGAGAAAGCTGTCTATAAGGAGCAATTTTTAAATGAATATACCAATAATCCTTTCATCGAAGCTCTTCCACCTATATTTAATGAGGATGATGTGCTGGAGCGATTTATGGTGACTCCACGAATTAGTGAGCAAGATAAATTAAGTGAAACGAATATTCGTTATCACGTCTTAAAACGTGTAAGGAATTTTATCCAGCCGTTACCGATTCATTTCGAGGTAGAACGCCGATTGTCTACATTGATTCGGAGAGGTTACTTGGCGCGAAATCCATTAGATAGAACATTTCTAGAGCGTGTTCGGGTGTTACATGAATTGCGTGAAGAAGAGGAAACAGCTCATAAATATATAGATGAACGACTAAATTATATTCGTTCAACTGCCGATAGCTTATCCATTATCGGTATTTCTGGAATTGGTAAAACAACAGCAATTGAACGTCTTTTGCTTATGTATCCACAAGTGATCAAGCATGAAGAATACAAAGGACAACCGTTTAATCGAACTCAAATTGTTTGGCTTAAAATTGACTGCCCGTATGATGGAAGTTTATCTACACTTTGCAAAAGCTTTTTCAAAGCAATTGATGATTTACTAGGAACTCGATATTTAGAAAAGTACGGTTATTTGAACCGTGTGACATCGACAATGTTATTGCACATGACATCGTTAGCAAGTATGTACGGCATCGGTGTTCTAGTAATTGATGAAATCCAGCACTTACTACATTCCAAAAATGAACAGGAAGAAATGTTAAATTTTTTTGTAACACTGTCTAATACAGTTGGCATTCCTACGGTTTTAATCGGCACTTCTAAAGCACAAAAACTATTCAAAGGAAACTTCAGACAGGCAAGACGGGCAGCAAGTGATGGAGCTATTATTTGGGATCGTATGGATGAAAATAGTGAAGAGTGGGAGTTTTTCCTAGAGACACTTTGGGAATTACAGTGTTTAAAAACCCATTCTGAGCTTACAGAGGAGACAAAGAAGGCATTTTATTATGAATGCCAAGGGATTACTGCTGTTGCCGTGAATCTATTTATTCTAGCGCAAGAACGAGTATTATTTGATGAGGACAACCCGGCTGAAATCATTACACCACAAGTGTTAAAAAAGACTGCTAGGGAAGATATGCAAACGATTCAACCAATGATGACAGCTATTCGGACGAACAATTTTGCCGATATGATGAAATATGAAGATATTATGATTAACTTGGATGAAGTCATGCTGAATCACAAGCGAAATACTGAAATGACAGGACGTATTCAAGAAGCATTTAAAGAGCGCCAAAATACAATCGAGTATAAACGTCAAGACATGATTGGGAACTTAAGTGTTGAAGTGGCAGCCCTTGGTATTTTTGATAGTTTGAAAGAAAACGATATTAAAAAGCTCGCACAAAATATAGTTGAGGGAAATCCACTTGATACTGAATTTAATCAACTTAAATCAGATGTGATTCAGCAAGCAATTGCATTAAACCAGCAAAGGAAGGAACAAAAAAGTAAACCAAAACCTCAAAATACCGATGTATTACCATTGTTGGCACTTAGAAAGAAAGCATTAGAGAAAAAACAGCACCCATACGAATTGTTGAAAGCAAGTGGATATATTAAAAATCCATTAGAGGAATTCTACTAGGAGTTGATTAAGATGCTGCCATTCTTTACAGAACCATATCCAGATGAATTGATGTATTCGGCTATCGCACGTTACCACTTTTACAGTGGGAATATCGATTGCAAAGATACGTTAGAAGAAGTATTTCAAAGTCGTTCAGTGATTCCGAGTATGGGTATTTTTGCACAACCCCTCGAAAATGGCTGATTCAGAATTATCCAAATACGACTCCTGTGTTTAATCACCCAATGCAGCAGTAAGGGCGCTTGTTATTAAACAATCGCGCCCTATAATGGAATATTACATTAGTTTTTATTAGCTGGTTTCGTTTAACAAGAACCATGCATAATTCTGTTTAAGGCTTGTCTATATTTATAAAAAAGACTGCTCCAATTTAGTAGCAGTCTTTCATATTGGTATCCTCTTAATGTTTATAGAAATCGCTTATTTATTGAAAAAATGAGTGATACTTTTGCGAATTGAAGTTGGTTTTCTACCAATCAAATCTTCTAAATCACTGGAAGCGTTCCCCTCATTTCCATCGGCTATTGAATTGTAAAGAGCAATTTGAAAATGAGCAAAACCTTCAGGAACGCCAGAATTAACCATTCTCTCTAGAGCTTCAGAGTCTGACATAGACTGATGAGTTACGTTTTTTCCTGAAACATCCGAAAGAATGTTAGCAAGTTCATCATAATTCCAAGTTTCAGATGATGCTAATTCATAAACTTTATCTTCATGTCCTTCTCCAGCCAGAACGGTTGCTGCTGCTAAAGCAAGGTCATTTCGTTCTACTGTATTAACTTTACCTTTTCCAGCAGAAGTCACGATTACTCCACTATCAACAAACGATTGAAGGCTCTCATTAACAAACACTTCTTGATAAAAAGCATTTCTTAAAATCGTAGTTGAAAGACCTGAAGCACGAAGGGTATATTCAGTTGCTGAATGAACATCTCCAAGTGGAGGAAATGCCCCCTTATCAACAGCAGCAAAACTTGTATAAAGAAGGTGTTTTACTCCTGCCTTTTTAGCTGCCTCAATAGCATCAACGTGTTTGCGAATACGTACTACCGAGTCGTCTTGTGGTGTTGATATTAGAAGCAACTTAGAAGCTCCAGCAAATGCTTTTTCCAGAGATGAAGGGTCATCATAATCCCCATATCGAACTTCTATTCCTTGGTCAGCAAATTTAGATGCTTTTTCAACGTTTCGAACACTAACAGCGATTTGATTTGCAGGTACTTTTTCAAGTAAATGTTGGACAACCAATTGTCCTAATTCTCCTGTTGCCCCAGTAATTACGATTTTTGACATAAACAAGTCATCTCCTATTTATATAATTTTTTGTATGTTGGATTTTTAAGCATAGTCATATATTATATCAGTAGGCATTTTTTTTAAAGTAGGCACATTTTTATAACATAGTCACAAAAATAGTACTATTAGGAAGGAGAGGTATTTATCATGGCACGAACATTGTTTCAAGGTGAACCTCCAGAGGAACAAATAGAGGTTTGTCCGGTTACAGAAACTCAAAACATAATTGCAGGGAGATGGAAACTCATTATTCTATGGCATTTAAGTAAACAGACAAGAAGATTTGGTGAACTTCAAAAATTGGCACCCGGTATTTCAAAAGGAATACTAACACGTCAGTTACGAGAACTGGAAGATGATCAAATGGTTCACAGAGAAGTATATAAAGAGGTTCCTCCCAAAGTAGAATACTCACTAACACCAAAAGGGAAAAGCTTTATCCCTGTACTGGATATTATGGGTGAGTGGGGGAAAAACATAGGAAGAGTAACAAAAAAGAACTCAAGCCCGTCACCAAAGATTAAGAAAAACGTGCTAGAGCATATCTGCTCTAGCACGTTTTTCTTAATTGTATTTTCAACTGATTTCCCATTATTCAAGAATTTGGCCCTATAGCGGAAGGTACTTACCTGTCACCGCTCCACTTTTTCAGGGCTTCCAATCCTACCTCAAAGTCACTTTTCGATAACATTTTTTCAATGGTTCCCTCTTTCAGTTCATTGGCCAAGTCTAAAATATCGGTAACGGCCTGTTTCCATTCACTCACCTGATTTTGAAGCCGTTGCAGTTCCTGCTGTTGCGCCGACGATAAATCCGTTTCCTGTTGCCACTTGACGAGTTGCCTTTCGTAGATCGGCGCAAATTCAAGCTGTTCCGTGTAGGATCGGATGACACGGTTGACTGTGGCATCGTCTAATATATGCGGTTTAGAACGGGCTGCCAACAAATTATCGTATTGTTCTTGTGCGGTTTCCATTTGCCCATCAATCATGCTGGCAATTAGGGGTAAGTTACTTATGGGCTGCCAATTAGGTTCCGGTTTCATTGATTCTCACCTTTCCTTCGAATGGATATGAATTATTCATTCGGAATAACCTCCAATTGAGCCAACTCTTGGATAATGGCATCCATGTTAACGGATTCCGGATATTTGTTAAATTCGTAATGCCCGTAAAAATTAATATGCTGCCATGCAACGGGGGAAATGCGTTTCAATACATCTGAATTGAGGGCTTCCCTGTCTCTGTATTCTAGCATATTGGATAATAGACTGGCATTGTAAAAAATGATGCAATTGGCGATGAGACGACTGCATTCGTCCCAAATTTGTTGGTCTTGTTCTGTTTTGAAACGGAGTTTACCAAAGTTCGCATAGGATACGGCTCGCTTTAATTTATGATAACTTTCACCCCGATTCAGGGTACGTTGCACATTTTGACGTAGGGGTGGGGAGTCTATATAATTCAGAAGGTACAAACTCTTGATGATGTTATCGTACTCCCACAAGGCCCGCTTGGTTTTGTTTTTGCGGGCGTAAGCACTTAGTTTACCAATGATAATACTCTGTGTTGTAGATTTCAATGCAAGTGACAATAGAATACGCTGGATATTGTCCCATTCCTCAATAATCAGCTTCGTATTGATTTTTCGAACAGGTTTGATGAGGACATCCCCGTATTGGCTCGGGTGTTTGAATCCGTATAACGACTTGCTCACGGTACGATAGATATCCTTGTAGCGGGGCGCAAAATCATAATCAAAAGAGTGAAGAATGGCGAAATTCACTTCATTGGTTCCATGGGTGTCGGTGGAATGCACATCCGGTCGGATATCGGTTGTATTGTTGTATAAAATATCGAACACGTAATGACTTTCATGCTCATTTGCGCCAATGACTCGGGCATTGATGGGAATATGATTGGCCACCGCTGTATAGGAAACGATCCCCTTATTTAAGCCGAAATATTTGGGGGAATGACGGGAGCGCATCGTATGGATCCTCGTCTCAAATTTCTGTCCGTCACTGCTCGAATGAATGACCTCATTAATGTCAAAGTGGTGAAAAATCGGCAGCCTTCGAACAGCATTACTGATGCGATCATTGGCTTCTTTTAAGGTCTCCAATCGTATAAAGTTCTCAGATGTAGCCGCAAGCAGGGGATAACCGATGTCGGAGATTTCACCCATTCTCCCCAACCCCATATTGGTGCCCCAAGCAATCAGACAAGCAATTAAAACCCGATCATCCCTGGCTCGTTTCGCATAACGCCCCAAGATATGATCAAATGCCTCTATAAATTGACAATGTTGATTTGCATAGTGCAGAACACTGCCAATGTCAATAGAGTTCAACGCATCAAAAAAGGAGTGGTTGATGGTTTCTGTTTCCCGTGTATTTGAAAGTATCCAGCGATTATTTGCGCGATGTTTTTTGATATGTTCATTTTCCCCCGACGCAATCCGTTGGTTCACTTCCGTCATTCTGGCTTCAAGTCTCTGTTCCAGTTTCGTTAAATGATCGTGAATGGGTTGGTTGGTATTTGTCAGACCGGCATTGGCCAATAATGTTTCTTTTTGTTGCCACTGCCTGTCATCAATTAGATCGTCCTCAAAACTTCGGAATCGGATACTGTCACGGCAAAAAATATCCCCTGCTTCCAAGCGATTTCGTAAAAGACGGTAAATCAAAAACTCATAACGATCCACCGATAACGTTTTCTGTCCTTCGGCATCCTTTTGATAGATATAACGTTTGACACCTTCCGATAGGAATCGACGGGGTAAACGATCGGAAGAGTACTGCCCCAATGATTTATTTTGACGAAAAACCCATTTCATGAAATCAATGGCTTCTATTAGTGGATCATTCCTTGAAGGGGCTGCAAAATCCACTGTGAGTAACAAAGGCCGCAATTGTCGCTTGAATTGGCCGGACAGCTGATCAATATGTTCCCATTGGAGAGCCGTTGCATCCCATTTTGTATTCTTTATAATTTGATTTGCAAGACTTGAAAGCTTTTGGCGTTCAAGAATGGAAAAAGCCTTCTTTTGAATGTCATGAAAGGGGGTGTCCGCTGCAATGCTGTCATCGGTCAATAATTTTAAAACTTCGCCGGCCTTTTTCATGTTTTGATGATTTTGGGTATAGTGTTCATACACTTGGTCTTTGGCAGACGACTTCGCTTCATCCATATAGTGTCTGATGTTGTATATCAAGGTATTGATGAGATTGTCATTCATCCGTTGATAACGATAGGAGACATAACATAAGAGATAAGTGTAAACCATCCATTCGTCAAGCCTTTTCAGTCTGAAAACCGAGTAATAGTCAACCAGTGAGGCATAGTATTTAATGCCTTCATTCGAAATTCCTAACTTGGGTAACAAGGTTTGGGCAAGTAGGTAAAGGGGCTGAATCTGCAAACCCCGTTCAATCTCATATTTGATTTCCTTCAGTTTAAAATCTTTGGGCTCACGCTTGAGTCGTGTTATTTCATACAAGCCTTCCGTGTCTGAAAGTAATTCCTTTAGGGATTGAATATCAGCCTTTTTTAAACGATTCTGCATTATGGTGATTAATCGATGCTGTTCAAAGGTGATGGCCTGTCCGACCGTATCCTGTATAAAGCTATATCCCGGTACTACGATACGATGTTCAAACAAATGATTCATGATTTCACGGAAGATAAAAATCGGTTTACTTGAAACGGTTGCGGCTTGCCGGGCCTTTTTTTCGATTTGGCTTCGTTCTTCTTCTCCACAATGACGATAGCCGAACAGTGCAAGAATCAATTGCTGCTGCTTTAAACGGGCGTCCTTGCCAATTGAACTCAGATCAACGATCTTCCGACCGCTGAAATGTTCCTCCAGCACGTGTTGAAGGTCATCGGACACTTCATGTAGATCAAAGGTAAAAAACAGATGCTTGACCTTAAAGTAACCCAGTTGCAACACAAAATAAGCCTTGGACTTTACTGAATGTAATCTTTGCAGCAACTCTTTTTCGGGCTGGGAGAGTGAAAAGAAATGACAACGATCTTCATATGTAAAATTCGGTCTACCAAAAATCGCTTTGAATTCATCATCACCCAGAATGTTCAATCTTCTTTGTTGGGTTTCCGTTTCTGCAGACATATTGTACTCTTTTCTGTGCGCGATTATATTTGTCCTGAACCCTTTCAAAAAGTGTACTTTTTGAAAGGGGGTGATTCCCACTATTTTCATATTTCATAATTATAACATAATTGGTTTTGAAATATTCCAATTATATTGTAGATATTTTGAAATTAAAATATAATAAATTTATTCTATAAAAGTGGATTTGTAAAATAATGTAATTCATTTTAATGTAAGTTCGAAAATGAATAGGAGACAGAATACATGAGGAAATTTTTTTATGTAAGGGTTAGCAGTAAAGATCAATCTTTGGAAAGACAGGTTGCAGTTGCAAAAGAAATGGGAATTCCCGAAGAGTATGTCTTCATAGAAAAGGCAAGTGGAAAAGACTTCAAACGGCCAGAATATCAACTAATGAAACGTATGCTCAGGAGTGGAGATATTTTATATATTCAATCTTTGGATAGGCTGGGACGAAATAAACAAATGATCCTGGAGGAATGGCAAGAGCTGATACAAATAAAGGAAATTGAAATTATTGTGTTGGATATGCCCCTTCTTGATACAACAAGATATAAAGATTTGAACGGCATTGAAACATTAATTTCGGACTTAATCCTGCAATTATTGAGTTACATGGCAAAAGATGAACGAAATAGAATAAGGGCACGGCAAAAAGAAGGGGTAGAAGTTGCAATTCGCAAAGGAGTAAAATTTGGTAGAAGGAAAATTGAGATGACTGACACATTTCCATCAGTCTATCAAGAATGGAAACAACAGAAGATAACAGCTGTAGAAGCTATGAATCGTGTTGGAATGAAACGGAATACATTTTATCGAAGAGTAAAAGAATACGAATCGAATCTTTGACTTATACTGCGTAAATACTTGAAGCAACTTTAATTAAAAATAAGGGTTGCTTTTTTCTTAATAAACCTTTTCGGGGGGATATGCAAAAATACCCTAAAATGATTTTAGACTTAAACGAAAGTTAAAATAGCTGTTTTTGCATAAAAAAGCCCCGTTCGTAAAATTACACTTTTACCAACGGGGCTTTTAATGTTCTTCATTGTTAAAAACATGGTTATAACTTTTTGGGAAGGTCAGGGTTTGAGAACAACTTTGACACACCCATCTTCGTGATCATTAAAGATTTGATAGGCTTCACTCGCCTGGTCTAGACGCATTTTATGAGAGACGATTTCTGTTGGATCCAGTTCTCCTTCCGTAATCATTTTAAAGAGCATTGGCATGTAATGGATGACTGGTGCCTGACCCATTTTTATTTTTACATTTCTTTCAAATATGTTTCCTAAAGGGAACTGGTTATATTTAGAGCCGTAGACCCCCGTCAGCTGCAGCGTTCCAAATTTTCTCACAGCACTCATACCGATTTCGATCGGGCTGATGGTTCCGCCAATAAGCTTCATCTTTTGTTCGACAGCTTCGATTGGTGTTTTTTTCCCATCCATCCCTACGCAATCAATGACGGCATCTACACCGCCACTTGTAATTTCTTTAATATGGGAACCCATAGAAATCATATCATCAAATTCATCAAAATTAAAAATCTCAACATTGTTCATTTTTTTGGCACGTTCAAGCCTATAGGGAAGATTATCGACGGCAATGACTCTTTTTGCGCCTTTCATCCAGGCAAACTTTTGCGCCATCAAACCAATGGGTCCACAGCCGAGCACGGCAACTGTATCCCCTTTTTTCACTCCTGCACTTTCAATGCTCCAATAAGCAGTTGGCAGTACATCAGACATAAACAGTAATGCTTCATCTTCAAGTTCAACAGATTCAGGAATCACGAAAGGCATAAAATTTCCATAGGGAACACGCAAATATTCAGCCTGTCCACCCGGATGATTCCCGTAACGCTCCGTAAATCCAAAATATCCGCCTGTATCAACTTCTGGATTTGGGTTAGAATTATCACATTGGCTCTCCAAATCATGCTGGCAATAGTAACAGCTTCCACATGAAATGTTAAATGGGATGACCACTCTATCCCCTTTTTTCACTTTTGTTACCTCTGGTCCGACCTCTTCTACAATACCCATGGGCTCGTGGCCAACTACATAATCTTTTTCAGCTGGCAAGGCACCTTGATAAATATGTAAATCAGACCCACATATCGCTGTTGATGTAATGCGCACAACAATATCGTCTTTTTGTTGAAGCTTCGCATCTGGAACTTCTTTCACCTGCATATCCTTGGAACCTTGAAAAGTAACTGCTTTCACAAGTAAAACCTTCTATTATAAATTCATATAACTCTTATAATACCCATTGAAGAAATTAATTATACTAACGTATCACCAGTAAACTGAGAGTAGCACAAATCATTACTCATGCAAGTTCTGAAAAAAGAACAAAGTACTACTCAAGTCATCGCCATGTCTCTTTTTATGCGGTACCGGTCTTTAGATAGGGATACCTTTACCGGTAAAGTCATAGCTATCCTTCGGAACGAGTTTGGTGGACATGCAGTGTAAAAAAGCAACTAGGCTAATTTGTGTGAATTCGGTAAAGGTATCCGATATCATAACAATAGAGATAGACCCTTATTACGAAATAATTTTAGGGATAGAGTATTTTTTGCTAAGGGAAGAAAAATACTATGACAGTAAAAGAATTATTTTCGCATTCGTATGAATTCTGAATTTAGTTCAATAACACTGAGAGAAACAAAAACGAAAAGCTTATTTGCTGTCAAAAACGAATACGAGAGAGACGCAACTATGGAACTAGTTGGAGAATGGCTTATAAAAACAAATGCTTTCAAAGAAGTTATAAATGAACTGATTCAAAAAAAGAAAATGGAAAACGTTCAAACAGAGGAAGACATTCAAATAGTTTTAGGAACGACAAGGTTCTTGGAAAAATTACTTAAGATTAAAACAGAAGAGATATTAAGTGCCGTTGTAGAGAGGGATAACTGAGGTTTCTTAATAATAACTACCTTTTTAATAAAATACTATTGATAACGTTACATGGTTCCACTAATGTTTTAAAAAAATTGATAAGGGAAATTTACACTGAATGTTTTTTGAACGCTTGCCTACTTTAATGCAGAAAAGGAGAATTTACACACATGAACCGTTTTACTATTCCGAGGGATGTTTATTATGGAGAAGGATCTTTAGAAGTTTTGAAAACCCTTGAAGGGAAAAAGGCAACTATTGTTATCGGAGGCCAGTCCATTAAAAAATCAGGCTATCTTGATAAAATAGATGCTTATTTACGTGAATATGGATTTGAAACACAGCTCATTGATGGTGTTGAAAATGACCCATCTGCAAAAACCGCTTTAGAGGGTGCAAAAAAGATGGAGGAATTCCAGCCGGATTGGATCATTTCCGCAGGCGGCGGTTCACCGATCGACGCAGCTAAATTAATGTGGATTTTTTATGAGAATCCGGAGCTCGCATTTGATAGAGTTAAAGCACCAAACCCACTACCGGCTTTACGGAAAAAAGCACGCTTTGCGGCGATTTCTACAACGAGTGGCACAGGTACTGACGTATCACCTTTTTCTGTTATCACGGATCATGAAACAGGAACGAAATATCCGGTATTTGGTTATGAGATCACGCCGGATATTGCCATTATCGATCCGGAGCTGACATATTCGATGCCGGCTGACATTGTCGCCTATACGGGAATGGACGCATTAACGCACGGAATCGAGGCCTACGTATCAACGATGCATAACGCATTTAGTGATCCGTTGGCGATACAATCGGTTAAAATGGCAGTGGATAATATTGAAAAATCAGTAGTTGGAGATAAAGCAGCGAGAGCAGAGATGCATTATGCCCAGGCTATTGCGGGAATGGCTTTCTCGAACGGGTTTTTAGGCATTGTACACAGCCTATCACATAAGAGTGGCGCGATTTTTAACATTCCGCACGGCCTTGCGAATGCTCTTTATTTGCCATACGTGATTGATTTTAATAAAAAGGCGGACGGTTCCCGGTTTGCTGATATCGCTAAGATGCTTGACCTTTCTGGAAACACAGAAGACGAGTTAATCGATTCCTTAACGGATTTGCTTCGCCGTTTAAATAAATCGCTAAACCTTCCGTTATCGCTGCAGGAATTCGGTGTAAATGAGAGTGAATTTGAAAAACAGCTGGATCGAATGGCAGCGGGAGCGATTGAAGATCCGTGTACACCATCCAATCCCCGGGAAGTATCTGTAGAAGAAATGAAAAAACTTTATATTGCTGCATTTAAAGGTGAAAAAGTAACTTTTTGATGGAATCAAAACGGAACTGCCCGGGCAGTTCCGTTTTTGTTCGTTTCAATCATTTTAAAACCTCTCTTAAATCTAAGCTTTATTAATCTTTCAGTAAGGTGTTTGGTTCTCATAACAAATCTTGCGTAAAAGTGTACTTATCTACAAGATATGCGAAGAGAAAATACACCAAAAAAGAAAAGACAAATTTAGTAAAAGGGCATTCACTTTTATTCACCGAACTTAACACATAAGTGAAAAACATACTTGGAAACCTTATTGAAACCCGTCGCACACCTTTAGAAAAGTGCTGCATTAAGCTTTTTATCAGGCACATATGCTGAAGCTTATCTTGAAAGGATGAGGAAAATCATGACTCAAACGGAGGATCAACGTGTTGAAAACCTATACTGTATAAAGGATGCACTGTTCTGTTTGTGGCACTTAAAAAATGCTGTTCGTGGCGGTATATTTTTTGAATACGCTGCGCTTTACATGGAGTGGCGGATGGGTTAGGCTAATTGCCCAGAAAAGTTTGTTGCTCTGGTCTTTTCAAAAAAATCTGTCCGCAGAGGCTCCATGTCAAGCGACAAAATCAGAATGAATAAATTAAAAGACTGCTACTAAATTGGAGCAGTCTTTTTTATAAATATAGACAAGCCTTAAACAGAATTATGCATGGTTCTTGTTAAACGAAACCAGCTAATAAAAACTAATGTAACATTCCATTATAGGGCGCGATTGTTTAATAACAAGCGCCCTTACTGCTGCATTGGGTGATTAAACACAGGAGTCGTATTTGGATAATTCTGAATCAGCCATTTTCGAGGGGTTGTGCAAAAATACCCAGTATTGAGATTGGCAGCCATTTTAATATTCTCGCTAATCAGATGGGCACGCATTATTCGGCAGAAAGTTTATTAGCCAAGCATACAATTTATCCTTTTTATGCTCCGTTTCTTTCCAAGCAACGCCAGAAAAAACTTCTACAAGATGTTCAAGGAGATGGAAAAGGACTTTATACAAGACTTGGAATGGTTGCAGGAGGTATTTGTAAAAAGGATGGACTCTATTATTGTCCAGAATGTGCAGCTAATGATATCGGGCAACATGGAGAACCCTATATTCATCGTGAGCATCAACTACAAGGGATTCATTTCTGCGCACATCATGAATTGAAATTAAAGAAGTATCCTATCGATTTTTCAAAGCAAAGTCGAATTGAGTTTATTCGATTTGATAAAAAGCTAATGAACTTATCGATCCTTCAAGAAGTTGAACCAAAAGAGTTTGTAACTATTCAAATTGCTTTGGCAAAGATGGCCAATCAACTGCTACAAGTCCCAATACATCAATTTTCAAGAGAAACTATTAATCTTAAATATCGTGTTCTTTTACGTGAGCGTAATTTAATAACAACTTCTAATCGAATTCGGCAAAATGAGCTATACAAAGCATTCCAATCAAAGTTCCCAAAAGGATTTTTAGTTAAGTGTGAATCAGCAATCGATGTTGATGATGAATACAATTGGCTGAAGGTCATTACACGCAATCTAAAACGTCATGCACATCCTTTCCGTCATTTGCTTATGCTTTATTTCTTAGAACAAGATGTAGATTCTTTTTTACAAGTTGAAGCTGATACAGGTCCTTTCGGTAGTGGCCCATGGCCTTGTTTAAATAAAGCAGCTAATCATTATAAGGAATTTGTGATTCCTGAAGTAAATGTTACGAGAGATTTTAAATCAAAAGCACCCATTGGTACGTTTGAATGCTCTTGTGGATTTACGCTAGAAAGGGTCCTGATAGATTATCTGAAGATAAATATCGTATAGGTCGTACAAAAGCGTATGGAGATGTCTGGAAGGCTAAATTACGTGAGTTGGAAGCCGAAGGGACGTACAGTACAAGAACATTAGCTAAAATGCTTGGTGTAGATTCGAAAACGGTTAAAAAATATCTTTCTTCAGAGATAAAAATCGAAGATTTATCAGAAAATGATATTCCTTCGATGTTGCTAATTTATCGAAAACAATTATTAAAAGGAATGCGGCAATACCCAAGTTATTCAAGAACACAAATTCGTAAGTGTTTCCCAAAAGAATATATGTACTTGTATCGTCACGATAAAGAATGGCTGTTTGAACAGTTGCCTATAATTCAGGAGAAGAAGAATAACCAATCAATTGTCGATTGGGCCTCACGTGATCGAGAATACTGCTCTAAAGTGGAGAAGCTTTACAAGGAGCTAATCGAACTAGATAAACCTGTTCGAATTACAATCTCGATTATTGGAAAACGGCTTGGAATATTATCAAACTTGGAGAAACATCTTGATAAGCTCCCCCAGACTAAAAAGCTCCTATCAGAAACTACGGAATCTACTCAACAATTCCAAATCAGACGTTGTTGTAAGATTATTGACCGAATATTACAGAGGCAAGAACCAGTTGTATTATGGAAAGTACAGCGTATTGGCGCTGTGAAGTCACATCATTTTCATGAAATAAAACCGTATTTGGAAGAATATTTACGAACAAAACAGGAAGTGAAAAGTTATGAGCAAACAACAGGTTAAAATTGCTTGGCCTTTTGCAAAAGGTGAAAAAGCACAACTGCTATGGATTGGTGAACCATTCCGATATGATCATAAAATGATGATTAAAGCTTATTTTCGCTCACAAGGCCGTTCAGAAGGTATATTAATGGATTGGGGTACATTACCATGCCTAGCAATCCAACATTTTTATACTGATGGCATCATAACGGCAAGTAAAGCCCCTGAAGGTGTACAAGAGATAGATATGACTATTTATCCTAATAAAGTTAAATATCACGAACGCCCTTGGTCTATTCAAGGAAGCAGTGATCCTGCAACTTCTCGTAGTTTCGTGTTCTCTTTCAATGGGAAGAATGTTATTTTACCAGTCATTGAAGTATTGCGTAGCATATTAGCTCCTAATGGCTTTCTTTTATATCGCTTGTTTGAATCGAATTCATTTCCTCAGTTCTTCACAGAAACATATGAATCTAATAAAATTCATCTTAGCTTTTCATCACAATATGAATTGAAATACACAAAGACTACGTTCATTTATCAATTGGTGTGGTTGTTGACGAACCGTGATTTACTACAAGCTTATGAAAATATAGCATTTACTTGGTTGCAGGAAAAGACTTTGAAATTTGAATGGAACTTTACACAACCGATTACAATAACAGCTCGTGTAAAGGAGAAGAATAACATGTGTACAGTATTACAAATTGTTAATGTGAAAAATAAAGATATTCCGTACCAACATATTTCAATTTCACATCCAGAAATACAAGATCAAGAGAAATCCAATGAGGCAAAGAAATATACTTATCATTCTCTGAATAGACAGGGTGATGAAGAGGGCTTTACATTAGATGAACAATTAGATGGTTCTACAGAAGACTTTGATCTTGTACAAATGAATCAGTTAAAACATGAATATACATCAATTCCCAGAATTGAACGTGTTAAAGGTAGTCTCTCCAAGCAACGAATGAAGGAAGATGAAAACACAAAGAAATACTACATTAATCATGATTCTATTCGATCTACAGCAGACAGTGGTGGCCAAAAACTTGTTCGAGGCTTAGAGCATAAAATGCTACATGAAATTCGGGCACAAGGCGAGCTGCAAGATTTTATTAATGTGTTGAAAGTAATGGAACAGCACCCCAAAGTACAGGCGATTAGGGCTTTTACCGATGTGCTACCAGAGGGCATAGGGGAACGTAAATTTATAAAGCTAAGTGATGGTGTAACGAAAAGACGATATGTGATTGCTGAAATATCTCTTATGAATGGTAAACAATTCAATATTGTGGAGATAGAACGTGAAAATCGTTCGCTGTCGATCCTCATTTTATCATCGTCTACTATTCATAACTGGAACTCTATTTATAAGAGTTTACTTGTGAACCTTGTTAATGACAATGGCACCTGGACAAGTAAAATATTAAAGATTATTGAAAATCAAGGTGTTATTGTGATGAAGGCGAAGCATAGTTCTAAAGGTGTTCAGCATAGGAGTAAGGTGTTGTTAAATAAGCTAGTATAATGAATCCTTTCAAATAGTTAATATTTACAGCTCGCTTATTAAAAATCATGTTTTCAATTTCTTTATATGTAAAATTATATAGATTCAGAAATTTGGGTACATACATAGAAAGAGTAACGAGTTTTTAATGAATAGAATTATTTAAATCTGACATTATTCATGCTAAAAGTCGTATTAAATATCATATTATCAAATTCATTGTCGAATGCAACAAATGTTTAGCTTTTCATTTGAAAATAGTTGTTCAGATTAGCTATCCGAAAAGACTAAAGGCGTTTTGCGAGGTATTTTTGCTCAAACTTTATTCCAAAGCTACACTGCATTCTCTGAAGGCCAAGGAACAAGCGCAACAGATTCAGCATTTGGAACTGGAGCTACTCTTGCAGCGTTAGCTAAAAAGTACAGCAAATTACCTGTTATCGCAAATGGAAGCCTTCATGACTCAGAAAAAGCAAAAGAAATTATCGAAAAAGGTGAAGCTGATGTTATCACTTTAGGTCGTGGAGCTCTTGCTAACTATGACTGGGCAAACAAAGTGAAAAGTGGAGAACAACCAAATGAATTTGAACCGGAGAAGACATTAAGTCCTGATGCTAAAATCAAAGGATTTGAAGTATAAATATCCTTCATCCAACAGTGTTTTACTTGAAAAGCCAAATTAAAAAGTTGATTCCTGTAGTTTAAGGAATCAACTTTTTTAAGTTTAAATTGCTTAGTGTCTAAAATTTTCAAAATGTTGGCGTTATCGCATTAAAAAAAATATAAATAATATTCCGACGAGCGCGATTCCGGAGTAATGATAAAAGTCCAATTTCTTAATTTTAATGTTTAAAAATTGGGCTTTTTATTTATAGTGCAAAATAGCGCTTAAAGTGAGTGCAAAATAACTCCTAAAGTGACAAGGAGCCAACATATTATCAATAGGGTGTACCCTATTGATAATAAAATAGACTATCGGTTTTACCAATCAGTCTATAAATAATTGTGCAACTTCTTTAACTTACATAAAACAATTACGCTAAGAGTGTATATTATTTACTTTCTTTGTTAACCATAGTTAAGACTGTTAACAGTATTAGAAATAGGAGGGCGCTGCTTTTATGAAGGCTGTAACTTATCAAGGACCAAATCATGTACAGGTTAATCAAGTAGAGGATGCAAAATTAGAAAAAAAAGACGATATTATTGTTAAGATTACTTCTACCGCTATTTGCGGATCTGATTTGCATTTATATCAAGGTAACATGCCATTACCCCCAGGATATATTATTGGCCACGAACCAATGGGTATTGTGGAAGAAGTTGGACCTGAAGTCACAAAAGTAAAAAAGGGAGACCGTGTTGTCGTTCCCTTTAATGTTTCATGTGGACATTGCTTTTATTGCCAACATGAAATGGAAAGCCAATGTGATAACTCAAACCCTCATTATGATTCTGGCGGATACTTTGGTTATACTGAGAAGTTCGGTAACCATCCGGGTGGTCAGGCTGAATATTTAAAAGTCCCTTTTGGAAACTTCACTCCCTTTGTTATCCCGGAGTCATGCGAATTGGAGGATGAGTCACTGCTCTTTTTATCGGATGTTCTGCCAACAGCTTATTGGAGTGTAAAAAATGCAGGTGTAAAATCAGGCGATACAGTTATTGTTCTTGGATGCGGACCTGTTGGGTTGATGGTACAAAAATTTGCCTGGATGGAAGGTGCAAAGCGTGTAATAGCAGTTGATTACTTGGATTACCGAATCAATCATGCGAAAAAGATGAACAATGTTGAGGTATTTGAGTTCACAAAATACCCTGATATGGGGGAACATTTAAAAGAAATCACACATGGTGGGGCAGATGTCGTCATCGATTGTGTAGGTATGGATGGAAAGAAATCCCCCCTAGAGTTTCTGGAACAAAAATTCAAACTGCAGGGCGGAACCCTTGGACCTATTCAAATTTCTACTAAAGCTGTCCGAAAGTATGGGACAGTGCAAATGACTGGTGTTTATGGAGGTAACTATAATCTATTTCCATTAGGTGCATTTTGGATTAGAAATATTAATCTTAGAATGGGACAGGCTCCAGTCATTCATTTTATGCCAGAATTGTTTAAAAAAATAACAAATAACGAATTTGACCCAAGAGATATTATCACACACAAAATGTCCCTTGAAGAAGCAAGTCATGGTTATCGAATTTTTAATAATCGTGAGGATGAATGTATAAAAGTCGTTTTAAAACCGTAATACTCTTCTCTTTCCAAAAAGACTTCATACTTTGTATAGAAGTCTTTTTGTCTGTTATTATTTAGATTATTGGATAATTCAGCTCGTAACTTGGGTAGCAATAATATGGTGGTCTCAGTCCTATTTTTGGCATGGGCCAGGAATCCTCCATATAGACCATCTTTACTTTTTCATTTGAATGGTTTACTAGCAATAGCTTTACTTCTGGATTAAATTCATATCTCAAAATGGTAACCCCCTTCCATTAGGAATGTGTGGATTCTCCCCCATCAACATGAAGAACTTGACCAGTAACAAAACGAGAATCATCAGAAGCAAGATAGACAAAGGTTGGTGCGAGTTCAAATGGATGGGCAACTCGTTCCATTGGATTAAATGCTCCATATACAGCGACTTGGTCTGACGAGAAACTTGCTGAAATAAGTGGGGTCCAAATTCGGCCGGGGGCGACGGCATTGACTCGGATCCCTTGTTTCACGACATTTTTAGCCAAGGCACGTGTCCAACCAACTATTGCGCCTTTTGTGGCCGTATAATCAATCATTTGCTGCTCACCTACATACGTCACCACTGAAGAAGTGCCAATTATTGAGCTGCCTGGTTTTAAATGAGGAAGCGCTGCTCTTGTTGTGTAAAAATGAGAGTATATATTAACTTTGAAGGTGTCATCGAATTGCTCATCTGTAATGTCAAGCAGACTTAGTTGTTGGAATTGGATACCAACGTGGTTACAAAGAATATCGAGACGTCCAAACGTATTTACTGTTTGTTCTACAATGGAGATACACTGTTGTTTGTCTCGCAAGTCCCCAGGCATTAGAAAACAACGTTGTCCGAGTTGTTCAATCCTCGTTTTTGTTCTATTTGCATCCTCATGTTCATCTAAGTATGAAATAGCAACATCTGCGCCTTCTTTAGCAAACGCAATTGCTACTGCTGCACCAATACCACTGTCACCCCCTGTAATAAGTGCTACTTTTCCTGTTAACTTTCCACTCCCTTTATAGTTCGGGTTTTCGATAATTGGAAGGGGCACCATAAATTTTTCCACTCCGGGATGGCGCAGCTGGCGCTGTTCAGGTAAACTTATCGGAATTTCTTCGTAACGTGTGATTTTACCATAGTTAGGGTACATGGGATAAGGTTGAGTTTTCATGTTCGCTTTAAACATTTGTTGCATTTGCTTTATTTGGTCTAATTGACGACTTTGATCCTTTTGATCCATGGAAACCTCCTATAGAAATAATTTTCTTCTATAGAATGTTTATGTTGTTCACTATCAAAAAAGTAAAAAAAGTATAAAAAAGTAGTTTACTTTCAACACAGAAAAGCCCCCCGTGATCGTCTAACACAACTCAGTTCAGTTCGTTTACTGTAGATTTAAAATAAAGTCGTACCGTTTGTAAAAAAGATGTACCATTTAAAACAAAGTTATACCGTTTATAAAAAAGTTTAATCGTTATTGAAGGATAAATATTAAGAAAATGTTGCTATATCAGGGTTTATAATATATTTTGATCGAACTTTTTTATAAAAATTGCACACCGATTCACAAGAAAATAATCCATTTTGATGAATCTTTTTTTCAAAAACGGATTTATTAATACAGCGATAAATCAATGATTATTAAGCGTTTTTAATCAAACTTTTTTACAAAGCTACAGTTCTTGTCTCTATCTAAAAATAACGTACCTTAAATAAAAATAACGTTCCTTAAATAAAATTAATGTTCCCAATCCGAAGGTTTTTCCGGTACTTTTCCGGCTGGCCTTCGGGTTTTTTTGTGCCCAATTCAGCGGGATTCCAATCGTATTCCAATCCCATTTTCAATCATAATTCAATCCAAAACCAATCGGTCTTTTCAATTCTGTATCCCTCCAAACCTTTGTCCTATATGGGTTCAGTCTGACTCCAGTTCTTTTTCAGTTGGATTCCTCACGCTATTGATTCGGTATCCTTTCCAGTGTTTTTCCTCACAATTTAGGATCAAAAGGTCCTCTGTTTTTCATTCGGGATTCTTTCGAAAAGGAACGTAATTAATTTTATCAAAAAGGCGGGAACGTAATTTTTTTATAAGAGAAAACGGAATGGGTGTGAGCCCTTGGGAGAGAAGGGATTGAGGGTGATGGTGGTCAGGTGTCTAAATAGAATAAAGTTTGCAGAATGAGAAAAAAGACTGCACGAAAAGAAAAAAGTTTGCATAGAGCCTCGTGGGGTGTATCCAGTGTATGGGTATATTCACGGGGCTTTTTTATGTGAATCTGGGGTTTTACTAAGGCTTCCCGTGTATATCAAAGTTCTCCTTACGGAGTTGGAATTCATGTATAAGAGGTGTTCCTATAAGGAGTACTTGAACCAAGTATATAAATGAAGGCTCACGTCCAGCAACTTATAAGACGCCTCAAGCAAGTTTCTCGCTCCACATATATAAATGATTAGGCATAGATCACGTGTGAGTATGGAACTGGTGGTGATACGGGAGAAACCGTAAGGTGTATGTGTACCCTGTTACTGCACAGAAGGGAATCATACTATGTATGAGGCTAATGATTAGATTATCGGATTGGGAACGTATCTACGATACCTCTATCGTTTATTGATTTGGAGAAGATTTGAAAATTACTATTCACAGATAAAAGAGAAAAGTCATGGGTAATGGTGCGTGTTGTTTTGGGCTTTCCTTTTTATACAAAGCCCCTAAACGTATCCAGAGACTGTGATCGTATCTAGGTTTACTGCTGAGATGAGGCTTACCCTTGTGGGGAGAATCATTCCTGCATAAGTACAACACAATGGATGTTCGTCTCACTAGAGGAAGCATTTGAACCAACCTAATCAAGGATAAGCCCACGTCCAGAAATATGTATTACGCTTCAGACAGAAGCACTCGCCCATAAAAATAAATATATATATAAATAAATAAATAAATAATTAGGCATAGGTCACGTGGTAAGTAGGGGAATGGTGGTGGCACAAGCAAAACCGTAAGGTATAGTAGTGCTTCCTATTATCGCAGTTTACAACTCTATAATATATTTAGTAACTGTACAAAGTAGGGGGAAAAGGAAACCAGACTATGTATGAGGATAGTAGATTAGCCATTTGATTGGGAAGGTATCCAAGATACCTCTCTTTGGCTTTATTATTTGGAATCCCTGCATAAGTACAGCACAAGGAACGTTTTCATGTTTCACTGAAGGGAGCATTGGAACAAACCTAATTAAGGATAGTCCACGTGTAGCAACTGGTAATACTATTTAGAAGGAAGCACTCGTTCATAAAGAAATATATATAAATAAATAATGGGGTATAGGTCACGTGGTAAGTAGGGGGATGACGGTGGTATAGAAGGAACCGTAAGGTACTATGTATAAGGCTGATGGATTAGTTTAAAGAATATGGAACGTATCTACGATACCTCTACCGTTTTTTGATTTGGAGAAGGTTTGAAAATTACCATTCATGGATAAAAGAGAAAAGTCATGGGCAATAGTACGTGTTGTTTTTGGTGTTCCTTTTTATACAAAGCCCCTGAGTGTATCCAGAGACTGTGATCGTATCGAGGTTCACTGCGAGGATGAGGCTTACCCTTGCGGGATGAATAATCACTGCATAAGTACAGCACAAAGGATGTTCGTCTCACTAGAGGGAGCATTTGAACCCAACCTAATCAAGGGGAAGCCCACGTCTAGAAATATGTATTAAGCCACGGACAGAAGTACTTGCCCATATAAATAATAAATATATGTATATGGTAACTTAAAAGTGAGCCACCATAGCAATTGAAAACTGAGCCACTTTTGATAGAAAATAACCCTAATGACATGTTAGGGGGAAACATCAGGAGTGATTATATTGAGTGAGA
>NZ_RBZO01000035.1 GCF_003628445.1 Oceanobacillus bengalensis
ATCAATTCCTTCCTTGGTCGCCGACGATTCCAGAGAAATGTCGTGTTCCTAATAAATAAATCTAAAAAAAGTATAAACAAAATCCCCATCTAAAAATAGGTGGGGATTATTTGACGCTTACATTTATTTCGCCTTCCTAATTATTATAGGTCCGTTGGCGGCTAGGAAAATGAGTAGAAAGGATTCCTCTGACTATATATTGGCAGGAAGGTCAGTTCCTCTTTGGCTTGTAGTGGGTGGGGTTATTGCTACCTTAATTAATTCGGCCTCTCTTTTAGGATATGCTGGTTCAGGTTATTCACTTGGAGTTTCTGCTTACTTTGCTAGTTTCGGAGGAATCGCAGTTATGATGTGGTTGGGATTTTGGTTCATACCGAGATTACGTAGAGCTAATCTAACCACAGTCCCAGAACTATTTAATCGCTTCTTTGGCTGGCCACACAAAGTTGTTTCTGTCATTCTTGTTGCTTGTCGTGATATGGGTGTGACTGCGGGGGCTTCCCTCGGTATGGCGGTTGTATTCCAATCCGTATTCGATATTCCTCTAGACCTTGCACTAGTAATTACGTTACTTGTGACATTGCTTTTTACTGTAACTGGCGGAATGTGGGCAGTTATGATTACTGATACCATCCAAGCAGTTGTAATATTGATTGGTACTACACTTATGATCCCATTGTCAATCGCATATATTGGGGGATGGGATGTATTAACTAACGCTATACCTGAAACACACTGGGATTTAGGAAATGTAGGGGGATCACAAGCTTTCGCTTGGATTGCTGCAAGTGCGCTAACTTTTATAGGTTATCAAACATTAATTCAAAGAGGTTTATCAGCAGAAAGTGATGAAGTTGCCAAAAAATCTTTTTTGTATGGTGGAGCGATATCCCTAGTTTGGTATATGGTACCTTTCCTTGTCGGAATTATTGCACTAGTTATATTTCCGAATACGAACCCAGAAGAAGCATTTATGAGTATGACAACTTTATTTGGGACATTTGGAAGCTTAGTTTTCGCAGTTATTATAGTTGCTTCTTGTATTTCTACTTTGAGTTCTACAATATTAACAACAGCTTCAAACATATCTCATGATATCTATAAGCAATGGATTAATCCACAAGCATCTGAGAAAAGCGTTGTTCTTGTTAGTAGAATATCAGTAGTAGGGGTCGCGATTGCGGGAACCTTAATTGGCCGCTCATTACCATATATACTAGAGCTTCTATTAACTGGTGGCAAAATTATGGCAGCCTCGTTAGCTCCAGTATTATTAGCTTTGGTATTTTGGAAGGCAGCAAGAACAGCGTATTATTCCACAATTTCAGCAATGATTTTAGGAGCTTTAGGTACCATTTTAGGAGTTATATTAGGGAACCAGACTGCTGCTTCAGATCAGGGGAATGTAGTTTTTGTCTGGGCACTAGATCCGATTCTTGTTGGTTTACCTATCACTTTAGTTATTTTAATATTCGGAACTTTAATCGAAAATAAATTAAAGAGGAATAAATTAACAGGAGTCATGGATTTTAAGAAAGTAAATTAAACCTTGTATTCTAAATAAAAGAATAAGTAGGAACAAAGTCTAACTGGTTTTGATATAAATAACAGTAAAAAAACAGGTGAATTCGTTCACCTGTTTTTTTATATAAAGGGAATTTGGGATTAGTGCCTACAGCGTGTCTTTAACAGCGAAGAAAGAAAAGCTTGGTGGTAGGCGTTTGTAGTTTAAATTGCAGTGCACTGTATTTTATATCTAAATAGAGTCTTTACTGGGGAAAACTTGGTGTGCAAATACATGCACACCGCAAATCTATTCACGCCTATCTCCAACAGCCTCCCTATCTAGATGTTTAGCATAACCAGGCGCACCAACTTGAACGGGAGCCGCACCAGCATCTCTTGTTGCAGTCTAATTTTTAAGAGACACAGGGACAGGAGCCGTCGGGACAGGTCCTCGGCCCCCTATTTTGAAGGGCGGTGTACCTGTTCCTGTGAGCCTATGTACTTGGCTCATTCTTAAGAACGGACCAGTGAACCTGTCCCTCTGAACCAGAGAAATGTTAACGGTTCTTCTCTTTTCTTATTTGTGTCTCTTTCATTTACCTTTATTCGTTTTCTATCTATCTGTTAATGGAATATCATCATAATCTTCAACATCCAAATCGTAGACCTCATCTGTTGCAACACTGTTTAATATACCGTGTAGCCCTCTCTCCACTGCTTTCGTTAATTGCCCAAGTTTCTTTTGACCATAGCTTTGCGTTTGCCCAGTGATTTCAAATAAAACAGAACCACTGCCATTTAGTGCAAATGCTCCAAGTGCTGTTCCTGGTAAATCCAAATCTTGAGGGTAAAGTGATATATTTCCAAACGGTGAATTACCCATTTGCTGTAATGCATCGTATGCAGCAATATTTAATTGCTTCGAAAAATCAACATCATAATCATCCGCATATTCACGATATTTCTCCCCCTCTGGAGTACTAGGGTCTGGTACGAATACACCTGATAGTGAGAATGTAACTGGATCATCTGTACCATCAATGACATATTCACCTTGGTGGTGTAAATCTACAAATACATCAACTTTGTCAAATTCGTTCTGTAAATCTTTATAAACATCTCGAATTGTTTGTGATTCTGGTGTAATAAACCATCCTGGATCTGAAGAGCTATTTGGAAAATCCTCTGGTTGAGGTACATAGTCTAGGTCAGGATTAAAATCACGGTTTACATCAAAACCAGGATTAGATGCATAATCCCAATATTGATTGGTGTATTTGTAGTAATTCCAAGATGGTGCTACGCCATCCAATTGTGGGAATTGTTCTACCACTTCATCCCAAGTCATTTCATTCCCGCGGCGATTTAATTCTGTTGCATCGGGGTTAACCATCGGCATAGCTACAATGGTCAATTCCTCTCTAAGCTGTCTCATTTCTGGGGAGTTCTTATTACCAATTTCTTTAAGTATATTTAATAACGCTTTTGTACCAACTTTTTCATTTCCATGAATCTCGCTCTGAATTAATACAACTTTATCTCCTGACCCAACAGTTGCCTTATAAATTTCACGGCCATGATTGGAATAACCTGCTACGTCTACTACAATATTACCTTTACTCGTTTTCTCAATTTGATTAAGTGTTCTTGTTAACTCATCATGACTGATAAAACCGGAAATAGATGGTTTGCTAATTACTGATGCATCTGCTGAAACAACTGGTGAATCAATGAGGGGAGTTAAAATCCCTGTACTTAATAGAATTGCCCCACCTAACATTGCAATTTTTCTTTTTCGTTTCATCATAACGCCTCCATAATATAGAATATTTAGAACTATTCATCACCTATCTATCAATCTCCTCCTAAAAAGTAAAAAATGAACCAAATGTATGGTCGGTTTTTTCTATTTTGCTACATTATCCCTAGCATTGAGGATCACAGAGAGAGGCACAACGCCCTATATTTGTCGTCGAACTAGCTAATAAACTCACTAATATTCATTGTTGGGTTTGTTTGACACTTAGTTAAGTAAATCAATGTTTCATTTTATCTAGCAAAAACTGTCTACTCCAGTTTAGCAGTCACACCATTTTTGATTGGCGGGTGGCAATTGGAGTAATGAAGGAAGCGGATGAAATTAAGGATGAGATTCCAGAAGACGCGGCTTTCTTAGGTGTGTTGTCACTTGATGGGACCATTAAATCGGTAGAAGGGATGTTGCCTGCAATAATTGCTGCCAGAAAGGAAGGTTTTAAAACTTTATATTTACCTAAAATGCATGACGTGCCACTTAGTACAATTGATGGTATAGAATTTCGTTATGTAGAGACACTACAAGAAGTTGTCGAATCGTTCTCTGGACAATTAGCTGCGTTTTCTCTTCCTACTATTACCCCTAAAGAACCCACAGAACAAACATTCTCTTTTGGTAAAGATTATAGACATATCTTGGGACATAAACAAGCAAAATGGGCATTGGAAATTGCAGTTGCAGGTGGTCGTAATGTTCTTATGTCTGGACCTCCTGGTTGTGGAAAGAGTTTGCTTTCAGAAACATTTCCTTCTTTCTGGAGAGGTATCTCTCGCACATTATTGGGTACTTTTTCTTGATGAAATGGCTGAATTCCCCAAGCGAACGCTGGACATGCTAAGGCAAGCCAATGGATACAGGGAAAGTTACGATTAGCCGCGCAGCATCTACGGCGACATATCGAGCCCAATTTTTCCTGATTGGTGCGATGAATCCATGTCTATGTGGTTATTTAGGCTCAAGGAATTATTATTGTCATATTGTTAAAATTATAGTATAGCAATTACATAAAGTGGATGGACGGTTGACCATCTCCCAAGAGAAGGGAGGTGGTATAAAAATGACGACATATGAAGCAATCATTATTGCACTAACATCAAGCTTAGTTCTAGTTAACGGGCTAGCACTTGTTGTTCAGATCGTCAAAGAAATAAGAAAAAAGTAACCGTCCACCCCTCGACCAAAGGATAGGATAGTTACTTTTTATAGTACTTAATATATTTGGTTAGCCGTCCTTCATGCGGCATGTGGTTGCTAAGACTGAGTGTTACTAGCACTCAGTCCTTTTTATTCTATGCTTTATATAATAATATTATACATGATTTGTACAATATTATTCAATAGATACTAACCATAATATGTGGATTTGAAAAAGTACATAGGGACAGTACCTCGTCCAGTTCAACGAACCTGCTCTTCAATGAGATGGTGAAATAATTATGTGTTATAGCAACAAAATGTAAAACAAACGTTTGAACAAATAGTGTGTTATACGCTTTAGGAATATGGCAAGTTAAAGTCATTTGATAGTTTTTGAATTTCCCATTCCCATACGACTTCTTGAGTTTTGTCAAATATGTCGAAGATTAGTAGATTATAATACAGTAATAATATGATAAAATATAGTAGCAACTGAATATTGTGAGGGTGGTTGGTTGTCGCACTTCTTTCCTTTTTTGGAAAGGAGGTGATAATCATGGAAACATTACTTGAATTTCTACGAGAAGTTCTGAAAGGGATTGTGCGAGAATCGAGTGCTTTTTTCTTTCGGAAAAACGTCTTAGAAAACAAGAAAACCACCCTACGCCGTCGCAAGCTTAGGGGTGGTTCTCGGAAAAAATAAATCTACTTAGACAACCACCACCCTGACGGTAGAGGTTGCAAGGAGAAGTGTTTGATAGCACTTCTCTTTATTTTATTATAATTCTATTTATATTATACATGATTTTTTATTATAATTCTATTTATTGCTCAAGATGGATTATAGATTTTGGGATCACCCCATTGTCTTAATTTACTTAAAATTATAGAGAGTTAGTATATCTATCGTTTTGTCTAGTACTTGCTGAGATGATGGTATGGCACTTTGTAAAAAGTTGCGGTGTGCTGTACTATTTTGTTGTAGACCTTGTGGTCAGACCCTATTGCTAAAATATAATAATTTCAACAGAGCCATTTCCTTAACACTTCTACCAAAACCTGTTCATAAGCAATTTCTAAATGCTTTAATGCTTCCATATTATTTTTGTGATTTTTAAACTCCGGATGCGCCTACAATTCTTGGCTTTTGTCATAATGTGTCGAGAATTAGTGGATTGTAATGTAATAAGAATAGGATAAAATAAAGTAGCAACTGAATATTGTGAGGGTGGTTGGTTTCGCACTTCTTTCCTTTTTTTGGAAAGGAGGTGATAATCATGGAAACATTGAATTTCTACGAGAAGTTCTGAGAGGGATTGTGCGAGAATCGAGTGCTTTTATCTTTCGGAAAAACGTCTTAGAAAACAAGAAAACCACTCTACGCCTTCGTTACCTGTTCCTATATCTATCCACAGTCGTTGACAGTTTTTTTCGGAATAGGATTATGTCATCTGGAGTTCCTCTGTAGAAAATTCCCGTATACACGCGAACGTTCTTCGCATTTGCTGCTTCAAAGCATAACTGGATATAGCCTCTAATTTTAGTTCTGCCATATTATTAAATGTAATAATAGCCGATGGATTCGAGGTTTTTGCAAATGGATTATTTCTAATATGTTCAACATGTTGGTAGAAAACCCAGCAGCTGAGGAAGTTCCTATTAGTAGAATGGGTGGGGAAGGTGTATATCCTTTTGCTTCTGTTTATTGGGATCGGCACTTTCCGCTTGAACCCAGTTTTATGCATGACTGCAGTCCTTGTTCCTTCATAGGTGGAGCAGTTGTCTAAACAGGCTGTACGAATAAGTTGGGTCGTCGTTTGCTGGACAAAGAGATGCCTGTCCTGCTCAACTACAATCGTATCGTAATCGGTATGTTTAACAGGTAACAGGATCATCGTTTTATGATTGATGGAATAGCGGGATTGGATGTTGCACATAATTTGCCTCCTTTGATAATGAAGAGAGGGTTCCGAGGAGAAAAATTTGTCGTGGCAGTTTACTTTATTAACTAAGTTAGGGATAATACTTAAGATTTAACTGATCGATGGATGAAGAACCTGAGATAGAGTGGCAGAAAGTTACCTTCATATGTATTCTGATTATAGGGCTACTAATCGGTATCCTTCCTGCTCTCCTTTTCTTTAAGTATTTCATCTATTGCTTCATCAATACTAATACCTAAATGTTCTCTAATTTTAATCGCTGTCGAGAGCCTTGGGAGATTCCATCCGTTCTCAAGATTCCCAACATGTTTAACATCAATACCTAATCTTTCAGCAAGCTCCTGTTGTGATAATCGGTTCGCTTTTCTTGCTTTATAAATAGCATCCCCAAAGATATAGGCGAGGTAAGCATATTCATTTTTTTCCTCCAAACAGTAACTTCCCCTTCCTTTTTTAGCAATTATCCTTTTAACGGAAGAGGGAGTACACCATATTAAGTTCCTTTTTTGTGGATTCATGCAAAAGTGTTTCTTTAGGTATAAAAGGATAGATTTTTCTCTTCTGTATGGAGGGACTATCGTAATCTATAAAAAATATGGCTAATGACAGGTTCAATTCTTTTTTTAGGATCCGTAGAAGGAAAAGTACTGCGTATGTGATGTGCCTCCTAATTTAAAACAAAAGTTTGTTCGATTTTTGTTCACAAATGAAAAAAATCCCTTATTTTTCCTAAATATGCGCTAACTTCGACAAAAGCTTCCAAAATTTAATTTTGGAAGCTTTTTGAGGCCTTTTTCGGGTCCAAAATTGAATTTTGGAACAAAAATGCCAAGTTAGCGCATTCGCCAAGTTTCAGGATTTTTTTTACGATGGAGCTATCACATGATTACTAGTTACACGTTTCATTAAGTCAGAGAGGAGAATTGTATGAAGAACGATAACAAGGTTACATTCGAGGAGATTTTCCAGCAGAATGAAGCCCGAATCCATTTCCACGTTAGAAAATTAGGTATCCACGATCCATACAAGGATTTCTACAGCGAAGGATTGTATGCCATGTGGGATGCGTATAAGAAATACCAACCAGATAAAGGCCCTCTTGCTACATACTTCAACTACACCATCCGTAATCGCCTCATCGACATGATCCGCAAGAAAACAAGGGATAACGAAAAGGACGACATATCCGCACAGGAGCAAATTAAAAATCAAACCAATGGAAATCGCTATGGTGACTCAAAGCTCCCCATACCTGAAACAGATGGATTCGAAATGATGGATGATGCATTTTGGAAGCAAGTTAAATCCGAGCTAACCGAGAAACAATGGAAATGGGTCTATTACCATGTCATCCACGGCATGCCGCTTAAGGAAATAGCTGAGCAAGAGAAAGCGTCACTTGAGGCAGTTAAAGATTGGGGAAAACAAGCAAGGAAAAAATTGAGAATTGAATTAGAGCAAGTATAGGTGCCTGTCACTTGTCGAAATTTGTCGAAAACTGAACAGTGCCAGGCACCTTGTGTTGGGGTTGTTAAGATTAGGAAAACAAGCAAGGAAGAAGTTGAGACTTCTGATGGAGCAAAATAAATAGGGTGCGAGGCAATCGGCAATCATAAGTGCCTGGCACCAAGGAAGTAGGGAATCGAGATGAATTATATTAAAGAAATGAATGCCTTTTACGACAGGATTGAACAGAATCCACTATCAAGTTCAGCAGTTGCTTTATGGTATGCACTCATGCATATGAATAATAAAACAAGATGGAAAGAAACATTTACAGTATCTGCGACGGTATTAAGGTTGAAATCTGGTTTGAAGGAAAGCTCCTTTAAACGCGCACGGACAGAACTGAAGGAGAAAGGGTATATTGACTTTGAATCTAGAAGTCATAATCAAGCACCAATTTATCGAATCATGAGGCTGACGGTGGAAGCGGCTGATGATATGAGTCATTTGAGTGACCAAAGTATGGACCACCTAGGTAACCAGGGAGTGAACCAGCTTGAAGACCAGCCTAAGAACTTAGAAGCTAGCCCATTAATAAAACAAAACAAAAAAGAAAAGAAAGAAAAGGAAAATAATATTATTACAGCGGATGCGTTTGTGTTCTACCAGGAGAACTTTGGTGTGGCAAGTCCTTTTGTTGTGGAATCATTAATGCATTGGATCGGTGATATCGGTGAAGTGTTAGTCATTGAGGCAATGAAGCGGGCACTCGAACGAAATAAGACAAGTTGGGGGTATGTGAAAAGTATTCTACAAGCCTGGGCGAAGAAAGGGATACATACGGTGGAACAAGTGAAGGCAGATGAGGTGGCATTTAAGAATAGTCGTGGGAGAAAACGAGCAACAAGTACAACTGTACATACGAATGAGATTATTCCAGGATGGTTTGAAGTGTTGAAGAAGACGGAAAGGCAAGAACCGAGAAAGAAGGTTCAGGTCGATAAAGGGAATGCGGAGGATGTGAGGTTGGCACTTGAAGAATTGATGCAGGAGATGGGGGAGTAGGTAGGGACATGTCAGATTATGACTGAAACCGAATAGTGGCAGGCACTCTCTAGGTTTTAGGGACAATATCGGGGGAACTTTTGAATTAGCCTGATTGTTGCGGAATGCGGAGTTTGGCATTATACAATATGAGACATAAAAAACGGAGAGCTGACATACGCTCTCCGCCTTGCATCCTATTAATCTCTGCTAAACAAATCACGCGTATAGATTTTTTCCCTCACATCAGATAATTCTTCAGACATTCGATTTGCAACAATGACGTCACTAACCTTTTTAAATTCTTCAAAGTCCTTAATTACTCTAGAATTAAAGAAATCATCCGCTTCTAATGCTGGTTCGTAAACGACAACTTCAATACCTTTCGCTTTTAGACGTTTCATCACGCCTTGGATAGAAGACTGTCTGAAGTTATCAGAGTCCATTTTCATTGTAAGCCTGTAAATACCAACAATTTTCGGATTGCGATTTAGAATCATATTGGCAACATGGTCTTTTCTTGTGGAGTTGGCATCTACAATTCCTTGAATAATGTTGTTTGGTACATCTTCATAGTTTGCCAAGAGCTGTTTTGTATCTTTTGGCAGGCAATATCCACCATAACCGAATGATGGGTTATTATAATGTGTACCGATTCTTGGATCTAGCCCAATTCCCTCGATGATTTGCTTCGAATTTAGTCCACGAATTTCAGCATAACTGTCTAATTCATTGAAAAAGGCAACACGCATTGCGAGGTACGTATTTGCAAACAACTTAATTGCTTCCGCCTCTGTAGAATCAGTGAATAATACATCTATATCCTCTTTTTTCGCCCCATTAACCAGTAGATCAGCGAATGTCTTCGCTCTATCCGATTGTTCCCCGACAATCACGCGAGAAGGGTATAAATTGTCGTATAATGCCTTGCCTTCTCGTAGAAATTCAGGAGAGAAAATGATATTTTCCGTGTTGAATTTCGCTTTTGCATCTTCCGTATATCCAACAGGTACCGTTGATTTAATAACCATCACTGCTTCAGGATTAATTGCTAAAACTTCTTGAATGACAGCTTCAACAGAGCTGGTATCAAAATAGTTTTTATCTGGATCGTAATTGGTTGGTGTGGAAATAACAACAAAATCTGCATCATTATATGCTTCTTTTGGTTCGGTTGTTGCTGTTAGATTTAGATCTCTTGTTCTAAGGTAATCTTCAATCATCTCATCCACGATGGGGGACCTTTTTTGATTAATCATTTCCACTTTTTCAGGAATGATATCAAGTGCAACAACTTCATTATGCTGTGATAAAAGTACGGCATTCGATAAACCGACATAACCCGTCCCAGCTACTGCTATTTTCATTATTTGTTTCCTCCTAGTGAGTCCTAATCCTATTAATATATATGTCCTATTATACAATAATGTAGTTTGTTTTGTCGAAAGAGGGTGGAGGGAAAAGAAGGGGCCTGTGGTACATCGTCCCAGTTCTTCTGAAATGATAGAGTGGTAGTGTTTTAAAAAATCATAAGATGATTAGTGGCTCAACGATATGTTGTTATTCTCCTTTTTCGTTTGTCTACGTTTATTTACTTTATCTCTTGAAGGGAACTATCGCATCATTAATATGATAAAATAAAGTAGCAACTGAATATTGTGAGGGTGGTTGGTTGTCTTTCTTCTTTCCTTTAATGGAAAGGAGGTGATAATTATGGAAACATTTCCCTGAATTTCTTCGTGAAGCTCTGAAAGGGATTGTACGTGAATTAAGTGCTTTTATCTTTCGGAAAAACATACTAGAGAACAAGAAAACCACCCCGCGCCGTCACAAGCAAAAGGGTGGTTCTCAAAGAAAATAACTAAATTTGACAACCACCACCCTGACGGTAGAGGTTGCATAGACTGGGCGCTGGTTATGCTCAGTCTTTTTTATTTTACGTTGATTATGAATATATTATACATGATTTGTTGGCATTATTACAAGTGGGGGTAACCTGTGTTAGACCGTCCAAGGAGAGATACTTTTCTGTGGTATTTCCGATTTTTAACATACTAAAATTGATTTTCTATCTCTTTTTCCTTACAAAATGTAATCTCCTCTATATGGAAATACAATAATAATACCAGGCGTTTTTAAATGGGTCAGGGTTAGTATGGTTGGACTTCAAGCTGTATCGGTGAAGGAGTCAAAAGATCAGAGCAGGGGGTCACATCCCCACTACAATGGAAAGGCAACAAGGGATTATTACACGATAGAGGCTGCGCCCAATAGTCTAGCAATGCAGCTAGTTTTGTTCATAAGATATGTTCCTTTCTTTCCCGCATCTAACACATTTATCAGTATAGTAGTTGTACTTATGTTTCTTGAAAAATATTTTACAAAAGAAAGCCTTTAGGTACATATGTATGATAACTCCTTTGATGTTCTAGACTACATTCAAGGGTATCATTTTGTGATTACAACAAGATTACTAACCATTTAATATATGATGTTTGTTTCATTACAAGGATATAGTAAGCAAGATTCAGGTTAAATTTATTTTAATTTCGTATATAAAAAGAAGGAGGTAATCATGCCAACCACGAGGCCGAGAAAGATATCGACCATTAAAGTTGTTAGGAAGGTGCTAAGGTAAATGAGTGCATCGGTCATTTTGTTTTTTACATAATGAAGGAGTTGTCCAAAATTGATAAGATTCGATATAGCAAAAATGATAATTGCGGCTAGTGTCGCTTTTGGTAAATAGTAAAAGAATGGTGTTAGATAGATAATTGCCATGAGAACAAATACTGCTGCTACGAATAAGGAAAGATTACTTTTGGCACCGGCTTTATAGTTAACAGCAGTTCTTGATATCGCTCCTGCAATTGGTATCGAACCAACCATCGAGCTTCCTATGTTTGCTGCACCTAATCCTCTTAGCTCCTGGTTTGGATCAAGCGGTTCCTTGTCGTTTGTTGCTAGTTTCATTGCAACAGCATATGACTCGACAAATGATATAAATGCGATTACAAGTGCTATTGGTAGAAGGGAAAATATCAAGTCTGCTGTTGGTATGGTTGTAGGTAATTGTGGGAATTCAAATGTTATCTTCCCGATGATATCTACCCCCTGATTATATAAAGCGAGTGACTCTACGATGATAACGGACGCAATGATGATAATAAATTCAGCTGGAATAGTGGGGAATTTTTTCTTTATGAGATAGAGTGCAATAATACATCCTAACGCAATACCAAATGTATATGGATGAATAGCGTGAAGGTGCGTAATGACCCTGGAACTAAACGTAATAAGATTTTCATAGGCAGGTAGGGAAACACCAAGAAAAGAATCGAGTTGATTTAATATAATAATAATGCCGACTGCAGCGATAAATCCATTCAATACTGCTTCGGAAACATAATGGAAAATGGAGCCAAGTTTGAAGAATCCCCATACAACCTGTAAGAAGCCGACAATGAAGCTTAGGATAATCATGCTTTCTAGGAAGTTTAATGATTGGGATTGGTCTAGACTGGATATACCAGAGAATGCCAGAAGGGAAACGACGGAAACAGGTCCCACAGAAAGGTATCGTGATGCGCCTCCAAATAATATATAAAAGAACACTGGAAAAATTGCGGCATATAATCCGACATGCAGGGGTACACCTGCAATTGTTGCATAGGCCATGCTTTGTGGGATTAATAATACAGCAACAGTCATACCAGCAGTAAGGTCGCCAGTTATATTTAAACGGCTATATTCTATAATTTGCTTTAATCCAGGGAAAATTTTGTACAACATAATAGATTCGTCCCTCCAATAAAAAATGACCCATACTTGTACTATATTTTGAAGGAAGGAGTATTATTCATATCGTATTTGATAGCGATGGTTTTGAAATAAAAAAGACAGCTAATCTGCTTGATTAGATTAGCTGTCGATAGTTTATCTTAAATAAATTAATTAGCTGTTTTTGAAAAGTCGTCATTGGATTTACTGTTTGTTGTTTTTCTAGAACTATATAACCCATAGGCAATCGAAAGTACGGTTAAGAGTATTAAAACGCCGGAAATAGGTCTCGTAACAAATAATGAAAGGTCTGCGCTCGTTTCTAATGCACGGCGTAGATTTTCTTCTGCCATTGGGCCTAAGATTACACCGAGAACAAAGGATGGAATGGAAAATCCGTATTCTTTCATGACATATCCAATTAACCCAAAAATTAATAGTACCCATACGTCAAACATGCGGTTATTAATAGCGAAACTACCAAATGCACATAAGACGATAACAATCGGTAGCAAGTATTGAAAAGGAACATCATTGATTTTTACAAACAACCTAATTCCAAATGATTGAATAATCAACATGAAAATTGCAGCAACAAAGAACGAAATAAATATACCGTAAGCAAGTGTTGGCTGCGTTGAAATAAAGAAAGGACCTGGTTGAATGCCATGAATTAATAAGGCACCCATCATCATCGCGGTAACAGCACTTCCTGGTATACCAAGTGCCAATGTCGTAATTAAAGCGCCACCTTCTGAGGAGTTATTTGCTGACTCCGCTGCAATAACCCCATCTGCAGTTCCTGTTCCAAATTTTTTTGGATTCCTAGATGATTTTTTTGCTATATCATAGCTAAGTACGTTTGCAATGGAGGAACCCGCTCCAGGAAGCGCGCCAACAATTACACCGACAATAGAAGAACGTAGGACATTCACCCAAGATGTAAACATTATCTTTATTGTTTTAAAAACTGGATAGGAAAAGCTCATATTTTGATTAATTGAATCGATGCTTTGATTATTTTGGTGATTTTTTAACTCTGAAAGTAATTGCGAAAATGCAAATACCCCGATGAGAATCGGCAAGAAATCAAAACCAGCAGAAAGTTCTATTTGCCCAAATGTAAATCGTGGGGAACTTGTTACTGGGTCAAGACCAAATGTTCCGAAAAACATTCCCAATAGTCCTGCAATTGCTCCTTTACTTAATGGGCCATCACCTAAACTAATAATTGCAGTTAAACCGAAAAGCATTAAGCTAAAAAATTCCCATGGGCCAAATTCTAGTGCCCAGTTAGCTAATAAAGGTGCAGCAAAGATTAAAATTAGACCACCAATAATGGAGCCAAAGAAGGAAGACCATAATCCTACTGATAATGCCTTACCAGGTTTACCCTTTTTCGTCATCGGATATCCGTCAAAAGTAGTGGCTAAAGCGGATGGCGTCCCTGGTATGCCGAGTAGTGCTGCAGAAATTAAACCACCGGAAGCTCCTCCCAGCCAAACCCCCATCATGAGGGAAATGCCTTGGAGCGGCTCCATACCGAAACTAAAAGGCAATGTTAAGGCAACGGCCATTGTTATTGTAAAACCAGGAATGGATCCAAATATAATACCTAAAAATACACCTATTGCGATCGTTAGTAACATACCTGGCTGAAAAATTGCTTGTAAGCTTATGATGATTTCTTCCATGAATACCCCCCCTAGTTAAAAGATGCCAGGTAAAGAAACACCTAAAAAGCGATCAAAGATAAACGTTAATGCGATAGTTGCGATCAAAAATCCACTTATACTCAGTACATGCGTTTTTACTGGGCGACCTTTCCCTACAATAAGTAAGTACACAATCGACATAAATAAAAAGGATGCTAATATAAACCCGATAAATGAAATAGAAAAGATATAGATGGTAAAAAGGAGAAAGATAATCCAAACTATTTTTCCGTTTCCTTTTTGTTCTGGACTTTTTGATGGATGATTGTCCTTATTTTTGACTGGTAAAAAAGATTTAATTAGCATAGAGATTGCTAGTATAGCGATTAAAGCTAGTAATAGCCTTGGGTAAAATGCTGATGAAAGTGCCAAGTCACTTTGTGTCCGTATGTTATTACTTTGAAAATAGAAAAAGATACAGAATGTTAATAAGGCAATACTTGCGATGCGGTCTTTGGATTTCATTCAGCCCCTCCTATTCTATTAAGCCTTGTCTTTGTAATATGGATTCTAGTTGATCGAATTCACTACTTAACCATTCACCATAATCCGCTGCATTCTTAAAGTTAACGTCTACACCCTGCGCTTCCATTTCAGCAATAAAATCAGGATTTTCTGCAACCTTTTGCAGTGCTTCGCTAACCTTATCCACGATTTCTTGTGGGGTATCTTTCGGGAAAAAGTACCCACGATTTGTCGCATTAATGAAATCAATTCCTTGTTCCTTTAATGTAGGTACATCAGGCAAGGATTCGTGTCGTTCCTCAGAGGAGATCCCTAACATCTTAAGTTCACCAGATTCTAAGTATTCTTTCGCAGCTGGTACGGTTGTTGCTCCAAGACTTACGTGATTCCCTAATAATGCGGTTGTCCGTTCCGACGTTCCCTCATAATTTACGATATTAAATGTTGTTTCGGTTGCATCTTCAATTCCTAATGGTAATGTATGGCTAGTTGAACCAAGTGCAGCTCCAAAGCTAATGGATTCAGGCTCCTCTTTTAATTGTGAAATTACTTCATCCATGTTATTCCATTCGTTGTCCTTATGCGTAGCGATAATTTGGTTCGCGGTAGTCATAAGTGCAACAGGCTCGAATTCTTCATGAGAAAATTCCGTATTTCCTAATAGATAAGATAAATCAATCGAATCATGACCGGCTAATAGTGTATATCCGTCAGCATCACTATTTAATGCTTCATTAGCCCCGATGGATCCACCGCCACCACCCATGTTCTTTACAACAATACTCGTATCAAGTTCTTCTTCAAGATATTTGTTAATAATCCTTGCTATGACATCTGAATCTCCCCCAGCACTCCAAGGTACAATCAAATTAATGTTCTCTGTTGGATAATCCTCAGCACTTTCGGATGTAGACGAGCTACAGCCTGCTACAAACAAACCGAAAGCAAGAACTCCAACTGTTGCCCATTTCTTCAGCTTCATTCATATCCCCCTTTGTATTTTTATTCAGGTCGTTATGAATTATATAATTATGCAGTCTATTCGTTTGGTATTCATAGAAAAACATTTATATATTTTATATTACAACTATTTATAACTAGAAATGGGGACGGGTACCTTGTCCCGCGGGTTGGGACATTTCAGGTGCCTGTCACTCCCCGTTTTTTGTCATAATATGTCGAAGGTTAGTGAAGTTCCTTTCTTTTATTTATCATTAGATTTTTATAGTAATAAGTATCTAGTTCTTTTGTAGTGTTTTGGTGATAATATTAGTGTAAATCCCTATGATATTTTGTAAATATAGTGTAACATTCAATGAAAATGGGGAAATTTGGATTAAATGAAAGTGGGTTTTTAAATGTGGATTGTTGTTGCAGTTATTATAATCGGGCTTCTTCTAGTGTCTATCAAACTATATAATGAGAAAATAAAACTACAACGGCAAGTGGATTATTTAAAACCTATGGTAGAAACGGTTGAAAATGTACGTGATATTTTATATTATTGCGAAACAAAACCTACATTAAATTATCTTTATTTAAGTCCAACCGTTAACGATTTGATCGGGCCAGAAACATTGGAAGAGCACTTGCAAAATCCAGAAAAGATCTTTGAAATTGTTCATCCAGAAGACTATGATACATTAATGAAGAAAACGTTAGGACAACTTGATTTTAGTGAACCGATTAAGGTAAGGTTTCGAAACGATCAAGGACAATATATGTGGTATGAAGAATATGCAACACCCGTATATGAAAAAGGTGAATACATCGCGGTACAAGGGATTTTTCGAAATATTGATGAAAGGGTTTCCTTACACCAGCAATTAGAATATAAAATCTCTCATGATGCATTAACTGATATTCATAATCGGGAATACTTCCAATCAAAGCTAAACTATTTTAATCAAGACTGGGACATCCCTATTGCAGTTATTGTTGCAGACTTAGATGATTTGAAATTTATTAATGATAATTATGGGCATCACATGGGAGATTGTTTCATACAAGAAGCAGCAAATCGATTGAAGATGTATGCTGATGAGGAAACGATCGTTGCTCGTATAGGTGGAGATGAATTTGCGATTCTCCTAGCAAATGCTAGTATTCCAAAGGTAGAACAGTTCTTAAAAAAGGTTCAAGCTCAAATGAATCTTTATCATGATGATACACAACTAAAACGGATTAATATTTCAATTGGTTATGCTTACAGCTCATCCTCTAAAGGTGTAATGGAACAATTGCTACGCGAAGCAGATACGCTAATGTATCAAGAAAAAAGGGAAAAGAAGCAGTTAATCAGTGGGGGCTGAATACCATTGTAGGTGCCTGTCACTTGTCGGAATTTGGCGGAAAATGTCGAAAGTTGTGCGGTGAATGAAAAGAGAGGTATACACCTGGATAGGTGTATACCTCTCTATATTAGTAATTTTGCTGATTATCTAGCGTGTTATTCTCTTTCTTTTCGTTGTAGTATTGTATACCGAATTGGGAGCCTTCTGAGACCATATTTGCGTTTTCTAATTGCGCCAAATCATTATTACTAGATTGATCCGGTACACCTGCATTTTCAAATGTTTTCTTCGTCATTTTATCTTGATTTGTTTTTCTTTTTTTATCGCTTATTAAATAACTTGTAGCGGTAACCCCAACAACTCCAGCTATACCTAAGGCAGAAACTGCAATTTTCTTTTTCATGTTATACCCCTCTCCAAGTATCGATTGTATTAATATATATTCCCTAAGATAGGTTTAATAAACATGGAAGAAGATTAACTAGAGAAGAAGGTAGGGTAGGTAGGACTTTGTAATGAATCATAGTAAAAATCCCATTACCGCATTATAAAGGTTAAAAAAGCAATAGAATAAGAGACACTTTCTATTGCTGTATTTCAATAATTAATTAGCAATGGCTTTAAATGGAACTATGACTTGATTAACCAAAATAAGGTAACTGATTATATTCTATTACAATTAATTAAAAGTATAAATGAAAAATAATTCAGAAAAATATTGATTGAATGATATAAACTAATATATTGTTAACTTAGCTGGGAATGTTAATGGAAATATATTGAGGTAGATTAATTAACCAATATTGGAGGTGGTAGTATGAGAAAGCAGCTTAAATTACAATTAAATATATCAAAAGATAAACTAAAAGTTATTATAAGTTTAAGTCTATAAGTATATTTATTCGTTAATTACAATAAAAAGATCTAAACTATTATTTTGTAATAAACTCTTTTACTAAAAGATGATAGCACAATAGTTACAAGTGAACATCAGCAGTAAATTTCATTTTTTATTAAACCATTCCCAGCTTTCATAAAGTACTGAATAATCATTTAAGTCATAGTCCCATCAACTTCATAGCTGTATATTGACTTTGCTTAGGTACAAAGTTATAATAAGTGTATCTCATAGTACAGCAATGGCTTTGATGTTTCTATGATAAGGCTACAACTTGTAGCTCGTGGCGTTGGGGATCGCCTGCCCATCAATGATGGGTGTCTCCCCACTTTACTTATTATAAACACACCAGACCTTGGCTATAAACAATAGCTGAGGTTTTTTTATAGATACATAGATTAACGTAGAATAATATTGTCTAAACTAGGTAAAAAGAAGGAGGAGTAGTATGAGAGAACTAGATTACCGAATAGGATTGGATATTGGAACGAATTCCGTTGGTTGGGGAGTGATTGAGCTTGAAAAGAATGAAAGCGACAACAAATATAGGACAATCGGGATTGTTGATTCTGGGGTTCGAATGTTTGATAAAGCAGAGATACCTAAGACAGGTGCATCATTAGCAGAACCTCGTCGCTTAGCGCGTTCAGCCCGAAGAAGATTACGTAGACGTAGTGAACGAAGAAGAGAGATTCGAAATCTCTTAATACAGTTTAACATTGTTACCGAAGTAGAAATGGAACACCTTTACCCGTTAAATGATGGTTCTGTGGATATATGGGACATTCGTATAGATGGGCTAGATCGGTTATTGGCTAACGATGAGTGGGCTAGATTGCTCATTCATCTTGCACAAAGACGTGGATTTAAATCAAACCGTAAATCCGAGCAAAAAGACAAGGAAACAGGTAAAGTACTAACAAGTATCCAACAAAATAAAGAAAGGCTGGATAAATATCGTACAGTAGGGGAAATGTGGGGAAAGGATCCACATTTTGCACAATATGATAAACGACATAATTCCCGTGATGAGTATATTTTTAATGTTAGTCGCTACGATTTGGAATTGGAGATTGTCACATTATTCGAAACGCAGCGTAAATTGGGTTCTTCCTATGCATCCGAAGAACTGCAAGTTTCTTATTTAAAAATATGGAATCATCAGTTGCCGTTTGCTTCGGGAAATGCCATCCTAAATAAAGTAGGGTTCTGTTCACTTGAAGATGAAGAGAGGCGCATTCCAAAGGCAACGTATACATTTCAATACTATATGGCGCTTGATAAGATCAATCGCATTAGAATTGGCAAAAATGTAGAAGCAATTTCTATGGAACAACGGCAAATACTACTACATAGCATTTTTAACAGAGATGATTTGGTTAAACGCAAAAGCACTCCTGATGTAAAATATTCGGACATTCGAAAGTGGTTGAAACTGGATGATGAATTAAAATTTAATGACCTTATGTATGATCCAGAGGCAACACTTAGTATGAATGAAAAACTTCCTTTTGTAAATTTGAGTGCATACTATGAAATAAAGAAGGTAACAGATTCGCATGCTATGGATACAGGGGAAGCATATGATACAACGGATTATGATGCAATTGGTTATGCACTGACAGTCTATAAGACAGACAAAGATATCCATCAATATTTGAGAAATCCTAATAATATAGCAAAACGTGTCTATAGCGAAGACCTGATTCAAATGCTTTTATCTCTTTCTTATACGAAGTTCGGTCATCTTTCAAGCAAGGCAATTCAAAATCTGCTTCCACTTATGGAAGAAGGATTACCGTTTAAATTAGCGGCAGATCAGTTTGGCTATGACACGACAGGTTTACAAAAGGTAAAACGTGAAAAATTTTTACCACCAATTCCGAATGATATTGCAAATCCGGTTGTAAAGCGGGCACTGACACAATCACGTAAAATAGTTAATGCGATAATCAAGAGATATGGCTCTCCCATGTCTGTCCATATTGAATTAGCAAGAGAGCTTTCTAAAACACATGAAGAACGGTCCAAATTGCAAAAAAATCAAAAGGCGAACTTTGATCGAAATGCAGGAGCAATTAAAGTGTTAGCGGAAAATGGTATTCTCCAACCAAAAGGTCATGATATTGTAAGATACAAATTATGGGAAGAGCAAGATCATAAGTGTGCATATTCCCAAAAAAGCATTCCACCTGAAGTCTTTTTTGGAGAATTAAGAAGAGAACGTAATAGTACCCCAAACCTAGATGTAGATCATATTTTACCATACAGCAAAAGCTTTATGGACAATTATCAAAATAAAGTGCTCGTATATAGTGATGAAAATCGGAAAAAAGGAAATCGCATCCCTTTTGATTACTTAAAAGATAATCCGGAAGCTTGGGAGAGATTCGAGATTTATGTGAATTATAATACCAAGTTTTCAAAAGGGAAAAAGCAATATCTTTTGAAGAAAGAGTTCACAGCTCATGAAGAAGATGTAGTAAAAGAACGGCATTTAAATGATACTCGTTTTATTAGTCGGTTTTTTAAGAACTTCATGGAAAAGAAGCTTGAGCCTAAGGATCCGCATCTTAAAAAATGGGTGGTAACTGTGAGTGGTCAGGTGACTGCGCATCTTCGTAGTCGCTTTGGACTTAGCAAACACCGGGATGAAACACATCTTCATCATGCACTTGATGCTATTGTGGTTGCTTGTACAGATGATGGTATGATTAGGCGCGTAACCAATTACCATAAAGTAAAAGAAAGCTCCAAAGCAGTAAAGGAACCATTGTTTCCTAGGCCATGGGATAATTTCAGAGATGAATTACTTACGCATCTCGCAGAATCGGCGAATCCAAAGGCAATTAGTCAGGCATTGGAAGCTAAGATCTCCCTTCCTCGTTACATGATGGTTTCACGAATGGCGAGATACTCTGTAACAGGAGCGGCGCATAAAGAAACAATTATGATCAATGGTGGTATTGATGAAAAAACAGGTAAGACAATCGTTGTAAAACGTGTTCCGTTAGCGGAGATTAAATTTGATGAAGATGGCGATTTTTCAATGGTCAATAAAGTATCTGATCTAGCAACATATCATGCTATTAAAGAACGTTATTTGGCGTTTGGCGGTAATGTTAAGGAAGCATTTAAAGAAACGCTTTATAAACCAAGTGAAAAAGGAAAAGGAAATCCTATTCGGCGGGTAAAAGTAGAAATAGAAAAAAGGGCTCATGTACGTGAAGTGAATCGGGGCATTGCGCAAAATGGCAATCTTGTTCGAATAGATATTTTTCTAAAAGAAGAGCAATTCTACATGGTACCGATTTATGTGATGGATACAAGTTTACCCGAATTGCCTGATAGAGTTGTCACAGCTAGAAAGGGCTACGAACAGTGGACAAGAATGGATGATTCATTTATTTTCCAATTTAGCTTGTATCCTTACGATTTGGTCCGTGTGAAAAGAGGAGAAGATGATCGCTTTCTTTATTTTAATTCGATTGACATTGACTCAAACCGGATTTATTTTAAGGAACCAAATTTTCCACATAAACATACTGAAAACAGAATTGGTCTAAAAGGCATTGATATTCTTGAAAAATATAAAGTTGGTATTTTAGGGGATATTACTAGAGTGAATAGAGAAACAAGGCAGGCCTTTAAAAAGAAAAATATGAAGCAAACAATCTAAAAATACAGTAGGCAGAATTTACTATGCCTACTGTATTTTTCTTTATAGATTTGGAGAAACTATAGGTAAATAGTAATAGAAGGAAAGGAGGAAAGAACGATGAGTTGGCGTCATATTATGATTAGAAAGAATGCACAACTATCAGTCAAGCGATCCCAGTTGGTAATAAAGCAAGAGGATATTTTTACTGTTCCATTACAGGATATAGCTTCTATTCTAATAGAAGCACCGGGAGTAACACTAACTGCAAGTCTATTAAGTGAATGTGCTGACAAAAAAGTAAGTTTGTTTACATGTAATGCACAAAAACTTCCTAATGGTATCTGGACTGGTTTCCAACAGCACTCTAGACAGCTTGCGGTTTTAGAAACGCAACTTGCACTTTCAAAGCCGTTTAAGAAGCGATTATGGCAACGGATTATTAAACAGAAAATAATAAACCAAGCGAAATGCCTAGATATGATGGGAAAGGATGGAGGAGATGAATTAAGAAGGTTAGCAAAGGAAGTAGAGTCTGGTGATATGTCTAATAGAGAAGCAGTCGCTGCAAAATTGTATTTTAGAAGTTTATTTGGTGTGACTTTTACTCGCCGTTCGATAGATCCGATCAATCGTCTTTTAAACTATGGTTATGCTATCATAAGGGGATTGGTTGCTAGATCCCTTACAAATTATGGTTTAATACCGTGTTTAGGACTTTATCATGATAACCAATTAAATGCTTTCAACCTAGCAGATGATTTTATGGAAGTGCTTCGTCCTGTTGTTGATTATCATGTTGCTGAACAAGAAGATATAGAAAAATGGGATGCGGAAACTCGAGCAGGCTTAGTTAACCTGGTAAACGCAACGATTTTAATTTCAGGTGAAAATCATTCGATTACTGCTGCGGTTGACGAAATGGTAAAAAGCTTTGTGTCAAGCTGCCGCCAGCAGGATTATTCTTATTTGAAATTACCAGATTTACTACCTGTAAGGATGCATAAATATGAATAGGGGTGGATATATGCGTATATTGCTATTTTTTGATTTACCGGTTAAAACGAAAAAGCAGCGCAGAGATTACACACGCTTCCGGAATTATTTACTTGACGAGGGCTTTGATATGATGCAATTCTCTGTTTATTGTAGGCTGTGCAATGGACATGAGTCGATGGAAAGACTACTAGAAAAAGTAAAGAAAAATTTACCACCAAAAGGATCGATTCGAGCATTACCAGTAACTGAAAAACAGTACGACCGTATGCGACTTTTATTAGGTAAGAAAACTGCTAATGAGGAAAGGGTAACAATTAATCAATTGTCATTGTTTTAGTTCATGAATAAAAGCTGCTGAAATTGGATAAAATGATAAATTTTAACGTATAAAAGTTGTTTGAAATGGAGATATTATGATTAGAAGATGACGAGCGATATTTAAAAAATGATTAGGTAGCAGGTTATTAAAAGGATTAATTATGCAAAAAATAAACACAAAAAAGCCTGCGGAATATTGATTCTACAGGCTTTTTTGGTTACGTATCATAGCACAGCAATGGCTTTTATGGAGCTATGACGATACTTATCGGTATGACGCACTCGACTGAATCATAGCACAGCAATGGCTTTTATGGAGCTATGACGGCTATGCAAAAATGGCTAGGAACGCCACAATCATAGCACAGCAATGGCTTTTATGGAGCTATGACGGGCATTTTTAAGGGGTGCAACTTTAATTAATCATAGCACAGCAATGGCTTTTATGGAGCTATGACTCACAAGGTATTCACGTAGATATTTCGGGTATCATAGCACAGCAATGGCTTTTATGGAGCTATGACCCTCGTCTTGTCCTTCCAGCTCCTGGACTTATCATAGCACAGCAATGGCTTTTATGGAGCTATGACGCTCAGCCCTTTCCTCCATTTTTAGTACAAATCATAGCACAGCAATGGCTTTTATGGAGCTATGACATAAAGCTAGAAGGTTGGGCTAGAGATGGCATCATAGCACAGCAATGGCTTTTATGGAGCTATGACTCTAGGGATTCCCTTTATAACTGTAATTATATCATAGCACAGCAATGGCTTTTATGGAGCTATGACACCATACCCACGCGTACATTTTATATTTTTATCATAGCACAGCAATGGCTTTTATGGAGCTATGACACAAAGTGTTTACAGGCAAATTAGAGCAAGATCATAGCACAGCAATGGCTTTTATGGAGCTGTGACTTAATTATCTGGGGGATGTTGAAAAAATTAATCATAGCACAGCAATGGCTTTTATGGAGCTATGACTTCGGGGAAGATGTTATAAAAGAAGGAAAAATCATAGCACAGCAATGGCTTTTATGGAGCTATGACGTATGGATGTTTCACTCATGGGAACAGATAATCATAGCACAGCAATGGCTTTTATGGAGCTATGACTCCTATCGTTGAAGCTAGTTCTGCAATGGAATCATAGCACAGCAATGGCTTTTATGGAGCTATGACAATCCAACCTTACGAATATTTGTTTTACCTATCATAGCACAGCAATGGCTTTTATGGAGCTATGACCAATGATGTCCATAGAAGAATCAATCCGTAATCATAGCACAGCAATGGCTTTTATGGAGCTATGACATAAGCAAGCCATCACTTGTTGTTAAAGAGATCATAGCACAGCAATGGCTTTTATGGAGCTATGACTCAGATGGAGAAGCGTATTCATCGCATTTCATCATAGCACAGCAATGGCTTTTATAGAGCTATGACCTTAAGAGACAGATTAGAAGGATAAATAAAATCATAGCACAGCAATGGCTTTTATGGAGCTATGACAGAATCGAATTAGGTATGTTTACTAGATTTATCATAGCACAGCAATGACTCTGTTGTTTGTTGTACTGGTTGCTGCATTATCATAGCACAGCAATGGCTATTATGGAGCTATGACTATTGAGTGAGCAACCGCAACAAGTACCAGATCATAGCACAGCAATGGCTTTTATGGAGCTATGACATTCTTTCTAAAAACCTCCGTGCCAAGGATATCATAGCACAGCAATGGCTATTATGGAGCTATGACAGTAATACTGGCATCTTTTATTTGGGCTGTATCATAGCACAGCAATGGCTTTTATGGAGCTATGACGGTGAACGTATAATCCATATTCCCAAAGGAATCATAGCACAGCAATGGCTTTTATGGAGCTATGACTAAACTGTTTAACTGGTTCGCAATTTCATTATCATAGCACAGCAATGGCTATTATGGAGCTATGACCTGTTCTGTGGAAAAAGAACAGACTATTTTTATCATAGCACAGCAATGGCTTAAGTTAGCGCTGATAGCATTAGTGACGATGGTCGTAACTTTTGTCGTCTATCTAAACAAACAAAAATAGCCACCCTTTCCTGCCAAAGTAAGGTGACTATTTCTAACATAGTTCATAAATTATGATCTTCAACAATTGGCTAGTTTGTAGCAAAATACATAACTAGTGCCTATCTTCGTTATTTTTTATTTCTTCAAAGGAATTCCTTCGGCTAAACCAGTGAGCAATTAAATACATTAAAGTTAAAACAAAAAAAGAATATGTTAAAGACCAATCGATTGTTTTATGTAAATCAATCAAATCCAACAATGGAAGACCTACATATGCACCAAGACCACCGAAAACAATTGCTTTTATATATGGATTGAAATGAGGTTTATATTGTAACAACAGCATTGCAAATACAGGTATAACGGAAAGCCTGAATGAAAAGCTTACAGTCGATATGGGTATAACTTTTACTGGATATGACCATTTTCCGAAACTAACGCCAATCGCATCAAAAATTTCAGACATAATCATTATCAGTAAACCAGCAGAAAATATACGAGCTGAATTTTTACGGTCACGTAATATGAGCCAAATAACCCAAGGAACTATCATCATAGCTAATGCTATCCACCATTGCCAAGTAAATAAGAAAGCGTTCATAACCGATTCAATCGTTAATTGAGTTGCTTCAGTAATCTTTTGTGTCGCTTTATCTATTTGATTTAATCCTTCCTGGTAAGTCATGAAATGTCCACCTTCTTTGACTTTGGTTTCTTTCGCTTATAGGTTTCACCACAGTTTCTTGGAATATACATGAAGTGTGGGGACGGTTCTCCTGCTTCCTCTCAACACAGTATTTGCTTAGAGGTTTATATTGTCCGTGGTGAAGATATCATTTTTAATAGGAAAATGAGGATTTTGAAGCCGAACAACCGAATCACTGAAGAAATTGAATGAAAAGAGAGGTTTACACCTGTCAAGATGTAAACCTCTCTATATTATAAATTTTGCTTATTATGTAGTGATAATCAAATTTGACTTTGTGAATGTTGCACTTAAATGGAGTTTTCTTCAATAACCTTTTAGTCTTTAGATTGGTTTAAAATAATCTTTCAATTGCTTGATCTACTATTCCATAAATAACTATTGTTAATCCAATAATTGAGCCAAAAAATAAATAAAATTTACCTTTAGTCATAGTGATATTTTTATCATTCTTTTTAGTATTACTCATCTAATAAACCACCTTTTTTTATTACCACCAGCAAGTAGCAAAGTAATCAACTCCACCGGCTGCGACACCACCAATCGCACCTACTCCAGCACCTGGTCCTGCACCAACGCCACCAATAGCAGCACCACCAACAGCTCCGGTGAAGCGTGGGGACGGTTCTCTTGCTTCATTTTGAATAGTATGACGGGCACTTTGTCTGATACAAGGTTTATGAGTAGCTATGAGGAAGTCATAAGTTATCTTATGGAAGTGCCTGTCAACAGAATAATAGTAAGGGATACATATGATGGTAAATTACATGAAAGAAATCAGTGAGTTTTACAAGTATGTACGGCAAGTTCCATTATCAGGTTCTGCCATCACTTTATGGCATGTATTAATGCAGATAAACAATGATGCAAGGTGGAATGACATGTTTACTGTTCCAGCCGTATCATTAAAACCGCTGCATGGTTTAACCGATAGTACATTCAAACGGGCAAGGAAGGAGCTAGCTGATAAGGGCTATATTATTTGAAGATCCCGTTCAAATAACCTAGCTCCAATCTATTCCATACGAAGATTTGGTAATAGTGATTTTTCGGATACACCAAAGGAATATAGCATGGAACAACCGAGTGGAGCAAATTCCGAACCGCCGATGATGGATGAATTGGGTAGCAAAGTCGCAACAACGCGTGAAGCTGTTGAGAAGAGGCTGAGGCGCGGTTGGCGGGTTATTTGAGTGGTGTGTGAGTGAATAGGGTAACAGGCATCCGCCAACAAAGAAGTTGACATTCCGCTGACAATTTGTATGATTATATCGTACTATTGTATGTGTTATGATAGTCCTATATAAAATCAATAATGGAGGAACACCATGAGAAAAACAACAGCATTCCTATTCATCATAATTCCTTTCTTATTCATGTTTGGCTGTGATGAAAATAAGGAAACAGCAGCAAATGAAATGGAAGCGGAAGTACCAACGAAACAAGTTGTAGCGGACCGGGATGTAGAAGAAGAGAAAGCGGTTATCCCAAATCTTACAAACTATGAAACGATTCGATTAGAAGAGATAACGGACCAAAGAGAAATTACAATAGAATACCCACATTTTAATTATGAACCCATAGATAGGCTTATAGAAAGTGAAATGGAATCTGATTTTGAAAATCAAAAGCGTATAGCGGATGACTTAATCGAGAGTGGGGATGAGGATGGATTCGGAAGTTTCCATTTTTATAATTTACGTTTTGATGAACCGAATATAACCAAAGATTATGTATCCATTCATTTTGACGGGAGAATTTCTATGGGAGCTCCTACAGGTCATCCTGTAGATTACTCATTTAACTATGACCTCGATGAAGATGAACTCATTACATTAGAAGAAATACTTAAGGAGCATCAGACTAATTTGCTAGTAATCTCCGAACAGGTTGCAGATGAAATTATAAACGATGAGAGGTTTGGAGAGTTTCGAGATGATCCAGTATCAGATAATTATATCCAACTAGTAAAAGAAGAAACAGCACCCTCAAGTGAAAATTTTCAATCATTTACGTTAGATGAGGATGGAATTACATTTTTTAAAACCTATTTTAGTATCCTTCCAAATTCAGAAGGTATTGTTGGTGTAAAAGTTGATTGGGATAAGTTAGAGAGTGTAAAGGATACGTCACATGAGTCCTCTCAATCTCTTGATTCAGAAGGCAAATATGTAAACGAAGAGTACAAATTTTTATTAGAAATACCTGAGTCATGGGAAGGAAAATATATTACCGAAAAGGGAAATTGGCATCCAACTGCCATTTCTAGTATTGATTTTCAATTTGTAAATGAAGGAGAAAAGGTATCCAATATCTTTAGTATAAATATTTATGATAAAGATACAGATGTCAGCCCAGGTATGGAAACGATTGTTGCTGAAGGAAATGATTATTTGTATACGTACAATACCGTTATGGAACTTCCCTTAGCGTTTTATGAAGATGGAGAACTATCCCATTTGGAAGGCGAATTCCTAAAAATGGTTAATGAAGACATACCTGAAATGATGAATAGCTTTACGTTGCAGTAAGGGTGACAGGTACCTCTTCTTCATTCTTTTGAAAGCTAGACTGAGTGTGTTGGCGACACTCAGTCTGTTTTTTTACAAAAAATATAGAACGTACGATCTGTAACCTAACAATTTTTGCAAAGGTGAAACTCAATTATTAGAATAAAAATCCTCTAATAATTACTCATTTACTCATGACAAAGAACGAATATCTTCAGGCAAAATCTCCATTAGAATATCGTAATTTGTAGCACTTATTTCAAATAAACGTATAGATTGCAGTCGGATAACTCTTTCGACAATGTTACGGACATAACGCCCATTTCCATCTGCATCTTGATAGGTTTGTTGAATAACTGTTTGTAATGCTGTTTTAGCTTCTGCACCAAGTATAAAGCCTTTATTACTGAATAAATGAATCGCTATGGCATACAGTTCGTCACATGAGTAATCGGGAAAATGGAATATGTTTGAAAAACGAGATTTTATCCCAGGATTTGTTTGTAATAATTTGTTCATATGCTCTTCGTATCCAGCCAAAATGACAACAATATCTTCTTTATGGTCTTCCATTAATTTAATAAGCGTGTTAATCGCTTCTTCACCAAATTGGTCATTAGCCAATGTGTATGCTTCATCGATGAATAATACTCCACCAAGTGCACTTTTGAATACTTTTTCGGTCTTTAAAGCTGTTTGGCCAACATAAGATGCAACTAATTCAGTTCGAGCAACTTCTACTAAATGTCCCTTTTTTAGGATATCGATGCTTTTAAAAAGTTCAGTAATTGTTCTAGAAATGGTAGTCTTTCCTGTTCCTGGATTTCCTGTAAATATAAAATTTAATGACTGGTTGCTTATAAAATTACTATTAAATTCTTTTCTTCTTTTATTAATCAATTCTTGTTTTTGTAACGTTTTAATTAATTCCTTAATATGATTTAATCCAATGATGTCATTTAAATTACTATCTAAATCAAATACCTTCTCTTCTTTTAACCCAAAGTCTTCTAAGTTGAGTATATCTATTTTTGAATTTATATCTTCTGTGGCAGTACGAACAGCTTGCTTTTTAATAGCATTTTCAATCGTTTGACGTGCTAAGCGCCCATTTCCACTATCGGTTTTACCTTTTATTTGATGCTTTTGATAATATTTTATTAGTTGTTTCTGAGCTGCTTCCTCGATCTGAAAACCACGTTCTTTAGCAAGTTTATGCGATATTTCTAAGAGCTCTTCTGTAGTATAATCATTGAATAAAAATGTTTGTGAAATTCTAGACCGCAAACCAGGGTTTAGCTCAAGCAAATCATCAATTTCTTTGGGGTAACCTGCGAATATGACAACAAGTTGATTTTTGTAGTCCTCCATTGCCTTAACAATTGTATCAATTGCTTCACGACCAAAGTCATTTTCACCGCCTCTGGCCAATGAATAAGCTTCATCAATAAAAAGTACACCACCAATGGCTGCTTTAATTCGATTCATCGTTTGAGCTGCAGTATGTCCTACGTATTTTCCAACTAAATCAGAGCGGTCTACTTCTATTAAATGACCTTCACTTAAGTAGCCGATTGTCTTTAGATATTCAGCTATTAATCTGGCAACTGTTGTTTTACCAGTCCCAGGGTTTCCTGTGAAAACAAAGTGTAAAGCTGGCTTTTCTGATTGATAACCTTTGGATAATTTTCTCTCTCTTTTCTCTAGGAATATTTTTAATTCCTTTAAAGAATCTTTTACTTCATCTAATCCAATTAATTGCTCAATTCTTTCCTTGATAGAAGATAGATTTGCATGCGTTTGATAAACATCTAACACGTGATACGAATTTTCTGCATCTTTTAATGTAATCTCATTATTTTCCTGTGCAATTTCCCAGGAGTTAGTAAAACCTACATTATTATTCTCAAGGAGAATCTCGCTAACCTTTTCATAAATTTTATTAGCTAGATTATTTAGGTTTGCTGCACCTCCATAATTAAAGTAATGTGTAACTAAGGGTGATAAGTTTTGAATATGATAAAGTAAGTTAATACCTAAATTTGTTCTCGCTTTTTCAATATAATTGTTTAGCATGTTTTTAAATAATAGTTGCATATTTTCATTATCCAAAGCGTCTAGTGACACTTTATATGTGAAATTGGATTGACTAGACGCAGTAAATATATTCAGTGCTTTTTCCAGTTGTTCATTTGTATGAAATAATAAATATTGATCCCTTGCTTCAATTGTATTGAAGCTTCCCTCAACTAACATTTGGTTCACTTTTACTAGTATTCCATCTTGATACGTATATCGACCATCAAGTGGTATATAACCGTTGCATACAATACTATTTAGAAGATTGATTAAATCTAATGGACATTGATCGACATTTTTAAAAATCGTAACACGACTACTTCCCATAAAAGCATTGTAAATATCTACATAAAACATTTCCACCGCATTATCGTGTGCATCATATTGTGATAGATCAATCGTTTGAATTTGTTCTCCACTTATTTGATTAAAGCTATAAACATATTTAAAAAAGGTATTAATAGTGGTGTAAACACCTTGGCTTTTTGGACTGGAAATGATCATGGAATCTTTATATGTGTGAATATTTCCAGGGTTTAATAATGATTTTTGCACTAACTTTGATAAAAATTGTATTAATTTTTCTTGTCCAATTATTTCTTTATTTACTTCCTGTTCAATTTGTTGAAAAATCTGTTTGTTTTTTTCTAGTAAGCTAACTGTACTATCGATTTGTTCGGATGATGTTGATTTTAGCGTATTTAGTCGTTGCTTAATTTCGGGAAGTAGATTCCTAGACTCTGTATCATTTGGTTTTCTAATTAAAATTTTCCTACACAATTGATATGCATCTTGGTAAGCCCCTAATTGATATAATTGGTTAAGAATTATCTTTTGGGCATCCATATCGTGTTTTACTTTGCTTTCCTTTGACAACGCAATAAGAGCTTTTATTAAACTTTCTTTTTCAAAATGATCCTTCGATTGGGTATTAATTTGTTTCTTCAATCCATCGATTCCGTGCGCTTTATATTCTAATAGAAGGTCCATTTGTATCATCCTTTTTGACTATCTTTAAGTTTAATCATTATGATAGGGTGTTAATATATTTTCGATTAAGTTCATATTGTGGAACACGGCCTTTTTTCCATGCCAAATAACCCGCTCCGGCCATGAATAACATCATAATGACATTAAAGTCCTCTAACGCTGATAAGAAAATAGGTATGATGATAATGAATAGAGCTAATACCTTAAAATTGTTTTTTGTTTTTAAGGCTGAGTTTGCTAAACCAATCCACTTCTGGATTTCTTGTCTAAGATGGTTATCATGAACGTATTTTGATGCTTCGATAAAATGGTCTTTCCCTTGTAAAGTAGCTTGTTTGTCAATAAAGTAATAAAGTGATTCTCCATTATTATAGTTTACTTTTTGGGTCATACTTAGTCCTTTATCATAATATAACTCTGCAAGAATGTTCTGGGCATTCGGTGCTAAACCATGTCGGCCTTCTAGCTGTTTTAATAGATTAATACCATGATCAATCTGGCCTCTTTGACGTGCGATGCTAGCAGTTTCAATTATATAATCAGGATTGTCCGGAGCTATATTTAAAGCTTTACTTATAGCTTCTTCAGCTAAATTTAATTTCTCATGAAATTGTAAATCTTGACGTTCCATATGACAACGGTACAAAACATAGTAAAAATGAGGTTCATTTGGCAATAGGCTTATAGCACGTTTGATCTCATAAGTGGCATCTTGTATTTCTCCCCAAAGAAAGTGGGCTCTTGCCAGACTGGACCAGGTATATGGATGGTTGCCGTCGGTTTCAGTAGCTTTTTTAGCTAATACAATGGCATCTGCAATATTATTTTGTTCAATTAATTGATGTGCCTCCCCAATCAACTGATCCGCCAAGCTAAGCTGCTGATTAATATTTTCTTCATGATCTGCTTGATTGATAGATTGCTGTAAAGCACGATTATATTCTTCTTTATTAGCTGGATCGAGTAAAATCTCCTCTGCTTTTTGAAGTAATTCCATTCTTTCTAAAGCTATTCTTTGACGCTGCGGATCTGGTGCATTGACACGCTTTCTCCATTTGCTTAATTCTGCTTTAATTTTTTCCTTGATTTCTGATTCAGAAGCATCCACATTTAATTCGAGCAGGTCATAGTAATTATCCATATTATTCTACCTCCAATGATAGTAATTCTTGTTGTTTTTGTTGAAACTCTTGTTTTGTTAAATTAGATTGTCGCTCAATTGTAAATTCTCCAAGTTCAACATGATGATATGAATCCTTAGCCTTAACATGAACAATCCCATTCTGGTCATAGGAAATTTTGATTTCAATAGGCGAATCTATTGGTAGTTTTTCTGGCAATGAAATCGTTGTGTTACCAATTATTGTTACATAATTAGGATCTTCATCCTCTCCTTCGGTTATTTCGAGCATAATCTCTTTCTGGTTTTCATGCATCGTGTAAAACTCTCTAGACATTTCACATGGAATTTCTGAGTTTCTTTTCAATATAATAGAATTCATCATAGTATCTCTTCCATGATTTGAAATAACACCTAAACTATGCGAATTAACATCTCGAACAATTATATTTTCTGAGTTACTAGTATCGTTATCCGTTTTGATAAATGCTGCTTGGACAGCTGCCCCTAATGCAACAACCTCATCTGGATTTAATTCCTTAGATGGTACGATACCAGTGAAGTTATTGATCATACTTGAAATAATAGGTGTTCTAGTTGACCCGCCGACCAATAAAACTTTATGTATATCATTCCAAGTCAAACCTGCTTCATTAATCGTTTCTTTCATTATTTGTTGGGTTCTTTTTATATATGATTCTATTAATTGGTTAAATAACTCTCTAGTAATTTCTGTGTGAACAGTTTGTCCTTGCGAGGTAAGTGGGACGTTATATTTATTTCTCTTTGTTAGTGACTTCTTGCATTTTTCCGCATTCTCTCTTAATTCTTGTAAACCATTTTCATCATCATAAATATCTAACCCAGTCTCTTTTTCAAAATTATCTGCTACATAATTGAAAATAGCGTTGTCAAAATCAAAACCACCTAAATTTGAGTCGCCATCTGTAGCTAAGACTTTTATTTCTTCGTTATGTATATTAACAATTGTCACATCAAAGGTACCACCACCGAGGTCATAAATAGCAATGTTTTGCTCTACATTCGCTTTTTCTATATCATAATAAGCTAACGCTGCGGCTGTAGGCTCATTTATAACCTTGAGGACATTAACTCCAATCATTTCCCCTGCTTCTTTTGTAGCATTTCGTTTAGCATCATCAAAATATGCTGGTACTGTTATTACTACATCTGTTATTTTCTCACCTAATGCTTCTTCTGCATCTTTAACAACTTTTTTTAAAATAATTGCAGATGCTTCTACTGCGTCTATAAAATGGTCTGAACCTGAGATTGGAAATTTAAAGCTTTTATTTCCGATCTGTCTTTTGACAAACTGTATTGTATCTTCAATCTGTGAAGTTGCAGCTTCTTTTGCCACTGATCCGACAATAGCTTTACCATTTTCTATTAAAATAACAGAAGGAGTAGTTCTTTCACCTTCGTTATTTGGTATGATTTCTGGTCTACCGTTTGCGTTAATGTATGCAACCGCGGAATTTGTGGTACCTAAATCTATCCCTACTTTCATAATATCCCTGCCTTTTCATATGATGTATTTTTACTAAATGCCTTCTTTGTTGATATACTTCTGATAATTTAATTAATCTTAAAATAAGCTAAAAAGAATATACTATATTATTATAATATAAAAGAATAGATATAAGCAATATTGCCTAGTTCCGCTGTATTTTTCTTTCCTTTTCTTTCCTTTCCTTGGTATTGGTGACAGGCACTTGTCAAAATATGTCGAAAAGCGAACAGTGACAGGCACCGATTCTAAATGAGAGGGAAATCCCTGATTTAAAAGAGAAAGAGGATATAGAAATAGACGCTAAAGCAGAAGAGGAAGCTAAGAGAAAAGCAGAGGAACAAGCTAAAGCAGAAGAGGAAGCTAAAAGAGAAGCGGAGGCAGTATCTAAATCAAACTCAGGTGGAATAGACACTTCAGGAGCTGATCGAGACTGTGGTGATTTCTCTACACAAGCTGAAGCGCAAGCATTTATGGAAGCATCTGGACCATCTGATCCTCATCGATTAGATGGTAACGATAATGATGGCTTAGCATGTGAGTCATTACCGTAAATAAGATATATAAAATTAATTTAGTGAATCTATTGAAGCAATGTTTAGAGTTAACTAGATGATTCTATATTATATGGGTTTAGAAATCAATTTCCTAAAGCCGAACCATCAAATCACTGAAGAAATTGAATGAAAAGAGAGGTTTACATCTGCAAAAATGTAAACCTCTCTATATTAGTAATTTTGCTGATTATCTAGCGTATTATCTTCTTTCTTTTCATTGTAATAATGTATACCGAATTGGGATCCTTCCGAGACCATTTGGGCGTTTTCTAACTGCGCCATATCATTATTACTAGATTGATCGGGTACACCGGCATTTTCAAATGTTTTATTCGTTATCTTTTTCTGTTTTACTTTTCCTTTTTTATCACTTATTAAATAACTTGTAGCGGTAACTCCAACAACTCCAGCTATACCCAAGGCGGAGATTGCAATATTCTTTTTCATCTTATACCCCTTTCTAAGTATAGGTTGTATTAATATATCTTCCCTACGATTTTTTAAATAAACATTTAGCCAATAATGTAAAGTTACATCATGTAGTAGACAGTGATATTAAATGTTTCTCTGATAAGGTGAGTCATTCAAAGTGAATTAAACAAATGTACAATAATGAAGGCATGCGGGACAAAAAAGTTATAATGTTAGTTTTTTCATGTAGTGATAATCCAATAATTGTGCCAAATAGTATATAAGATTTCCTTTGGTCGAAGTGATTTTTTATTACCACTAAGAATACATATATGCCAGGATAAAAGGTACATTCTATCAAGTTTTTGGAGTAAAAACTGTAGATAAGCACTAGTTAGTACAATAGATAGCAAGAACTGATAAAATAAATGATATGTAAAATATGTTTGACACCTCATTTATCTTATTTTATAATCGGGGTGTAAAATATCTTTTACACCTTACAAAATCTGAAGGTGGCTTAGTAAATGGAAAATAAAATTAAGGAATACAGGGAAAAAAAGAGTCTTTCCCAAGGGAAATTAGCAGAGATATGTAATGTGAGTAGGCAAACTATCAACGCTATTGAGAATAACAAATACGACCCCAGCCTTCAGTTAGCATTTGATATCTCTAGAACTCTAGGAGTCTTTATGGAAGATTTATTTATATCAAAGAATGGAGGAAAAAGGAATGGATAAAACAAAGAAAATTACCGCAGTTTTAGCCTTTATTGTTTTCTTATTAATTGCAGGATTTACCTTATACAAATGGATAAGATTTGAAACGATTGATGCAGGTTCTATATTTTTTAGTTTTCTTGCTTTAGCCTATTTTTTTAATTTACTTAATTGGGGACATCATGAAGGCCGTGGTAAGAAAGATGAGTTAGATAGACATATTGAAACTCAAAGTGCCAAAATAGGTTATTATGTACTAATGATTCTATCTGGTTTAATATTATTTATTTCTGAAGGAACAGGCAATTTTAATATGATTGATAATTATCCATTGGTTATAGTGGTAGGTCTTACATTTGTTACGGTTCCAATTACAGAATTTATTTATTCAAAGAAGTATAAGTAATCAGTAATAAAATAGAACCTATTGTGCTATGGGAGCATATACAATACACCTTCAATTATCACAATGCCTCTGTATGCGAATAAGCAATAGGTATTCACCTATATTTTCCTAAATGAATATCTTATTGGTAAAGCCATTTTAAGGGGGAATCGGTGTGGGATATTTTGTTACTGTAGAATCGGGTGTAAAATTAAATGTAGAAGATTTAAATCCTGAAGGAACCAAGACTATCGTGTTTTTACATGGTTGGCCGTTAAGCCATAAACAGTTTGAATATCAATTTGATGTTCTTCCCTTTATGGGTTACCGCTGTATCGGTATTGACTGGAGAGGATTTGGAAAGTCAGATAAGCCAGTGAGTGGATACACGTTTGACCGATTGGCGGATGATATACGCGCAGTAGTTGATGAACTTCAATTAGATAATTTTACTCTTGTAGGTCACTCTACAGGTGGAGCAATCGCGATTCGTTATATGTCCCGGCATAATAGTTATGGTGTTTCTAACCTTGTTCTAATAGACGCTGCAGCTCCTATAGGCTTTTCTGCAGAAACTGCAGCTAGATTCCTTAATCAAGCGTTGAATGACCGTCCTAAAATGATGCAAGAAGTGACAGATAACTTCTTCTTTCAATATATAACAAGTTCATTCTCTGAGTGGTTTTTTCAATTGGGCTTACAGGCAGCAGGTTGGTCAACGTCAGCGATCATCATTACGCTAAGAGATGAGCAGCTTTATGCAGATTTGAAAAAAGTACATGTTCCTACCTTAATCGTTCATGGTGTTCACGACAAAGTGATTCCATTTGCACAAGCCCAAGAACTAAATCAACAAATAAAAAATTCACAGCTTGTCCCTTTTCATTACAGCGGACATGGTCCTTTCTGGGAAGAACGTGAAAAGTTTAACCAGCTATTAAGGGAATTTATTGGTTGAAGCGTGGGGACGGTTCTCATGCTTCCTTCTGAGAAGGGGTTAGTATGTATGACTTTAGCAGCACTTGCTATTGCTATGATTGTAGCGGTAGCAAGTGTTGCTTTTTTGGATGTTGTTGAGTGAATAAGTGGGACAATAGGGACAGGTAGGGGTTACTGGTTTGGACTTTGTCAGTGGCTTCGGTTAGATTCCTCTTTTTAATTATATCTTTGCTTTTCGACCACTTAAATCTAAACAAACTTCATATAATATCCGCTCTAAATGGATTTTTTCTTCTACATCTGTAACCAATTCATTTAGTCTATGAAAAGCTTTAATAATATGCATACTATTAGATATAATCTCTGTTTTATGTAATTTTTTAAATGAATCTTTTGTTTCCTTTGAGAATTTGTTGCGCGTATTTAAAATTCGATTGAATATTGAATAAATCCTATCTTCGGACAAATAGGGACCTGCTGACAATGACATGATAAAATTAGTGATTCTCTCCTTAAAGTACTGAAGTTCATGAAGTTCTAATAGGCTTTTATTCACATGATTTATGCTGCTGCTATGTCTTATATTGAAGATAGTTGCTTTTCCTTCAGGTGGTATCGCACCAAACTTATTTCCCTCATCGTCTTCTAATTGGAATCTCCATTCCAAGGTAAAAGATTTTTCTTTGATTTCATTATTTATTAAAACTATCCCAAAGTATAGTTTACCAATGTCTACTATATGTACAGGTGTAACTTGGTCAAATATTACCACGATTTCAGAATCACTAAGATACGCCTTCTCTAGCATGAACCACTGTCCAGTTAATTTTGCGTTTTGATGTAAAGTATACAGGGTTAAGTATAGGGCCAGGTGATTATCGTAATTACGATATCTTGTTGAGATAACTCCTCTTATTAACCATTTTTCTCCATCTTGAATTAATCGTAGTTGCAGACTCTTATCGGGAGTTTGATTAAATAGTTTATGTACTGTATCAAGCAGTATATTATCCCATTGTTTTTCAATACAATAGTTAGAAAACTTCCCCATTTGAAATAACATTTCCAAAAATTCATGTGTAAATCTATAGATGCCTTCTGCATAAATATCATCTTGTAAAAGCATTAGGGAAAATTGCCCTTTGGGATTTATTCCCTTTATTTCAATATTAGCTAGTTTGTCTACAATATCTAATTTCTCATTATCAATTTCCAAAAAGGATTGAATCAATAGTTTACTACCTTCAACCCAGATGTCGTTAGAACCCATTAAATTCTTAGGAGGAAATTCTTTCAAGACTTCAATGTCCAATTCCCTATCTTTCTTGATTAATAACAGGAGTTCCTCTAGTAATGCAGTTTTTTTGGGAATATTGTTCCTATTTAGTGTAATTTCATGTAAATATTTTCCCATTAATATCCCCTCCTGCTTTATAAATATGTATTTGGACAATGATTTAGTACAAAAGGATATAGGCTATGGGCAGTCCTTGTGCTAAAAGGAAAAGTAGAAAAAATCTGGAGGATGTATTTGAAGTAGATTACAAACTTTTGTGTCCTTTTTCATTCATTAAATTGGTAGTAGGAAGTTGGATATTATAAAATACATTAGGTCTATTGTAATATTCCTCCACTTAGATAAAATGAAGGTAGTTATTTTTAGATTAGGGAGAGAAGACGATGGCACGAAATGTAAGATCAAGGTTTATTGCAGCAAAAATAAATGTAAACAGAAATATATTTAGCCATGATAAAGGACGGTTAGTTAGTATGATTCCTTATGCAATATTGTTAAAAACCATCCATGAAAAAGAATACGTGGTCTTAGAAAGTCACTGAGACTACAGAGATTGATGAAAAGGATACAAAGTTTGTTTTCGGGCATTTAGTAAAATCTTGATATGAAGCAGTTACAGTAGTTGATGAGGATAAAATTGAAAAATACAGAATACCGAAGCCAGTAGCTAATGTAAGCCGTTTTTTTTATGACCCGATTAGTGAAGTTTTGATTTTCGAGGAAGTAGGAAATATACATAGAGACGAATTTTTAGTGAGGTTTGAAGAACTCATTTATAAAGCTAATATTGAGATTGGAGAAGTTATTATAAAATTAATTCCGATAAAGGATAAGATTTATGAAAGAATTACTGAAATGGATGTTCTAACAAAAGTCGAATTCGACTTAATTCCACCTAACTTTCATGGAAAGGATACATTTAAATCGTTGGATGATATAATCCAAGAAAGCAATGCTACTAGAATGAAAACCTCCGTTGAAAATCAAGATGGATTAAACAAAAATGGCTTGCTAATAAAAGAAGGTGTTGAAAAGGTATCTAATGCTTATGGAGATGTAAAGGCATATGGATATAATAATGTACCAAGTAGAAGTAAAAGGTACAGAACTAAAAAAATCATACAAGCTTTAATTCGAAAGATTTAGTACATATGAGGCACTATAATAAAAATGATGACTTACTTTCCTTGTTGAAAAAATTTGCATATGACATGAGGAATATCATCCTCTAGGAAGGGTGTGAGGCTATTGAAAAGAGATGAAAGAGTTAATTATCAGAATACCTCTTTTCTTGGAATGCTTAGGATTAATAAGATTAGCTCTCTAACAGTCAAAAATCTTGGCTTTTATTTAGGTTTGATTCTTACGATTATTTTCTACTACTATTGTAGGAATCTATCTAATGATTTAATTAGGAAACTTGCTGATTATATGACTAATGTTTTGCCCTCTGTCTCAGCAACTTTATTAGGCATAATTATTGCTGGATTAGCTATAATTGTTGCTCTATCCACAGGAAATATTTATAATCATTTACTTGAAAATAGAACATTACAAAAACTATTATTTCCTTTCTGGTATGCAGCTAGTTTATGGGGAGTACTGATATTGTTACTACTTGTATTAAAAGTACTACTGTTAATTTCTACGATGAAGGTTATTTTTATAGGGATTATATTAATTATCTTCTTTTTGAACTATGCATTGTTCGGGACCATGGCCTTGATAGGAAATAGAATAAGAATAATGATTTATCTCGCACAAATTAAAAGGTAATATTAAGTATTGCATGCTTTGATTAAAGGAAGTTTATATAGGGGAAATTAGATAGCTAGGCTGAGCTTCCTTCTAGAGAATTCGAATGTGGCTAGTGCTACTTTACTGAGAAACAGGGGACAGGAGCAATAAGGCTTGAAATCTCCTATGAAGCGAAGACTCCTTAAGAAGATAATTAGAAGTTTTAAGTGAAAGAAGGTACAACTTGCGGATATTACCTGCTCGTGTATATGGTAACTTAAAAGTGAGCCACCATAGCAATTGAAAACTGAGCCACTTTTGATAGAAAATAACCCTAATGACATGTTAGGGGGAAACATCAGGAGTGATTATATTGAGTGAGAA
>NZ_RBZO01000036.1 GCF_003628445.1 Oceanobacillus bengalensis
TTCGGAGCGTTACCCCTTCATTTGATTCTTCAATATAATCCTTCAATTCCAAAAGGAATTGCCTAGCCTTTACCAGAGAAATGTTGCCATCCTCCATTTAAACTAGGAACATTTCGCACAAGAAACGTCAGCAATAGGTAAGCGTTTGAAGTTATCTCCAGCTTTTCCCCTGCTCCACACGGAGCGTGCTAGTTTCCCAGCACTCCGCGCTCCATCTATCGATATGTACTAAATTATAAGTTCCTAGTTACTCATTGATTAGAGATTAAAGGCTTGGCTCCATACCGCACTTTTCACGGTATTGGTTGATTTTCTGAACCATTGGTTCTGTAATACCAAGTTCTTTAATGAGTATGTCAATCGTCTTTGTGTTTGTTTGATGGATTAATTGGTGTATCCCTTTGTGGAGAATACGAAGATTATTGAATTTGTCGTTTCCTCCTAGATGTAACGGGACGTAATGGTGACAGTGAATCTCATTAGCAGATAGAAAAGTACCTGTGATTTCACATTTCCCCATTTTCATACTGTATCGACTTAATCGATTATCCATATATTCGACACTTCGTGACGGAAGTTTAGATTTCATTAATTTTGAAATCTCCTGCTGAATTTCTGAACGAATCGTTTTGTGTATTCTTTCTCTTCCCGCCTTTGTGAAGGTTGTAAGAGATTGACTGAAATTCATAGCGTTTCTCGTTTTCACATTAGCAAGAGGAAATAGATACACGTTCGAGATTTTAAATGTTTTGAAACCCAGACTGTAAAACTTTTTGTAAGTTGGTGGTGGGTTTGTAGGATGTTCATATTTTCCAACAGGTTTAAGACGATTGTATATAAATGCTCGCAACTCATAGGCAAGACGTGAAAACTCGATATTAACATGTGTTGCTCGATTAAAATAATTATGAATTCCTAAAACAAAACTGTTAAAAAGAAGCGCATTTTGAGCGGTAGGTGAGGCTTTAATTCTTTGAATATATTTTTTAGCTTCAACCTTGATTTTCCGCTTTTTATTGGCTTTTATACCTGTATGTGCTACTCTCTTTTTTCCTTTTCGATTCGCACGAATCGTGAATCCTAAAAATTCTGATTCTCGTTTTCGTAGATTTATAACTTGTGATTTTTCTGGAGAAATATCTAGTTTCAGACGTTGTTTTATATACAGTCTTACAGCATTAAACCATTTTTGGGCAGTCTTCCAATCACGACAAAGGATTTTAAAGTCGTCCGCATAGCGGACGAAGTAGCCCTCTTTTAGATTGGTTCGCTTTTTTGCATAGAGCTCACCTTCTCGTGTTTTGTAAGCTTTGTTTAGAGGGAAGAATTCCCACTGTTCAGATACCCAATGGTCTAAATCGTTAAGTACAATATTAGAAAGTAAGGTCGATAACAACCCACCTTGCGGTACGCCCTTAGTAGGTTTACCTTCGCCATCAATTTCCGCCTTTAGCATTTTGGAAATGCAAGCCAGGACCTGTCGGTCATGGATACCTATGTTCCATAGTTGCTTAATCAACAAAGTATGATTTATATTATCAAAAAATCCCTTGATATCTATATCAACAACATAATGAAGTGATGCTCGGTTTATAAGGAATTGTACCCTTGCCATTGCATGGTGTGTAGACCGAAGAGGTCTAAATCCATAACTATGTTTATAGAACTTTGCTTCTGCAATAGGTTCTAGAATTTGTTTAAAACACTGCTGTATAATTCGGTCTAAAATGCAGGGAATTCCTAGTGGTCTCCACTTACCATTGTCTTTTTCAATGAGTTTCCTTCTGACTTTTTTAGGCTGATATCGTTTCAACTTATTTTGAATTTCTTTTACAAGTTGGTCTTCAGATAGTTTTTTGATATCCTTTATGGTTTTCCCATCTGTACCAGCTGTTGTTGACCCTTTATTAGACTTAACGGTTCGATAGGACAACAAGATATTTTCTCTAGATGTAATAATATCGTATAAATGCGAAAAGGTTTCTTGTTTCGAAGATTTATCATATAAATCTGTAAAAGTTTCTGTCATGCCGTAGTAATCCCAATATCGTAAAGCTTGCACTGTGGCATCACTCCTCTTTGAGGTGATGTTCCCACGTTCCTACCCGATCGGTGCAATACACTTTTGGAAAATAATTATTCTATATCGTTAGACTTGGGGCTATTCCTCCACTCTCATTACAAGAGGTTCATCAGTCATGCCCCTACCCTCACAAGGATGAATGCACTTCGTTTTACCTTATAGCAACCGTTTAGGATGACAGTCCCTGTTGCAACGTTCCTTGTTTTCCAAGTCCCTTACAACCTAGCTATCCGTTCTAAAAACGTAGGTGTAACCTGTAAGCCTGTGAGCTGGATACCGCCGTTTGTTCGGTATAGCGTATTTCATATGGTGCATTCTTACTTTACACCACTCACACCATCGTTGGATGGTACATAGGTTTCCCTATGTTCAAACTTTAGACCCTTACATTCGGTTATTCGTCAGTTCTTTTGCAGTAGAACGATTCTCACCTTATCTAGTTTTTCAGCCGTGCGGCATATCCATTGGCATACCTTTTTCCGTAGGAATGGCTTCAGCCTCCGTTCTGCCGAATCTACCTGTACTTCAAACCCCTTGACCTGTCAGTCAAGACGCATGCAGGAGTATTGACGGGATGGTTTCAAGAAACATGGTTCTATCATTCCCATCCTTAGTTGAAAAGTTAAGATTAATCTTAGATAATCTTCTGTTTTTCACGTTTAGAACGCTTATAACAGAACTTGTCGAACGGCACCCGTTTGTTTAAGTACACTTTTTCATAATATCTTTTATAAAAAATAAAAAGTGGGTATCCAAAATATGTTTTGAAATACCCACTTTATTTTCTTTTTCTTCCTACTTTACAAGTCAAAAAATGATTTTAAGAATGATTAATTAAATGAGAATTTAATTTTTTTATAAACATTAAATCAATGTCAAACTGATAATAATCATCAAGTACAAGAACTACCCCTTCAACTACATTGAGTGCATTAAAATAGGCAAGATATAATTCTTCTTTATCTAATTTTGACGTAATTGAAGCATACTCACCATACGCCTTTTCTGAAAGGTCAGCTTCTAAGTTTTTTGTAGCGTTTAGCCAACGTTCTACATTTTTTTCACGAATCCTAATCAATTGTAAAACGTATTTTTGAGCATATGTTAGACATTCCGATGAACGTGCAGTTTCTCCTCTTTTTAAAACGTTCACACCCATAAGCCATGCGTTAACAAAGTTATTAAAAGCAAAATTGACATTCTCATTTGTCATTCTTTCCGGTCCTTCACCCTTTAGATAATCTAAACATCCTTTTAATTTACCTGTTATATCGTAAATAAACATGGATTCTGTGTCAGGGAAAACGCCTGTGTCTTTAAATGTCTTAATAACTTCAATCTCAGATTCTGGCTGAAAATGAAATTCTCCTCTAATTAAATTGGAAAAAACGACAACTTCAGATCCAAATTCGTTAAAAAAGAGTAAATCATATGGAGCAATATCTCTAATCCAGTCGGAAGATTCAAATTGTCCAATTTCCGTATTCTTTAAAAAGACATAAAACTCAACATCCGAGTATTGGTCTCCTTCACCTTTTGTAAACGAACCATACATCATACATGCAGAAATACGAGGGTCTTTCTCACATTTCTCTTTAATTATATTAATTATTTTTTCCTGTAATAGCATATACAAAATAACCTCCTAAGTTTTTTAAATTAGAGAGACTTTTGCATATCTACCACTGGACAACATGAGCAACACATATCTAATGCTCCTTTCATTTACAACCAATTAATCATATCAAAATTATTAACATGCGACAAGTATACATATCTTTGACTACTCCCCTTACTTATTGAAGTAACTGGTGCCCTATAGTTTAAGTACAATCCTTCACAAAATCTATATTTACTTTAACATAAGTATCTATTTAGCCTGTTAATTACTTAGGTTTTAACATATAATTTGGTAAGTATTTTAGCATATGACTTTTATTAATGATAAGAATTTACGACTACTTGTTAATTCGGATGCTATTTACGATGTTACTTTGCATTTTCCCTCCCATAATCAGTAGTGATTTACCAATAAAAATTAGCAGTACAATTTATATGCGAATTGAACTGCTAAAAGCATTGCTATTTAAGTTTTGTAATCTTAGACCTAACCCGTTACCAAATTACATGCAAAGGTTTTTTGTATATACAAGAGGCGCCATAACTTATGAATATATTTTATTGGTCAACTACTGATCCATCTTTGTGCAATCTTGTATAAATTTCTCTACGCTCATATGGATATTTTCCTTCAATACCTTCAACTAGATCAATACCAATCCCAACTTGTTCTGGGACATCAATAAACCCATCATTAACGTTAGGTACCCATGTCACCATATCACTTTGTTTAAAGCTTGTGTTTTTCACTGTTTGAGCACTCGTAAACTTTTCGGTTGCTGATACCGTATCATGATTAGGTAGTTCTAGAATTGCTACATTTTCTATTGCAGTTGCTACTTGTATACACGCTGCAGTACTAACAGGGCTTAAAGGGTTATGTGGAACAATTTGAACGCCATGTGCTTCAGCAATTGCGGCTATTTTCTTCGTACCTGTAATTCCCCCACATAAACATACACTCGTTCTTGCGTAGGACATTGCATTTCTTGATAGAAGCATTTCAAATTCTTGAATCGTATGAATGCGCTCACCAGTTGCAATCGGGACATTAGACTTACTTGCAACAAGCGCCATGGAATCAAAGTTATCTGGAATAACAGGATCCTCTAAAAAGAAAGGATGATACTTTTCAACAGCTTTTGCAAATGCTATCGCTTCACCGGGCTTCAATCTGCGGTGTAGTTCTAAACAAAGATCCACATCATCCCCTACTGCCTCACGGATCATTCTAACTCGCTCTACAGCATCCTTTATCATTTTTGCATATGGTACAAAGTAAGGGGTACTCCTCGGTTCATCCAAAAACGGTGACAAGTGACCAATCGCATTAAACCCCAACTCTTTTGCTTTCACGCAGTTTTCTACAAGTTCCTCTGTTGTCTCCCCGTGCACATGGTAGTATGTTCTTATCTTATCCCGACATTTTCCGCCTAGTAGGGTGTAGGTTGGTACGTTAAACCATTTACCCGCAATATCCCATAAGGCAATATCTATTGCACTAATTGCTCCCATGATGGCAGCACCTCTAAAATGATAGGAACGGTACATGTACTGCCAATGATGCTCAATTTGTAAAGGATCCTTACCGATTAAATACGTCTTAAAGGATTTCACTGCCTCTGCTGATGCGTCTAAGAAACCCCATGCCCCAGATTCTCCTAACCCTACTAACCCTTCATCAGTAAAAATCTTTACATATAAAAATCGGTTTACAGGTATCACTTTAACATCCGTTATCTTCATAAAATCCCCTCCTCATACTATAACTAGTGATTAATTATTCCTACTAGCCTTAACTAACCGGAATAATTGATTGGTCGTAAATCTTAAGTTATTAAAGGTCCTATCAGAATCCATTGCTTTTTCTAATGTCATTGGCGAAGTTAAAATAGAGAAACACGCAGTCATCCCGCGTTCATTTAACTTAAATTGTTCTTGGTTTACTCCACCAGCTAATGCCACTACAGGAATCTGATGTTTTTCAGCTAATTGGGCAACACCCATCGGCGCTTTCCCCATTGATGTTTGACCGTCAAGCATTCCTTCACCAGTTATAACAAAGTCAACATCCTCTAGCTTCTCTTCCATCTGAATCACATCAAGTACAAGCTCTACCCCTGACTGTAATTCTCCATTTAGAAAACCTTTAAACGCTGCACCTAAGCCCCCTGCAGCACCTGCACCTGGGCTAGAGTGTATATCTAAATTTAGTTTTTCGAAAACTTTATTTGCAAAATGCCTGAGCCCCTCATCTAACGCCTTGACCATGTCATCTGTTGCACCTTTTTGTGGACCATATATATAAGCTGCTCCATTTTCCCCATATAGTGGATTTGTCACATCACATGCAACATCAAACGTACAATCTTTTACTAATGGGTGAACATCCTCAAGATTAATTTCCACAATATTGTGAAGTGCTCTTCCACCGAATTCGACTTCTTTGCCTTCACTGTCTAAAAAATGGAAACCTAAAGCCTGTAACATACCAACTCCAGCATCATTTGTCGCACTTCCACCTAAACCAATAATAAAGTGACGACAACCTTTTTCGATTGCATCGATAATAAGCTCGCCTACACCATATGTTGTTGCACGAAGCGGATTCAGATTCTCTTTCGGAATAAGTGGAAGACCGCAAGCGGCAGCTACTTCTATCATTGCTGTCTTTCCATCTCCAGAAATCCCGTAACCTGCACTTACCTTTTTATGTAGTGGTCCTGTAACTTCCTTTTCGATCCATTTTCCATTCGTTGCATGGATTAATGCTTCAACCGTCCCTTCTCCTCCATCTGCCAATGGTAACGTTATTATATCTGCATTTTTATAAACATCTCGAACACCTAAAGCGATTGCATTACTACCTTCTATCGATGAAATACTACCTTTAAAAGAGTCAATGGCAATGATCACTTTCACAACAAACACTCCTTAAACAATGATAGTGAAAACAAAGTAAGCAGAAACACCTACAATGTTTTCACTCCAATTTTTTTTATATTCTCCGGAGGAAGCAGGAGAACCGTCCCTGTGCTACATTAGAAAAGGAGCGATAATAGACAGAATGACTAACATAATTGCTCCACCAATTCTTGATGAAATTTGTAAGAATGGCATTAAGTTCATTCGTCCAGCAGCACTTAATACTGCAACATCTCCTGAACCACCCATATCCGCCATACCCAGCCCTGCAGCAATGGAAGATTCAACGAAATAGAATCCAACCAATAAACCGAAGAATCCAGCAGCTAATGTAGCAACAATTACAGTAAGTACTGTTAAACTAATATAACTTGGGTTTGTTACAATTTCGATTACACTTGTGAAATCAATCATTCCTGCACTAATTGCAACCAAAATCGCAGGAACCCATGCTTTCGTAATTAAATCATACCAGTCTTCAGCAGCTTTTTCGATATAAGATGGTAAAACATTAAATATCTTCAATGCCGCTGCACCTAATATGATCCAAACATAAGAATGAAATTGTGGAATTAATTCAGCAAGAACTTTACCGAATACGAAAATGGTAGTAGCTACGATAATTCCAATAATTAAACTATTTACAGTAAAAGGATATGATGATTGATTGCTCTTCATATTAACATTTTGACCATTCGTCCGTAGCATCTCCCCATCACCAGAGAATTTTTTTGGTCTGTTTTTTCGCTTACCGAGTCCATTTAATGCTCCTGCCACTAAAATACAAACCATATTACCAACCATTACAGCTGGTGCAATTTGGGCTAATATTGCTCCAGCATCACCACCACCTGCAGATGAAAAGATTTCAGCCATTGGAACAGCACCTGCCGCCATTCCACCACCCATTATGGGGCCAACAACGAAGAAAATGGTTTCTCTAAATCCAAATCCGATTAATTGCCCTACTAATCCGCCAATAACCAATGCAGACACAATCGCACCTAAAAGCGGAACAAAGAAGCGAACACCAATTTTCATCAGCATTTTGCGATCCATACTTAAAATACTACCAACAATAATCCCTGTTACAGCAAAATCAGAAAAGCCGATATCGTTATAAAACGTATCTGTTAGAGCACCGACACTTTCTGGTAAAATACCCCAGTATAGGAACAAGGCTGGAATTAGAATACAAAGGATTGGACCACCACCAAATGTATTAAAAACTGGAATCTGATCCCCCACCCACATTAAGAAAAGCCCAAAGGCCATTGTGACAATTAAACCACTAGCGAAGTTTACTGGAAGGATTTCCATGTAAATTCCTATCAGTAAAACAACTAATATCGCTAAATAAATTGGTCCCTGAATACCCGCAATTTGAAACTTAGACTTTGAATGTAATGCTTGATTTTCTACAATATTTTCCTGTTTCGGCTGACCCATGTTAACACCCCTTTTGTTAAATTGAAATCATTTATCAGTAAGCGTTTGCAATCGTGGTTTTTTATATGAATCTATCCGTATCGGATAGATTCATATCACTTTTTCTCCCATTCTATAACTATGCCCTTTGTTTTAAGCGATTGATAATCTCGTCTGTCACTTCTTTTGTTGAATGTTTTCCTCCGATGTCAGGTGTTAAGATACCGTCGTTTGATACACTTTCAACCACATCCAATAATAGCGTGCCAAGTTCTGTTTCATCAAAATGGTCTAACATCATTTTTGCTGTCCATATTTGACCAATTGGGTTGGCAATTCCTTTTCCAATGATGTCAGGTGCCGAGCCATGAACTGGTTCAAACATGGAAGGATATTTCCCGTTGACATTAATATTTGCTGCGGGTGCAATTCCCACACTCCCCATTATTGCAGCACCAATATCAGTAAGTACATCACCAAACAAATTACTTGCCACAATAACATCAAATCGTTCTGGATGTGTAACGAAGAATGCTGCTAATGCATCAATATGTTGTGAGTCAGTTGAAATTGCAGGATAGTCTTTTGCTACCTCTTTAAAGACCTCATCCCAGAATGGCATCGAATGAACAATCCCATTTGACTTCGTTGCACTTGTTACATGTTTCTTCCGTTTGGACGCTAATTCAAATGCATAACGCATCGCCCGTTCTGAACCTTTTCTAGAAAAGATGCTATTTTGAATGGCTAGTTCATCTTCCCCTTGATAGATCCTTCCACCAACCTCACTATACTCACCTTCACTATTTTCGCGTACAACGATTAAATCGAAGTCTTTCGGATGAACGAGTGGTGATCTCACACCAGGAATAACTTTCGCAGGTCGAATGTTAATAACCTGTTCAAATTCACGGCGAATCTTAATTAAGAGCCCCCATAAAGAAATATGATCTGGAACAAGTTTAACGTTCCCAACTGCACCTAAAAAGATAGAATCAAAGTCTTTAAGTTTTTCAAGTCCTTCATCAGGCATCATTACGCCATGTTCTAAGTAATATTCACAGCTATAAGGAAAGTCTGTAAAGGCAAAGGATAAACCACCATGAATTTCTGATACCGTTTTCAAAACTTCGATGGCTGCAGGAACAACCTCTGTTCCAATTCCATCTCCAGGTATTGTTGCGATTTTTAATGTTTTCATCTGTAATACCCCCTAAATATATGTATTTTTCAACACAGTCGTTAGTCGACCGTCTAACTATTTCATATAATACAATATTTTCAGTTTCTTAGCAATACTTTATTTATAAAAAAAATAAGCTAGACTTCCAATACGGGAATCTAGCTTATTTTTATCGATTCGTTAGAAATGTATCGTTATTAGCGATAACTTGAAGTAAATGCGCTACGTCAAGTTCCAAATGTTTAATCATCTCATTCGCTGCTTTTTCCTCTTCTCTTTGTTTGATCAACGTATAAATACCACGATGTTGTTCCAATATTTCCTCCGCTCGTCGTTCACCTTTAAAATTCAATACCCGAAAATAGTTGATTAGTCCCTTTAAATCATTGACCTGTTTTTGCAGGCGATCATTTTTTGTGAAAGTAAGAATGAAACGATGAAACTGTTCATTCAAGTTTATAATCGTATTCGAATCTTTCTTTGCTTTGATAGCTTCTTCCGTTGCTTGTAATGTCTGTTGAATTTCTTCTAATTCCGAATCACTTGCAAGCTTTGTAACTAGCTTTACCGCAAATGATTCAAGAGCCATTCGACAGTAGTAAATCTCCTCAACATCTTTTAATGTAGGCTTGTATACAACGACTTTACCGTTTTCTATTACTAATAACCCTTCTTTTTCTAACAATCGAACGGCTTCACGTATCGGGCTCTTACTTACATTAAATTCCTTCGCTAACTGGGTTTCATTAATTCTTTCTCCAGGTAGGTATTTCCCATCAAAAATCATCTTTTTAATCATGTGATAAAACTGTATGTAATATGGTTCTTGCTTCTCTAATGATAACCCCTTCATTGTTATAACCTCATTTCTCTATATCTCATCCTGTAATGTTAATACCCTCTTCTCCCACTATATAGAGGCATTAAGAATTTTTCAATCAAATAGTTAGATTTAATAAAACCAATTGTGTTTTGATAATTCGTTTTCCGTAAAATCACATACGATATCGGGATAATAGCCAATTTTGGCTGCTTTATGATAGTAGTACAAGCAAGCCTATATTCTTCTCAATAACATATACAAAACGAAAAAGGAGGATAATCATGTATGAGGACCAATTCTTTATGGCTGAGTTAGCAGGTAGCCAGGAAGCTCCACCAGTTCATACAGATGCTGATGGTACTGCTTTATTTCACATAAATAAAAGAGAAAAAAATATTCGTTTCAGGCTTGATGTCACTGTCCACGCGATGAAAGAAGCAAATATTGAGTTAGGAAGTAGACGTATTTCAGGTCCAACTGTAGTAAAATTGTTAGAAATCAATTCAGACGAATACAACGACGGTTTAGAAGGACTTATTCGAGAGGCTGATTTTGTTGGCCCATTAAAAGGAAAGAGTATAACTGATTTCGTTGATTTGATGATGTCCGGCAAGACTTATGTAAATGTTCATACGAAAATGTATCCTAATGGAGAGATTCGAGGACAAATTAGATATTAACGATTTCCTTTTATTAAAACGCAAAAAGGCAAGCACGATTAGCGTGGCTTGCCTTTTATCTATGTGATTCCTATTAATTATCCGCGTCTACCGCCTCTACCGCCTCGTTTTGATTCGGTACTGCGTTTAAGGGTAGATAAGTTTTCCTCACTAGCCTTTAAGAAACTAGCAATTTTATCTTCAAAACTTTCCTTTGGTTTGAAATTACCTTTTGAACGAAAGTCCTTAGATTTCCTGGTATCCCTACCCTGGCGTGGGCGCTGGGAATATCCTTCAGGTCGATCAATCGCCTTTTTAATGGATAAGGCAATTTTACCTTCCTTCTCACTAATTACTTTTACTTCGACTTCATCGCCTAGCTTAAGATGATCATTAACATCTTTCACATAGCTATCAGCAACTTCACTGATATGCACAAGACCTGTTTTGCCTTCTGGCAATTCTACAAATGCTCCAAAATTAGTGATACCTGTTACTTTACCTTTAACTTTACTACCAATTTCAATTGACAAAAAAAAGTTCCCCCTCAAATATTATCGAGTTAATTGTACCAAGAATAGCGAAGAATATCAATAGCTATCCTCTACGTGATAGGCATTGTTTGTAAAATACACCTGTAATTTGTAATTTTTTGCTTTTATCTGGGGGTGAAACCACTACGATATGTTTTTGTTAATGGCATTTCCTAATAAATTGTTGTACAAAGCATAAAAAGCAACAAACATTACGAAAACAGCCTTGTTAATCAATCATTACGTCAATAATTTGATCAAATAAAATTTTTTTACGTTCACTATTTTCTAACACGATATATTTATTTACAATGTCGATTTTCTCCAGCTTACCTTGTATCATATGGAAATCATAGGCTTCATAATATTTTATCTCAACCGTTAGATTGTTATGAATTGCTAATTGTAACTTCGAATTCATCTCATTTAATTGCTGCATATCTAAATTAGGCTTTTCTTTGTATTCTTTTTCTTTCCACATCTGATTCAACAAATGAATATGCTCTGGCATCATCATGGCCGTCCATTTTTTTGTTCCTCTGTCATTCACCAAATCCATCACTTACCTCTCAGGTTAGAACATTCGTTCCAATTTTAGCATGGAAGAGAAAAATTATCAAGGGGGTGACGAGCACCACACGGATATATCGATATTTATCGAAAACCGAACAGTGACAGGCACCTCTTAATGGCGTATGTGCTTCATGCCTTCTCGAATACTTAGCTTGGCTAGTTCATTATTTCTGATAAAGTACTTCACAGATTCTGGATTGGTCTTTGAATATTCTCTTAATGCCCAACCAATCGCCTTTTGGATGAAAAACTCGTTACTTGTTGCATGATGCAAGATATACCGGTACAATAACTTCTCGTCTGTATGTTCTTTATACTTTAACTGAAATAAGATGGCAGTACGCTGTAACCACAATACATCACAATATGCCCAACCTTCAATCGTCTCAGCAACTACTTCTGGTTGCTCTTTTGCTATTTTTCCGACGGATTTTGTAGCAAGTGTATCCACCGTGTCCCACCAAGATTTCGTCGTAATTAACGTCTCCATTAATGGTAAATGTTCTTTACTTAACTTCTTGTTCATTCGGTCCAGATAATCCAGTGCAGCGTTTTGAAATTCCCGCTCATCTTTCTTCCATAAAGCTAACACGAAATCAGGCTGCAAAGGCTCCTTTAAAATTTCTGTTTCCTGATAGAACTGCCTCATTAATTCCCTTCTTTTCGGTGTCTTCATACCAATGAAGGGAAACTGATTTCGCATATACTTATCCATTGAAATCGCATTTTTCGCGTTTCGATTTTCTTCAAACAATGCAACAAGAATTTCTACATAATCCAGCACACGCTTCCCCATCAAAACAAATTCATACTCAAGTAGCGCTCACCCGTGTCTGGAGCTAAGCAAACTACTTTTCTGCCTTTACCTAGGTGTTTTGCTACTTCTATCGCTGCATATACAGCAGCAGCACCCGAGGGACCTATAAACACACCTTCTGTCCGTGCTAACAAACGCAACATCGACAGTGCATCATCATCCGCTATCTGGATAATTTCATCATATACATTCGTGTTTAAAATCGATGGAACAAACCCTGGACTTGTACCGACAAGCTTATGTTTCCCTGGTTGCCCGCCCGATAAGACGGGGGACCCTTTTGGCTCCACAACAGCAATATGCAAATTGGATAGTGATTCTTTTAACGTCTCACCCGTCCCAGTAACCGTACCACCAGTACCCGCAGTACAGACGAAAGCATCCAAATCCCCATCCATCTGCTCCAATATCTCGAGCGCTGTTGTTGTACGATGAATATCTGGATTAGCTGTATTTTCAAACTGCTGTGGGATAAAACTACCTGGAATCTTCTCCTGTAATTCCAATGCCTTTTTAATACATCCAGGCATTTTTTCTTCACTCGGTGTTAATATGATTTCCGCACCATACGCCTTTAAAATACTTCTCCTCTCCATCGTGCTATTATCAGGCATAACTAAAATTGCCTTATACCCTCTAGCAGCCGCATTCATCGCAAGCCCAATACCAGTGTTTCCGCTCGTCGGTTCAATAATTGTATCACCTGGTTTAATGAGCCCCTCTTCTTCCGCTTTTACAATCATATTAAATGCTGCACGATCTTTTACACTTTTACTCGGATTAAACATTTCTAATTTCACATAGACTTCTGCTGCATCATCTGGTACAACTTTATTTAGTCTGACTATTGGTGTTTCTCCGATTAGATCAGATATATTATCAACTACTCGCATTCTATTCCCTACTTTCTAACTAAACGATTATCTATCGCAATATCTGGATTGATTTCCAGCAATTTTTCAATGAATACCTGTTGGTTCTCAGGTGAAATCGTTACTTGATCGTATTTACTCGCACAGTTAATTTGAATTCTTTCCAACGATAATGCTGGTGAACTAAAGGGTAGCTTTGATTTTACAACTTGTTGAATATCTTGTATATGTACGGTTTGTTTGATTGGTCCGTAGCGAACTTTAATATGATGATCCTCTATCAAGTACCCTGTTCTAAACCAAAACCATAGTAAAAATACTCCGACAACGAGCATGACAAAAAGTGTAATAACTTGTCCTTTTATTAGTGGCACACCAACGCCCAAGAGCACAATGCCCCATACGATAAGAGAGATCCATTTATCTCGTTTGGAAGGGAAATACATATGTTTTATTCCTCCATCATTAATAATAATCCCAATTATATAGCTATTTTTTATCTATTTCCATTATTTACTTCTCTTGTATAATCTCCCACTACGAAACAAATCTTAATACTATGCAACACTTACAAGGAGGAGAAAAATGAAGGCCGTAACATACCAAAGTAAATATAATGTTCGTGTTACAAAGGTTGCCGACCCTGTGATCAAACAACCCGAGGATATCATTATTAAGGTAACTTCTACTGCAATATGTGGATCAGACCTGCACTTATATCAAGGAAATATGCCGATTCCTAAGGATTACATTATTGGCCATGAACCAATGGGGATTGTTGAAGAGGTAGGTCCAGATGTTACGAAAGTAAAAAAAGGTGATCGTGTAGTCATTCCTTTTACCGTTGCCTGTGGCAATTGTACGTATTGTAATCAACATATCGAGAGTCAATGTGACAATTCGAATCCCCACTATGATTCAGGGGGATATTTTGGATACACGGAGAAATTTGGAAATTATCCGGGTGGCCAAGCGGAATACCTACGTGTTCCTTATGGGAATTCTACCCCATTTGTTATCCCAGAAGATTGTGAGTTAGAGGATGAGAAATTACTATTTCTTTCGGACGTCCTTCCTACCGCTTACTGGAGCGTAGAAAATGCTGGTGTAAAAAAAGGCGACACCGTTATCGTACTTGGTTGTGGCCCCATCGGTTTAATGACACAGAAGTTTGCATGGCAAAAAGGTGCCGAAAGAGTAATCGCAGTGGATTATATTGATTACAGACTAGACCACTCCAAGAACGTCAATAAAACCGAAATAGTTGATTTCACGAAAGATGATGATATGGGAGAAACACTCAAGGAGATTACCAAAGGCGGAGCAGATGTTGTCATTGATTGTGTTGGAATGGATGGTAAAAAATCACCATTAGAATTCGTTGAACAAAAGTTAAAACTTCAAGGTGGAACAATTGGGCCACTTCAAATCGCGACAAAAGCAGTTAGGAAAGCTGGAACCTTTCAAATTACCGGTGTATATGGTGGGTTATACAATATGTTTCCACTCGGACCCTTTTTCACTCGAAATATTACACTGAAAATGGGACAAGCCCCAGCACGTAGTTACATGCCAGAGCTCTATCAGCAAATTGTAAAGGGAGAAATTGACCCCACCGATATTATTACACATACCCTTCCACTAGAAAAAGCTGAAAAAGGCTATAAACTATTTCAAGGAAAAAAAGATAATTGTATAAAAGTCGTCCTTAAACCGTGAAACAATAAGCTTAGATTTAGCTAATCTAGGCTTTCTTCTAATGCAATAACTAGAATGTTTCGTTTCCTTCTACCTTTATTTCCTCTTCTCCAGTATCGTCTTCATGGTAATAGAGCTTTTTATTTGGCTTCAATACGAAAAACGAAAATATGAAAGACGACAGCAACATAACAAGTGCCAATGTAGCGATTGTAAGTCGTAGTGAAACAATATCCGCTACAACCCCTATTGCCAGAATAAATGCTACCTGAATGGTACTTTGGATTAACTGGTAAATGCTTGTTACTCTTCCCATTATTTCCACAGGGACATTATTTTGATAGAATGTCATCATACCTGCATTTAGGAGCACATTAAAGAAGCCTAAAATGACAAAACCAACAACAATGGATGCAAAAGACCATGAAAATGCATAAATAACATAACCGATCGTCATCATCATTAGGCCAATGGCAATCATATATCGAATGGAGAATTTATTTGCAAAAACGGACAGTAATGTAGCTCCTACAACAGAACCAATTCCAGTAATACTTATTAACAAGCTATATTCCATTTCAGAAAGTCCAACTACCTGCTGTGTAAATACGACTTCTTGCGCATCCATGGCAAAGGAAAAAATCAGAATCAGAATGAATACGAAATAAATATACGATACATATTTATTATTGGACATGAACTTTTGAACGACCGAAAAATCTCGAACAACTTGTGAAAAAGTCAATGTAGGAAGCGTTCCTTTTTCAATGTTTTCTTTTTCGGGCAGAAACAATAACAGAATTGCTGGGATCACGAAGAATAAAGCATTAAGCCATAATGTTGCCTCAACAGAAGTTAACAGGATAAGCGTCCCCCCGATTGCAGGTCCGATAATAAATGCTCCAGAACTCGCAAATGAACGTATCGAGTTAAACCGCTTTCTTTTCCCTTTTGGAACAAGCATGGTAACATACGTCATGGATGATGGATTAAAAAAGGAATTTGCTACACTTAAAATAACTAGAATCCCGTAAATTGTTATCATATTAGGCGCAAATGGAATCAAACAGATGAACATAGCTCTAACGATGTAGGTTATCATCATTACTTTTCTCTTACTTCGATAATCAATGTAACTTCCTGTCCAGAACTTTGTAACAATATTTGTTAAAGGTCCGATGATCCAAAGTGCTGCAACAGCAGCTGCTGAACCTGTAAGTTGATAGACGATAATATTAATTGCAACCAAATAAATAAAGTCTCCTATACTTGAAATTCCAATTGAAAACAATAATATCGTTGGATCTCTCCATTGGTTCGCATTTTTATTCATACAATATCTCCCTAGTCAATCAAAATATCACATTCCTTAACAATACGATATATCTATTTTAACATAAATATTCAGAATACATTTTGTTATACAAAAAAACTAGAGACCAAATATTTATCACTTTGGCCTCTAGTTTTATTTTTTACTGTATCTTTTCTTACACACTAGTCTTTATTAATTTAGTAAAATGAGTAAATTCAAGCTCGTCAAATTTGTTTAAGATTTTTTCCTCTTTGTAGTCCCATAAGGCATCCTCTAGTGAACATTCTACTGGAACATCACATTTAATTTCTGCAAGTGTTCTAGACAAGTGCAGCATATCGAGGTTGTTATTAATTTTCGTTTGAACCCCTTTTGGTAACTTATCCATATTTTCTAAGAGTCCGTCAATTGTTTCATATTCTTGGAGTAATTTCACAGCCGTCTTCTCACCAATACCTTTGACACCAGGATAATTATCAGCCGTGTCTCCCATTAACCCTTTGACGTCAATAACTTGTTTTGGATGGATTCCCTTTTTCTCGTAAAAATTTTCTTGTGTAAAGACTTCATAATTTCCTAGTCCTTTACGCATGATGGCAACATGAATCCCATCATCAACCAATTGCAAGATATCCTGGTCACCAGTAAGAATAATAACCTCGTGATCCATAGAATAAACCTTCGCTAACGTACCAATACAGTCGTCAGCTTCATAATTTTTCAGGCCAATATTCGGCATGTCGAAAGCCTGAACTACTTCTTTTACCAAGTCAAATTGTGGAACAAGCTCTACCGGGGGTTCCCCTCTATTTGCTTTATAGCCTTCATATAAATCAGACCGAAATGTTTTACTTCCCATGTCCCAACAACAAATAACATGTGTTGGCTCAAAATGATCTACCGCATCAAGAAAGTAACGCATAAATTGATAGATGCCATTCGTTGGCACGCCACTCTTCGTAAGCATGAAGTTCCCTCTAAATGATGTTGCGAAAAATCCACGGAATAATAATGCCATGCCATCGACTAATAAAATTTTATTTTTTTCCAATTATGACACATCCTCGTATTTGTGCTCCTCTAATATGGAGCGAATATCATCTTGTTTTTCTACTAGAACAGAAATATCTATCTCTGAAACAATCATTTTAACATAATTTTCGACATATGTGTTTACCGATTGCTGTGCTTCTTGTTTGATAGACATGACCAATTTCTGCCATTCTGCCATATAATGTCTACTCATTACGACTTTATTTGCTTCAATATATTCCTTTGCGAACGGGGAAAGGACCTTGAAGATTAACTCTTTCATTTCTTCTTTTTCGTTCTTCTCAAAGAAGGCTTTCGTTCCTTTGAATGTTGACAAGGCCTTGTTAAACAAAGACTTCTCAATCTCTTCGAAAGCTTTCGCATATTCAGGTGTTTCGAACTTGGCCCCATTCCAACTCGGTAAGTCAAACAGTTCATCCGTACTTCTGCTCTTCACACTCATATTCCCATGTAGCTCTACACCTTGTGTCTGGATGAACGCTTCTACACGAAGTGACACAGCTTGTAATTCTTGATAGAGTTCATACCCAACAAACTCAATTAATTCATCTAATGACGCCTGAAGTTGTATGATTGCTTTCTTTCCGGACTCCGTAATTGTCGTTGGATTGAAATAATCTTTGAATATATCATGGAAACGAATCGATAATCGTTCAAATACATAGTATAACTGCTTATCGATTTTATCAGCGATACGGTCGTCAAATACAGAGGTCTCCATTCCTTCAATTTCACGCGCTAATTTTTCCTTTTTCTCTTCTAATTCGTACTTTCTTCTTTCCTTTTCATCTTCATCTAAATGTAATGATTGAATGTATTGATTGATTGCATGATATGTCCGATTAATATCCCATACACTTGACTCAATCGTTAAAGCAACTAGATCATGATGGATAAATTGATAGAAGAAGTCTTCAAATGCTTGCATTTGTTCGTTTAATGCCCTCGTCTCTACTTTATCCTTTAGTGACTGTTTACTCGATACAGGGTAAAGTTTCGGTAATCGAATACCTAATGTTATCAACTGTTCCTGAACATAGTTAACGACTAACTGAAGTTCTTCCGCATCTGTGGCTAAATCTGCTGCATTGACAATAAAGAACATCTTATCAAGCTCGAATGCTTCCTTCACCCTTCCAAGCTGTGTCAGAAAATCTTTATCCGCACGTGATAATGCATGGTTATAATATGTGACATAAAGAATAGCATCGGCATGTTTAATATAGTCAAAGGCAACATTTGTATGCCTCGCATTTACCGAATCTGCTCCAGGTGTATCAACCAACGTAATGCCCTGTCTCGTTAACGAACAGTCATAGTATAGATCCATGGAAGCGATATAGCATGCCTTTGTTTCGTCGGTTACATATGTCGGAAAATTTTCAAGCGATATGATTACTGTATCTCCAATAACATCTTGTATCTCGTCAAATCCATTTATCATCGCCTGTAAATACGCCTGATACATTTTGTTTAATCCGTCATGTTGATGGATCTTTTCTCTCTTCACCCATTCAAGCAACTTGCCGAAATCTTTTTCCTTTGGAGAGAATTTCTTTGTAATTGCAACTAGGTCACTCTGGAGTGCTTCGTCATTCTTAAACGTCACCTTTACCGTGCCATGCTGATGCTGATCTGTAACTGGACAAATGCGATTCACCGTAGCTGTTGTCGGGTTTGGTGAAACGGGCAATACATTCTCCCCAATTAACGCATTCGCAAATGAAGACTTGCCCGCACTAAATGCACCAAATAAGGCAATTGTGTAGGAACGATTGGATAGTCGGTATTGTTTTTCTCCCAAATCTTTGAGTAGGGTTTCAAATCCTGGTAAACCTCCGATTGCATGAATTGTCTTTTCAATCGAGCGAATCGTGCTTGCCACCGAAGAAGTCTTTGTTTCCTTTTCTTTCACATCTTCTTTTTCACTAACAATTTGTTTTTCCTTTTTCTCTAGCAATTGCGGTGTATCAATACGTTTTATTCTTTGTTCCTTTTCCTTGATTTCACGATGAATCAGCTTCCATCCATCATCATCGATTGATGGATCGATTAGTTGCTGGTCAATGAAATGGAACTTCGCTTTTAGCTCTTGTTGAATCGCTTCTCGGTGTTCTTTTACATCACGGATATGAGAAAGCTGTGAAATTTCTGCTTGAATTACCGCTTCTTTCTCTCTATTTCGCGAGTCAATATACGCTTTAATCGCATCAAAGCGTACCCTCGCCTCTTGTTTAAACTTGTTCTTAATATCATTTGCCACATCATTGGTGTAGTTTAAAACGTAATCACCATTTATCATTGCACCAGGTTTTAATTGATTCATAAGATCTTGTTCAGTATATATAATCGCTAATTGCTGAATATCCTGCTGCAGCTTGGTATTACTTATGTCGTAATCCTTTATAATTTGCAAGAGCTTGTCTCTTAGTTTCCACTGGATTCCCGCCTCAATATTCTCTTTAAGTGGCGTAAGGAAATCTAGTATTCTCTTGTTTTTTTCTTCCTCTGTTTTTTTCTTAGAACCAAATAGACCAACTTTAAAATTACTTTGCTGGGATTCTAGGAAAACTTGTGCCTTATCTCGTAATTTCGCTGGCATTAAATAGGCATTATTTAATGTTTGCTGGAGCTCACGATTAAACGCTTTACCAAATTCATCGGCTTCTTGTTTTAATGCTTCAAGTTCGGCCGATTTTTCATGTAATTCCTTCATGCCTTGGTCTAGATCCACATCATTTAAACGATCTAGCGTATCTTCATGTTTTATTTTTAGCGCACGCTTATAATCAGTAACTACTTGTTCAACCGCTGCATGCATATGTAGTAATTCATCCTCCGCCATATGGGTCCAGACGGTTTCTTTTATTTCGTCAATCTGATTATTCGCTACGGACTCGTCTAATAAGGAAGAATAATATAACCTAATCGGTTGTAGGTTCCACTCGTCAAAGGTCTGTTTAATCCGTTTATCAAACTGCTCAAATAGCAGCTCTTCTTCATCATGTTTATCAATTTGATTTACGATAACATAGTATGGAATCGCTTTCTCCCCGACAGACTGTAAGAATTGTAAATTCACTTCCGATTGCACGTGATTGTAATCCATTACATAAAAAAGATAATCAACCAGATGCAAAGAGCCTTCTGTCATTATTCGGTCGGCATCATCCGCGGCGTCAATCCCAGGTGTATCAATAATGGAACAGCCACTAGGAACCAATTCTTTTGCTGTACTAAGCTCAATTTTTTTAATTGTATCTTTATCCTTCGAGTACTCTTTTATCACATCCATGTCATACGGTTCACTAAATTCAATTGTCTCCCCATTGTTTAAATGAACACGCGCTACTCCCTCGCCAGAGTATATTTTTACAACATTAGCACTCGTAGGTATTGGACTTTTTGGTAAAATATCTTCCCCTACAATTGTATTAATCATAGACGATTTCCCCGCCGAAAAATGTCCTGCAAAACCAATCATGATTTCATTTTTATTTCGTTTTTCATATAATTCAAGTATTTTGATTGCGTTTTTCTTGTCCCCATTTTGGATCATCACTTGGTATAGCGACGCCAATTGTTCGAGCTTCACGCTCTTTTGTGCTTTTAGTTGATTCATGCCCCATTCTCCTATGCCCCTAATTTATCAACTATTATACGGAAAATATCCTATTAATTCTATAGTTATGTAAAAAATTGCCTGAACGCTACATGTTTTGGATTATGACCGATTTCGTTAAATAACGAATAATATCTCCCCTACTTAAGACACCGACAACGATATAATTCTCATCAACGACGGGGATCTTTTTTATATGCTGTTTCGCGAAGATAGACAAAGCGACCTCCAGCTGATCTTCTGGGCGAACCGTGTAAATAAACTTTTCCTTCATGACCTCACTTACTGGATGATTCAAGCAATGATTTAATTTCTCTCTAAATTCCTTCTCTTCACTCACAAAAACTAAGTCAAGCATATCATGCACCATATGCCCATCGGGATTAATGTGGCGAATAACATCCCCATCCGCTACCATACCGATTAAACGATTATGCTCATCTACAACAGGTACACCACCAATTTCGTGTTGAACAAAGAGCCGCAACAAATCGCGCATTTTCGTTTCTTTTGTAACACTTATAACGTCTTTTATCATCATTTCTTTAATCATCAAGATGATCCCATCCTTATCATTGGCATTTTTCTTATCATTACAGTGATAACCAAATGGGAACGAATGTATTCTTTGTCGATGACGGTTATCTAGTTTACATAATAATATTATATTAAATTAGTCGCAGTTTGAGTTGTGAACTTTGGCGAAAATATAGTGAACTTCAGCGAACATTTGGTGAACTTTGGCGATACTCCAGTGAACTTCGGCGATTTCCTTGTGAACTTTAGCGATTTCCTTGTGAACTTTAGCGAAACGTTGACCTCTTTGATTAAAATCCCAATAAGCATTCAAAACTAACTAAATTTTATGATAAAATAGAAGAGAATGATGAATAGCTATACTAAAAAACTCTTATTCCAAATTTAACTACAAGATAGTTGTTACAATTAAAGAAGGGAAGAGTAATCTTGGTACAAAAGATACTTGAACAACTAAACAAAATGTATCCGGTTAATGTAATTAAAGTTGAATCTGTAACTGATGAGATGTTTCGGTGCACGGCTGAAGAAGGTTACTACTTCGCAAGAATAACAAACTATAAAAGCTTCGATGAACAGTTAGAAGAAGTTAATTATACCGATTTCTTATGTAAAGAAGGATTGGGTGTATCGCCAACAATAGCTTCCTTAAATGGTAAGGTAGTAGAAAAAATAACGCTTAACGATAATGAAGTCTTAACTGTACTTTATAAATCTGCTCCAGGTGTACACCTTCCAAAAGATCAATGGAATGCAAATATATTAAAAGAATTAGGCCGGCAAATTGGGAAATTACATCGTTTGTCCAAGAAGTTTGAAGAAATACATCCAATTAGATATATCGACGATTGGCATGATAACGAGGAATATGCATTTCTCAAATATATTCCTAACAAAGAAAGTTCTATTAGAGATATTGGAAAAGAGATTTTATCAACGATTAAAAAAATCCCAAGAAATAACTCAAACTATGGATTGTTACACGGCGATTTATGGTTAGAAAACATATTGGTTGATAAAGGTTCAAATTTGGCAATGGTTGATTTTCAAGATTGTGAGAAACATTTTTATATTTATGATTTAGCAGTTCCTATATATAGTGCGTTAGAGTATTCGTTTGTAGGTGGAGGGAACATCGTTGAATATGGACAAGGTATTACTAAAGCAATCATTGAAGGTTACCAAGAGGAAAACGAACTATCTCCGGAAATGTTAGCTAAACTTCCCCTATTTATGAAATTAAAAGAAATATTTGAATACAGTTTAATGCACATGTACTGGGATAAAGAAAAGCTAACCGAAGAACAGATAAGAATAATGAACCTTTACAGAATGAGGCTTGAACTAAATTATTCCATTCTGACTATTTAACCCAAACGGTTCATTTTTTCAGTAACTGGTGTGTATCTAAAAAGATAGTTACCGCAGTTTCCAATTAAAAGGTTGTAAATATCCCTATTTCCTATTTTCAAGGAGTGACCACGAATGCGAATATACCCCAATTGTCCAGTTATTACTAGAACAATAGAGGTTGGTGGACTAACGAAATCGCAGCTTATTCAGAAAATGCAACAACAATCAATCCTGATGAATGCATATGGAAAGAGACTATTTTCTGAAGATAAATTTACTACTTCTGATACAAAATATACCCTGAAAATTGTTGAACTAGCTATCAGAGACCTTGGTTTTCCCCGGGGAGCTACAATGCCACAGATTTATAAAAGAGCGAACGAACTTGGTTTAGAATTGTGCCCACTTGAACTCGGACCTCATCTAAGACTAGCATATCTAGATCAGCCTGAAGGTTATTCGGGGAAACCTTCACTCAGGCATGAAGCACCTTCTGGCTCCATCACAATAGCATCAGATATAATAAGTGAAGACGATAATTTCCCAAAAGGCTTTTATCTTAGAAAAATGAGCGATGTGCTATGGCTACGTGGATATATCGCTGATCATTTACACATTTGGAGTCCTGATGATTACTTTATCTTTTGTCAAACAAATAACTAAAGAAGCGAAGAGAAAGTCTCACCCACGTAGATCGACTATATGATGTGAGTCTGAAACAATGCGGAAAGAGGTGTTTTCTATTCAACTAATAATTAGTTATATAGCACTTGGAATTATAACAGCTTTATCTATCGATTATTTAGTAAATAATTGGCTATTTGGTATAATTCTTATGATTAGTTTATGGATATCATACAACTATATTAAAAATCTAGAAACCCAATCAAAAATAGAAATAAAAATGAAGAAGATCGGTATTATTTGTTATTTTCTTACTGTCACAATCGCATTACCACTTGTATTCTGCGTGCTGGTCTAATAAAAATTATTTTACTAATTGCCATTTCAACATATTATTTTCATGTCCTGATCTTTTCATATGCAATTTTTCTAACACTCTTATTGAGCCAACATTGTCATCCTTACATTCAGCGACTACCTTTTCTACATTTTTAAATGAGAAAGCCCACTTGATAATTTCTCTCACTGCTTCTGTTGCATAACCTTTGTTTTGGGCTGAGGGCACCATTCTATAACCTACTTCAACCGTGTTTTCTTTATTGGGTTTGCCCTTAAATCCAATATCACCAATAATCGTGTTATCTTCTCTATTGATAACAAGCCATACACCCCATCCTATAAGGGTAGAGTCCTCTTTTATTCCCTTTAAATACATGTATATATGAGGTCCAAATTCATATTCTTCTGCTGTTGAAATACTTGATAGTAACGCTTCAGAGCAAGGAATGATTTTTAGTCTTTGCGTTTGTAATACCATATTTATCTCCTCAAGTTCATAAAATTTACAATCTCGGTAGAAAATTGAAACATAGTAGTAGGTACAAACCGAAAATCGATTTGTACCCCAACCCTAATATCTACACAGGATAAACCCCATGTTTTCTCTCCGTAAATACTACGTTTTTCGCTTCATAAATCGAATAGCGATTGATTAGTTCCTCTCTTAATCGATTCGGATTAATAATTTCGTCTATTACCATTTCTGAAGCCAAATGATAAATATCGATTTCTGCTTTATATTCATCTTGCTTTTCTTGTATAAAAGCTGCTCGTTCTTCCTCGGGTAATGCTGCGATTTTATTGGCATAAACTGCATTCACTGCAGCTTCGGGGCCCATCACGGCAATTTGTGCGTTCGGAAAAGCAAGAACACAATCTGGTTCAAATGCTGGCCCAGCCATCGCATAGAGACCAGCACCATACGCTTTTCTCACGATTACAGAAATTTTTGGAACGGTTGCCTCACTCATAGCAGATAACATCTTCGCACCATGTCTAATAATGCCTTGCCGCTCTACCTTTGTACCAATCATGAACCCTGGTACATCAACAAGGAATAATAACGGAATATTAAACGCGTCACATAACTGAATAAATTTTGCAGCCTTATCCGCCGAATCGGTAAAAAGCACGCCACCCTTCACACGTGGTTGGTTTGCAATAATACCCACAGATTTCCCATCAATCCTCGCAAGCCCCGTAATTAATTCAGCAGCAAATTTCTTTTTAATCTCACAAAACGAATCCTCATCAATCACCCGGTTGATTAAATCGTACATGTTAAAAGGTGCGTTTTGATTTTCTGGTACTACATCAACAATTGACTTTTCAAATGCCTTAGAAGCTTTTGCTGGAACTACTTTTGGCTGGGTACGGAAATTTGTTGGGAAATAGCTTAAATAATTCTGGGCATAGAAAATAGCTTCCTCTTCCGTTTTCGCTAATACATCCCCTACTCCAGAAACGGTGCAATGCATTTTTGCACCACCCATTTCCTCTAGTGATACATTCTCACCGATAACCTTCTCAGCCATCCTTGGAGAACCTAAGTACATGGACGCATTGCCATCAACCATAATAACAATGTCGCAAAAAGCAGGAATATATGCACCACCTGCAGCAGATGGACCGAATAATAAGCAAACTTGCGGAACCCTTCCTGATAACTTAATTTGATTATGAAAAATTCGTCCCGCACCACGTCTGTTTGGAAACATTTCCACTTGATCGGTAATTCTCGCTCCTGCTGAATCAACTAAGTAAAAAATCGGTAATTCTAATTTTAATGCCGTTTCTTGGATACGTAGAATCTTTTCTACGGTCCTTTTCCCCCATGAACCAGCCTTCACCGTAGAATCATTCGCCATGACACAAACATCTTGTCCGTTAATTTTTCCAATTCCTGTAACAACCCCATCTGACGGTAAGGAATTATCCATACAATTGGCAAAAAAAGCATCTTCTATGTTCATTCCTTCATCAAATAGTAATTCTAAACGTTTACGGACAAACAGTTTCCCTTTTTCCTCATTGCTTTTATGGTATTTTTCTTTTCCACCTTGTTCAATTTTATTTTTTCGCTCCTGAAATTCCTCCATATAGGACATGATGTATCCCCCAATCTTTATTTTCCGTTGTAGACAGGCTTCCTTTTTTCACTAAATGCAATCAGTCCTTCCCTACGATCAGAAGTTGGAATCGTCGCCTGATAAGCCATATGTTCAATTGCCAAACCTGTGCCAAGATCTGTTTCAATTCCTTTATTTATCGCCATTTTTGCCTGCCCTAAAGCGATTGGGCCATTGGTTGCAATGATGCTTGCAAGTTCGAGAGTTCTATCCATTAGTTCTTCTGGACGGGCGACTTGCTCCACTAATCCAATCGCTAGCGCCTCCGCAGCATCAACCGGTTTCGCTGTATAAATTAACCGCTTCGCTTGACCTAAACCGATTAGACGAGGTAAGCGTTGAGTACCACCAGCTCCAGGAATGATTGCCAATGATGTTTCGGTTAATCCGAGCTTGGCCGTATCCGCTAAAATTCTTATATCACATGCTAGTGCCAACTCTAGACCACCACCATATGCAACACCGTTTAATGCAGCAATCACTGGAATCCGTAAATTTTCCACCCTCATGATTGTTTCACCAATATAGCGAACGGCAGAAATCACCTGCACATCTGTCATTTTTCTCCGTTCCTTTAAGTCCGCTCCAGCACAAAATGCCTTCTCACCAGAACCTGTAAGAATAACACAATAAATCGATGGATCCCGGTTGATACTTGATACCACGCTGTTCAGTTCATCAAGGAGTGCAGTTGACATTGCATTCCGTACAGTTGGCCTGTTTAACGTAATGACAGCCACATGTTCTTCTACCTTTTTCAGTGTGACAAGTTCCGACATATAGTCCCTCCTTATCCCAATTCATCAAGACTAACAGTTATTCAATAGTAGCCAGCACATCATCTTCGTTAACAAAGTCCCCTTCAGCAACCTTTAATTCTTTAATCACACCAGATTCTTCCGCAGCAATCGGGATTTCCATTTTCATCGATTCCAAAATAACAATATCCTGCCCTTCTTCTACCGTGTCCCCTTCTTGAACAACAATTTTCCATACACTACCTGCCATACTCGCTTTTACTTCTTCCATGAAAAAGTACCCCCTATTTTTTAATATATGTCTCTACAAATGCCGTAGTTGTATTCCCACTAACAAACGCTTCATGTTTAATCACTTTTAAAAGCATGGGAATGTTTGTCTTGATTCCTTCTATCTTGTACACTTCTAATGCTTCTTTTAATCGAATAATCGCTTCCTCTCGTGTGGAAGCCTTTACAATTAACTTCGCAATCATCGGATCATAGAATGGTGTTACATCATAATCACTTCTAATTGCGACCTCATTCCGAACATGCTGCCCCCGAGGAAACGTCACATGAGAAATATGCCCTGGTGATGGGAAGAACGTGTCAGGGTTTTCAGCATAAATTCTTGCCTCAATGGAATGCCCACTCATCGTTACCCCTTCTTGCGTTATTTCCAATACATTTCCTTGTGCAATACTAATTTGTGCAGCTACAATGTCTATTCCGGTAATTTCTTCTGTAACGGGATGCTCCACTTGAATTCTTGTATTCATTTCTAGAAAATAAAAGTTTTCCTCTTTATCTACTAGAAATTCTATCGTACCAGCATTCGTATAACCGATTGCTTTAGCAGCCTGGACAGCAGCGTTCCCCATCTTCTTCCGCGTTTCGTCGGAAATAAATGTCGAAGGTGCTTCTTCAATCACCTTTTGATTCCTTCTTTGAATCGAACATTCACGCTCAAATAAGTGCACAACATTCCCATGTTCATCAGCAAGGATTTGAATTTCGATATGTCTAGCATTTTCAATTTTTTTCTCAAGAAACATTGCACCATTTCCGAAGAAAGATAGCGCACGCTTGGAATTGTTTTCAAAGGCTTTCACTAGTTCCTCTTCGGAATGTACTACTTGCATCCCAATTCCACCACCGCCTGCTGAGGCCTTTAGCATAACCGGGTAACCAAGCTCCCCCGCCAACTGAACAGCTTCTTCGGCAGTCTGGGCAGCATCCTCTGTACCTGGAACAACAGGAACCCCAGCTGCTTTCATCGCTTTTCTTGCTTCAATCTTGTCTCCCATTTTTTGAATCACATTGCTTTTCGGACCAATAAAGATAAAACCCTCATCCCGACAAAGCGAGGCAAATGTATCATTTTCGCTTAAAAACCCATACCCAGGATGGATAGCATCAGCGCGAAATTCTTTCGCAATAGCAAGGATTTTTTCACTATTTAAGTAGCTCTCATTCACTGGTGCTTTCCCAACACAAGCACTTTCATCCGCCAGTTGAACATGTGGTGCATCCTTATCGGCTTCTGAATAAATGGCAATGGTCCTAATTCCTCGTTTCTTACATGTTCTAATAATACGAGCTGCAATTTCTCCCCGATTAGCGATTAGAATCTTATTGATCATGAACAACCTCTCCTATAGTATTGTCTAGCAACCTAACTCCCTAGCAATTACCAATCTCTGAATCTCAGATGTTCCTTCTCCTATCTCTAACAATTTAGCATCACGCAAATATCTTTCCACTTCATATTCGCGCATATAACCATAGCCACCATGGATCTGAATCGCTTGGTTTGCTGCACGAAATGCCGTTTCTGTTGCAAACAGTTTTGCATATGCTGCCTCTTTACTAAAGGCCTTCCCCTGATCCTTTAGCCATGCCGCTTTATAAATCATATTTCTAGCAAGTTCCACTTCCATCGCGATATCTGCAAGCTTAAATTGAATCGCTTGAAACTTGGAAATCGCTGTACCGAATTGTTTTCTTTCTTTTGCATACTGTAGTGCTTTCTCTAAAGATGCTTGTGCAATACCAAGGCCGAGCGCAGCAATAGAAATTCTTCCACCATCTAATGTATATAAAAATTGTTTAAATCCTTTATTTGCTTCCCCTAATATATTTTCCTTTGGAACGCGAACATCCTCTAGAACAATCGCTGCCGTATCCGACCCACGGACACCCATTTTATCGTAATTACTCGTAATGGTTACTCCTTTTGTATCTGTCGGAACAATTAGTGAAGAAATCGTATTTTTCCCTTTGTCATTCTTTCCTGTAACAGCAGTAACGATCAATGTTTTGGCGAAACTAGCATTTGTGATAAAGCATTTCTCACCATTGATAACGTATTCATTTCCCTGGAGGACAGCTGTCGTCTTCGTTCCACCTGCATCTGAACCAGCGTTCGGTTCCGTTAACCCAAACGATGCTAAAGCCTTACCCTCTGCAAGCGGTTTCAAATATTTCTGTTTTTGTTCCTCTGTTCCAAAGTAATAAAATGGACTTGCACCAAGTGACACTGCGGCAGCATAGCTTAAACCTGTACTTCCACATACACGGCCGATTTCCTCAACAGAGATTGCATAGGACAGTGTATCACCACCAGATCCACCATACGCTTCAGGAAACGGAATACCTAATAGTCCAAGCTCACCCATTTGTTCAAATATGTCGACAGGGAATTTCGCTTCTTTATCAATTTCAATTGCCCGTGGTCTTATAACCCTCTCGGCAAACTCTCGAACCATATTTTTAATCATATGTTGTTCTTTAGATAATTCAAAATCCATACATTACACCTCTTTCTATTTAGCAGTTTGAAGTAGAAGTATTGACAATTACCTACTAACTTTCCTTAGTTATTTCTGTATTCAGAACCATACGAACCTTACAAACTTATCTTACACTGAATTGGACCTGTTGTAAAAGAAAATCTCAGGAGCAAACCTGACTATAGAATATATCTAAAGGTTATTGTTCTTTCTAAGTTAATTCATAGTATATATAGAATGTTGATTTCTTTAATTCAGTATAGTTTATCTCTCGCTTACACTTATTAATGCTATGTGCTGTAATTCGCTGCGGCAGAATGCTTCGCTATATTGAGTGCTCTAGATGTTATTAAAGCTATCGAACATAAAATTACGTTCTGGGCAGTTTTTCCTCGCAAAAGCATCGTTTTTTTAGTGGAAATCAAGTAGAGCAGGAACTTAGTGGAGGAAAGACACGAAGACTCCTACGGGAGGATAGGCCTAGGTGAGACTGCGTAGTGCGTTAGCACGGAGGAGGCTCACCAGCCGCCCGTGGAAAAGCGAAGTGTCTTTCCGGAACGGCGTGCTTAAAACTATACTGAATTAAGTAAGTCCACTATTTACATCCATAACAACAAACATACCTAAAGATCTAAACAAAAAAACCCACTTAAAGAAAGAACACTTTCTTTAAGTGGGGGCATTTATGCTATCTTATTCATCTGATTCGCCAAATGGTTTTTCATATGCAGCTTCTTTCCAAACCTCTAATACTTCTCCATGCGTATCCGTATCAATCACAAATGAACCATTACTGTACCTGTCACTTGTCGAAAGTTCTAGTGGATACACTGATTGCGTTTCTCCGTTTGACGTATGGAATCTTATTGACTCATTATCATTTAGAACGAAAAATCCTCTGATCCGATGTGCTTTATTTTTCAGTTCACGTAACATCACTAGTCCACGTTTTGCTCGACTAGTTTTCTCAAATTCTCTTAGTTTCATCCGTTTACATGCGCCGCGTTGCGTTAAAATAACAAGCGATGGACTGGATAAATCATCAAACACTTGCCCGCCTACAACATATTCATCCTCTTTTAACTGGATGGATTTCACACCTGCAGCACGTTGACCTACTACAGTAATTTCTGATTCATCATACCATAATCCATACCCTTTATTCGAAGCAATAAAGACATTTGAATGACCGTTCGTTTGGTATACATTTACCACTTCATCGTCCCCTTTAAGATTCAGGGCTATTAACGATTTAGCATGTCTTGATGCATTGTAAAGTTTTAATTCACTACGTTTCACCATTCCATTTTTCGTGAAAAATAGGAGATAATTATCTTCAGTAAATTCACGTATCGGGATACACTGTACAATAAATTCATCTTTATCTAATGATGCAATGTTCGATAGATGTTGCCCCATATCTTTCCAACGGATATCAGGGAGCTCGTGAACAGGTATCATCGTATACTTCCCCTTCGTCGTAAAGATGAGTATATTATCTGTTGTATTTATCTCGAACAATCGTACTAAATGGTCATCATCTTTAATCGCAAGATCTTCACCATTTGAGGCACTAAATGACCTGAGACTTGTTCGTTTAATGTATCCGTCTTTCGAGATAGAAACAAGTACATCTTCACTTGCAACAACGACATCAATATCAAATTTCAGTTCTTCAATTTTATCTTCAATGACCGTACGTCTTGAATCTGAGTATGTTTTTTTAATTTGTTTTAAATCTTTTTTAATGGTTTGGTACAGCTTTCTCTCATTTGCAAGAATGGATTCAAGTTCCGTAATATTTTTACGTAATTCATCCGCTTCATGCTGTAGTTGTGTTAAATCAGTGTTCGTTAATCGATACAATTGCAACATCACGATTGCTTCTGCTTGTGCTTCGGTAAAATCATACTGCGCTATAATCCGCTTCTTCGCATCCTGCTTATCTTTTGAGGCACGAATCGTTGCAATTAATTCATCAAGAATCGATATTGCTTTGATTAATCCTTCAACTATATGTTCACGATCTTTGGCCTTTTTCAAATCAAACTTAGTTTGCTTTGTCACAACCTCTTTTTGATGTGCAATATAGGCATCAAGCATCTCAGGTAGTGACAATAATTTCGGTGTCCTATCTTTAATTGCTACCATATTAAAGTGATACATCACTTGAAGTTCGGTATTTTTAAATAAATAATTTAATACCCCTTCACTATTCACATCTTTTTTCAGTTCAATGACAATTCTTAAACCTGTTCGATCGGTTTCATCACGGACCTCAGAAATACCTTCAACTTTTCGATCGAGTCTTAATTCATCAATTTTCTTAACCATATTGGCCTTGTTTACTTCATACGGAATTTCTTCAATGACAATTTGTTCTCGGTTATTCCCGCGAAGTGTTTCGACTTTTGTCTTGCTCCTAACAACAATTTTTCCCTTACCTGTTTGGTACGCTTTCTTAATCCCTTCAACACCTTGAATAATTCCACCTGTTGGGAAATCAGGACCTTTAATGACAGTCATTAATTCATCGACTGTTACTGCTGGCTTATCAATTCTCATCATAACGGCGTCAATTACTTCAGCAAGATTATGCGGTGGAATGTCAGTTGCATACCCAGCAGATATACCTGTTGAGCCATTTACTAGAAGGTTAGGAAACTTCGCTGGTAGAACAGTTGGTTCCATCGATGTCTCGTCGAAGTTCGGTATTAAATCAACGGTTTCTTTATCAATGTCACGTAATAACTCAGCAGATATTGGAGAAAGCCGTGCTTCGGTATAACGCATCGCTGCAGGTGGATCTCCATCTATACTACCATTGTTTCCATGCATTTCTATTAATACATTACGAATCTTCCATTCTTGACTGAGGCGAACCATCGCATCGTAAACAGAAGAATCACCATGTGGGTGATAGTTACCAATAACCGTACCAACTGTTTTTGCCGATTTACGAAACCCTTTATCATGCGTATTTTTCTCTACATGCATTGCATATAAAATTCTACGTTGAACAGGCTTTAACCCGTCCCTAACGTCAGGTAATGCCCGATCTTGTATAATATATTTACTATATCTACCAAACCTATCCCCGATTACTTCTTCTAATGGAAGGTTAAGATATTTTTCTGGTTGTACCAAGTAAGTCCCCCCTTAGTTCTCCGAAATTTTATCGTTTTCTAAAATGGTATCATCTTCTTCTAAACCAAACTTAACATGTGATTCAATCCATTTCCGTCGTGGTTCAACTTTGTCTCCCATTAATGTCGTCACCCTTCGTTCTGCACGAGTAAAGTCATCAATAGATACACGAACCAATGTACGGGAATCTGGATTCATGGTCGTATCCCATAATTGGTCTGCATTCATTTCCCCTAACCCTTTGTAACGTTGAATCACATAACCATTTTTAAATTCTTTTACCGCTTGTTTCATTTCCTGTTCATTCCAAGCGTATTTTATCTTTTCATTCTTTCCTTTACCTTTAGATACTTTAAATAACGGTGGCAATGCGAGGTACACTTTTCCTGATTCAATTAGTGGACGCATATAGCGATAGAAAAAGGTTAGTAGCAATACTTGAATATGTGCACCATCCGTATCAGCATCCGTCATAATGATAACTTTGTCATATTGTGCATCGTCTATATTAAAGTCAGCACCAACTCCAGCCCCGATCGTATAGATCATCGTTGAAATTTCTTCATTTTTCATTACATCCTGTAATTTTGCTTTTTCCGTATTAATAACTTTTCCTCGTAATGGAAGAATCGCTTGAAACCTACGATCCCTTCCCTGTTTAGCTGAACCACCCGCAGAATCGCCCTCCACTAGATATAACTCATTTCGTTTTGGGTTTTTAGACTGTGCTGGGGTGAGTTTTCCGCTTAGCAATGTGTCTCTTCTACGTCTTTTCTTCCCTGATCTCGCTTCTTCTCTCGCTTTTCTTGCAGCTTCTCTTGCTTCTTTTGCCCGAATTGATTTCTTAATGAGCATGTTCGCAATGTCAGCATTTTCTTCAATAAAATAAGCAAGATGTTCAGAAACGACAGCATCAACAACAGTACGTGCTTCGATTGTTCCTAATTTCCCTTTTGTTTGTCCTTCAAATTGTAATTTATCTTCAGGAATTCGAACAGAAATAACGGCCGTTAATCCTTCTCGAATATCAGTACCATCAAGGTTCTTATCTTTTTCTTTCAGTAAAGATGCTCGTCTTGCAAAATCATTAATGGTTCGTGTGATTGCAGAGCGTGCTCCAGATTCATGGGTTCCTCCATCTCTTGTACGAACATGATTAACAAAGGAAAGCATGTTTTCTGCGTAGCCATCATTAAATTGAAAGGCAAAATCCACTTCAATACCTTGCTGTTCTCCTTCAAAGGAAACAACTGGGTGGAGTTCGTCTTTTTCTTCGTTTAAATAATCGACGAAAGCTTCAATACCGTTTGGATAAAAGAAAGACTCTTTTAACTCTGCACGTTCATCTTGTATATGAATGGTCAATCCTTTTAATAGAAATGCAGATTCTCTTAATCTTTCCGCTATAATTTCATAATCGTAATTTAAAGCAGAGAAAATAGCTGGATCGGGTTTAAAATGAATTACCGTTCCTGATTTCTTCGTAGGACCCTTCTTCTCCAATTTCGTTGCAGGTTTACCACCGTTTTCAAACCGTTGGAAGAAAGTTTGTCCCTCACGGTAGATCGTCACCTCTAACCACTCTGAAAGTGCATTAACAACGGATGCACCAACACCATGCAAACCACCACTCGATTTATATCCACCTTGACCAAATTTACCCCCTGCATGTAGCACAGTAAAGATAACTTCTGTCGTTGGTTTCCCAGAACGGTGCATCCCTGTTGGTATCCCTCTACCACTATCTTCTACAGAAATACTATTGTCTTTATGTATGGTAACTTTAATCTCATCTCCATATCCAGATAATGCTTCATCGACCGCATTATCAACGATTTCAAATACCAAATGGTGTAGACCTTTACTATCCGTACTTCCTATATACATTCCAGGTCTTTTTCTAACGGCTTCGAGGCCTTCTAATACTTGTATCGAATCATCTGTATATTGCGTTGATTGTTTTGTCACGTTTTATCTCCCCCTAGGAACGTACAGCTACTATTACTATTAATATTAGAACGAATGTTTGATATTGTAAATGTTTTTATTGGTTATTATGATATATCCATTTAGAAAGAGTCGATTATTAGTATACTATAATTTTTCAACCTGTGCATGAAATAACAAAATGCCTAAACCTTGTTCCGCTCTTATTCGGTCAGTATATACTGCGTGTTTTCTATAGGATTTACAGTATATGGAGGTAACATTTTTATATTAATTGTGAATGTATAATGGCAGGTTACATTAGAGGATATAGAAAAAGGATGACGTCGATTGCCATCCTACTTTGTACCTTATTTATCTACAAGCACTGCATGTACAACTTTGATACATAAATCCATTATGACAGTAAAATCTCTTTCCCTCAAATAATGATAAGCCTCTTCGTTTATAATACCTTGTTGTGCCCAAAAGATGCGTGCATTCGTTTCCTGAGCATCTTTTGCGACGTCTAATAAAAACTCAGGTCTTCTAAAAACATTAATGATGTCAATACCAATTGGAACTTCTGCTAATGTTGCATACGCTTTTTCCCCTAGGACTTCAGTGACTGTAGGATTAACTGGAATGATTTTATAACCTTGTTCTTGCATAATCTTAGCAATTTGGTATGATGTACGAGCAGGATTATCGGATAAGCCAACAACTGCAATCGTCTTTTTCGTTTCTAGTATTTCTTTCAATACATCTTTTGAGGGATTTTCCCAAGCCATACTTGACCTCCTAACTATATTGGGTTATCTATTGTTTCGTAAAATTCACTTTATCTGAATACTATAGCATATATAGATAGAATTTTAAATTTATTTAAAGTCTTTCTGCACGATTCACGCTATGCTAAAATAGGTGTAGAATATACTTCAGTAACTAATGAAAGTAGGATGAATGTATGGAATATGTATTATTTGCTCTTATTGCTTATTTATTCGGATCAATTCCATCCGCATTACTTGTAGGGAAAATCGGCTACAACATAGATATACGAGAACAAGGCAGTGGTAATCTAGGCGCGACGAATACCTTCCGAGTATTAGGAAAAAAAGCTGGCATCATTGTGACACTATCCGATATTTTAAAAGGAACTGTCGCTGTATTACTTCCATTACTTTTTGATGCAGAAGTAAACCGTTTGGTTATTGGTATTTTCGCCGTTATAGGACATACCTACCCAATATTTGCGAAATTTAAAGGTGGGAAAGCAGTCGCTACATCTGGTGGTATTATTTTAGGAATAAATCCGATTCTATTTTTAATCATGGTATCTACTTTCTTAATCACTTTATATATTACGAAGTATGTATCTTTATCCTCGATGATAACTGGGGTAATCTCCGTAATTATTTCCATATTCTTTAAAGATGTCGGACTTATTATTGTAATTTCCTTGCTTACTATCTTTGTCTTTTACCGTCACCGGGAGAATATTAAACGTATTAGAAAAGGAACCGAACCGAAGATTAAATGGATGTAGAAATTTAAACGGAAGTTAATAAATGTTGAATCAGGTGAATGTATTGAAGTACATCTTTATGGAATTAATAAGATTTTACCAAACAGCAATTAGTCCATTTACACCCTCTACATGCAGATTTTATCCATCATGCTCTGCATATAGCTTAGAAGCGATTAAGCGATTCGGTGCAATAAAAGGCGGAATCCTAAGTATTAAAAGGATTAGTAAATGCCATCCCTTCCATCCAGGCGGGGTTGATTATGTGCCAGAGAAAAAACAAAAAAACGAAGACCACAGTTAACATGTTGGTCTTCGTTTTTTAAAGTTTTTTTCGTATTGTTGTTATTTTATATCTTTTTGCATCACAACTTCTTCCAATAAAAACAACAATCCCTTAGAAAACAGCCTTTTTCTAAAGATTAAATCGCTCAATTTGTTCCCATTTATTTTCACTTTCCAGAATCTTCTTCTGATACTCCCCAAATAGATCAAAATGTGGGTAAGTATCATGTTTATCAATCCAATTCGGGTCAAGATTGTACGTTTCTCCCCACTCTATTAGTCTATTTATATCACTACAACCTACCTTGGTAACCGTGTAGCAACCGGGAAACCTGCTATCTAACCAATAGTGTGTGAGAAAGTCAATTTTACCGTCCTTTACATTACTTTTCCATGCCCTTAATTCCGCACGGTCAATACCAAAGGCCATTATGATTCTCCTTGTAATTTGCTTAAATACGCCTCATGCCATTCAGGGAAGGACCTGCGTAACGATAAAGGTCTAAAGGTATCTTTCTTTACAATGGTATGTTTGGTCGTACCAGATACTGCAACTTCTCCGTTAGCATTCAGGATATGATAACCATACACCGTCCTTAAGCCATCGTATTCTTCTAGCCACGTTTCTACAAAGGCTGCTTCACCGTATCTGATTGGCTTTTTAAATGATACATTCGCATCAAGCACTGGAGAAACTACATTCTCTTTCTCCATTGCTGCATAACTTAATCCTAAACTCTCAATAAACTTTGTTCTTCCAATTTCAAACCAAACTAAATAATTCGCATGATAAACGACACCCATTTGATCGGTTTCCTGATATCTTACTTCAATTGGTGTACGTACTTTATTCACTATCATTTGCCCCCTACTTCTATTATCTTTTTATCTTATCATGAAAGAGAGAGATTATAGAAATAAAATACCCCTCAAAACCTATTTATCGATTTCTGAGGGGTATTGATACAATTATTGATATTCGTCCTTGATTTCCTGCTTAAATCCTTTAATCGCTTCTTCTCTACGTTTGTTCTTTTCTCTGATTTTTTGTTGATCTTGTCCATCGGATAACGCCATTGTTTCTTCGGACTTTTCTATATTTTGAATGGTGTCCTGAACCATATTTTGTAACTTTTCTACATTATCACTTCTGTCATCTGGATTTGGCTTCTGATTATGAGTCATATTTATACTCCTTTCATTTGAGCTACACCTATTTTTACACTAAAAAATTAACCTATACATAAAAAAATTCCCTTTCGCATGTTGAAAGGGATTCGTAAATTATTTAGCTTTTTTTAATGTTTGATGCATTTTCTTTTCTATGTTTTCTTCAATCTTATCTAACAGAAAACTGTCTTCTAAAATCTGTCTACGATTTTCCTGAACTAATTCCTCAAACGTCATTTTCTTCTTCAAAGAAATAGCAATCCACTCCTTTTATAGGAATTATTGCCATATCTTTAAAATCTTATAACAATTTCATGAATTAATTTAATCCATCAACCATCTCTTCCATAAATTCATACGTCATTGGACCAAGTTTTCTTTCCTGTCCGACAACGCCATCTGTTCCAATAAAATATGTTGTTGGTGCAGCAACAACTTTGTATTCATCAGAAATGACAGCATTTGGGTCTAACGGAATGATAAAATCATACCCATATTCATCAACAAAATCATGAATATCTTGTTGTTTTTTCTCCATATTCGTTAAGTTTACTGCTACTATTTCTACTTCATCTTTATGTTCATCATAAAATTTTTGCATCTCAGGCATTTCTTCTTTACATGGTGGACACCACGTATACCAAAAATTTAATATAACCTTCTTTCCTTGTAAATCTGACAATCTAAATTGCTCACCTGCTAGTGTTTCTAATGCAATCTCTGGAGCCACTTCACCCTTGCTTATTCCAGTTTCCCCTTCTGAGAAAATCGTTACACCACTAGTGTTCGGGTCACCAGTAACATCATATAGATTGCTATCATTTGCATTATTACTGTTTTCTTCCATAACGTTGAAAATGACGATACCGATAAGTAAAAGTAAAATTGCACTACCTATTATCTTTTTTAACATGACATATCTCCTCCAGCTTGTCGAAAAACATACTGTTGTTTGTATTTAAATCGTATTTCTATTCATGCCAAAAGTAAAGGAAATCGCCTTAATGTTCGGTAATTATTCATTTTTGACAATAGCTTAACATAGTAATTTGTATAAACTCCAAACTAACTTAATTCAGATTATCTTAAATCGGAGCACATCTCGCCGTCTGGGATCGCTCCGGGCGGATGCTTTCCCCGGGCACGGCCTCAGCCTCCTCAGAAGCACAGAACGCTTCTTCCGGGGTCTTCGGACACGTGCTATTCCCGGTCGAGTAAGCGGGAATACAATCCTCTTCGAGGACGTGTTCCTCACTCCTCACAGAACCGTGCGTGCGGTATTATCGCACACGGCTCTTCCTATTATCATTCACAGAATATAGCTA
>NZ_RBZO01000037.1 GCF_003628445.1 Oceanobacillus bengalensis
CTTGCTTTCCATTTTATTCTTTTATCAGCATCGTTCATGGCATAACCTCCAGAATATATTTCTAAAGAGATTATCTCATAATCAATCATGGGTTAGAAGGTGTGCATGGTTTGACGCTTACCTTTCTACTCATTTTCCTAGCCGCCAACGGACCTATAATAATTAGGAAGGCGAAATAAATAACAAAAATCGCTATTGCCATATGACTACTCCTTTAAACGGATTTTTAGGGACTTAACAATTGAGCCCATGTAAAAATGTATATAAAACCTAACCCAAGGAATCCCAGAATTGTTATGATCATTAATAGAGGAGGGGATTTTACTTCATCCATTTCAGATCCATCATAATTTAAATCATTTTTTACACTTTTCATGGTGTACCTCCCTTCTAAAATTACAATAAAGTTAGTTATTTCTTATCACATTTGTTTCTTGATAATTTATTTTTAATGTCTTTTCATCGATTACTACAGAATATTGATGGAGTGCCTCATCTACGCTAATATGGCCTAATACAACATCCTTTAATACTTCGTCTGGGTTTCTTTCAATAGGTGTTCCATACCCACCACCACCAGCAGTCTGCAATATAATTGTGGTATTTTTCGGTACTGACATCGTAACTTTAGACGATAATTCCTTTCGTTCTCCCTCAGGAGTAATGACTGTACACGATGAGTTTTCTCCTCCATGTCCACCAAATAAGCCCCAAGGTTTATTATTCTGTCTGTCTGACATTAATGTAACGGTATATTCATCACCTAGCAGTACAAGCTCTCGCTCAAGTCCTAATCCCCCGCGATGTTTACCTGGACCACCACTTCCATCTACCAATGCATATTTGTTGACAATAAACGGGAAGGATTGTTCTATTACTTCAACTGGTGTATTCAAGGTATTTGTCATATTGGTATGGACACCATCCATTCCGTCCATATCTGTAAGTGCACCTTGACCTCCTCCATAAGTTTCTACATAAGAAAAATACTTATTTCTATCCTTATTGAATCCACCTATAGAGAATCCATTCATGGTTCCTGAACAAGCAGCCATAGACTTCTCTGGAAGAATATCTGCTAAGGCACCAAAAATTGTATCTGCAATTCTCTGAGAAGTATTAGAGTTTGCATTAGAAACAGGCGCAGGGAAGTTCGGATTTACTATCGTACCTTTTGGTGCAATAATTTCAATACTTCTGTAAGTCCCTGCATTCGGAGGAACATCAGGCTCCAATAATGACTTCAGCGCATAGAAGACGCAGGCGCTTGTTACTCCATGTGTAGAGTTAACAGGTCCTTTTGTTTGCTCGTTTGAACCAGTAAAGTCAACAGTAATTGTGTCACGATCTACTATAACTTTTGTACAGATCTTAAGTAAATCTTCTGTTATTCCATCACCCTCAAGATAGTCTGTAAACGTATATTCTCCATCGGTCACTTTCTCAATTGCATTACGCATTCTTCTGTCCGAGTAGTTCATGAGTTCCTTCATGCAAAGGAATACATGGTCTTTAGAATACTTTTCAACTAATTCTATAATTCCCTTTTCAGCAACACTATTTGCTGCTAGCTGAGCATAAATATCACCCAGTACTTCTTCACCAGTTCGAACATTCTTCTCTAAAAGACGTATAACTTCACTATCTAACACTCCATTTTTCCGTACCCTAATTGCTGGAAGACGTATTCCTTCCTGAAAAATCTCTGTTGCCTTTACAGACATACTTCCTGGAGTAAGACCTCCTACATCCACATGGTGAGCTATATTTGCAGCAATAGCAATTAACTCATTTCTATAGAAAATAGGGCTTATCATAAATATATCAGGTAAGTGAGATCCGCTAATATAAGGATCATTTATTAATATGGCATCTCCTTCCTTTAATTCATCTTCTGGATACATCTTCAATACTTCTTTAACTACTGAAGGCATTAATCCTAAATGAAGTGGGACATGTTCCGCTTGAGCAACTAGTTCTCCCTCTTTTGTGTAAATTGCCGTCGAACAGTCTACTCTATCCTTTATATTTGTGGATAAAGCGGTTCTGATTAACGTCACACCCATTTCTTCTGCAATTGTATAGAAAGAATTCTTCATTACTTCTAATGTAATTCCATCAATTTTTGAGGACCGCATTTTTTAATTCCCTCCCAGCCTTTTTCTTCACATTTTGGATCACTAAGTTATGGTAAATGTCTACTAAAGCTTCTTGATATGGATGAATAATCACTGTTGAATCAAGCTGCTCAATAACAGCTGGTCCTTTAATTACATTTCCTGAATACATATCACTTCTTTCATAGATAGAAGTATTATAAAAGCTTCCTTCAAAGTATACCTCACGATTTCCAATCGGTTCCAAATCCTGATTAGGACCATTATTATTAATATTTTCTTTAGGCTTTTTAATAAGACCATAAGAAATTAATCGTATATTGGCCACTTCAAGTTCTTCACCTAATCTACTAAATCCGTATACTTTATTGTGACTACTATGAAACTTTTCAACTGCATTCCTTATTTCTACTTCAGTTACATACATATCATCCAACTCAATATTTAGGTTATATGCTTGATTTTTATAACGTAAATCAAGACTTGCCTGAAACTTCATTTCTTCTTTTTTAAACCCTTCAGCAGCTAGTTCATCACGTGAAATACGATATAATTTGGATAATTTATTATTTAATTCTTCTAGATTAATTTGCGATAATTCTGAAATATAAGACTGTACATAATCATGGCGAACATCTGCTGTAAGCATCCCCATCGCACATGCTATACCAGGATTAGGAGGAATAATAATATTCTTACAGCCAAGCTCCTCAGCAATATCACTTGCATGTAATGGTCCTGCTCCACCAAAAGCCAATAATGAGAAGTCCCGTGAATCATGACCTTTTTCTACCGAAATAACGCGAATTCCTCTTACCATATTTGTATTTACTACTTTCAATATTCCCTCAGCAGCTTTTTCAACCGTTAAACCAAGGGGATCCGCAATTTTTTCTTTAATTACCTTTTTAGCGGAATGAATATCAATTTTCATCTTTCCACCTAATAGAGAATTTGGATTAATACGTCCTAAAATAGCATTGGCATCACTAACTGTAGGTTCTGTTCCTCCTTTTCCATAGCATACTGGACCAGGAACAGCTCCTGCACTTTCTGGACCAACACGAAGAGCACCACCTGAATCAATCCAAGCTATACTACCACCACCAGCACCGATTGTGTGCATCTCTACCATTGGTACATGAATCGGAAAATCCTGTATCTTACTGCTCGTTGTATATTGAGGTTTCCCATTTTCTATTAATGATGTATCCAGGCTTGTTCCACCCATATCAATCGTTATTAAATTTTTATATTCTGTTTGATCTGCTATATTACTACCACCGACTACTCCACCAGCTGGACCTGACAGTACAGTTCTTACAGGCATTTTAACAGTAGTATCTGTATTGATAACGCCTCCATTTGACTGCATAATATAAAGTTCACTCGGTATTTTCAACTCCGTAATTTTTTCTTCTAAATATCTAAGATAATACTCCATTTTTGGCATAACATAACCATTTACAACCGCTGTACTTGTTCTTTCGTACTCTTTAATTTCTGGAAGAACCTCGGAGGAAATGGTAATTGATACGTTCGGCAATGATTTTTCTAGGAATTCCTTTACTATTATTTCATTTTCACTATTTAAAAAGGAATTAATAAATGAAACAACTACCGCCTTTGCATCCACATCTTTTAATTTTTCTACTAATTCCGTCAGTTGATTTTGATCTATTTCTTTTACTACCTCACCTTTTGCATTAATTCTCTCATCAATTTCTAATCTTAAATCTCTCGTTACCAACGGTTCATTTCTTCTCGCTCTAAAATCATATAACTTTGGTCGGGTCTGTCTGCCAATTTGCAGAACATCCTTAAAGCCCTTTGTTGTCAAAAGAACTGTTTTAGCACCCTTTTTTTCCAATAGGGTATTGGTAGCCACTGTTGATCCATGAATAAAGAAGTTTAAATCTTCATACTGAATCCCTGTTTCCATAATAATTTGCTTTACTCCATTTAAAACACCAATTGAACTGTTTTCCGGAGTGGAGGGAACTTTTGTAATAAATGTTTCTCCACTCTCCTCTGATATTAGAGCTACATCTGTAAATGTACCACCTGTGTCAACACCAATTCTATACCTCATTCTCTAACCTCCTGCTTATTTTCTAACAACACAACTTAGAAAGCGCTACCATAAAGATTATTTAAATTTCCTAATTTACCAAAAATTTTAACATTAGTTTTGGATAAAGTAAACCCTTTATTTTTCAAAAAGGATTTTTTTTTCCAAAATGATGCTCTTGCTAAATTATAGTTAATGTGAGGTTAGTAAAATTTATATTGTTGTTATATTTTTTTCCACCAGCAACTGCCCTATTTTTTCTAATTTCTTTTGGGAATCGTTTTTCATATGCTTACCAAGCATTACTGTTATGGTTTCAATTAAAGATATTAAAGGCACCATTGTGTAATGCTCATCATGTCTTATAGTCTTAAGAACAATGCTAGCAAATGCTTTAAGTGAATTATTTTCATCATCTGTTATCAAAATAATTGGATGGCCCAATTCTTTACAATACTTTGCCGCCTGATAAGATAGCTGAGTGAAAGGGGACAGAGCAATGATTACTACAACATCACCTTTTTTCATATGATATAATCTATCCATGATAAAATATGGTTCATAGCTAAGTTGATTTACTTTTGGGTAGAATTGATTAATAAGGTTCTCAAAGTAAATAGCAGCTACTCTAGAAGTTCTAAGTCCAAAAACATGAGTAGTTTCGGAGGAGATAATCAACTCAACCGTTTCCTCTATTCCTTCAATTAAGAAATCATCTAAAGATATACGTTGTAGTACATTAATTTCATCCCATATTCTCTCGATATTACTTTCTCTACCACCACCTATTTTTTCCTCACTCTGGTCAAAATTCCACCATTTAGGAACACGAGAATCTATTGATAACGCATGAATTTCCTTTTTGAAATCATTAAAGTTACTATAGCCTAGATTTTTTACCGCTCTTAATACAGTGGTATTTCCTACACCAGCTTTTTCTGCCATTTCTGATACTCCATCTAGACCAATATTTCGGAAGTTTTCTATTACAAAGTCACAGAAAATACGTTGCTTTTTAGGTAACCCATTCTTTTTCTCCAATATTCTACTAATTATATTTTTATTACTCATTTCATTTAATCCTCCTTCAGAAATTACATCGCTAAATAAAATATACACGGTTTTATTGGATTTTAAAAACAAATGATAAATTTCCCTATAATCAATTAGGATTATTTAATCCTTTCTTGTGATTATGTGGTTTACAATAGTCCTTTTTAATGTTAGATTATTAATTATAATATTTAGAATTTAATTTAAATACTGAAAGGGTGCTTAGATTGAAAGAGGAAGAAATAAATAAAAGTGCTGCTGTAGAATTGTTATTTCTATCAGAACCTGAATTAATTGAAGCTGGTGTACTTGATATGGAACACTGTGTTGAAACAATTGATAAAATGTTTCAGGTATTGGGAGAAGGAGATTATCTCATGGGTGGACCCAAGGAGAACGATCACGGACTTATGCTTTGGTTTCCTGAAGAAAAGAGATTCGATAATATGCCAATTGCGGGGCCTGACAGACGTTTTATGTCACTGATTTCATACCTAGGAGGAGAGTTTAATATTGCTGGTGATAAATGGTATGGATCCAATATTGCAAACAAAGACAAAGGCCTCCCCCGTTCCATTCTAACCGTAACTCTAAATAATGTGGATACTGGTCAGCCACTTGCCTATATGTCGGGTAATCTAATTAGTGCAATGCGAACTGGTGCAGTACCAGGCGTTGCAAGCAGGCATTTAGCAAGAGAAGATTCAAAAGTATTGGGAGTTGTTGGTACTGGGGTAATTAACAGAGCATGTGTTGCTGCCATCAAATATGCAGTTCCTACTTTAGAAGTCATAAAAGTGTTTGATATTAATTTTGATAGAAGCAAAGCGTTTATTAAAGAACTGGAAAGTGAATTAAATGTTAAATTTAAAATAGAAGATTCACTGGAAGCTTGTATAAGAGATTCAGACATTATAAGCGTGGCCACTTCAGGAGCAGCTAAACCAGTAATAGAAGACGAGTGGATCAAAAAGGGTTGTTTGATAACGCTTACAGGAACTGCTCAGTTATCCGACGAATTTTATAAAAATAATAAAATTGTTGCAGACAATTGGAAAATGCATGAAGCTTGGTATCGCGATGGCAGGGAACATCCAAATGGTATTGACAGTATTTTAAGTTGGGCACCAACTGGTGATCTTATTCATTTAGCGCATAAAAAGGAAATTGACCAAACCACGATACAAAGTCTCGGAGACATAGCCTATAGCAAGGAAAAAGTGAGAAAAAGTGATGATGAAACCATCATTTTTGTTACTGGTGGATTACCGACAGAAGATATTGCCTGGGGATATGAAGTATATAAGAAAGCAAAGGAAAAAGCAATCGGGCAAAAATTAAAGCTGTGGGATACACCACACTGGGCATAAGAGAGAAAACTAGGGAAGTTCTTCACTAGTACCTAAGCTAACAAGGAATTGTAATTTTTCTTGTTAGCTTTTTAGGGTCCAGAGGGACAGGTTCACTGGTCAATAGTTTATATCATACATCCCTTACATTATACATATTTCCTTTATAACAAAAAGTAAGAACTAGAAGGTATAATTAAAATCTTCTAATTTTCTAGTTGAAACTTCTATAAGTTATACTGTTTATCAAAATAATCCTTATATTCCCCACTTACAATTTGCTCCCACCATTCTTTATTATCCAAATACCATTGAATGGTTTGCGCAATTCCAGTATCAAAGTTATATGTTGGGTTCCAACCTAATTTCTCAAGTTTTGTGGGATCTATTGCATAGCGCTTATCATGGCCTAAACGATCTTTTACAAATTCAATTAATTCTTCAGATTTCCCTAACGTTTTAATAATAGTTTTTACAACTTCAAGGTTTGTTTGTTCGTTGTGTCCACCTACATTATATACTTCACCATTTTCCCCTTCATGCAATACCAAATCAATGGCTGCACAATGATCATATACATGTAACCAATCTCTTATATTTTCTCCAGTACCGTAAACTGGTACCTTCTCTTCATTAAGTACCCTTGATATCGTCAGTGGAATTAATTTCTCTGGAAAATGATAAGGACCGTAGTTATTAGAGCAACGTGTAATATTAACAGGTAGATCATAGGTTTCGTGATACGCACGTACCAACAAATCCGACGACGCCTTACTTGCACTATAAGGACTATTTGGCTGAAGAGGTGTTTCTTCTGTAAAGAAAGTTGTTGGATCAAAATCTAATTCACCGTACACTTCATCTGTTGACACATGTAGGAATTTCGTGACATTAAACTCTTTAGCTGCATCAAGTAGCACTTGCGTCCCTAAAACATTTGTTTGAGTAAAAATTTCAGGATTAGTAATGGAACGATCTACATGGCTTTCTGCAGCAAAATGTACAACATAATCAAATTTTTCCTCCTTAAACTGATTAAAAATCGTTTCTCTATCTGCAATGTCGGCTTTAACAAAATGATAGTTACCCTTGCCTTCTATTTCCTTATGTTTTGTTAAGTCACCAGCATATGTTAACAAGTCTAAATTGTAGATATCATAATTAGGGTATTTATTAACCATGTATTGGACAAAATTCCCTCCAATAAAGCCAGCCCCACCCGTTACGACAACTTTCTTCTTAGTCATGTTTATTTCACCTCGATTAATTCGTTTAAATAATGTTTTAGAGCATCTTGCCATTTTGGTAGTTTGTTGAAACCATTCTTAACTAAATTATCTTTAGACATTCGTGAATTTTTAGGTCTAGCCGCTTTAGTAGGGTATTCCTCCGTACTAATCGCATTTACTTTTACCTTTTTATCCGCTTGTCTAAATATCTCCTCAGCAAATTCTGCCCAACTACAAAATCCATCATTCGAAGCATGATAAATACCATACTTATCGCTCTGAATCATTTCAATAAGTAACGTAGCTAAATCGTACGTGTACGTTGGTGATCCAATTTGATCACCAACAACATTAAGTTCGTCATGTGATTCTGACAAACGAAGCATTGTTTTAATAAAGTTATTTCCGTTCTTTCCGAATACCCATGAGATTCGAACAATAAAATAACTATCTAGTAGTTTCTGTACAGCTTTTTCCCCTTCAAGCTTTGTTAAACCATAATGATTGATTGGTTTTGTCCCACCAGTTTCTTTAAATTCATTTTCCCCAGTACCCTCAAATACATAGTCAGTACTTATGTACATAAATTTTGCATTAACTTCCTTGGCAGCATTTGCTAAATTTCTAGTCCCTTCAACATTTACTTTCCAGCTAGTATCTTTATCATCCTCAGCTTTATCAACTGCTGTATATGCTGCACAGTGAATAATTGCATCAGGTCTCAATTCATTTATATAATTGAAAGTCTTTTCTTCTAATGTAATATCTAAGTGAGCACTTCCTACTCCGATTATGTCTAATCCTTGTTTTTTCCCCTCATTAACAACATCAAATCCGAGTTGTCCAGTGTATCCCGTTACTAATATTTTCATTAACTTACCCCTCGTAAACAAAATTTAATTCAGCAGCTTCTAATGTTGGAGCCTTTTCATCCTTTTCTGATAAGACAGGCTTGACATCCATCGGCCATTCCACTCCGATTGTTGGGTCATTCCAAGCAATTCCCCCATCACATTCTGGTGCATAATCATTATCGACTTTATATTGCACTTCCACATCTTCTGTTAATGTCATAAAACCATGTGCAAATCCTCGAGGGATCAATAGCTGTTTTTTATTTTCAGCAGTTAATTCAATACCAAACCATTTACCATAAGTCGGGCTTCCTTTTCTAATATCAACAGCAACATCAAAAATTTCTCCCTTTGTACAACGAACAAGTTTAGTTTGAGCCTTTGGATTAAGCTGAAAATGCAGCCCTCGTAATGTACCTTTTGTTGCCGAAAAAGATTGATTATCTTGTAAAAAATTCAAATCTATCCCTGCTTCTTTAAGCTTTGAATAACTATGTGTTTCCATAAACCAACCACGATGATCACCAAAAACAGCTGGTTCAATTACTTTTACACCATCAAGATTTGTATCAATAATTTTCATTCCGCTCACCTCTAATATTTAATATAACCATCTGCTACTTTTAATAGATATTTACCATACCCTGTTTTTGACAACATTTCCCCAGACTCGACTAGTTTCTCCTTTGAGATCCATCCATTTACATATGCTATTTCTTCTGGTGCGGAAATCTTGATTCCTTGATGTTCTTCAATTGTACGAACAAAATTTGTTGCATCAACTAGGCTTTCGTGTGTACCTGTATCTAACCAAGTATATCCACGACCTAGTAATTCAACATGAAGCTCACCTAATTGTAAATATGCTTCATTTACAGATGTTATTTCTAGCTCACCTCGTTCAGAAGGCTCGACATTTTTCGCGATATCAACAACACGATTATCATAAAAATAAAGTCCCGTAATCGCATAATTTGACTTTGGTACTGGTGGCTTCTCTTCAACACTTATAACTTTCCCGTTTTTATCAAACTCTACTACCCCAAACCTTTCTGGGTCTGGCACATGGTAACCAAATACGGTTGCACCACTTTCTTTTTGACTAGCATTCATAAGTTTTTGCCTTAACCCGCTACCATAATAAATATTATCACCCAGTACCATTGCAACAGAATCATTACCAATAAAGTCTTCACCAATTATAAATGCTTGTGCTAAACCATCTGGACTTTCTTGTACCATATATTGGAGATTAATTCCAAACTGAGATCCGTCTCCTAGTAAAGAGCTAAATCTTGGCGTATCTTCAGGTGTAGAAATAATTAGTATATCTTTAATTCCAGCTAACATTAATGTTGATAGCGGGTAATAAATCATTGGTTTATCATAGACTGGAAGTAATTGTTTGCTTGTTACCATAGTTAATGGATATAGACGTGTTCCGCTTCCACCTGCTAAAATTATGCCTTTCATTTGCTTATCTCCAATCTAATTAATATATTTATCAATTAAAGTTATATCACTCTTATTAGCCAAATAAATCTAACAAACTTATTATAGCTTATGTGTAATAATTTCTATTACTTATAAGTTAAGTTAAAACTTAGGTATGAAAGCTAATTTACCTTACTCGATTAAGTCTATCAAACCTTCTACATAGTATTAGTGTAATAATGATTAAAATTAGGTTCAGTAGACCACTTGATGCTCCAAAAAGACTAATTGCAATTATATCACTCGAAAACCAAAAGTAACCAATTGCTAACATTGATATACGAATTAATAAAGAAAAGATAGTATAAACTAGATGAAATCTCTGAGCCATTATGACAGGTAACGTTCTTACAACTGGTTGAAGAATAAAGGATGAGAAGCTCCATAATGCTATCCATCTTGCATATTCTCCTGCTAATAACCATTCTGAACCGTATACTAAGCTAAAAAGAAATGGACCGAACAAAATTACAAATCCAAAAGGAAGGATACCAATACCAATAAGAATAAGCGTAGCCTTTAGTAGCATCTTAGATACACTTTCACCGCTATTTGCAACGGTTGATATCTTTGGATAGAAAACATCTCCAACTGATTTACCAATAAGCTGCGTTGGAACATTTAATACACTTCTACCTATACTGTAAAAACCAACAGAAGCTGCACCAAAAAAACTGGACAACATTAAAACTGGAATTCCTTCAGAAATTGAATTAACAATGCTTTGTGGTGCTCTAAACAATGGAAAGTCTTTATACTTTTTAGCAAGTCCCTTTGAAGATGTACTTTTTCTAAATATAACCGAAGGAAGTCTAGCTTTAGTATTTCTTGTAAAAATAAGTAATAGAAAAGCTTTTAAACCTTGCGTACAGGCAGAAAATATTATTAATATTGACGCTACAGGAGAAAAAAGACCTACCCCTACTTTACCGCTATTAATTATCAGGGCTTGTACAAAAGTAACTTTAGCTGACACACTAAATTGTCTAGTGCGAATGAGCCATTGTTCTATAACTTGCAATATACCTGCACTAAAAATAATTATTGGAATCAAATATAGATAAGAAGCAATTTCCTCCAATTGAAAAAGCTCCAAAAACTTCTGATGGAAAAACAACAACAATATTCCAGAAAAAATAGCTACAATTGTTGTTATAAAAATTGAAAGTCTAATTATCCCATGAGCTTCACTATCATGCTTTGGAAGAACTATAGCTATGGGATATGTTAATGCAACGATAGGTACAATAATAGATATTATAGTATTAAATGTACCCATTAATCCAAATGCCTCAGGTCCATAAATACGTGTAATAAATGGGGAAAGAAGCATAGTCACCACTTGAGCAGCAGCTGTTCCAGTAGATAATATTATCACATTCCTGACAAAGGGCTTCTTAGTAAATTTAATAAATTGGCTTTTCATAAGGATGTTCCTTCACATTATAAAATTTGCTGTAATAAGCTTCACCAAAACAAGATGACTGCTATAATATAGCAATCTATTTATTCTTTAAAAAGTTAACGACCTTTTCCCAAACAACGTTAACATCAAAATTACTTTCTGTATAATTTCTTATATTATTTATAATTTCTTCTTTACTCTCAATTGAATTATAAATTTCGTTATAAAAATGAATTACTTTTATCATATCAATTGGAGAATCTTCTGCTGGAACACGTAAATAATACTTAAAGTCTTCATGATTATCTAGTTCTGTTCTAACTCCAGAAATTATTGGAAGACCTTTTGCTCCATACTCTTTCCCCTTTAGAGTACTATTGTAATAAACTTTACTCCTATGTCTACCCAAAGCATCTAATCCAATATCACATTTATCATAGATTTCGTCTAATTCTCTACCTTCCATTTTTCCATAAAAGATTACTTTTTTTTCCAACTTGTATTTGGAGACTAATGACTTATAATGTTCTAGCTCATTCCCTATGCCTACCAAGTGTAAGATTATACTTTCCTTATTACGATTATCACTATTATAGTAATTATACAGACCTTTAATAAATCGATCATAACCATGCCAAAAGGCAAAATTCGCTACTGCTATTACGTTTATTGCCATACTTGAAGTTATTATTTTTTTAGGTGTTATATTTTGAGTGTTTACTGCGTTTGATACTCTGATAGTAGGGATCCCAAAGATAAATTGATCATCCGAAAATGTAATAATTCTATCAACGTATTTGTACATCTTTCTTCTGTTTCTACGATCCTTAAGTATAATCAAAATATTACTTATACTTATTTGTCCTTCATTATCATATGGATAAGTAGGTATTTCTACTAAAACTTTAATTTTTGGATTAGTTTCTTTAATAGTCTTTAAACTTTTTACAAATTGGTAATCACTTTTTTCATATCGTATATATACATAGTCGGTATTCTTAATATCCTCAAAATTAATACTCCATCTATGTATTCCTACATATGGTATTCTTTTTAATATGGCATTCAAAATACGATGATTAGTATCTCTTTTAACATCTAAAATATCTACTGAAATTTTTTTCTTTTCAAAATAATTAACCTGCATTTTAATTTTTTTCCAAATACCAACTAAATTTTTGTTCACAGGTGTTATATATAATAATCTTTGCATAAAGTCACCTTCTTAATTAGTTACGCCTATTTAATCCGGAATATTAAAGTAGTACGGAAGTAAGTATGGTTCAATAAACGGACTATCAAAAAAAACTGCATGAATATATATTAATCCTAACAAACCTAGTCCACAACAATAAATATATAAAATTAACGGCCTCTCTCGAGGTTTGAAATATAATTTAGATACTGCAGAATATAAATAGAAACCTATATAATACAAGTAAAACGTTAGCCTAAAAATCGGAAATATAGCTGAAATAATTGAGAGACTAATTAGAAACCAAAACATTTTAATTAGAATTCCCCCATGATTAACTCTTTGGACTATGCTTTTCCCAAAAAACAAAACAATGAATAATAATGGCCATGCCCATGCAAAATTTTTAAAAGTGCCCATATTAAGCGTTGGCTCGAAATAACCTGCATATCTTGAAAAGAAGTCTAAGTTTCCAAACACATACCCAAATAAATAACTTGAAAAGAAAAATACTATCGGGGTAATAATTATTGCAGTAAATGCATACATTACATTGGTTTTATTTGTAAACTCTTCTCTCTCAGAACCTTTATATGTGGAGAAAATGTAAATGGGAATCATAATTAGCGCACTATAATGGAACATTCCAGCTATAAAGCATGTAATTATATATTTACTTCGTTTATTTTCCTCAATATATTTATGCGCAAATACTATTATTGCAACCGCTATAAACATTCGAACTAGACCATACATGTAAAAATAATAAGCTACTGATAACATCCATATACTAATACCTAAACTATTCTTTCCAATTCTTCCAGAAAGTGCAATATAAAACATTACCAAACTAATCAGAGCAGAAAATATATATATATATTGAAATTCATTAAAAATATTCCCAACTAAAAAATTTAAAAGCATAAACAATGGTTCTGGAAAGCCATTATATTCGTAATAAATGTTATTTATTTGCTTATAAAAATGTATATAACTTTCATGATCTATACCGTAGCCCCTGAAGGCTAAAGGAATAAATAAGCATAAAAACGAAGTAATCCAAAAAAACTTATTAACATGCTTTCTCCCGTTTTTAATATATCCATATTTTTCACTTAAAAATGCGAATAATGTAGCAAGAATAATAAAGACATAATATAATAATAGGGCATCTGCTCGATCCAACTGCCATTCAAAATCCATATATTTCCTCCAATAACAATCATTTAAAACAAAAACTAAATCATTTTATAACTATCTCTCATTCCTCTATACATCGCATTTATCTTTTTCCACTTATCTTTTTCATATAAAACCACAATTATTAATCGTTTAATAACTTTCAAATATGCATAAAGAATATTTTCATCTTCTTTATATTTCCTAGTGAAGTATAATGTATTTCTTGTTATATAGTATTTTCTAAAAGCACTATGCTCATAAGTAGGAACATTTAGCCATAAGAATTTATATGTGTTTCTTTTACCTATTTCATGCAATAATTCTACTCTATTAACTTTTAATATTTTAAAACCAGCTCTTATTACCCTTTTACAATATTCAATATCTACATAATCGATGAACATTTTCTCATCAAATCCGCCAATTTCATACCAAATAGAACAATTAAGAAACGAACCTGAAGTTATACACTCTTTGACATATTCATATTCTTCAATATTGTTACTATTACTAACTTGTACTGAATTCCTATCATTTATTTCAGGACATATTATTGCAACTTTTTCATCTGTACAAGTATATCTATCAAATTCATCTATTATATTTAAAGGACTTACAGAATCTTGATCTAATAATAGAACCCAATTAAAATTACAATTCATAGAATAATTCACTATTTGGTTTAATGCAGTTGCAATTCCTTTATTTTGTTTATTTTCTATTAGAGTTAGTTTTTCAAATCTGTTAATTAGAAATTTAATTTCCTTAATATTTTTTGAACCATTGTCAATTAAAATCACTTGTTCAACCTGTTTATAAATAGATTCAATATTTTCCTGAAGACGAGGAATATCTGGATTATATAATACTATACCTGCTATGTGTTTATTCATTGTTATACTCCTTTTCCCCTAAAACCGATTTGTAACAATAGCTATTATTAGTAAAACGTTATTTTTAATTGACCCAGTTTTTATATCCTTATCAAATATTAATTGGAATTTGTCTTTCCAAGAATTCCCATAATTTATAACCCTATTTACAAGTGCTAAATTTTGTTCAGTAATATACTTCGAGTATCCCCTATTCAATTCAATAATTTGCTTTGAACGCTCTCGATTACCATGTGAGAAACTTTCCCACAATCGTAAAATCTGTTTAAATTTACCTGCCTTGTAACCAACGGAATTATTCGAATGTTGTCGATATTTAATGTGAGGTAAAGTATCAAATATAATATTTCCACCTACAGCAATGCAAATCAGGTAAATCCAATGGTCATGCATTCTAATATCTTTTGGTTTATATTTCCGCGCTAAAGTAAATAATTCTCTGTCGAATACCATAGTACAGCCTGCTGCGTAACTGACTAACATTGCTCTTCCTAGACTGTCTTTACCTTTTCTATAATTAACATTTATAGGTTGCAATGATTCGTTAACAGGATTTAACTTAGAATAATAGAGTGAAGGTTTATTAGAATCACGATTTTTGATGTATTCAACAGCAATTTTTAATTTATCCTTATCCCATACATCGTCTTGGTCACAAAAAGCATAGAATTGTACATCAGGAGAAGCATGGAAAATTAGGTCTAGAAAACTATTAGCGGGTTTCATATTAGGGCCATCATACCAAGTTAGATAACCTTTTCTCTCCCATTCCGACAATATTTCTCGTGTTTTATCACTTGATCCATCGTCTCTAACAAGTAAATCTACCTTAACTCCAACTTGATTTATTATGCTTTCAATTTGTTCGTTGAGATACCTTTCTCCATTAAAAGTAGAAAGTAAAACTTTTACATGCTCCAATTTATCACCTCAAATATAAATACAAAAATAATGTATTACCCTTATGAATTGCTTTTATATATCCTATCTAATTCTAACAGAGTATTTTCTAGGTCAAATTTCTTTACCAAATCCTTGTTATTTAATCCTATATTTACCCTTTTCATATTGTTAGAATATAGTTTCTCGATGGCTGTTGCAAAGCCATTTTCATTATTTGCAGCACATTTGTATCCAGTAACTCCCTCAACAGAATAATCATTAATACCATGCACATTAGATGTGATTACTGGTAAACCAGAAGCCATAGCTTCTAATGCAGCCATACCCAGTCCTTCTCTCTTGGATGGAAAAGCGAAAATATCTGATACATTACAAATGTCAATAACATCTCTACGATAACCTAGTAATCTAACTTGCTGTTCTATACCCAGGTTTATAACCAAACTTTCTAAGTAATCTTTCAATACCCCTTCTCCACATATCACATAATAAATATTTGGATTCTTTAATTTCGCTAACGCCTTAATTATAGTCTCATGATTTTTGTTTTTATTTAGTTCTCCAACCGAAAGTATAATAAAAGCCTTTTCAGGTACACCAATTTCCTTTCGTTTTAATTTTTTATCTACAACTACCTTATTATAACTTTTAGTATCAAAACCAACTCCTGGAATGTATTCAACCTTTCCAGTTTTAAAAAGTCTATTCGCACTAGCATAATCCTCTTTATTTATAGTAATTAGTACATTGGTAAATTTCGCCAAATAATATTCAAAGGGAAAAAAAGTTAGCCAGTATTTAATAGGGGCACCTTTAAAAAAGTGAAATCCATGCGCAGTGTAAAACACCTTTACCTTATCCATTTTCTTACAAGCAAATCTTACCAATGCTGAAGCTATTGGGGTATGAGTATGAACTAAATCATATTGCTCCTCTTGTATAAGCTTTTTTAATCTTATATAAGCCGAAAAATTTTGTTTTTTTAAAGGTGAACGTTGAAACTCTATATTAAAGACTTTACAATCCCGGTTTGTTAAACGAGAACTTATTTCTTTCTCAATGTTACATGCAATATCCACTTGATGTCCCTGATTTAATAATAGTTCAATATGAGGAATCATAAATGCATTTATTGTATTTGAAATTGTAGATACATATAGTACTTTCATATGGAATCCCTTTCTTTGTTTAATATAAGTAATTAAACCTACTTTATAATCGCTACTTCATTAAACTTCATCATATGAATGCCTTCATCATACCTGCCGATTGTGTCTTCATTAATCTTTCCATAAACATTATTAATAATCTTCCCTGGCACATTTACACCACTTTCATATGCATGTGGATACCCCCCACCAAATCGTGGATTTACTTCAGAGATGTAATATTCACCATTAACTTTAAAAATATCAATATCAATAATACCTTTAAATCCTGTCCGTTTCACAAATTTATTAATTAGCTCAAAGAGCTTTTCATCCTTAATTGAAACCGACTTGTCTGTTTCACCAGCCCTCATCTTAATCTTCTCTTTTATAAATATCGCAACAGGCTCAGTAGAAATCAGATCAATATAAACATCAGCGCCGTATTCAGTCCCATCCATGAACTCTTGAATCATTAGATTATCAAATCTACTAAATAGCAATTCAACTTCTTCTTTCGTTTTCACTTTACTTATATTAATACTTGCACTACCTCTTACAGGCTTTACAAACACTGGATAATCAATAATACCTGCTTCCACATCACTGTAGAACTCTGCTTTATCTATATAACTCTTTACAGTCGGTAACCCACTCTGAACTAAGAATTTAAACATTTCGTATTTGTCAAAACACATTTCAACTACATCAGAATCTGAGACAATAGGAATCGTGCCGATATCCAGAAAGTCTTGTTTGTGTTTTGCAAGAAGACTCAGTTCTGGATCTATCAATGATAAGACTGCTTTAATATTATTTTCTTTGCAGATAGATAGAATCTCATCTAGATAGCCTTCATCATTCATTCTTGGGACGATAAAATGTTTGTCAGCTTCATAAAGTGCTGGGGCTAAATTACTACAGTCTGTTGCTATTACAAGGCCTCTACCATCCAACTCTTTTTTAAAATACTGTACAATCTTATTTCTTGTTCCACAGCTTAATATTAGTATGTTTAAATCATCGCGCATTCTTCAGAACCTCCAATTTATCAAAAAACAATGGTGTCCCACCCGTATGAATAAATAGTATCTTTTTATCAGTGATATTATTCTTTTTGATGTACTCTTTCATTCCCCAAAAGGCTTTCCCAGTATAAGTTGTATCCATTGGGATACCATCATTAATTAAAACATCCCTAATAGTTTGTAATATTTTGCCGTTATAGGAACCATATCCATCAAGCACATAGTCGTCTATATATGCTATAGCTTCAGTTTCGATTGGTTCTTTATCCTGGCCCAACAAATAACTATTCACACTATCAAGAACAACTTTACTGCCATAAGGATTTTTTCGTGCATTGCTGATTCCAACAATTTCTCTATCATCGTCATGTAAAATTTTTCCACATACAAGACCAGCTTGAGTTGTTCCTGTTCCGGTCGTATGAAAAATGAAATCAAAATACATGCCTGATGACTTTTCATAATCTAGAATTTCTTCATAAACATTAACATATGATTGTGTACCAATATCACCATGACCTCCCCCTTGAATAAAATAGGGTTTGTAGCCTTTTGCTCTTAATTCGTCCATTTTGCTTTCAATTGTAATACTTACTTGAGATACAGGACACTTTGTAACTAATGCACCAAACAAATTAATCAATTCACTATTAGAGGTTGGGTAACTTGATTCAGTTGGTGAAATAATATGGCATGGGATACCTTTTGCAGCTGCGATATTAGCTATTACTCTACAATGATTTGAGCTGCTGCTACCATACGTAACTACACAATCTGATTTTTCTAAGATTAAATCTTCGAAAAAAAGAACTGCTTTTCTTGCTTTGTTTCCTCCAAATGAAATAGGAAGTAGGTCATCTCGCTTTATATAAAATGAGTTGTTATTTAGCTTTTCACTTAAACTTTGAATTGGAGTTGCTAGATAGTTATTTAATTCCAATTTTCAATACACCTACATTATGAATATAGTTTTCTACATCTAAGGTAAATATATATCTATTTACATATTTCCCGTTATAAAATAGATTATTTTTTAGTATTCCCTCTTTTACAAAGCCACTCTTTTCAAAGAGTTTTTGAGCGCGAACATTATCTACTTCTGTATAAAGATATATCGTATTAAGACCAAATTCCTTATAAGCCCTTTGAATTAAAAGGTCCGTTGCAATGTTAGCTATGCCCTTACCTTTAAATTTGTCTCCACCAAGACAAATATAATATTCAGCTTCCTTACCTTTTAAATCAATATTCAGTAATCCAATTAACCCAGCAGGTTCGCCAGCGTGAGTAATGGTATAATCGATTCTATCATTTCTACCTTCAAGTGTTTTGAACCATTGAAGGGTCTTATCTTCTCTTAGAGGCAAATCATAATGCAGGTACTTATTATTTCTATCATCATTTATCCATTTTACCTTATATGGTATATCCTCTTCTTGAAATTTCCGAATGGCGATCTCCATATTATAACCCCTCGCAATTTAATTAATGTTGGATGATTTCTCTGTCCCTTTTGCATTGTTATGAGTATAAATACTTTCACGTTTGAATAGCTTCTGCAGTGTCCTAAAAAGAATCTTAATGTCTAACCAAATATTAAACGTTTCAATATACTTAACATCAATCGGAATTCGTTCATCCCATGATACAGAATTTCTAACGGTGACCTGTGTTAAACCAGTCATACCTGGATTCATTTCGAATCGTTTTCGTTGAAAATGACTATAATCTTCATATTTATATGGATGATGAGGTACGGGAGGTCTAGGGCCAACCAAACTCATATCACCAGTAACAACATTCCAAAGTTGAGGAAGTTCATCCAAGCTTGTGGCACGAAGTAGTTTTCCGATTTTTGTAATTCTGTTATCACTTTCAGTTTTCACAAACAAACCTGAGCCAATTTTTTCAGCATTAACAACCATTGTTCTGAATTTTAAAATTTTAAATACCCTACCATTTTTCCCAAGTCGTTCTTGTTTAAAAAACACCGGACCTTTTGAAGTCAACTTAATAGACAGAGATATAATGATTAGAATTGGAGAAATAATAATAATACCTATTAAACTACCAAGTAAATCAATCATACGTTTAATAAATAAGTTTAAAACTCTCATTGTTTATCTCCACAACCCCTTAATAATCTCTACAACTCTATTCAACTCTTCATCCGTCATCTTCGTATCAGACGGCAAACAAACACCATTCTCAAATAACTTCTCAGATACATCCGTTCCAACAAAATCATGCTTCTCAAAGAAAGGCTGCAAATGCATCGGTTTCCAAACCGGTCTTGACTCGATATTCTCAGCTTCCAATGCATCAAATATATCAAGAGGTCTAACCTTACCAGTCAACACTATCGAGCTTAACCAATAATTTGGTTCATCCCATTCATTGCTAGGCATGAACTCAACACCCTCTAGTCCACCAAGTTCTCTCTTATAAAAATCAAAAATATATCTTTTCTTCTCAACTCTCTGATCCAATACTTTAAGCTGCCCTCTACCAATACCAGCAACAACATTACTCATTCGATAATTAAAGCCTAATTCACTATGCTGATAATGCCTTGCTTGATCCCTGGATTGGGTGGCCCAGAATCTAGCTTTTGCAATACGTTCTGGGTTATCTGAAACAAGCATCCCTCCACCGGAAGTAGTGATAATTTTGTTCCCATTAAAAGAGAAGATGCCATAATCGCCAAAAGTTCCAGTATGCTTACCTTTATAGTAAGTACCCAAAGACTCAGCAGCATCTTCTATCACCGCTACGTTATGTTTCTTGCAAATATCCATTATCTTATCCATATCAGCAGATAAACCATATAAATGAACCACAATAACTGCCTTTACTTCTGGATATTTCTCAAACGCTTCTTCTAATGCTTTCGGACTCATGTTCCATGTTTCAAAGTCACTATCAATAAAAACAGGAATTGCATTTTGATAAATTATTGGATTTGCAGTAGCAGAGAAAGTAAGTGTTGGACAGAATACAATATCCCCTTCACCAACATCTGCAGCTTTAAGAGCTAAATGAATAGCAGCTGTTCCAGATGAAAGTGCCGCAGCAGCCTTGGAACCAACCTTTTCAGCCAATTCACTTTCAAAACCATTTACATTTTCACCAAGGGGCGCAATCCAGTTTGTATCAAAAGCTTCTTTTATATATTGCATTTCATAACCTTCATCACTCATATGAGGTGAAGAGAGAAATATTCTTTCTTTCACTTTTGTTGACTCCATCTTCTAGACTTCCTTCCCTTGTTAAGTTAATATTTAGTAGATTAGGACTTCATTAAAATCATCCATTCTTCTATTCCAATAAAACTAACCTACTAAACTCCTATCTAGACTACAATCCACTTCACACCAACATAAAATCGTAAATACTTTTTTAAAACTCATATTTAATAAAATAACTGGATATCAAATCCCACAGTATATCCGTGTGTCCCCTTTGATAAAGGTAGAGAGACCTCACCTTATTCTTTACAGCCCGTAAGGGAGCCCCTAGCCGAAATCAACAACCATGGGACCCCTACAAAACTATAACACAAAACGACATTATTTCATTAACTTACTTTCTTCCAATTTCTGTGCAAGATACCTATAAAGCTCTTCTCTAATCTCTTCATTCTCCAAAGCCAAATCAACCGTCGTCTTCACAAATCCCAATTTCTCTCCTACATCATAACGCGTACCCTCAAAATCATAAGCATACACCTTCTGCAATTCATTTAGTCCCTGAATTGCATCCGTCAACTGAATCTCTCCACCAGCACCAATCTCCTGCCTATCTAGAAAATCGAAGATTTCTGGTGTAAACACATACCTTCCCATAATTGCTAAATTAGAAGGAGCAGTTCCCTGTTCAGGCTTCTCAACAAAATTACTAACCTGATAACGTCTACCCTCAATCGTTAGTGGATCTATAACCCCATAACGATGCGTCTCACTCTCAGGAACCTGCTGCACACCAACAATCGAAGATTCTGTCTCCTCAAACTGATCTATTAACTGTCGTAATGCAGGTTTCTCTTCACCTTGTGTCCGCACAATATCATCACCCAAAAGCACAGCAAATGGTTCATTACCAATAAACTTACGCGCACACCACACAGCATGCCCTAGACCTTTTGGTTCCTTTTGACGAATATAATGAATTTCTACTTTAGAAGACTGATTAACCTTATCAAGTAATTCTAACTTACCCTTACCTTTAAGATTATCTTCCAATTCCAAGTTCCGATCAAAATGATCCTCAATCGCACGTTTTCCTTTACCAGTAACGATAATAATATCTTCAATACCAGACTCAATCGCTTCTTCAACAATATACTCAATTGTCGGCCGATCAACAATCGGTAGCATTTCTTTTGGCATTGCCTTTGTTGCAGGTAAGAATCTCGTTCCCAGACCCGCCGCTGGAATAATCGCTTTTTTTACAGTTTTCAACACTATACCCCCAGATATTGTTCCATGTTTCACGTTCAAAGAACGCAAGCGTTTTTCAAAACATCACACCTACGCCCCTCAGAACAAAAGCAACTTATTAAACCAACTAAACACTCATCAACTCACGCTCTCGATAAACAATCCCCATCAAAGCGTCCTTCAACTCCACAACATCATATCCATCCAACCGCTGAATCAAATCATGAATCAATTCAGGATCCACCTGAACTGTTCGTCCAACATAAATCTTCTCATAAACTTCCCCTGGTAATATCTCATCCTCACCAAGAAGTTCTTCATACATTTTCTCACCAGGACGTAGTCCAGAGAATTCAATCTTAATCTCATCTTCCGTAAAACCGGATAGCTTAATCAAGTTCTTAGCGAGGTCAACAATTTTAACTGGCTCACCCATATCAAGAACAAAAATTTCGCCACCTTTAGCAAGTGTACCAGCCTGAATTACAAGCCGTGATGCCTCAGGTATCGTCATAAAGTACCTCGTAATATCTGGATGTGTAACTGTAATCGGGCCACCTCTTTCAATTTGTTTCTTAAAGAGTGGAATAACACTCCCACGACTACCAAGTACATTCCCAAAACGTACTGCAACAAATTTTGTCTTACTATGTTTTGCCATGTCTTGAACAACCATTTCAGCAACACGTTTAGTTGCACCCATCACATTGGTTGGGTTCACAGCTTTATCCGTTGATACCATAACAAAAGTATGCACACCATACGCATCCGCTGCTTCAGCAACATTTTTCGTACCAATAATATTGTTCTTTACTGCTTCATGTGGATTATATTCCATTAATGGTACATGCTTATGTGCTGCCGCATGATAAATAATCTCAGGTTTATGATTGTTCACAATATCGAACACACGCCCACGGTCTTGTACATCACCAATAACAGGAACAATCTCAATATCCGTATTATCATATTCTCTTCTTAGTTCCATATCAATATGATAGATGCTGTTTTCCCCGTGGCCAACGAGTAGAATCTTCCCTGGTGAAAACTGCATCAACTGACGACAAATTTCCGAACCAATCGATCCACCCGCCCCAGTAACCATTACTGTATTACCTGTTACATAATCTGAGATGGCACCAATATCAAGCTTCACAGGTTCACGTCCAAGCAAGTCCTCGACTTCAACATTCTTCAAATGACTGACATTTACTTTCCCTGTCATTAAATCCTCGATTTTCGGAATCATTTTCACTTGTGCAGTTGTTTTATTACATTCCGTAACAATCTTATTCAATTCCCCGTTACGTAAAGAAGGAATCGCAATAACGATATGCTCAATATTCAGCTCTTCCACAACCGTTGGGATATCTTTTACCATCCCTACAACTGGAAGATTATAAATTTGCATTTTCTGTTTGATCATATCATCATCGATAAATGCCACTGGACATAGTTCTGCATGACTATGCTCATTTTGCAACTGACGAGCAATCATCGCACCAGCCGAACCAGCACCAACGATTAACGTACGTTTCTGATTATCTGCATGTTTTAAATATTGATCACGATAAATTCGCCATACAAAACGGGAACCACCAATGAGAATAATATGCAACAGAAATGTGACAATAAGTGCTCGGCGGTAGATAGAGAAATCATTTACGAAAAATTGTACGATTCCAGCAGAAATAATGGACAATGTGATTGCTTTTACAATCGCAACCAACTCTCCTACACTAGCATACGACCATACTTTATTGTACAGCTTATAAACGAATGCGAATAAATGATGAAAAAGTAATAGTGCTACTGCGCTTATAATAACTGCATTTACGTTGATAACTTCTGTACTCGGATAAACAATCCACGAAGCCATAAATATCGCTGTACTAACAATAATCGAATCAAGTAAGATGAGTAATGCTAATCTTTTTCGATACGACAACCTGGTCACTCCTTTCATCATATAGGGGCTACCCCAAAACAGTACTTTTTACTATGGGCGAACAAACAATTCTTGCAACCACTGAACAACCCGCTTCCTCCCCTTCATCCCAAGCTTCTTGTAAATGTGACTGACATGCACTTTTACCGTACCTTCATTCATTGCAAGTTTCTCTGCAATTTCCAGGTTCTTGAGCCCCTGTTTCATCAAATAGGCAACCTCCGCTTCACGACGGGACAGGTATAATAGCCGTTGATGAAATAGATCTAGATTCAGGTTCTTTAATTCTAGAAGACGATCAATGAAGTATCTTGTCGATTCAGATGGAATAAGGTAGTGCTGTTTTTCCACTTGCTTCATTAGAGTTGCTAGCCGTTCTTCTAGCATGCTATCCTTTTTAACAAAGCTATCAATCCCATGCTTTAATAAGATTAATAGACTTTCATTATCGACTTCTGTTGCCACGGCAATGATTCGTACCTTCTCAAAATGCGCTCTTATATCGTTCATAAGTGACAAAAAGGCGTGTTCTGGCACGTAATCGATATCAAACACCACGATATCTGGAGAATGAGCAATGATGTGCCGCTTGGCTGACTTGTTAAAAGTAACACAATCAACTTCATCTCCCTCTGTTCGTTGATAATGCAACCATTTAACAACAGAGGCTGAAAATGCATTCTTACTAACATAAACAACTTTTCTCATGACATACACCTATTTTTCTATAACTTCTTCTATTGAATCCTTTTACAGATTACATGAGAAGTAGTCATAGTTTAAAGTGACTTTTGTCTAATTAAGTCATACTTTGCCTGAGAATACCACTATATACCATAACTTCTTACCAACTTCACAAGATACCGTATTGCCTCATCCCGCTTATGAATGTCCAAACGATTGTATATTTCACTAATATAATTTTTAACTGTGCCTTCACTTAGGTACAATTTATTAGCGATTTGTTTATTCGATTGGTTATCCATAAAGAGATAAGCAACATCTATCGCCCGCTTCGTTAGCATAATTCCACGATTCTCAAGTCTTGTCACAAGCAATTGTTTCTCATCCATCGTTAATTGACGGATTCGGTCTACAAGAAGGTTCGCAACTTTTCCAGAAATGACATTTCCACCCTGGTAAACTTCATGAATAGCAGTAAGAAGTCGGTCTGCAAATACGTCCCCAAGCAAGAATCCATCTGCACCAGCATTAATCCCCCGAATAACTACCTCATCCTCAAGTGATGCGGAAAGAATGATCACTTTCACATCTGGATTCCGTTTTTTTATTAGGGCAATCGTTTGGATTCCATCCAAGTATGGCTTGCGAATGCTAATTAAGACAACATCTGGATTCGTCTCTTCAAAACGTTCCATTGCTTCCTGTCCATCTACCGCCATCCCAACAAGCTCGATTTCTTCTTCCTTGTGAAGAATCGCAGCAAATCCATCCTGGAATAATTGCTGATTTTCAATAAACATTACACGAATCATGATAACACCTCACTAGAAAAGCATAAGTGCCGTAAAGCGACGTATGGACTGCGCCCCCACTGGAAGGAATGAGCCAATGTGTGATTTAGATTGTCATGAGGTGAGGGAAGTCTCGCTAGTCACGGAGCACTGGAGCTAGACACCAGAAAAGGGTTAGCGCCTATTTCAATCACATATCTTACAGAGAGACCCCGCAGCATCCCTGCATAATCTCCCTAAAACAGTCCAAGAAATTTCTTCTTTTTAATGGCAAATGGTTCATCCACGTTCACTTGCTCCCCATCAATTAGTAATGCAGCATTTTCTTGAAGGATATAACGCTTCTCCACTCCGTGTGCAGATTCAATTTCCTTATATGCCTCTTGCATACAGAATCCTCTTGACGTCGTATTATGCGCATCAGATGCAATAAAATGGGTCAGGTTCGATTCGACAAATTGATGAGAGAGCTTTTGAATATTTTTCCCAAACTTCCCAGCAATACTCGCCGCTGTAACCTGTGTCAGCACACCCTTCTGAACAAACTCAAAGAGGATTGATGGGTGTTCTGCAATCTCTCGGTTGCGCTCAGGATGAACAATAATTGGCTTATATCCTGCCACTTGGATGTCAAACAACATCTGCTTTGCATACCTTGGCACATGACCCGAAGGAAATTCAACAAAGACATACTTCGTTCCATTGTTCAGCGTAACCAGTGCATCATCTTTCAAATCATCCACCATTTCACCGTACATCCGGTTTTCTTGTCCAGGTAAAACGATGAGTGGGATGCCTTCCTGTTGCAATGCCTGATTCAGCACATCCACGGCCTGTAGAATAGAGTTTTTGTCATTGTTGTATTGCCCATTCTGATTATGAGGCGTTGCAATGATCTTCTCAATCCCTTGCTGGACCGCTGCTTTCGCCATTTCGATACTATCTTCAATCGTCTGTGCCCCATCATCAATACCAGGCAATATATGGCTGTGTATATCAATCATGCCGTCACTTCCTATGTGTTTCATTTTACAATAAACATATTATAACGTATCCATCACAGAATTACATCAACTTACAATAATTTACAAATTCTTTAAGAAAAAGCACGCGACCGTATATTTATACGTGGTGATTCAATTTAACATTTCTATGTAGGAGGTATAATGTTACATATCTCCTCAACAGGACTAAGGGATCCCTGCGTTGCGTTGGCAATGCCTGCCTTAGCTGGTCCCCATATGTAGTTGGCAATATTGAGTTACATTGCCATAAGGTGAGAGATGTATTGCTGCAGTTTAACGCTGGAGTGAGACAAAGTTTTATCACATTATAATACCTAGTACTAATGTTAACATACACAATAGTCATTTTGTATTCCTTTTAGCAAATTTTAGCAATTTTAGGGGGGCGGACTGATTGGATTTTTCATAATCGGGGATTTTTCAGAAATATTAGCGGTTCCCATCACTATCATCCTTCCGAACAGAACCAATGGCACCCTTCGCTTTTCGACATACTCCGTCGTATTTCGACGAGTTTCGACGGGTGACAGGCACCTCAAAGGGAGCTTAGTTAAACAGTGTCCATTTTTTCTTCGTAGTGATTCTTTCTGGCATCTCGGCATAAATAGGCTGTCCATTAACCACAGCTTCACTATTTTCCATCAATTGATAGACTTTCTCATTCCCGTACCGCTTCTTCACCTGCTTAAATGCATTTCTTATTTGAAAGCCACGTTTTTTCGTATGATGTGCATCTGACGCGATAAAGCTTGTTAAATTGGCTTCAATCAACTGATGGGAGAAGTGTTCTGCTTCCTTACCAAATTTCCCTACCAAGCTCCCAGCTGTAATCTGCGTCAATGCGCCAGCTTTCACCATACGATATAATTTATCCGGATTTTCACGGAATCCCGCATGTCGCTCTGGATGGACAATAATCGGTTTATACCCTTCAATCTGCATATCAAATAGTAATTCCGTCATATCATTCGGAATATGATTCATTGGCAATTCAATAAATACATATGTCGTCGTTTGATTAATGGGTAAAAGCGTTCCATTTTTTAAATCGCTTATCATATTTTCATAGACGGTGATTTCCTGCCCTGGGAGAACTTCAACCTGAATCCCTTCCCTTTTGAAATGCTCATTAAGTTCATGAACCGCCTCAATAATAACTTCTGAAGAGTTTAGTTGTGTTCCATGAAGAAAATGCGGCGTTGCGACTATTTTCTCTATGCCCTCTTTTTCAGCCTCTTTCCCCATTGCAAGGCTTTCCGTTATCGATTTAGCCCCATCATCTAAACCAGGCAAAATATGACAATGTAAATCTATCACATAAACTCCTCCAAACTTTTCGTTACGAACGATTCCTCAAGTAAGGATATTGTACCAGAACGAACAATGAATAGGAAATATTAACTAGGATTATCCTCCTGTTTTCGACAATTTCCGACAAAATTCAGGGAGTGACAGGCACCTCAATAATGGGCACCTCAATAAAAAAAACCTCAAGCACAGGGCCTGAGGCGGGTCTATTTTCTAGATTAATTTCCATAATAGTAATAATAGTTGTGGTCTTTCTTTTCTCTACCGTTAAGGACGGTTCCTAGTACTTTGCCCTTGGCAGCTTTCAATAATTCGATTGCTTTTTGTGCTGCTTCGGTCTCTGTTCTTTTACTACGGACAACGAGAATGGAACCATCTACAATATTGGCAAGGATTTGCGCATCAGTCACAGCCAATACTGGCGGTGTATCGAATATAACGATATCATACGCTTCCTTCGCTTCTTTTAACATAGACTCGAATTTTCTCGAACCCAACAACTCTGACGGATTCGGAGGGATCGGCCCACTTGACACAATGTGAAGATTTTCCACATTCGTTGGCTCAACCGCTGACATCAATGTCATGTCCCCAACCAACACATTACTCAAACCCGACATGTTATCCATTTTGAACGTGTAATGTACAGTCGGTTTACGTAAATCCGCATCAATAAGCAGTACTTTCTTTCCTTGTTGCGCATAGACAACAGCGAGATTAGCAGTTGTCATCGATTTCCCTTCTGAAGGTCCAGCAGAGGTAACAAGGAATGATCTGATTTCATTATCAACGGATGAGAACTGTAAATTCGTTCTTATTGTTCGATATTGTTCAGAAATCGGAGAACGCGGGTTTAATTTTGTAATTAAATGACGCATTTTACTTGCTTTTGCTTGTTGTTTCTTTCTTGCCATTAAATCCCACTCCTTTTCATTCTACCTGCTACCTCTTGATTCTTGCTTACACGGATGTCCTTTTCATCAATAATTGGAATCACACCTAATACAGGTACTTCCAATTTCTTTTCAACATCTTCTTCTGTCTTAATTGTATTATCTAGATACTCTAATAAGAATGCGAGTCCCACACCAACCATCACACCAAGCACAATCGCAATTGCAATGTTAAGGAGTGGATTTGGCGCTACTGGAGATGGATTCTCTGATAAAACAGCCTCTGACAATACATTCACATTATTTACATTCATTAATTCTGGAATTTCTTTTTGAAAAACTTCCACTGTGGTATTCGCTAAATCTGTTGCAAGCACGGGATCTGCATCTGTCGCTGTAACTGTCACAACTTGTGAGTTCTCAGCACTTGATACATTGATTTTCTGCGCTAATTGCCCGCTACTCATATCAAGATTCAGCTCATTTGCCACTTCATCTAAAATTCTTGGACTCCTAATAATCACATTATACGTATTAATCAATTCTATATTGGTACGCAATTCCGTTTGTGTGACCTGTTGCTCTGGGTCTGGATTACTCTGGTTCACAAGAAATTGCGAACTATTTTCATATTCTGGTGTTAATAAAAAATAACTAATAATTGCCGCAATAAAAGCAGCCCCAATCGCTAATCCGATGATAAGCAAGAAGCGCTTTTTAATGACCTCAAATATTTCTTTGAGGGAAATCGATTCTTCCATTTCTTTACCTCCGTTGTGTTTTTGCTAAGTAAGAAAATCCTTATTCACGGAACTAGCCGTATACTAATACACATTTCAACATCATAAACGAAATTATAACATATTTTCACCTATTGAAAATGAATTTTTTGTAAAATCAGTTGGTATTTATTTCAATGATTAGCGATTATTACAATCTATGATGTTTTTTGTAATGATTTGTAACATGTCTGTAATATATATTTTCTCTATTAATCTATCATTTTTTTCCAAAAAAGGATAAAATAGTAACAGGAATATACAGAGATTAATAAGGGAGGTTTCTAGATTGGCAAATAAAAAAATAATCATGACTGTAACGGCTGCTGGTGCGATTGCAGCTACATTTGCCGGCGCGGATGAGGCCGAAGCAGCGTCCTATAAAGTACAATCAGGAGATTCGCTTTGGTCGATTGCACAGAAACACAATACAAGTGTGCAAACATTAATGGAAATAAATAAATTGACATCTGATGTCATTTATCCGAAGCAGGTCTTAGAAACGGACGGGAAATCAAGTAGTAAAGCCCCTGCAAAGCCAGAGTCGAATAAAAACTCAAACACGAGTACCAAAAAGACGTACACGGTGAAAAGCGGTGACACATTAAGTGGAATTGCTTCGAAGCACGGTATATCACTTAGCAATTTAATGAAATGGAACAGCTTAGACACAACATTAATTTTCCCTGGTAACGTATTTGTTGTAAGTGAATCTGGAAAAGGCGGAAACACTTCTTCAGGTTCAAATAGTTCGAATGATTCGGGTTCAAATACGAATAAGCCAAATGATTCAAAAGTCGACTCATCTTCTGTTTACACGGTTAAATCTGGAGATACCTTGTCACGAATCGGCTTAAATTATGGTGTCAGTGTAGCAAACCTGAAGAAATGGAACTCCTTAAGCTCGGACATGATTTACATTGGTCAGAAGTTGAACATTGGCGCGAAGGCTGGAAATGGAGATAGTCCTTCTAAAGATAATGGGTCTAGTTCTACACCAACTGCCGACGTTGATTACGATGTGGACAAGCTTATCAGTGTTGCGAAGAGCTTCCAAGGCGTGAAATATGTATGGGGTGGCTCCTCACCAAGTGGCTTTGATTGCAGTGGATTTATCCATTATGTCTACAATCAAGCAGGATACGATATTGGTCGCTACTCAAGTGATGGATTCTTTGACAGATCTTACTATGTAAACAAACCACAAGTAGGTGACCTCGTATTCTTTGAAAATACATATAAAGCAGGAATCTCACATTTGGGAATTTATCTAGGAGATAATAAATTTATTCATGCAGGTTCTAGCGGTGTGCAGATTTCTAGTATAGCTAGTGGATATTGGAAAGATCATTTTGATAGTTTTAAGAGATTTTACTAGGCTGATTGTTTAGTTAGTAATGTTCGATATAATCGCGTTGCGTTGCGATTATATCGAACTTTTTTGTTGTGGGCCAGGCTGTGGTGGGCGGGCTGTGATGGGCCGGGGGCTCCTTTCAGATTTTCGGAAAGTGTACATTGAATAAAAATGAGTTTGGTGCGTGACCCCATGTGATTCGAGCGAGACCTCCTGAAATTCGCGCAACATCTCCCGGAATTCGAGCAACATCTCCTGAATTTCGAGCGGAACCTCACGAAACTCGAGCAACACCTCCTGAATTTCGAGCGCGGCACCTCCCGAAATTCGCGCGACACTTACTGTAATTCGAGCGTAACCTCCCAGAATTCGCGCGGCACTTACTGTAATTCGCGCGAGACCTCACGGAATTCGCGCGGCGCTTACTGTAATTCGAGCGAGACCTCACCAAATTCGAGCAACCCCCCCTGTAATTCGAGCGAGACCTCCCGAAATTCGCGCGGCACTTACTGAAATTCGAGCGTAACCTCCCAGAATTCGCGCGACACTTCCCAAAATTCGAGCGCGGCACCTCACGAAATTCGCGCGGCACTTACTGTAATTCGCGCGTAACCTCCCGGAATTCGAGCAACACACCTCCTGAATTTCGAGCGACATCCCCTAAAAAACTTATTTCCTCCCACATTTCATCCTTCACATGCTACAATTCCCTCTCCATTGCCCGCTTCGTTTTCGGACCGTAGTTGCCATCTGCCTCATCTGCTCCCATATGAATTAGCTGGAAACGTCTCACTGCATCAGCGGTTTTCGGACCATAATAGCCGTCTATTCCGTTATTTGGCGCTCCCCTATCCGGATAAAAATTTAAACTTGCCAATGCCTCTTGGACCTCTCTAACACCAGCACCACTAAATTGCGGACTTTTTACCCAGTAGTCTGTATTCGGTAAGTTGAATCCACTACTAGGCTTCGCATTCTGCAATGCTCTCTGTGTTGCTGGTCCATAAGAACCATCAACCGCTAAACCTTGATCTCTTTGGAAAGCCCTAACTGCACGTTCGGTTGCGGGCCCAAATGAGCCATCTACTGCCAGAGAGTAGCCTAAGGCATTTAATTTTTGTTGCAACTCTCTTACCTCTTGACCTGTGTCACCTCTGGACAAATACCACACTGTTCCACCTGTAGAGCCCGAACCTGAACTGCTGCTCTTCGGCTTCGCATTCTGCAATGCTCTCTGTGTTGCTGGTCCATACGATCCGTCTACCGCTAAACCTTGATCTCTTTGAAAGTCTCTAACTGCACGTTCGGTTGCGGGTCCAAATGAGCCATCCACTGCCAGAGAGTAGCCTAAGGCATTTAATTTTTGCTGTAATTCCCGCACATCTTGACCTGTATTACCTCGAGACAGGTACCATACAATCTCCTCTGCCTGAACTTCCTCCTCAGGGGCTGGCGACACTTCTGTTTCCGTTTCTTCTTCCCAATTATCATAATATTTCACCACATCAAGAATAAATCGGTTCCATGTAATGCCATTCGGGTTCAACCAGCTTTCTGGATCCGAACGACGTCTTGGATCCAAGGCTTCATGTGACACAATATGCTCTCTTGGCTTCAATCCAAATGTTCTACAAAGATATGCATGATACCATACGTACCTGTCATATGCTTCGTTAAAGTCCCCAGTACGGCAAAGCTCAATTCCAATTGCAGCATCATTTGCATCATCACCAAATAATACATTGTCTGTTGGAACTTGATACTGGACATGCCACGCCTTTTCATTAAGCGGAATTATTTCTAATATTTTTTTATGGTCAACGAAAGAGTGTGCAGACGTTTGAAACGTAACATTATTGAAATAACGAAAATGGGCGTCAGCATCTGCTACATTATTCGCCGTTTCATGTGACACAAGGAATAATACCTTATTTATTCTCCCACCACTTCGCGCAATCCTATTTGTAATATACCTGCGCTCGATTAAATATTTATCCTTTATCGCCATCATTTATCCTCTCCCTGTAACCACCTTATGCTGAGGTGCCTGTCACTGTTCGCTTTTCGACAAAATCCGACGAGTGACAGGCACCTGAAAAATCATGTATAATTAAATTCATAATATTTATACATGGAGGGCTTATCGTTTATGAAGAAGAAATATGTAGTTATCCTCCTGACATGCATTGCGCTCATTGCTGTGGTTGGAATTTTTGCCACACAGATAGTGCAGTCTAACCCTTTGTCCTATGAATTGGAGTTGGCGAAGAGCGCATTCGAAAAGGAGGAATATGAAGATGCGATTAAACACTACGAGAAGGTGCTCAAGGAAGATGCCTTACATACAGAGGCCCGTGTCGGATTAGCAAATGCATACATAGAACTTTCCCAATACGAAGATGCGATTGACACATTAAATGAAGGAATTGATTTAAAAGCAGACGAACCGCAATTTTACTATTTTCTTTCCACAGCATACAGTAGTCTAAACGACTTACATCATCTGATAACAACTTTACAAGATGGAATAGCGGCGACTGACAATACCGCTCTGAAAGAATTGCTAGAAGAGCTTGCTTCAAGCATTGAAATCAAAGTCGACCGACATTATGTACAGAAGGATTACAACAGCGAATTATCGCTCATTTGGGAGAAGAATAATGGTGCAGTTATCCCAGTGACGGCCGATTGGACTGCTGCGAATGAGTCTGCAGGTGAATTTTCCAATGTAGATGAGAAACTTGTTACATTTACAGGAGGAAAAATCGGTGACGTTATGATAACTGCAACGATTGGTTCGATTAAGAAAGAGGTCGAGCTAACTGTCGAGGAACAGGTTATCGAGGAAATAACCGTACTACCAGAGGAGCTTGAGCCTTTAGCTATCGGAGAGGAAGTGACCCTTTCAGTTACTGGAGTAGATGCTGGCGGTGAGGTGATGGATTTTTCACCTGAATGGTCGTTAGCAGATGATGCGATTATCGAATTAGGTGAGACAGAAGGACAAGATGTACCACTTACAGCTATTAATGAGGGAGTAACTACAATCAAGGTTAACTATCAAGGTCTGGAAGATGAAATCAGAGTTGTTGTCAGCGGAGAAAATATCGAGATTATTGAATCAGATGTGGATGACGAAGAAAACATCTCGACATGGACAGATCAGCCAAGTTCACAAACTGGAAATGACGTACACTGGAATAGCAGCGACGCAAATGATGGCGCATCGAATAATGCTGGTTCTGTCGGCGAGGAGACTTGGAACGAAGAAGGGAAAGATGATCCAGAACGAGATAAAGAGGAGCAAGTTGAACCTGATGATAAGGGGAAAAAGCCTACTTCCGATCCTGAGAAAGATAACGAGGAACAGCCTAAACCTAAGCCCGAAGAAGATAATGAAACGGTGGAAAATCCCAAACCGGATGTAGATGAAGAAACAGACGAAAATCCTCAACCGGATGAAGGTGAAGAACCAAAGGAAGAAACAAATCCTACCCCTGATACAGATAAGGATCCTGAACCCAATCCCGAACCTGATAAAGAGGAATAAATGGTGCCTATCACTTCCCGAATTTTGTCGAATTATAGGGAGTGACTGGTACCTGTTTTTCTAAAGTTATGTATAATGGGTTTTGTTTGTTACAGTTTAATTCTGCTCCAACCTTATCCTGGTGTTCTACAAGATGCAGGCAGCAGAATTAAACACCACATGATCAATTCATCTCACTACCAGAATTGGGGGTTTTTTCCATGAAAGGCTTTATTATTTTTTTAGTAATTTTAGCAATGATTAGCATTATAACAATTTGCTTCCTCTTACTTTTCAAGCGGATTTTCGTGAAAAAGCTAGACAAACATGGGTTTTTCTACAATAAGAAAAAGATGTTTTACTTTGTTGGTGGGATTATCATTGTCCTATCGCTACTATTATTCTTAGATATATTCTTCCAGGGACTCGTCTATCAACGATTACCAGATGGAATCCAAGCGTACTTGTCAACTATTAGTGAAAGCCCCACTACAACGGAATGATACTAGGTAAAGCTCCCGTATCATTGGATCTGGATGATAATCTACTAGTTAAAACAAACGTTTGATTTAGTATACTTCCCCCGCTACACCTACATTATGACTGGAAAAGGATTATCCTTCCTTGCAACTTGTCAGAACACCTTCCCTAACAGCCTCTAGCTGAATTCAAACAAACGTTTGAACTAGATAAATAATTGCATATCGCCGACACGATGGCATGAAAAGGGTGCCTGTCACCGTTCGAGTTTCGACAAATTCCAACAATCCTCGACAAGTGACAGGCACCTCATTTTGGCACCTCATTTTTCTTCTTGGGTAGTTTTGCTTTTTCCATGGTAATTCACTACAATGATTCCAACTGCAACGAGTGCAATGGCTGCTAGAATGTAGAAAGATAAGCTTTCTCCAGGAATAAACATCGCAGAAAGCACAGCACCTGAGACTGGCACAATAAACTTATACATGCTCAGTTCACTAGCATTATTATATTTCAAAATCGAATACCATAACCCGAACGCCGCTGCCGAAAGAAGTGCTGAGTATATAAACAATCCCCAGCCAAACGGTGTGAAGGTAATTGCATTTTCACCGAGTTGCGGCAATCCAATTAAGAGCATTACCACACCACCAAGACTGAGCTGCCAGCCAGTAATGGCAAATGGATGGATCCCTGTCGCAAGCTCTTTCGCCATGATGGTTGCGATGGCACTTGTAAGACCAGATAGAATCATATATCCTTCTCCTGTAAGTTGAAAGGATAAATTGAATGCTTGCCCCCAGTTGGCCACAATAATTCCTGCGAATCCAGCAATTAATCCAACCATCTTTTTGCTGTTCATTTTGTCATTTTTATAATAATAGTGTGCGAGAAGGACTGTAAAGAACGTTCCACATGAACTTAAAATCGCTCCTTGCATACCTGACACTTTCGCTAGGCCATTGTAAAAGAAGAAATACTGTAATGCGGTTTGCACTAGACCCAGAATAAGTAAAGTGAAAAATTGCCTGCGCGTAACCAAGATACTTTTCGGACGAATAAATAGTAAAAATGCTAAAACGAGTAATCCCGCAAGTAAGAAACGCATCCCCGCAAATACGACCTTTGCAATTACGTCATCTGGAGCCATTTGTAATTCTTCGTAGCTAACCTTCAGAACTGGGAAAGCACTGCCCCACAATAACGAGCAAAAGACCGCTATCGCAACTACCCAACCTTTATTTTGTAATATCTTATTCATATGATGTCATCTCCTAAAACGTGCTTTGCTCCTGAATCAAATATATACATCATAGGAGAAATACGAAAGATAAGCAAATAGGTTGCCTGTCACCGTTCGATTTTCGACATTTTCCGACAAATTTCGAGGAGTGACAGGCACCGCAAATCCCCACCAAGTATTCAAATACCTAATGGGGAGGATTTTTGTTTAATTATGTTCACTAATTACTCTTTTGGTTCTAGGTCCTCAATGGAGTCAATGTCCATATAGGTAGGGACGGCTAACCCAATTTTTGCCCCTTCAAGGTTTGCTCCTAGGTCTTCAAATTCACCCTCATACTCGTTGTAGAAAGCACCATGCGTTGAAGGCATCCACGGAGATAGAGAAGCATCAGCATCACCTGTTGCAATTGCCTTAAACATAATCGCTGGGTCAACTTGTGTAAGCGTAACATTAAACCCATGTTGTTCTAATACAATTTTAGCTACATTTGCTGAAAAGAGCTCTGTATCCCAAGAAGTTGAAACTAATTCTAGTGAAGTACCACCTGCTGGTTCTACACCTTCTGTCCATGTTGCAACGGTATCTTGATTATTGTCCACCCATTCCCTTGCTACTTTTTCAAAGTCAAAGTCCATTTCTTGCGCTTTAAGTAAGGCTGATTCCATATCTTGTAGTTCCCAATAGAATCGATCTAGAATCGTATAGGCAATAGGCTTTTCATCTTTTAAACCTTTTCTGACGATTGTTGTAATGTATTCCTCTTCACCAAAGATGCCTTTAGGATCTTCTAAGTACTTGAGGTCATATTTAGCAAACTTATAGTGTGGTGACCATGCAGCCACTATAATTGGTTCTTCATTTCCGATAGCATCCCCTAGCTGTGTTAACATTGCAGCTGATGAAGATAATTCCTGTTCCCAACCAGCCATGCTCTCGTATTCAGCAATCACATTGTTCGTCGTTTCAGTTTGCCCGGCTCCAGGTTCAATACCAGTAATGGTATATTCCAGCTCTTCACTAACATTCGATGTGGCCTCATCTCCGCCGTCATTCTCACTATTCGCACCATCAACTGTCTCTTCTTGTCCACAACCAGCTGCTACAAGTGATAAAGATAAAACCGAAATGATTCCTAATTTTTTCAATTTAAAGTTAAACATACTATATTGCTCCCCTTTATTACTTATTTGCCACTATTATCATTTTGATGTTTAAATTACTAACAACTCCTAAAACTATATCAATCTTAATTGTACAATTCAAACTGTATATCCTGTTATTTCAGTTCATATTGTGCGTACAGTTTTACTATTAACGCTTTTTAAGAGAGGGTTCGCTTATTTCCTTCCATTTCCTCCTTATTCGTATATAAGTTAAACAAAGGAGAAAAGAAGAATCTATTTCTATAGAGGATGCAAAGCGCGGAATCAGACAACAACTTAATTTATCATAGGTCTTGCGTTTAATTCATAGCAAAATAAGGCTTGGTTCTAAAAAATTTGAACCAAGCCTTTTTAAATGCTGTTGTAAAAGTAGTGCCTGTCACTAGCGCTTGAATCCCGCGTTGTGATGCGCGATTTTTCTCGGACTGACGCGCGATTTTCTCGGATTGGCGCGCGATTTTCCCGTGCTGACGCGCGATTTCCTCGTGCTGGCGGATTAAGCCCGTATAATTGTGTAAAAAGAAAAGGGCCAATCATCAACCCCATGTTACAATGTTTTTAACCACAAAAATATCGTAATAGGAGGAATTGATGATGACCCAACTTAATTTTACA
>NZ_RBZO01000038.1 GCF_003628445.1 Oceanobacillus bengalensis
CAAAATGCCTGGAACGCATCCTCTTGATAATCATTGTAACATATGGGTAAGCCGTATGCCTTAATAGGGCACGTACGGTTTGATAAGGGGGAAGCCATGAGAATGGTTTCCCTACTTTATTTCGAGTATCGCTGAAGTTCACAGTGAATTCGCCAAAGTTAACAAGCATTTCGCTGAAGTTCACAAGCAAATCGCCAAAGTTCACATGTAGAACGCCAAAGTTCACATTTAGAGCAGCATCAGCATCAATCATTTCCGATACATCTTAAATTCCAAAAACAAATCATTATAATAGGATAAGTTTTCTTTACCAAGGTTCTCATAAACCTCTAATTTCTCCGTTAATTCTGGAGATGGATAGAAACGCTCATCTTTTACCATATCCTCTGGCATCAGTTTAAGTGCTTCTTTGTTTGGTGTGGAATAACTAACATATTCCGTGTTTTGTGCAGCAACCTCAGCATCTAACATGAAATTAATAAATTGGTGTGCCCCATCAACATTTCTTGCGGTGGATGGAATGACCATATTATCAAACCACAGATTTGATCCTTCTTCAGGGACAGCATAATCTAAGTTTTCATTTTCAAACATGATCTCTGATGCGTCCCCTGACCACACAAGTGCAACGGCAGCTTCTTCGTTCGCCATCAGTAATTTATTCTCATCACCGACAATTGCTTTAATGTTAGGTGTTAACGTCTTTAATTTTTCCGTTGCTTCTTGTAAGTGATCTTTATTGGTATCATTTAAGGAATAGCCAAGACTATTTAGACCCATTCCAATAACCTCACGTGCACCGTCAACGAGAAGAATCTCATTTTCCAACGAAGGATTCCATAAGTCGTCCCAGCTAGAGAAAGTCATATCACCGAGCATTTCTTTATTATAGACGATTCCTACCGTTCCCCAAAAATAGGGGACAGAGTACTTATTGCCCGGATCAAAGGCAAGGTCCATAAAGCGCTCATCAATATTCTCTAAGTTAGGAAGTTTTGAATGATCAAGTTCAATAAGTAGATCCTGTTCAATCATTTTCTCAATGGTATATTCAGATGGTACGGCCACATCATAAGACGTCCCACCTTGCTCAATTTTTGTCATCATTGCTTCATTCGAATCGAACGTCTCGTAAATGATGGTGATTCCTGTTTCCTCTTCAAACTGCTCAATTAATTCCTCATCAATGTAGTCGCCCCAGTTATATACCGTTAACGTGTTATCACCTGAATAACCAGCAGACGCATTTAATCGGTTAATGGCAACTAAAAGTAAGGCAGAAACAATCACAATAGCAACGAATGCTTGCATGAGTTTTTTCATTTTCTAAAATTCACTCCTCTCGTTCCGCTCCGCTTTGTAACATAGTAATACACGATTACAAGGAGAATAGTTGCTAAGAACAGAAGGGATGATAAAGCATTAATATTTAATGAAATTCCTTGCCGTGCCAATGAATAGATTTCTACAGAAAGTGTGGAGAATCCATTACCTGTTACAAAGAATGTAACTGCAAAATCGTCTAGCGAATACGTTAAGGCCATAAAGAAACCAGCGAAGATCCCAGGTGTAATATAAGGTAAAATTACTTTCGTTAACACATTCCAATTACTAGCACCAAGGTCTTTCGCTGCGTCGATAAGTGTTGGGCTCATTTCAGATAGCTTTGGCAAGACCATGAGAACGACAATTGGAATACTAAATGCAATATGGGATAGTAATACCGAATAGAACCCAAGTCGGAATCCTGCAATCGTAAATAGAATTAAGAATGATGCCCCGATGATGACATCTGGACTTACAATTAATACATTATTAAAGGATAATAGTGTATTTTGTTGTTTTCGTTTAAAGGAACGAATCGCAATGGCACCGAGTACACCAATAATCGTTGAAATAAGTGCAGACAACAAAGCAATCACTAATGTGTTCAGAACAATTATTAGAAGCCTAGTATCTTGAAACAGTTCTTTATACCAATCGAGTGTAAAGCCGTCAAATCCGCTCATCGTTCCACCACTATTAAAGGAGTAGAAAATTAAATAGAAAATCGGTGCATAAAGAATGATAAAGATAATCGCAAGAAAAATATTTGCAAAAGGTCGTTTTTTCGTCATATTACGCCCCTCGCTTTCTATGTCCAGTAATAAACATGATGATAAACATAGCGATAATTAGGAATACAGCAATTGTAGCCCCCATCCCCCAGTCTTGGGTTACGAGGAAATGTTGTTCAATTGCCGTTCCAAGTGTAATGACACGATTCCCTGCGATCAGTCTTGTTAACATAAATAGAGAAAGTGCAGGAATAAATGTAATTTGTATCCCTGATTTAACCCCATCTAATGTTATCGGGAAGATAACACGACGGAAGGTTGTCCATTTTGAAGCTCCAAGATCGTTTGCTGCATCAAGTAGTGTAGGATTTACATTATCTAATGCATTAAAGATTGGTAAAATCATAAATGGAATAAAGATATAAACAGACACAAAGATAAAACTAAAATCAGTAAATAGCAATTGCTGTGTACCAATACCTACAACCTCTAGAAAACTATTTGCAACACCATATGTTCCAAAGATTCCAATGAATGCATAGGCCTTTAAAAGCAGATTGATCCAGGATGGTACAATAATTAACAATAACCATAGCTGTTTATGTTTCGTTTTTGTAAGTAAGTAAGCAGTTGGGTATGCAATGATTAAGGAGATTAATGTGATTAAAAAGGCATACCAGAACGAGCTTAATGTCATTTTTAAATAAACAGATGAAAAGAACTTCTCGTAATTTACAAAAGAGAAATTGCCCTGGGTATCAATGAAAGAATAATAAACAACAAGTAAGATAGGAGCAATAACAAACAAAAGTATCCATATTGCATACGGAATCATGTATAGATTACGGGACAACTTATTGTTCATTTGCATCTCCCTCCGTATAGGAATCAAGTCGCTTGTCAAAGTCCTCTTCTGTTTCGTTGAAGCGCATGACATGAATGGCTTCAGGTGCAAATTTGAGGCCGATATTATCTCCTACATTTGCTTTTTTCGTTGAATGGACAAGCCATTCATTCCCGTCCTGATCAATTCCAGTAATTTCATAGTGCACACCACGGAACAGCTGTGAATGAACATTTACCTGCAGCATCCCTTCGTCAAATGAGGTGATTTCTAAATCCTCTGGCCGAATAACAATCTCTACTGGCTCATTCGTATTCATCCCCATATCAACACATTCAAATCGCTTCCCGACAAATTCTACAAGATAATCTCGGGTCATTGTTCCTTTAACAATGTTTGATTCACCGATAAAGTCTGCAACGAAGCGGTTGATTGGCTCATCATATATATCGTTAGGTGTACCACTCTGTTGTATCTTTCCTTTATTGATGACAAAGATTTCATCTGACATTGCAAGTGCCTCTTCTTGGTCATGTGTAACGAAGATGAATGTAATGCCAAGACGTTTTTGTAAATCTCTTAATTCATATTGCATCTGATAACGCAATTTGAGGTCAAGTGCCGATAATGGTTCATCTAGTAAAATAACCTCGGGCTCGTTAACGATTGCTCGTGCAATAGCTACCCGTTGACGTTGCCCACCTGACATTTCTTTAATTTCACGTGCTTCATAGCCACTTAAATTTACAAAGCTTAATGCCTCTTTTACCTTTGCTTCGATATCTGTTTTTTTCATTTTTTTAATTCGTAATCCAAATGCAACATTTTCAAACACGTTTAAATGAGGGAAAAGTGCGTAATCTTGAAATACGGTATTTACTTGTCGTTTATTTGCAGGTACTTGATTGATTCTCTTATCATTAAAATAAATCTCTCCAGTTGTTGCTTCTGTAAACCCAGCGATTAACCGTAAAATCGTTGTCTTTCCACACCCTGAAGGACCTAAAAGGGTATAAAATTTCCCTTTTTCAATCTCAAAACTTACATCGTTTAATACGGTTGGATCACTATCGTACTGTTTTGTTACATTTTTAAATTGGATAATCGTGTTGCTCATTCGCACAACCCTCCATTTTCATTAGAAAATATATTTTGCATTTCAGGTGCATAACGAAATAATTATACACGAAAAGTATAAATATGGAATCACTTTTTTTAATCGTTTTAATAATTAGAGCTGAAGGTTTAGATATATGTCAAAAATCTGATTCTAAATTAGATATTGACGTCTTCGGGAAGTAAAATTCAATGATTTCTTTATAGGATTTCCCATTCTCACCCATAACAGATGCCCCCCATTGACTCATTCCGACCCCATGTCCATATCCTTTCCCCTCCATGGTATAGACATTGTTATCCTTCTCTAGTGATTCAATCAGATAGCTTTTAAAGATGTTTCCACCAATGATTGGACGGATGCGGTTAAGTTGTACGTCCTGAAGGTTTACCTGCTGATATAACACCATGCCATCAAATAATTGCCATAAAAAATCGACGGAGATTGAACCAATTACACTACGATCAGATGCAAGCTGTTCTCCCGATATTTCAAAAGATGGAATGGAAAGAATTTTAATATCTCCAGGGTATCCGTTTCTATTTAACCAACTCTTTATGTTCGTTGTAATTTCCGAGTCTTTTTCCTCTAAGTCATCCCACCACTTTGGATCTGTTCCATTTATATCATCTAAGTCAATCTGGGTTTCATGGATGGAGAATTCCCACGGGTGGGTAGGGTCATATGGATCTTCTTTTATTGGGAAGAACGGTAAGGCTTCCCCTCCCCATACATGGGAATTGTTTTCTGTCATGCCACCATTGCTAGCAGAATAAAAGGCACTGATTAATTTATCTTTATACGTTATAACCTCTCCCTCTGTTTCGTTGACAGCCTTTGTTGTATTTTTATCCCACATATACCCGCCATAAACTTGATAGCTTATGGTATCATCAATTTCTTTACCTGAATGCATGGCTGCATATGTTCTTGCTGCAAGTGATTGTGCCTTTAGGGTTTCAAGGCTCCATTCAGGGAATACCTCAAAGGGAACGACGCCCTTCAAGTAATCTTCTAATGGCAATTGATTGACGGGGCGGATAAATTTATTATCTTCTATCCTAATTTCCATTGCTCCTAAATATGGCCTTTCATTAATAGAAACACTGTGCTGGTAGTCGTATGTACTAGGGATAAGAAGGAAGGGTTCACTTGTAACATATGTTTCTTCCCCTCCTTCTACAATTAATTTTTCATTCTTTTTCGTTAATGTATATGTAACGCCTTCCTCTAAATGAACGGTTGGATCTAGGGTGAAATATTCCCCTTCAAAAGAAACATTAAGTTGTTCCGTATCTCCTAGATGGTTAACTAGACGTACACGCATCATCTCCTCGGCTTTAACTGTATCAACGACGAATATCATGCTCATCAGGCTTAAGACCATAACAATATATTTCATTCTAAACGCCTCCTTGGATTTAGTAATTGGAGCAAATCCTTCTTATTATTTGATACTTAGTAAGTATCATTCTCTAAATTTTTTCTTAAATGAAGGCTGTTTTGTATAATTTCTTATTTTTTATAATTAGCATTTTGTATAGACTTCGGATCTATTTAATTCAGTATTGTGCAAAACACATTGTTTCGGGAAACACACTAGGTTTAAGTTACTAACCATCATCCCCTACGATATGGAAAGTCAAAAAACATAGTCTACCTTACTAGTCCGGGTGAGTGGAGGGCGGTGACTCCTGCGGGAAAAGCACGTGTCCGAAGACCAGGAAGAAGCGTTCTTTGCTTCTGAGGGGGCTGAGGCCGTGCCCGCGGAAAGCATCCGCCCGGAGCGATCCCGGACGGCGAGTTTTGCTCCGATTTAAGATAATCTGAATTAATTTAGTTCGGAGTTTACATCATCTATTAAGTAATTTGCAAAAGACGAAAAAAGCAACAATCTTTTATAAAATAGGCTAAATGAACATAAAATTCCCATATTATTGCCACAATAATTTGGTACATTAATATTATCAGGTATAAAGTGACAACTTGTCATAAAAATGTTGACAAGTGACACGCTGTCATTTATTATAAAAATAACAGCATGACATCGTGTCACTTTCGGAGGATTTGGAGGAAGAGCATTGCCAAAGCAAACATTTTTTAACTTACCTGAGCGTAAAAGGCAGAATCTAATTAAGTCAGCTGAAAAGGAATTTGCAAGAGCACCATTAGCAGAGGCTTCTATAGCGAATATAGTGAAAGAAGCGTGTATCCCAAGAGGTAGCTTTTATCAGTATTTTCAAGATAAAGAGGATGTATATTTCTATCTATTAAATGAACAAACAAAAGAAAGAAGAGATTTCTTTGTTTCTAAATTAGAGAAGCATGATGGAGACATCATAGATGCGATGGCTGAAGTGTATCATGAGTTTTTAGTAGAACTCCCTGATGAAGAGGAGAGGAAGTTCCTAAAAAACGCGATGTTAAATGTTACCCACAAAATGGAGAATATCTTTACCTCTATTTTCGATACGAGTAATGATCACTTTAAAGAGATGATTGCATTAGTTAATAAGGATAGATTAAATATTAAAGAGGATCAAGAAGTCTTTCATATTATGCAAATTGTAACAGCAGTTGCATTTCGTAACTTCGTGGAGAAATACTCAAGAGAGTTATCCGATCGAGAAGCAATAGAGAATTTTACGATTGAAATGAATCTCATAAAAAATGGAATTTATAAGAGAGAATGAATCTAATAAGAAAATAAAAACGTATTATATATTAGGAAAATATAAAAAAGAAATGGAGAATGATAGATGACAGTTACGATATATGGCGCAGCATGTTCGTCAACTCGGAAAGCGAGACAGTGGTTTACCAATCAAGAAATTAATTTTGTTGAAAGAAATATTTTAAAAGAACCACTAACGGTTAGTGAACTACAGGGTATTTTAAGAATGACAGTTGATGGTACAGATGAGATTATTTCTACAAGGTCAAAGATTTATAAAGACTTAGATTTAGAAATGGATACGATCCCATTACAAGAGTTGCTTGCATTGATTCATAAGCATCCTAGATTATTAAGAAGTCCAATTATAGTTGATGAAAAGAGACTTCAAGTCGGCTACCATGAAGATGATATTCGTCAATTTCTACCAAGGAAAACACGTGAGTATCAATGGTTAAAATGGAGAATGAACAATTTCCAATTTGTTAAAGGGTAATGTGCGCTTAAGAGATGACTATGTTCAGTTACAGTTACTTAAGCTAATTCGTTAGGGGCTGGGGGAAAGTATATGTATCTTATAGCTGAACAACCCTATATAAAGGTTGAGAGGCGAGTTACTAGTATTGAACAAGTTGATATTGAACATGAGCGTACAATGTATTTGTACAACGAAAAAATTATCACCAAACACCGGGAGTTTCCGATTAAAGATATACTAGACATGTCATATCGTTTGGTTGGTGTTAAAGGAGGACTCCTCTATCTTCATACTTCAAAAGGAGTATATTCCTACATAGTAAAATCATCACCAGAACACTTTATACAGATGTATAAAATGCATATCAAAAAGTAATTCACCATATATATTTACTCAAAAAATGAAATAGGTCGGGAGTTTATATTTAACTCTCTACCTATTTTTTTGCATGCAAACCATTGAGTCACAAGTACCGCTCACTCCTTGGGGTGCATAAGATAACAAAGGGGGTCGCGTAAAGGAGGGGAATAATGGGATTATATATTAACCATAAACAACCATCTATTTATAAAAATAACAAGAATCTTTCCGAACCAAACCAAGGTATTTTTATAAAAAAGCCTATGGCAGAGATGATTGAGCAACAAAAGGACGTAAATCTTTCACTGCAAAAGTCATTTCATGGACTAAAAGGTTTATATGAAGCACAAGAGCAAAGACAATCAGTGAAGTGGAATGCATTTAATGAACAACTAACAGAATTAAAGGAAATGAATATAAAGCAGGAACAATTCGAAAAGCACGTGATAGAAGAACTGAAAAGATTAGAAACAGAAAATATAAAAATACAATCCATATTGAAAGAAAATCGTTTATCTGAACAAGAGATGAAGGAAGTGCTAGCACACATGGGTAATACGCAACAAACAATTGTAAATCAGTTGCAGGAGTATGGTAATTCAAATAACGAAATGATGGGAAAAATGGATAAGCAAATTACTACTCAAATGCAAATGGCTGACAAATTATCGTTACAGGAGCAAAATAATCAAGATGTGCTCAAGCGATTAGGTGATCAGGAGGCATTATCAGAGAAGATTAGTCGACAATTGGATTATTTCCGTTCCATCCTTTTTGAGAGAACGAGCTTTCTTTCTGAGAAAATTGAAGATGTATCCACCTTTGTGATGAATGCCATTTCGAAATCTGATGATTTGCAGAAAAATAGAATTATTGTCCAAAAACAAAAGGCAAATAAATAAGTAGAAGAGAGCGATGGTTGGTATCGCTCTCTTCTACTTTTGTTCATCCTTTTTTGATAAGATAGGTAGTGATAGAATATACATATTAAATGCTAAAGGCTCTTTTTATATTGTTTGTTACTATTTGTGTAAACTGTGGACTTCTTTAATCAGTGTTGTGTGAAGCACGTCGTTCCAGAAACACAATTCGCGCACCTTAGGGCGGCTGCACTGAGCCTCCTCCGTGCTAACGCACTACGTAGTCTCACCTAGGCCTATGCGCCCGGAGCAATCCCGGACGGCGAGATTTGCTCCGATTTAAAATAACCTGAATTAAGTCAGTTCGAAGTTTATATCTTTTAGGTTACAAATTATATCTTTAAGACAGCCAATGCTAATTCAATTTTTCTCTAAGGAGAGATTTTTTATGCAAAATGCTAGTTATCGTGATACATGGGTTGAAATTTCCTTAGATGCCATTCAAGCGAATGTCAAAGCATTTAAAGATTGCATGCGTCCTAAAAGTAAGTTTATGGCAGTAGTTAAAGCAGATGGTTATGGACATGGTGCAGTTGAAGTTGGAAATGCTGCACTCCGAGCCGGTGCTGATTATTTAGCGGTCGCACTACTAGATGAGGCGATAGAACTTCGAAAGAAAGGTATCAAGTCACCCATCTTAGTTCTTGGGTATACGGGATTGGTTTCTCCAACTGCTCTTATGGAAGCTATAAAAAATGACATTACATTAACGATTTTTACAGAGGATATTGCTAAACAAATTGTTAAGACTGCAGTAGAGTTGGAACATTCTGTAAAAGTACATATAAAAATTGATAGTGGAATGAATCGGATTGGACTCAGGGATAAAGATGAGGTGCTCAAACTTACTCAATTACTTCAATCTAAATTTGTACAGATTGAGGGGATATATACGCATTTTTCAGATGCGGATAACCCAGATCCATCGTATACCTATAAACAATTTGAAGTATTTAAGGCTATTACTTCCTATTTGGAAGTGAATGGGATCCACATTCCAATAAAGCATTGCTGTAATAGTGCTGCAACGATCTCCTACCCTGAAATGCATCTAGACATGGTTCGGGTAGGAATTAGTTTATACGGGTTATATCCTGATAATCATTTACGCGATAAAATTACGTTAAAACAGGCAATGAGCTTTAAAACCAAGGCGGTAATGATTAAAACCGTTGAGTCGGGAAATCCAATAAGCTATGGTTGTACATATACACCTTCTGAAAACGCGATTATTGCCACAATTCCAGTTGGTTATGCAGATGGCTTCTCGAGGTCTCTTTCTAATAAAGGTCATGTAACGGTAAATGGAAAAAGAGTTCCTATCGTTGGACGGATTTGCATGGATCAATCGATGATCGATATTACTACATTAAAAGAGGTTAATATGGATGATGAATTTGTCATATTTGGTGATTCTGGTGATGGTTTGATTCCTCTTTCGGAAATAGCTGATTTACTTGACACGATTCATTATGAAATTGTTTGCTTAATTGGAAAACGTGTTCCTAGAGTGTACATTCAAGGGGGACAAGTGGCCGTGGCACGAGGATTGCTTTCGCGATAAAAAGTATATGTTAAGGGATAGAAGAAAAACCCCCAGAGTTGGAGGTTTCAATCGTTATTGTTAATGAGGTTTACTTCGTCTAAGCCATGTAAATCCACAATTTGCTCGTGATCCATTTCATCTAGTGGAAATACGGTTGCTTCATGTTCGTTTACGTCTTTAATATAAACGGGTATACCACGGTAATTAACATTAACCATTGTGATCGAGTCCAATATTTCCTGGGCACGTTTATTATCCATGATTTCCTCCTTTTGGTGGCTGTAGTACTATATTTTGTATTCCTTATGTATTTATTCGGTTTGCATACAGCCAAAATCTTCTATTGAAAGATATAAAAAAGGGCTTATGGAATACCCATAAAGCCCCTTATCGTATTTAGAACCAAGGATTTCTCCTTTTACTGCCATTATTCCAATCAAAATCACCAGCAATGTCATCATATTTATGATGTTTTTCCTCATCAGAGGCACCACCTACATCTGAACGTTTACAGTGGTGGTCATTATCGTTAACAATAACTTTATTTGCACGAATGACCACTTCATCAGCGTTAATAACGATTTCTCGATTATCGTTACAATTGGATACTCCAGCAACATCGTTATTATTATTGTTGTATCTTCGGTATCTTGGCATGCATTCTCCTCCTTTCTTCCTGTTACTATAAGGTATGATTAGAAGTTCAGTGTGAATAGACAAACATACGGAAGATAATATAAATGTATCGTTGTCCATCAGTAGCAAAAGAAGATATAAAAAAGAGATGAGTATTCCCCCATCTCTTTGCTACTATTGATTACTTTCCCATTTTTCATTAACCATTCGGTTTAGAATATGATTAATCCCAACGGTTTTTTCGACTTCAATTACAAAGGCAATCCCTTTTCCAGGTTGGTTTAATTCCCCATCTTCTTCAATCGACTTTAATACGTCACTCGTTTTATCCCTGCTAATTAGTGTTAACACAATTTCTTTCTCAGGTTCTATGGTAATATTAAATAGTTTTGCTTGTTCATGAATCCCTGTACCACGACCGTGTAGAATCGTACCACCTTCTGCACCAGCCTTCTTAGAAGCATCAATTACCTTATCACTGTGGTCTTTATTTACAATCGTAATAATCAGGTCATATAACACTTTCTGTTCATCCATAATGTCATAAGCCCCCTCATTACTTAATTCATCGTTATTCTCCTCAATTCCACTTCTATGTGAAATACCGCTGATTTTTTTTGTGTCAATTACAAAACCGATTCCTTGTTTTGGTTTATTTAAATGAACGGATTCAACGATAGCATTCATTACATCCGGAAAGATGTTTGCTGGAACAACGGTTAAAATAATCTCCCGTTCACGCTCAACTGGAATGCCTAAGAAGTGGGTTTTGTCTTGTATCCGAAAGCCCTTCCCTAAAAGTGTAGTTCCACCTTGAGCACCCGATTTCTTAGAAGCTTGAATGACTTTCTTCGCTTTCTCTTTTCTAACTATTGTCACGATCAGCTTCTGACCTGACTTGGTTTTTGTCATCCTGAGCCTTCTCCTTTCTGCTATAAAGGATTCCTAGTGTGAGAACAGATAAAATTGGAGCAAGTGCTACTAGAGCTACCATTCCAAAACCATCTAGAAGTGGATCGCTTCCCTCTGTTACGGAAGCGATTCCAACAAACAAAGCCAAAATAAACGTCGCGGTCATTGGACCTGTTGCCACACCACCTGAGTCAAATGCAATGGATGTAAACGTTTTTGACGTATATTTCACCATAACTAATGCGATTATATATCCTGGCAAGATAAAATACCATAGGGAAATGCCTAAAATGATTCGGACCATGGATAAAGCGATTGCTATACCTACTCCAATGGACAATGTGTAGAGAAGAACCTTTTGCGGAATGTATCCCCCAGAGGCTTCATCTACTTGGTGTAGTAACACACTCACCGCGGGCTCGGCAAAAATGGCGAAAAACCCTAGAATAAAACCAATAATAATTAGTAAGCTTAGATTTACTGTTCCTAGTTTTTCCCCCATAAGTTCTCCAAATGGCATAAATCCAATATGTACCCCCTGTAAGAAAAAGGAAAGTCCTAGAAATGCAAGAAAAAAGCCAACTAAAATATTTTTGATCTTTTTAGTGGGAAGTTTGAGTAAAAAGATTTGAAATAAAATAAATAGAATAAGCAAAGGTGATAAGGCAGTCATTACTTCCATCATTGTTTCGCCAAAACCTTTAAATACGTGTAGGGTCATCCGTAAATCACCCCCAATAGCAATACGGAAAGAATCGGACCTATGGAAGCAAGAGCGATAAGCCCAAATCCATCGCTTGAGGCAGATTTCCCTTTCATTACACTGGCCACCCCAACACCTAAAGCCATAATAAAAGGAACAGTTAATGGTCCAGTTGTTACACCACCAGAATCAAAGGAAATCGGAACGTACGCCTGAGGAGTAAAAGCAGCTAAAAGAAAGATGAGACCGTAACCAACTGTTAATAGATAGACGATATTAATATTAAATATTATGCGTACCATTGCAAGTGCAACAAAGATACCTACACCAAGTGCTACAGAAAGAATAAGAATACTTTTCGGAATTGCACCAGCTGATACCTGTTCAACCTGTGTAGAAAGGACACGTACATCTGGTTCAGCGAAGGTAACGACCAGACCTAATAAGAATCCGAAGAAAATGATAACCCACAGTTTCTTAGTTTTTGGTAATGCAGCTCCAATCATCTCACCAACAGGCAGTAGTCCAATATTGACGCCTAATAAAAAGAGAATCAGTCCAACTCCTACGAAAAGAACACCAATTAAAAACTGTAAAAATGTTTCCATAGGAAGCCATATTAATGTAAATTGCAGTACAGTAATGACAATTGTGATGGGTAGAATAGACTTCACCACTTCAAGTACCGTGTCTTTAATATTGTCCATAGCACACCACCTTTATTTGTATATATTTAATTTTATATGAAATTTCAGAATTTGTATATTATGTTGCAATTAAATTGTTATTAGGTCCGTATTCTTTATTGTTAATTACTTAAAGTAAGTTTATAATAAAAAAGAATTAAATATGTTGCAATAACGAAAAAAGGATGTTATATTTATATTAAATTCAAGTATATTGAATTAAAATCAAAAGAGCACTTGTATCTTTAGGTACAAGAAATAATAGGGGGAAATAAATTTGTTAAAAATAGGTATTGTTTTAGGTAGTGTACGTCAAGGTCGTAATGCGGAAGCAGTAGCAAACTGGACTTTAGACTTTGCAAATAAACGCAATGATGCTGATGTAGAATATGAAATTGTAGACCTTGCTAACTATGACCTTCCATTTTTAGGTGCTGCGTTACCAGAAGATAGACAGGCTGCAGCTGAAACAGCAATTAAAGGTTGGTCTGAAAAAATGGCTTCATTTGATGGCTATATCTTTATTGCTCCTGAATATAACCATGCTGTAGGTGGTGCATTGAAGAATGCACTAGACTACTTAAATCCCGAGTTAAACAACAAAGCAGCTGGTTTCGTTGGATATGGTAGCTTAGGTGGAACACGTGCACATGAAAACCTACGCTTAATTTTAGGTGAGTTACAAGTTGCAGACGTTCGTACTGCAGTAACATTCTCACTAATGTCTGATTTTGAAAACATGAGTGTATTTAAACCTGCTGAATACCACGCAGCAAATGCTGACCAAATGCTTGACCAAGTTATTGCTTGGAGTGGCGCGTTAAAAACTGTACGTGAAAAATAAAAGAAATGAAAGTGGTGTACCATGGGATTTCTAAATAAATTATTTGGTAAGTCTGTGAAAGAGGAAGAAACAGTTGTAGAGGATACATTAAAGATTGGTATTGTTGTCGGTAGTGTACGCGCGGGGCGTAATGCTGAAGCGGTAGCAACCTGGACATATGATTTCGCTACGAAACGTAATGATGCAAATGTGGAATATGAAATTGTAGATCTTGCTGATTATCATTTACCATTACTTGGTGCAGCTTTATCCGAAGAGACACAAGTAGAAGCTGAAACGGCGATTAAAGGATGGTCTGAGAAGATGGCCTCATATGATGGCTATATCTTTGTTACACCTGAATATAATCATGCTGTAGGTGGGGCGTTGAAAAATGCTTTAGACTACCTGAAATCCGAAGTTGAAAATAAAGTGGCTGGATTTGTTGGATATGGTAGCTTAGGTGGGGCTCGTGCACACGAAAACCTACGTCTAATTTTAGGCGAGCTACAGGTTGCAGACGTGCGTACTGCAGTAACATTCTCTCTAATGTCTGACTTTGAAAACATGAGTGAATTCAAACCAGCAGATTATCATGAAGCAAATGCTAACCAAATGTTAGACCAAGTAATCGCTTGGGGTAAAGCGTTTAAAGAACTTCGAAAATAATAATTGATAGGCAGCTGGTTTTACTGGCTGCCTATTTTGATTGGGTTGCATTGGAATTCAGGGGCATTACATTGCAAGCGTCCTAAGACCAAAAGGAAGTATTTCATTTACGAATCTAAAGAAAGTACAGCAAAAAGGACACTTTCTTGTCTTAATGATCAGAATTCATGTAGGTTGGATATTTCAACATCATATTCACTGTTCAAATTATCAAGAGGGAAGACGCGTGCAACTTCTTTTTGCTCGTCAATTTGGTTAATATAAACGGGTTTTCCATTGTAGTTAACGGGGATTAATTTATGTGACTGAATAATTTGCTTTACCCTATCTTTTTCCATCTAACAACCTCCATATTTATGTAGACATTGCAATTAAGCAGCTTGTTAACTATTTTTTCCACTAGATTTTGAATCATACAAGTAAATTAGTAATAAAGTGTGAACATTACTATTTAAAAGGCAGGAGCAATCGTTCGATTGCCCCTGCCTTTTCATGTGCCACATATTCTAATGTTTTTTGTTTGGTAAGACCTGATCTGGATGGCCTTTTCCCTGACTTTTCTTATTTTTTAAATCTTTTCTTTGATTTTCTTTTACCTTTTCAACGAATTCGTGTGTGTTGTCCATGTATGTGTCCTCCTTATATATTACATTTAATCTTTAGTTTAACCATTGCCACTATAAAAATGTAAAAAGTTAGTTTACACCCTCGATTTCCTCCTTTTTACTATTAAAATAAGTTAATTATAAATTACAGGAAATGGAAACAATGTATAGGAAGAGGGTGAGCATATGAATGTTGGTATTTTTTTAGATCGTGATGGTGTCATTAATGAAGTCCTAAGTCATCGGGTGAAATTTGTAAACAAACCGAAAGACTTTTATCTTTTGGATGGAGTTGGCGCAGCGATTAAAAGGTTTAACAAAGCAGGATATAAGGTATTTGTGGTTACGAATCAGGGTGGAATTGGACTTGGATATATGAAGGAGTCGATGCTTGATAAGGTACATAACAAGATGAAAGATGATCTGGCGGAATATGGGGCAAGTGTTGAAGCTATTTCCTATTGCCCACATAAACCTCATGCAGGATGTGCATGTCGGAAGCCAGAACCGCAAATGATTTTGGATTTGGCGAAAAAGTATCATGTTGATGTGGGTGAAAGCTATATGGTAGGGGATCGGGCCCCAGATATTGAAGCAGGGAAAAAAGCTGGGGCAAAGACAGTTTTGGTTGGAAGTAGGAAAGAAGATAATGTTGAGGCCGATCTGCAGTTTGCTGATTTGCTTGCTTTTGCTAAATGGTTAATACCTTGATACAAGTTATGTAGAAATGGATTATTTTCCTTGATTTCACAAATACTAATTACATTCAACGAAAAGGAGTGCAAATCAATGGAACAAACAGAAATTAAAGCAAACATAGAAAAAATTCTCGATGAAAGTCATACAGGCACAATGGCTACGATAAAAGGTAATAAACCTCATTCTCGCTATATGACATTCTTCCATAGGGGGCTAAAGCTGTTTACACCAACACATAAAGACGCAGATAAAACGGAAGAAATAGACAATAATCCTTATACACATATTATCATTGGATATGAGGGTGACGGCTTTGGTGATGCGTTCGTAGAGTATCAAGGTAAAGTATCCTTTAACCAATCTGAAGAAATGAAAAAGCAGCTATGGAACGAAGATATGAAGATTTATTTTGATGGGCCGGATGATCCAAATTATCTGATTCTAGAGGTTGAGCCTGTAGCGATACGGTTAATGAATAAAAAAGGAGAAGCCCCAAAGGATTTAAAGATATAAAGAGAAAAGACTGGATATTAAGCCAGTCTTTCATCATTTTTTAGCCATTCTTACTGTATCAATTATTCCTCCACTATAAAACCATCAACCCCAGTATTTTCAACTGCTCTCAAACGAGATTCTGCGTTCTCTCTATTCGAGAATGCTCCAACTTGCACCCTATACCATGGTTCACCAGAAATAGTAACTGTTGTGACATAAGCATCCAAACCTTTCGCACTAAGAAAGGTAACCCGTTCATCTGCATTATCCTTTGCCTTAAATGACCCAGCAATAACCTTGTATAGTTTTCCAGTACCACCATTTTTGGGTTTTAGATTAAATGCCCTTGCGATACCATTTACATGACCCTGCGCAACGTTTTGCTTCCATGACGATTGCTTCATTAAAGCAGCATCTTGAATATTATCAATAAATCCATTCTCAGATAAAAAGGCCGACATCCTTGTTTCTCGTAATACATGGAAGTTTGCTTTTCTTTTTCCACGATTCGTTAGTCCATTTACTTTTGTAATCTCTTCGTGCATGATATTCCGATAATCTGCTGTCCTTGAAGAATTACTTAATTGATTATGGATATAATCTTCATAACCTTGTGCACTGCCATTAAATGCGTTGCAATGGATGGATACATAATAATCAGCATCCCAATTATTTGCTTCATTTGTCCGTTGTTGTAGATTTTTATTGCTGTCACTCGTACGGCTCATTTTCACCTCAACATCTTCAAAGTTATTCGTTAAGATGGAGCGAATACGAAGCGCAATATCTAGCGTAACGTCCTTTTCCTTTAAGCCATTCCCACTAGCACCTGGATCTGATCCACCATGACCAGGATCTAAATAGAGTTTCATAAGGCTTTCCTCCCTTTTTATTAATAGATTATGACCAGCGATAGAGGGATTATTGGATAAACATCCTCTGTTCCTTTCTTTTCCATTATTGTCCCTCTATTATCAGTATCGAAGGATTAAGCGTTTAAGGGGGATAAAGGTTAAAATTTATGTGAAGTCTAAAAAGGGAAAGCATAAGAATAACATGACGACTAATAGGAACAGACGCTGCTCTAAGGATAGGGATAGTGTTAATTTGTTAAAAAAGGTGACAGTATGAAGAAAGATCCGATAAATCTGAATCAGGTTAATAAATTGAAATCCTCCAATCCTATTCTTATATTGCTATCCGTATTACCAGGAACCTTTCTATCACATTTCTCAGCAGGGGTAGTAAATATAGCCTTGCCAACTTTATCTGTCTATTTTAATGCTTCTGTTGGTACTACTCAGTGGATTGTCACTGGATATTTACTGATGGTCATGCTGTTCTTGCCGATCATGGGTAACCTTTCTGATAAATATGGGAAAAGAAAAATACATAATATTGGTTACCTATTATTTGGCTCTGGTCTTGTACTGTCTGCAATTTCTTATTCATTAGAATTTCTAATTGCTGCAAGGTTAATTCAAGGGATTGGCGCTGCCATGTTGCAATCTGCAAATATGGCCATAGTTACTGAAAATTACCCAGAAGAAAAACGTGGTAAGGCACTAGGTATTATTAGTACAGCAGTAGGCGTTGGTGCAATGCTTGGCCCATCAGCTGGTGGACTAATGATGAACAGCTTTAGTTGGCATACGCTATTTTGGGTTCAGGTTCCTATCGTCGTTATATCCTTCATAATGGCTGTCCGTTTTATTCCGAATGATAAAAAAGAATCAAAGTACAGCTCCCTGGATTATGTTGGAGCTTCTTTGTTTGGAATTACGATTACAAGTGCAATTTTTGTTTTGAATAAGATTGGTGAAGGGGAAGTTTCAATTTGGCTAGTTCCAATCGTTCTCTTAAGCATTCTCTCCTATTTCATGTTTAGAAGGTGGACAAAGCGACAGGATGATCCATTTATAAACATGGACTTGTTTTTGCCACCAATGGTTAGGGCTGGTTCCTTCATTATTGTGATAAGTTACATGGCTACATTTGCAGCGATGGTTGTTATTCCTTTTTACTTACAAGGGATATTAGGTGTATCTGCATCTGTTTCAGGTTTGTTACTTATTTCATATCCATTGTTGTTAGCTGTTTTTGGCCCAATTAGTGGGACATTATCTGATAAACTTGGAAGCTATTTCGTCGTACACATGGGACTTTTACTCATGATAGGTGCACTGGTTTGTTTAAGCTTATTGTCAGAATCTAGTTCACTTTTTACTGTCACATTGTTCCTATGTTTATTAGGAGTATCAATGGGAGTACTTACATCGCCTAACTATAACTTGATTATAGGAGATGTCTCTATTCACTATCTTGGGATTGTTACGAGTACGATTGCATTACTGCGCAACTTCGGTATGGCAATTGGTACTGCGGTTGGTGTGACATTTATGAATGGCTTTATTGATGGATCTATGACAGAATGGTTGCAGACAGGTGAGCAAGTGGAAGTGCAGCATGTAATGACTGGTATTAAAAGTTTTTTTGGATTTATGACATTTTTGGCTGCCTTTTCGAGTATATATCTGTTGATAAAAAATAAACGTACAAAGGAAAGAGGCGTTTGATGGGGGATAGATGATATTTAATTTTATTGTGTAGAAATGTATTGCATCCACATTGATGAATAACTATAATAAGTTCTATGCTTAAAGTGTGTTATCAATACTTTCCACCGAAAACCGAGGTGTAAACATGGAATTTAATATCGGCCCTAGAATGTTAAAAACAGGGCTTGCAGCATCCTTGACCTTACTAGTAACAGGGATGATTGGATTAGAACTTGAAATTGTTGCAGCAATTGCAGCTGTTCTTGCTATGCAACCTTCTATTATGCGTTCATTAGCATATATTAAAGAGGTTGTTGTCTCTAATGGAATTGGCTTGATTTTTGCTATCTTAGGTACTTTATTACTTGGGAACCATCCCTTATCTGTTGGTGCAGTTGTTATCCTATCAATTGCCATAAATATTAAACTAGGGCTAACAAAGACAGTTAGTTTAACAATATTAACGATCATGACGATGATGCTCTCTGGCGATGTTGGGCTTAATTTTGTCTATATATTTGAAAGAATTTTATTAATCGCAATTGGAGTTATCTCTGCTTTTGTTGTTAATGTTGCTGTTTTTCCGCCGAATCATCAAAAAATCTTATACAATATGATTAGCAATGCGGAAGAAAAAATTAATTTCTTATTGCGTGTGATTCCAAGTAAAGCAATGAGTATTCCAAAATTGAAAGAGGAAGACCGTGAAATAGAGAAAATCATTACAAAGTCAAAAGATTATTATGAGATTATTTCTGATGAACGGAATCGGTTATTTATTAAAAATAGAATGAGTTTTCTAAGAAATATTGTAATCTACAAGCATATGATTAAGGTGCTTGAAAAACAAAATATATTAGTTGGTGTATTAGAGAAAAATATCATTGAAATTGAAAAGGTGTCCCATGAGAAGCCTTATTTAATAAAAAAACTTGTTGCAGAAATTAATATTTATAGTGAGAATGTATTTCTAATGTATGAGGACAAAATTATATTGGATGCTGATTTGCAAAAAGAGGCGAAAGCAGCTATGCGCGTGACCATTAATAAATTAATTGATGATTTGCAAGGTGCTCATTTCGAAAGATGGATTTATGTATTTCCTGTAGCGAATAGTATTATTGAACTGTTTTATGAATTGGAAAAGCTAGAGAAATTTGTACGGTTTAAAGGGTTAAAGGAAAACAAAGATTGATTCACCATATCAACATAAGATTGGTGCTACCTATGATGTATAAAAAAAGCGCTGTTTTCAAAAACTATGACTGCTCATATCCTGATGAGGAGGAAATCATATGGCGAATAAAGCGAATAAAAATAGACAGTTTAAAGAAAGAGGAAATAGCGGTGAAACACGTAATGGGAGAAAAAGTCAGTTTAAGAATCACAATCCCCATGGTGGAGATACACCGAATGAATATATAAGTGATAAATAAGTTGAGGCTGGGACATAATTATAGTGTTTAACTCTAAAGACGAACAATGTACTACTTAAGCGTAGGAAATATACGTAGACTCCTACGGGAGGAGAGGCCTAGATGAGACACCGTAGTGCGTTAGCACGAAGAGGGCTCATCAGCCGCCCGTGGAAAGCGAAGTATATTTCCGGAGCGGTTATACGTTCTAACTTTGTTCGGATTATTCTTTAGTAAAAACACTTTTGTCCCAGTCTCATTTTCTATTTATAAAAGTATAGAAACAAGTCCTGGTGCAATAATTGAAATAAGCATTGCACTTAATATCATTGCAATGGAACTAATAGACCCCTCTAACTCACTGCTTTCTAAAGCAGTAGCAGTCCCAATTGCATGGGATGCACTCCCTAATGCAATCCCTTTTCCTAAATAATGTTTTAATCCTGTATATTTAAATAGATACGTACTCAATACAGAGCCACTAATCCCCGCGATCATTACAAATACTGCAGCAAGTGGAGTAATTCCTCCAAGTGATTCGGTAATTGCCATGGATACAGGTGTGGTTACAGATTTTGAACTAATGGTAAAGATAATTTCGGAATCAAAACCAGCCCATTTTGTCAGAAGTACTCCTGTCGATACCCCAACAAATCCACCAGCTATTGTTCCACATACGATTGGCATAATAAGTTTTTTCAATAGGAAGCGTTCTTTGTATAGCGGATATGCTAAAGCTACTACGGCAGGACCAAGAAGTTCACTTACCCAATCTCCCCCAAGCATATATGTGTTATAAGAAATATCGAATGTTAGCAAGACAATAACCAGGATTATTGTTGCTACTAGAATAGGTAATGTAAATGGATAATTGAACTTTTTATGTAATCGAATCGATAGAACGTAAATGAGTAGTGTACCTATAATCGATATTATACCAATGAGAATGTTAATCATGTTTTGCTTCCTTTCTTGTTATCATCCACTGACTTACATGACCTGCACTAAGCATTACGAGTAAAGTGCTTGCAATCGTAATCAAGACTAATACAATCCCATTACCCCTAAATAAATCTAAATAACTCATGATCCCTACAGTTACAGGGATAAAAAAGAAGGTTAAATGTTTTATCATAAATGTTGCACCTTCTTCAATCCAAGAAATGTTGATTACCTTTATTAATAAAAGTATAAAAAGAATAATCATTCCAATTACACTGCCCGGGATGAACAGATGGAATGTCTGCTCTATCCAGTTTCCTACTTGAAAGAGGATGTATAAAAGACAAATATGAAGGACTATTTTAATAGATTTAAGCATTCTTTCAATCTCCCATCTGAATTACTATCTATTAGTATAGCAAATATCTAATCAAATATTGTTCGCGATTCTTCGACAACTTTCAGCTAAATTTACAAAACATTTACATTAACATCATACGCACTTTACATTCACCCTCTATACTATAAATTGTGAGCGAGGGATTCGCTTATAAAAAAATAGATTAATAGTCGGGGAGGACAATTAATTATGAACATCAAAAAATTACTTATGCTTCTTATGGTAGCAGCTCTAGCGGTAGTGCTTGTAGCTTGTGGAGGAGCAGATGAAGGCGAAGGAGAAAGTAATGATAGCTCAGCAGAAGGGGAAACAGAAGATACTTCTGGAGATGAACCTGCTGAAGAGGAAGAAGCTTCCGATGAATTAGAAGGAACAGTAGTAATCGATGGTTCTGGGACAGTTTTCCCGTTAATGCAAAGATTAGCTGAAGAATATATGGTAAATGAACAACCAGGTGTCTCTGTTGAAGTAAGTCGTGCAGGTACAAGTGCTGGTTTTGAGAAATTCCTAGTAGAAGATGGGACAGACTTTAATGATGCATCTCGTCTAATTAAAGAAGAAGAGCAAGCGAAAGCTGACGAATTAGGTATTGAAGTATATGAAATGAAAGTAGCTCTTGATGGCTTAACAATTGTAACTAGTCCTGACAACGATTGGGCTACAGAACTTACTGCAGAACAAGTAAACGATATTTTCTTAGGTAATGTTACGAAATGGTCTGAGATTAATGCAGAATGGCCAGACGAAGAAATTCAAACTTATGGTCCTAATGAAAACCATGGTACGTATGAATTTTTCTATGAAAGTATCGTAGAAGAACAAGATTTAGTTGATACAATCAATCTTCAGCAAGAATACTCAACACTAGTAACTTTAGTATCTGAAGATAAAAATGCAATTGGATTCTTCGGATTTGGTTACTATGATAGCAACAAGGAAAAATTAAATGCTGTAGGAATCGACTTTGGTGAAGGCGCTGTTGTTCCATCACTTGAAACAATTGGAGAAGAAGGTCCTTATGCAAACTATACTCGTCCAGTATTTACTTACCTAAATGTAAATAATGCGAAGGAAAAACCAGAAGTATTAGACTATGCAATCTACGTTGCTGAAACAATTAATGACTTCGCAGGTGAAACTGGATTTGCTCCAATTCCAGATGAAGAGTTACAAGCACAACTTGAAGAATTGCAAGGACTTTAAAAAGACCTTAAGTGAAATCTAATAATAACTGCGGTAAGATGGGGGCAAGCCGTGCTCTCATCTTACCTGCCGTTATAGAAGGAGTGCCCAAAATATGGCAAAGAACAGCGATAGCAAAACGAATAATGCTGTTAATGTCAGTGAAATGATCGTACAAAATAAGAAAAAGAAGAGCATGTCTAACTTGATGGAAAAGTTAGTTCCAAGCTTTCTGTTTCTTCTTGCATCTATCACGGTCCTGACAACAATCGGAATACTATATACTTTATTATTAGAAGCAATTCAATTTTTCAAAGCAGTTCCTATTTGGGAATTCTTTACGACAACAGAGTTAAAGCCGTTAAGTCAAGACCCTCAATTTGGGGTATTGCCATTAATTAGTGGAACACTTATTTCAACGGTTATAGCTATGATAGTGGCAGGTCCAATCGGGCTAATGTCAGCGATATATTTAAGTGAATATGCATCTGATAAAGTAAGGAAGGTTTTTAAGCCATTACTAGAAATACTAGCAGGAATACCAACAATCGTATATGGTTTCTTTGCGTTTACCTTTGTTACGCCATTAATTCGAACATTTTGGCCAGAGCTAGGTGCAACGAATATCTTAAGCCCTGGTCTCGTAATGGGGGTAATGATCATTCCGATGATTGCATCACTGTCAGAGGATGCAATGAATTCTGTCCCTAATTCCATCCGTGAAGGGTCACTTGCAATGGGTGCTACTAGGTTAGAGACGACCTTTAAAGTAGTCATTCCAGCAGCCTTTTCTGGAATTATTGCATCATTCGTTCTTGGTATATCACGTGCGATTGGTGAAACGATGATTGTAACCATTGCGAGTGGTAGCTCCAAAAACTTTACATTTGACATTACACAATCGATGCAGACAATGACTGCATACATTGTTGAGGTATCTGGTGGAGAAGCTCCAGCTGGATCAACGATATATTATAGTCTTTATGCGGTTGCTTTAACGTTATTCGTCTTTACACTAATCATGAATTTACTTGCAAGATATGTCTCTCGTAAATTTAGGGAGGAATATTAATGGAAAAATTAGATACCCTAAAATTAACTAGTAGAATGAATGCACGCGTAAGAAAAAATGCGATTTGGAAATCTATTTTCTTCCTATCCACACTTTTTGGTCTTATTGTCCTCGCCGTTTTAATAATAAGAGTATTAACACAAGGTGCGGGTTGGATTGATATTAATTTCCTAACAGGTCGACTATCAACAGATGCTGAGCGTGCTGGAATTATGGGCGCACTACTTGGTACGGTATGGGTGATGCTCGTTGTTATTCCAGTTACATTAATTATAGGTGTGGGAACAGCTGTCTATTTGGAATTATATGCGAAAAGAGGTAAATTCCAATCATTTATTGAAACAAATATTTCTAATTTAGCTGGTGTTCCATCAATCGTATATGGTTTATTAGGTTTAACGGTGTTTTCCAGGTTAATGGATTTAGGGAATGCTGTATTGGCTGGGGGATTAACATTATCTCTACTCGTATTACCGATTTTAATTGTATCAGCCCAAGAAGCACTCCGGGCAGTCCCAGGCCATTTGGCTGAAGCGTCCTATGCAATGGGAGCTACAAAGTGGCAGACAATACGTAGGGTTATTTTACCAGCTGCCTTAGCTAGTATTTTAACAGGATCTATTCTATCCTTGTCCCGTGCTATTGGAGAAACTGCCCCCTTAACAGTTTTAGGAATACCTGCATTTTTACTCCCATTTCCTGAGGGGATTTTTGATACATTCACGGCACTTCCAATGCAAATTTATTATTGGACACTTGATTCATCGTTAGTTGCTGAGTATGCAAACTTAGCTGCAGCAACCATTGTTGTATTGTTAGTATTATTGTTCGTATTAAATTCTATTGCTATATTTATCCGGAACAAGTTCCAGCAAAGATATTAGTCTGTGAAGCCTACGTATTAAAATGAAGGAGTTGGGAAAATGAGTATGCTAATGGAAAGGAAAATGACGGTGGAAAATGATAAGCATGTGAAAAAAAGCAGCAACAGTCATCGTATTGTATATGATACAAAAGATCTGAATTTATGGTATTCGAACACACATGCCTTAAAAGATATTAATTTAGCTATTAATGAAAAAGAGGTAACAGCGATTATTGGACCTTCAGGCTGTGGGAAATCAACTTATATTAAAACATTAAATCGTATGGTTGAACTAGTACCAGGAGTCCGGACAACAGGTTCCATTACGTATAAAAATAAGAATATATTAGATAAATCATTTAAAGTAGAGGACCTAAGAACACAGGTTGGAATGGTTTTTCAAAAGGCGAACCCATTTCCTAAGAGCATATATGAAAACATCGCATATGGTCCGAAGATACATGGGATTCGTAATAAGAAAGTGTTAGATGAGATAGTTGAAACGAGTTTACGTGGTGCCTATATATGGGATGAGGTAAAGGATCGTCTTAATGAAAATGCATATGGTCTTTCTGGCGGTCAACAACAACGCTTATGTATCGCACGTTGTTTAGCGATTCAACCAGACGTTATTTTAATGGACGAACCAACATCAGCACTTGACCCGAAATCTACTCTTAAGATCGAGGAATTGGCTCAGGAATTAAAGAAAGACTATTCTATTATCATTGTGACACACAACATGCAGCAAGCTGCTCGTATATCTGACAAGACAGCATTTTTCTTAAATGGTGAAGTAATAGAATTCGATGATACGAATACGATATTTACGAATCCAGCAGATAATCGAACAGAGGATTATATTTCAGGAAGATTTGGATAAATCGAGGAGAGGCTAGCCATTAATGGTTGGTCTTTTCTTGTAGTAGGAGCCAATAATTGTTACAGCTCCATTAAAGCCCTTATTGGTCACGACCTACTTTACGAAACACATAGTAGCGCATAAAAAGAAAGCTTGCAGCTGAGGATATAATCATTGCGGTGCCTTTTGCAATGTTTTGTTCAGCAATTGTAGGGATAGGTAAGATTCCTAAAAGAAATGCACCTCCAACAAATACAACATTGCTTATCATTAAGCTTACAAATGCTTGAATAATAAAAAGAGTGAGCTCCCGTTTGTTTTTGGATGCATTTTTACGAAATGTTAAATTGGAGTTCCATAAATAGCTGTTGGTAACGGCCAGTATGTATGCAATTGTGTTAAATAATAATAAATATAAGCTATTTTCCGTTGGCCAAAAGTATAGTATGAGGTTTAAAGAGCCAATATCAATTAACGCATTTAAGCCACCGATTAGACTAAACAGTATGGCTTGAACAACTATTTCACGTTTTCCGAGTGGTAGAGACATATGAACACCTAATTCTGAAAGAGTTTTATGATAAAGTACTTTTTTCAATAGTTGTGTCTTTGTTACAAAATGTATACACTGCTTGTACGCTCAAGTTCAATAAAGAATTATGAATGCGGATACTCAACGGAGCTATCAAAAATGAAATAGAGCAAGATCCTCATGAAATGAACTTGATAGGCGCTCTCAAGATTGAAATAGAGCAAAATTCTCATGAAATGAACTTGATGGGTGCTCTCAAGATTAAAATAGAGAAAATTCTCATGAACTGAACTTGATGGGTGCTCTCAAGATTGAAATAGAGCAAAATTCTCATGAAATGAACTTGATAAGCGCTCTCAAGATTGAAATAGAGCAAAATTCTCTTAAAATGAACTTGATAAGCTCTCAAAAAAATCCCCAATTATTGCTACTTCGCATTTTATATCAACTGCGTGGAACAGTGACAACACCCTATACAATGTGTTCAAGAAGGAAAGGCTATAATGGAGCTCATTTTAGCATATATAATGAGATGGAATCAATGAGGGTTTTTTTGTATGATGAGAAATAAAATTGCTAATACTACATAAGGCAAACTTATATATGAAGGTTTGTGTAAGACTAAATAAAATGACAGGTACATATGGGCATGGTATACTGTTAATAACAATATAACTTTGGCAAATTGTCAAAGGGGAGTAGCGTTGGAATTGGGTGCCAATTCCAAAATAAAGTCGTCATGACGTGGTAGATCTGCACTACCATCGGCTTTATTGACATGTAACATGTTAAGCGAGACCTTTGCCCTAATTGGGTAGAGGTCTCGCTTTTTTGGTACATGTGGCAAAAATATACAAAATTCGACAAGTGACAGGCACCGCACATGAAAGGGGTTTACCTGATGGAATTTTACCGCCAAAGTGTTGAAGATGTGCTAAAAGCAGTGGACTCTACAGAGAAAGGGTTAACGAATGAAGAGGTTAACCATCGAATTGAGAAAAATGGCTACAACGAAATTAAAGACAAGGAGAAAGTACCAACATGGAAGCTCTTCGTTGAGACGTTTAAAGATGCAATGGTAATTGTCTTATTAGTAGCTGCAGGTATTCAATTAATTCTTGGAGAAATTGTTGAATCGGTTATCATCTTTTTGGTGCTCTTATTAAATTCAGTCATCAGTGTTGTCCAAACGAAGAAAGCAGAGAGTTCTCTTGATGCATTACGAGATATGTCAGCCCCTGAGGCGAAGGTTATCCGTAATGGTGAGAATCAAACAATACCTGCTCGTGAGCTTGTCCCGGGTGATATCGTTTTGTTAGAAGCCGGTGACTATGTACCAGCAGATGGTCGTATCATTGAAAGTGGTTCGCTTAAAGTAAATGAGGGCATGCTTACAGGTGAATCAGAGGCAGTTGAAAAGTCTACGGCAACAATTTCAGATGAAGCAGCATTGGGTGACCGTATTAATATGCTATTTAGTAGTTCATTGGTCGTTTATGGAAGAGGTTCTTTCGTTGTTACAGGCACAGCTGAAAACACTGAAATTGGAAAGATTGCAGATTTAATCGCAACAGCTGAAGAAAAACAAACACCACTTCAACGTAAGTTAGATATTTTTAGTAAAAAGCTAGGAATAGTCATTTTACTTCTTTGTATTTTGATATTTGCTATACAAGTCACTCGCATTTGGTTAGGTGATGACACAGTAAATATGACAGGGGCTATTTTAGATGCATTAATGTTCTCTGTAGCTGTTGCGGTAGCGGCAATTCCTGAAGCTTTATCATCTATCGTTACAATTGTACTTTCTGTTGGTACGAATAAGATGGCGAAGCAAAATGCGATTATTCGTAAGCTGCCTGCTGTGGAAACATTAGGATCGGCAAGTGTAATTTGTACCGATAAGACGGGGACACTCACACAGAATAAAATGACCGTCACAGATCACTTTCTTCCTGGAGAGGAAAACGAGAAACTACCAGCGAACCCAAGTGAGTGGAGTAAGGCTGAAACGATGCTTGTAAATATCGCGGTACTCTGTAATGATTCGTATATCAATAATGAAGGTAAAGAAGTAGGGGACCCAACTGAAGTTGCTCTAATCAACTTTGCAAGCAAGAATAACAAAGATTACAATGGCATTCGAAATTCATTTAAACGAGAAGCGGAATTACCTTTTGACTCGGATCGAAAACTGATGTCAACCGTTCATACCATTGATGGTGAAAGAATGATGTTAACCAAGGGTGGACCAGATGTGATGTTTAATCGCGCTGGTTATGTATACTGGAATGGCAAAGAAGAGTCAATGTCTGATGAGTTACTCCAGTTGTTCGAACAAGCAAATGAAGATTTCTCGAATCAAGCGCTAAGAGTTCTAGCATACGGTTACAAGCGATTGCCAGTAGGAAAAACGCAGATTGATGAAAAGGACGAGAATGATCTTGTATTAGTTGGGCTGACTGCCATGATAGATCCTCCAAGAGAAGCGGTATATGGTTCCATTGAAGAGGCGAAAAAGGCAGGTATCCGTACAGTAATGATCACCGGAGATCATAAGACTACCGCTCAAGCAATTGGAAAAGATATTGGACTAATGGATGAGGATGATATTGCCCTTACTGGTCAGGAATTAGATGCTTTATCAGATGAAGAGCTTGATAAAAAGCTCGAGCAGATTTCAGTATATGCACGTGTGTCACCTGAGAATAAAATTCGTATCGTTCGAGCTTGGCAGAAGAAGGATAATGTAGCTGCTATGACAGGAGATGGTGTAAATGATGCACCTGCATTGAAACAAGCTGATATTGGTGTAGCAATGGGAAGTGGAACAGATGTTGCAAAAGACTCTGCAGCGATGATATTAACAGATGATAATTTTGTTTCTATTGTGAATGCTGTAGGTGTCGGCAGAACGGTTTATGACAATATTAAAAAAGCAATTAGTTATCTATTTGCAGGAAATTTAGGTGCAATTATTGCGATTCTTTACGCGGTAATCTTTAACTTGCCTAATCCGTTTACCGCAATACAATTGCTCTTTATTAACCTTGTAAATGATTCACTTCCTGCAATCGCTTTAGGAATGGAGAGCAAAGAGCCCGACGTAATGAAACGGAAGCCAAGAAAAGTCGATGAAGGACTTTTTGCGGGTGGAACGATGAAAGCAATAGTAACACGTGGGTTATTAATTGGGATAGCTGTCATTATATCCATGTATATCGGATTTAGCTATTCAACCGAAATGGGGATTGCGATGGCCTTTACGACACTTATTCTTTCGAGGACCTTACAAACATTTGCTGCAAGATCAAATAGACAAACAGCATTTGGAGCTGGATTCTTTAAAAATAAATTTGTCATCGGTGCGGTTATTGTAGGATTTATTCTATATGGAATAACTATCTTGCCTTTTGCGAGGAATATTTTCTCCATTCCAGCCGAATTCGGATTTATGGAATGGCTCATTGCCACAGGATTAGCGTTAGCAGCTGTAATTTTAATGGAAGTTGTTAAAGTCATTCAGGTGAAAGTAATGGACAAAGAATAAAAGTGGAAAGATTAGAAAAGAGAGAAAATCTTAAATTTACAGATTGACAATTGTTTGTCAATCTGTAATAATGATTGCAGGTGAATACTGGTACCTTTAATTCAGTCCAGAGAGGCTGACAAGGACTACGGAAATAATGAAAAATGATACGAGTATATCGTTTTTCATTATGGAATCGAGGCTTCTTGTCAGTAAATGGCAAGAGGCCTCTTTTCGTTATCTACGTCTGAATATAATTCGGGGCTACTACCCGGTACCAGTTCAAATTATATTTAGGAGGAATCGATATGAAAAAGGTAGATAAAGAGTTTTCATTACAACCTGTACCACAGTCAAATCGAAGAGGATTTTGGAAGATGCTTGCAGTTATGATGGGGTTAACATTCTTCTCAGCTAGTATGCTATCGGGTGGAGAGCTAGGAATGGGATTAACTTTTACACAGTTTATACTGGTTGTATTAGCAGGAAACTTAATATTAGGATTATACACTGGTGCATTAGCTTATATTGCATCTAAGACAGGACTATCTACACATTTACTCGCACGTTACGCCTTTGGAGAGAAAGGTTCGTACTTACCATCCTTTCTCCTTGCGGCAACACAGGTTGGTTGGTTTGGTGTTGGTGCGGCAATGTTCGCTGTTCCAGTACATGCAGTAACAGGAATCAACGAATATACACTTGTTATTCTCTCTGGTTTATTAATGACAGCTACAGCTTTTTTCGGAATGAAGGCACTAACCGTATTGAGTTTAATCGCTGTTCCCGCAATCGCAATACTTGGAAGCTTCTCAGCAATGAACGCAACTGAAACTGCTGGTGGATTGCAAGCACTAATGGATTACCAACCTATTGAAGCGATGGGAATTGCGGCTGCTTTAACTGTATGTATTGGTTCGTTTGTAAGTGCTGGTACACTTACACCTGATTTCGCCCGCTTTGCAAAAACAAAACGTACTGCAGTCAGTACGACGATTATTGCATTCTTCATTGGGAACTCGTTAATGTTCTTATTTGGAGCAATTGGAACATTTGCCTTTGGACTTTCTGATATCTCTGAAGTTATGTTCATGCAAGGGTTAATCATCCCAGCTATTATCGTGTTAGGACTAAATATCTGGACAACAAATGACAATGCTCTGTATGCGTCTGGTCTTGGATTCTCCAACATTACAAAAATATCAAAAGATAAAGTAGTTATTTTTAATGGGATTGTTGGTACGATTATGGCGATGTGGCTCTATAACAACTTTATGGGCTTTCTAACTATCTTAGGTTCTACATTGCCATCTGTTGGAGCCATTATATTAGCAGATTACTTTATTTTAAAAAAGGGAAGCTATGTCCCATTTGAAATGATGAAGTTTAAGGTTATTAATTGGATTGCCGTTTGTTCGTGGGTTGGTGGTGTACTGGTTGCGCAATTGGTACCAGGAATTCCCCCAATCAATGGAATCATTGGAACAGCGGTAATCTATGTTGCAGTAACGAAAGCTATTGAAAAAATATCTGAAATCACACAAGTAAATCAAAAAGAGAAGGGTGAGTTAGTCAATGATCATTAAAAATGCTACATTAAGAGGAAAAGATGGCCGATGGGATATTGTAATCAAGGATGGTAAAATCGAAGGTATTTCACAAAATGATGTAGTCGCAGAAAACGAGGAGATATTGGATGTGAACGGTTCACTCGTACTTCCACCTTTTATCGAACCGCATATTCACTTGGATACGACACTAACAGCTGGGGAACCAGAGTGGAATATAAGTGGTACGTTGTTTGAAGGCATTCAAAGATGGTCACAGCGAAAAGAATCATTAACGATAGAGGATGTAAAGCTTAGAGCAAAGACTGCTCTGAAGTGGCAAGTTGCTCAAGGTATCCAACATGTACGCACACATGTGGATGTAACGGATTCCAAACTGACAGCTCTTGAGGCAATGTTAGAGGTGAAAAGGGAAGTTGCACCTTATGTCGATTTGCAAATCGTTGCATTTCCTCAAGATGGAATTCAATCATTCCCTAATGGCAAGGAACTACTAGAAGAGGCAATAAAAATGGGTGCAGATGTTGTTGGTGGTATCCCACACTATGAATTCAATAGAGAGTATGGTGTGGAATCATTGAAAATAGCGTTTGATCTAGCAGAAAAGTATGATCGTTTGGTTGATATTCATTGTGATGAAATTGATGATGAGCAGTCCAGATTTGTAGAAGTTGTCGCAACAGAAGCATATGAGCGTGGCCTTGGATCACGAGTTACGGCTAGCCATACAACAGCAATGGGTTCCTACAATGATGCTTATGCTTCGAAACTTTTCCGTATTTTAAAACTCTCTGGAATAAACTTTGTATCAAATCCGTTAGTAAATATTCATTTACAGGGTAGATTTGATACGTATCCGAAACGAAGAGGGCTAACACGGGTCAAGGAATTATTAGAAGCAGAGATGAATGTATGTTTTGGCCATGATGATATATTTGACCCATGGTATCCTCTTGGTACAGGCAATATGCTACAGGTGCTCCATATGGGGATTCATGCAGCACAGTTAGTGGGATACGACCAAATTGTGGATTCTATTGATTTAATTACAAAAAACAGTGCAAAAACGTTAAATATAGAAGATAGCTATGGAATTGAATCTGGAAAGGCTGCAAACTTTATCGTAATGGATGCGGAAAATGAATATGAGGTAATTCGTAAGCAAGCAAAAGTTAGATATTCATTCCGTAACGGAAAAATCATTGCAGAAACAAAACCAAGTGAAACAATGATTTCTTTAGGTGATCATCCAGAAGTAGTGGATTTTAATAGATAAGAATAATAAAGGCGTAGCTATTGTGTGCTATGTCTTTGTTGTTTTTGGCTGTTTTTATAATGTTTGTTGCATTTTATTCTTCGTAGCTGATATAAAATGCGCAGTAACATCGAACTTAAAAAAATATCTTGCTTGTACTCTCAAGATCAATAAAGAATTATGAATGCCAATACTCAACGGAGCTATCAAGAATGAAATAGAGCAAGATTCTCATGAAATGAAC
>NZ_RBZO01000039.1 GCF_003628445.1 Oceanobacillus bengalensis
TTACAATAACAAACGAATTAAAGGAAGATTGACCGGTATGAGTCCAGTTCAATACCGAATTCATACCGATCTAATCGTTGCTTAATAAAACTCCAACTATTGGGGGTCACACCATTTCCACTGGTGGTTGATGAGCTCTTCTTCATGCTCGGTGTGACTGTGTCTCCAAGGATCCTGAAACATATAAGGTTTCTTTTGCCTTTTATATCCTTAACAGTACTTTGCTAAAAAGTTCTAGCATAAATCCATATTATATTGGTTATGTAAGATAAATTAAGTGATTACTTATTTAATTTTAAAGTTTTTGTTTTTAAGTAAGAAAAGGGTTTCAAACTTTTTTCTGTAATTACTTGCATTTTTTTCTAGAAAGGGTTAAAGTAAAGTTAGCAAAAGGATTGATGTAATACTTTACGACCTCTTATTCAAGAGCTGTAAAGGTATTTATGTTTCAATTACTTTGCAGTACTTTTTTGTATAAGGAGGTCATTTAAATGACTGGTAAAGTAAAATGGTTTAACGCAGAAAAAGGTTTCGGTTTCATCGAACGCGAAGATGGAGACGATGTATTCGTACATTTCTCAGCTATCCAAGCTGATGGTTTCAAAACTCTTGAAGAAGGTCAAGATGTTGAATTTGAAATCGTTGAAGGTAACCGCGGACCACAAGCAGCTAACGTAACTCGTCTATAATAGATGATTTGAAAGGTTTATCTCATTCGTGAGGTAAACCTTTTTTAGTGTTGTTCGTCTGTTCGTTGCTATTGGTATAAAATGTGAAGTAAGTGCTGTGTTGATATCCGTTCCCGACAGTACGCGCACCTTAGGGTACGGCTTAAGCCCTCTTTGAAAAAAGAAAAGCACTTTTTTCTCAAGAAGATGTAATGCTACCGAAGCGTTATGTATAGAAAAGCAACAACCCTTTTGAAAACAGCTTTAGTTTAATAAGTAGGTGATTAGACTGGATAAGAAAGTTATCGAAGAACAAATAATCAAAAATTATCAAGCTGATGAGAAAATGATGATATTGATTTATGCCCAGTGGTGTGTAAATAATGAGATAGATCCATTAAAATTATATGGACAAGCATATCCACATCAAGTGAAAAACAATGCATTAAAAGAAGCATTAGAGCTTACTGTTCCAAGAAGTGAGTCAGAGGAAATATCTGCTCAAGCTGTTTTAAATGTATTACAGTTGTTTGGTAATGATGATTTAGCATTTCTTGTACAAGAAGAAATCGAGAAACGAGAAAGAAAATAATTCGTTTCTCTTTCTTCCTATTAGAGGATGTATAGTCTTACATAAACAGTTTAATTAGTGCTTGTGTTCCGCTATTGCTTTCGCCTTTTTCAGCAAGTTCTTTGTAAAGATTTAGTGAAAGTTCAAGTCCAGGCGTCATAAGACCTAATTCTTTTGCAGACTCTAAAGCAATATTCATGTCTTTAATAAAATGTTTAACGTAAAAGCCAGGTGCGTAATCTCCCTTTAACATTCTTGGTGCAAGGTTTGATAAAGAAAAACTTGCAGCTGCACCAGTTGAAATACTATCAAGTACACGTTCCGGTTGAAGTCCAGACTTCCTGGCAAATGCAATCGCTTCACATACACCAACCATATTATTTGCTATGGTTATCTGATTTGCTAATTTCGTATACTGCCCAGATCCAGCCTCGCCTTGTAAAACAATATTGTCTCCTAGTACTTCAAATAATGGGCGTAATGCCTCAAATGCTTCTTGTTTTCCGCCGACCATAATAGCGAGTGTTCCATTCTTTGCTCCAGTATCTCCACCAGAAACAGGTGCATCTAATGAAGCGATGTTTTTCTTTAATGCTTGTTCATATATTTCAATAGCTAAAGAAGGTTTGGAAGTTGTCATATCGATTACATAGGAATTTTCCTTTGCATTTTCTAAGATTCCATTTTCCCCAAAATAAACCTCTTCTACATCAGATGGATAACCAACCATTGTAATAATAACGTCAGAAGTAGCAGCCAATTCCTTTGCTGTTTCTTTCCAGCTTGCTCCATGCTCCATTAATTCCTTTGCTTTTTCTTTTGTGCGTGTGTAGACATTAATTGTATAGCCAGCATGTTGTAAATTTCGTGCCATACTTTTCCCCATAACTCCTGTACCAACGAAACCTATTGTTGTGTTCTCTGTTATCATTATTGTCATTCTCCTTCCTTCTTATGTATTCGACACACCCATTATAATATCCTTCCATGTGATACAGTAGAAATGAAGGAGGCTATATACATGGAATGGAAGATCAAGAAATATCAGGACTTAACAAATGATGAATTATATCAAATACTAAAAGCTCGAGTAGATGTTTTTGTTGTAGAACAAAATTGCACTTATCCTGAATTGGATAACTATGATCAAGAATGTATGCATTATTTTTTAATAATTGATAATGAAATAGCTGCAAATGTGCGAATTCTGCCGAAACAAGTGAAGTTTGATGAAGTATCAATTGGCCGTGTATTGGTTGTGGAAAAGTTTCGTAAAAATGGGTATGCAAGGCAGATTATGCAGCGGGCAATTGACTTTGTTAGAGATGAATGGAATGAAAATAAAATCAGGATACAAGCACAAGTTTACCTAAAAGATTTCTATGCTTCCTTAGGATTTTGGCAAATATCTGAAATGTATATGGAGGATGGAATTCCCCACATTGACATGATTTGGGAGCGCGGTTAAAGAATCAATCTGGTCCAGTTACACATAGTATAGATAGTAATCATTTTAGCCCACACATATTTCTACAATGGAGGCTTGATCTAAAGTGATCACGAATGAACAACTATCAAAGTGTAAAGTCGCATTAACTCAAAGACAAAATGAGTTAATTAATCATATACAAGACCATTACGGAAGAACGCTGGAAATGGCGAAAGAATCGGTTGGAGAACTGTCGAATTATGATAATCACCCAGGAGACATGGGAACAGAGCTATTTGAAAGAGAAAAGGACACAGCACTAAATGAGCATGCTGAAAAGGAATTAGAAGAAATTAATAAGGCACTACATGCAATTGAAGAGGGGACATATGGAATTTGCGCAACTTGTGGTGTAGATATTCCTTATCAAAGGTTAGTGGCAGTTCCGACAGCAGACCGGTGTATACAGCATGCGAAGAATAATACCTTTGATCATCCACGCGTGATTGAGGAAGAAGTATTTTCGCCAAATATAAATCCGAATGAAGTAACAGATGAAGAGCAAGTTGGGTATGATGCAGAAGATGCATGGCAGGAAGTAAGTCGTTACGGAACCTCAGAAACAACGGCAGACTTCTATGGGGATATAGAGAACTATGATGACATGTATCCAAATAGTGATGAAACGGTTGGAGCAGTTGAAGATTATGAAAACTTTGCTTCCGCTGATATAGAGGGGAACCCGACAGGAGTAACTCCAAATCACAAGAAATTTGAGGATGAGGCAGAAGAGTTTTGAAACAATTTACCAAGTTAATTCGTATACCCTCTAAAGGGGGAATAGGAAATGAATGAGCAAAAAGGTTGTATAAAATGTGGAAGTACTAGAGCGAATAAAAAGGAAGTAGCAATGACAGGTACGGGTTTATCAAAGATGTTTGATGTGCAAAATAATCAATTTATTGTTGTATACTGTGAGGACTGCGGATACTCCGAGTTTTATAATAAGAAAAGCTCAGGTGCAAGCAATATAATGGATTTGTTTTTTGGATAGACAAAGATAGAAGGCTCCTTACCTAACAGGTTTCGTTTTCCTTTGGCAAACAATAAAAAATGTATTAATAAACACCTATCAAATTGTGTCCTAATTTGATAGGTGATTTTTGTTGTTATAGAGGGATTTGTAGGATTTTTAGTTAGTAATTTTTATGCCAAAACGTAAGCCAATTTGTACACTAACAATAGCCAGTTTACTATCACTATTATTCAAAAGAAGTTTTGGTCAATGAAATAATCATGAATATATACAAAGTTTTATCCTTGCGATGGGAAATGCACTTGAGTCAAATCAGATAACTCCAATTTCGACTAAACCAATTTCTTCAGCATACAACTTGTTTCTTTGCTGTAAAAACGATGCTGACGAAATTACCCTCTTGTCTGAAAGGGGATTTAATGAGCTGTTTAAAGATGAGTTATATAAACAATTCTATGTTTTCTTTTTAATACAATTTATAATTCAAACTGATATTCATAAAAAATATGAAGAAATCTAGGTGGAAATCAAAACAAATCAACTTGTATTCAGTATTTTGTATTTTATAAAAAATCACTCACAATATTCGCCAGAAGAATTTGCTGAAATTTATACCCTATTTACGGAGACAACTACTAAGGAAGTATTATTTATTAGGTTATCCTACTATAGGAGCCTTCTTTTAAATTGGTTGTTTTATAAAAGATTAGCTATTGAAAACCTATTTCAAAGTAGATATAAACTGCGAAGTAACATCGAACTTAAAAAAATATCTTGCTTGTACTCTCAAGATCAATAAAGAATTATGAATGCCAATACTCAACGGAGCTATCAAGAATGAAATAGAGCAAGATTCTCATGAAATGAACTTGATAAGCCTTCTCAAGATTGAAATAGAGCAAAATTCTCTTCAAATGAACTTGATAAGCCTTCTCAAGATTGAAATAGAGCAAAACCCTCATGAAATGAACTTGATAAGCCTTCTCAAGATTAAAATAGAGCAAAATTCTCATGAAATGAACTTGATAAGCCTACTCAAGATTGAAATAGAGCAAAATTCTCTTCAAATGAACTTGATAAGCTCTCTCAAGATTGAAATAGAGCAAAATCCTCATGAAATGAACTTGATAAGCCTTCTCAAGATTAAAATAGAGCAAAACCCTCATGAAATGAACTTGATAAGCCTTCTCAAGATTGAAATAGAGAAAAATTCTCTTGAAATGAACTTGATAAGCTCTCTCAAGATTAAAATTGAGCAAAATTCTCTTCAAATGAACCTGATAAGCTCTCTCAAGAAAATTTCCCAAATTATTGTTAGCTCGCAGCTTATATCAATTGCGAATGACAAAAAGGCAATAATATATGCGAAAAGATTCTTCAAATTAAAACGGGCTAAATCCACCCAATAGTGGGCTTTGATATATTAAAGATGAAATGATTAGTGCAAGGATGTAAATGCCAATTAAAATATAGATCCGATCTAATTTAAGATTGGGTTGTTCTAATATAATAAAGGTTGGAATCAGTAGTAGTGGACCAATAAGCGTTAGCATAAGCATACTCGCTGCAAAGTTCAAACCGATTAGAGTAAGTAAGATACTAATAATGAATAAAACAAAAAATGGAATTAAATATGCGCCAACCTTGGCTAAAATCTCCAAAAATGAAGGGCTTTTTTCTCCAATTTTTAACCCAATAAAAGTTAAAGCAGCAATCACGCCAAATAGGGCAAGCAGTTGAATGAATGGTATCAGAAATCCATCCATAAATGATATGCGAAAGAAGCTGTTAGTCAGCGTAAGGTAGTTGCTCAATGCATTAAATAATGCGAACAGAATGAACATGATGAGTCCAGAAATCCAATGTTTACTGTTCAGATTTTTTGCCTTACTTGGGTTCTTCAATATTTGTATGAAAAATCTACCAAAGGCAAAGACCTCTTCTTTCATACTTTCCAATATCTCCTTAGATTTGTTTTCTTGTGGTGTCTCAGTTTCAATTGTTTGAATACTAGTAGTCGTTGTAGAAGATGGAATTGCTTCTGTTGTTATCTCCTCCTGGATTAATGCAGCACCACAATTCGAACAAAACTTTCCCTTTAGTGTTTCTTGATGACAAGAATGACAAATCAAAATAAAACACGTCCTTTTTTTCGTATGATAGTATGATGTATATTGTTAAAATACGAAAAAAGAAGGGGAAAAAGTTCCCCTTCTTAGGATTGCGAATGGATATATATACCTAGTTACTGTTACTGATATAACACTGCCACCTATGCTTGCTCCATTTCAGCCAATTGTAAATCTGTTGTTAAAACTTCTCCATTTCGCAAATATTCAATTTCTATTGTATCTCCAACCTGTGTTTCTGAGTATAAATATTTTCTAAGTTCTAAAATAGAAGTAACATCATTCCCATTTATTTTTGTGATTACATCAAATTGTTGTAATCCAGCATTGTCTGCAGGTGAGTTCGCTTGAACATCGGCAATAACCATTCCACCTTCTACATCCTCAGGCAACCTAATTTCATAACGATATTGGGGTGGTACTTGGTATAAAGAAACAGTTGAAATTCCAATTTGTGGCCTCGAAATTTCTCCGCCGCTCTCTAGCTGTTCTATAATCGGTAAGGCTGTATCAACTGGTATAGCAAATCCGATTCCTTCTACCGCGCTTTGAGCAATTTTCATGGAGTTAATACCGATGACTTCACCGTCTCCATTAACTAGTGCCCCACCACTGTTTCCGGGGTTAATAGCGGCATCTGTTTGCAATACTTCGGTTACCCAGTCGGGCTGACCATCGCTATTCGTGTCTACCGATACGGAGCGGTCTAGACCACTAATAATACCTTTTGTTACCGAATTAGCAAATTCTAATCCAAGTGGGTTCCCAATTGCTAGTACTGTTTCTCCAATGACCATATCATCAGATGACCCAATTTTTGCAACGGTATTTATTTGTTCGCCATCAACTTCTAGTACGGCTAAATCGCTTAAAGCGTCTCCCCCTAAAACTGTAGCAGGGATTCGCACATCTTCATTTAAGACAACTTCAACTTCTTGTGCACCATCAACTACATGTTGGTTGGTTACAACGTAGGCTTTTCCATTTTCCTTTTTATAAATGATACCTGAACCAGTTCCAGCTTCCTCGCTTCCAGTCCAAATACTTTGTTGCTGGAGATTAACGACACCAACAACCGCTTCAGATACCTCCCCAATATTGGTCGATACATTTGCATCCTCTGAAGACAGCGTCTCAATCATTGCTGGAGTGCCATCAACTTCCATAGCGGTCGGTTCATTACCTGATGCTGAATTGGCTTCATTATCTATAACGCCATTCGTGAATAGCAAGGAAACAATGATAGCTGAAATTACCCCACCAATGACCCCGCCAAAAAAGCCACTAACCCAGTTCTTTTTCGTTTTTTGTTGACTCTTAAAAGTGTTTCTTTCCTGATAGTTGTTCCAGTCACTTTGATAACCTTGTTGGTTCGAATCGGATTCGGTTTGTTTAACCGTATCACTTAAAGATTCGTTCGTATTTTGCTCTGCTTCTATTGTTTCTATATCATCCCTCGTTCTTTGTTCATAAGTTCCTCGATTTTCCATAGAACCTGAGCCTTCACCAGAATCGTTTGGTTCGTTCGGATAATTATTGGAGTTATTATTATATTCCATGAAAATCACCTTCTTTTTAATATTTTGTATGTGCTTTTCTATCGTGTAATTAGTATATAACCTTAGTATAGCCACCGCCAGTGGGATGGTTTTGGTATAATTGTGGAATAAATGTGTAAATAAGCATCACAGTATGAACAAACATGAGAATTATGTAAAAATAGAATTAATCTTATATCGGAAAAGGTGAGGGCTAATGAGCAACTATATCGGACTAGTGGAAGATGATCCTAATATTCAAAATATCGTCTCTGCTTATTTGAAAAAAGAGGGATATGAAGTGGCTGTAAAGGGATCGGCAGAAGAAGCACTTGAGTTATGGCAGAGTAATCCTCCTGACATGTGGATATTGGATATAATGCTACCTGGAATGGACGGTTATGAATTTTGTAAAAAAATCAGGAACGGTAGTGATGTTCCAATTATCATTATTTCAGCAAAAGATGATGAAATTGATAAAATTCTGGGTCTAGAATTAGGTGGTGACGATTATTTAACGAAGCCATTTAGTCCCAGAGAACTTATTGCACGAGTTAAGCGCTTGTTTAAACGAACTGCATTGATGGCAAAACCAAAGGAAACAGATGATAATAAGGTAAAAGTGGATCACTTGCTTATTTATAAAGATGAACGGCGAATTTTCTGGAATGAGGATGAATATGAAGTAACCACGAAGGAATTCGATATGTTAGAGCTATTAGCTGAAAATGCGAATCGTGCATTTTCTCGAGAGGAATTACTCGTAAGAATCTGGGGAAATGATTATTTTGGTAGTGACCGGGCTGTTGATGATTTGGTGAAACGTATTCGGAAAAAAATAGGTGATATTCCAATTGAAACAGTTTGGGGATATGGATATCGCCTGCGAAAAGAAGAGGATTAATAAAGTATGAAACTTCAAACACAGCTTATTTACGCATTTACTGCCCTGTTAGTCGTAATTATGGCAGTTGTCTGGTATGTAATCTATTCCCTAATTTTAGACTTATTGATTCAGGACGAACAACGTCAATTATCACAGACTGGTGAAATATTAGTCGATATATTAAATGAACAATATGGGATGATGAGTAACCAGCAATTTTACAATGTCCTTGAAGAGCAAGACTTACAAATGGTTCTTTATGATAGAACAGAGGATAGGGTGCTATTTTCTACCACTCCCACACAGCTTGTTCATGGATTATATGAACAAAATGATTTCGCCAATACGAACCAGACGATTTGGAATTTGGGGAACGAGAAATACGTCACCTCCAGAATACTGTTCCTATCAGAAGTTTCTGGTCTGGAATTAATATTGCTTACTTCTTTAGATGATCTGAAAGTGGTTCAACTAGACTTTTTCTTACGCCTATTTCTAATTTTTATTATCGGAGTGGCTGCAGCGATATTGCTTGCTTACTTTTTAACGAAGCGCTTAGTAACACCCTTATCGCTATTAAAACAACAGTTGAAGAAGATTGAGAAGAGACAATTCGATGATATTAAGCATATCCAAGCGACAGGAGAAATTAAAGAAGTGGCTGATAGTGTTTATGAAATGGCTGACGAATTACAGCGGTATATCAACTCACAGCAAATATTCTTTCAAAATGCAAGTCATGAATTAAAGACGCCGTTGATGACGATTCAAGGATATGCGGAAGGAATAAAGGATGGGATATTTGACGAACAGGAGACAGAAAAGGGTTTAGATTTAATGGTAACAGAGGTAAACCGGCTTAAGGCGATCATTAATGAAATGATACTACTTGCGAAATTAGATACAGAACCGAACATATACGAACCTGTGAAAATAGATGGGCAGGAGTTAATAAATTTAGTTATTGATCGAACCATTCCATTTGTCAATGAAAAGGGAATAGTATTACATCAAAATGTCGAAAATAATATTACAATCTATGCTGACGAAGAGAAGTTGCTTAGAGCATTATTAAATGTTGTCTATAATGGTATACGTCATGCTAAATCACAGGTGCGGATTCGTATTTTTACAACTGGTGAGCTCATCACCATATTAGTTGAAGATGATGGGAATGGTATTTCTGAAGATTTAATTCCAACGATATTCCACCGCTTTGTAAAAGGGAAAAATGGTGAAACAGGGTTAGGTTTAGCGATTGCTAGAGCAATTATTGAGCAATCTAACGGGAGCATCAAAGTAGATAAATCGAATCTTGGTGGGGCTAGGTTTATTATAACGTTTCCAAAAGCATAATTTAATATATTTTTTTGTTAAATAGTCTAGTTCCTGCCTATTTATGTGGTATACTATTATAGTTTTTAATCATCCCGAATGATAGAGGAGCGTACTTTTATGCAATTAAGAGAAGATATTCGTAATATCGCCATTATAGCCCACGTTGACCACGGAAAAACGACACTAGTGGATCAACTTTTAAAATACTCCGGAACTTTCCGTGAGAATGAACATGTAGACGAGAGAGCTATGGACTCTGGAGATATAGAACGTGAACGAGGAATAACCATATTAGCAAAAAATACAGCAGTAAAGTATAACGATACAACGATTAACATACTCGACACACCTGGTCACGCCGACTTTGGTGGTGAGGTAGAACGTATTATGAAGATGGTTGACGGTGTTGCTTTAGTTGTTGATTCTTATGAAGGAACAATGCCACAGACAAGATTTGTATTGAAAAAAGCATTAGAGCAAAAATTAACTCCAATCGTTGTTTTGAACAAAATTGACCGTCCCAATGCTAGACCGACAGAAGTAATTGATGAAGTTCTAGACTTGTTCATTGAGCTTGGAGCGGATGATGAGCAATTGGAATTCCCAGTTGTATATGCTTCTGCATTAAATGGTACTTCAGGACTCGAACCAGAAGATCAACAGGAAACAATGGACCCGATTTTTACAACAATCTTAGAGCACATCCCTGCACCAATTGACAACAGTGAAGACCCTCTACAATTTCAAATTACCCTTCTTGATTATAATGATTACGTCGGACGTATTGGAGTGGGACGTGTTGTAAGAGGTACAATCTCTGTAGGACAACAAGTAGTCGTTATGAAACAGGATGGAACCAATAAACCTTTCCGTGTAACTAAGTTGTTCGGTTTTATTGGCTTAAAACGTATTGAAATTCAGGAAGCAAAAGCTGGAGAAATTGTAGCTATTTCTGGTATGGAAGATATTAATGTTGGGGAAACGGTATGCCCTCAAAGTAATCCAGAAGCACTTCCATGGTTGCACATTGATGAGCCGACATTGCAAATGACGTTCCTTGTTAATAATAGCCCGTTTGCAGGACGTGAAGGGAAATATATTACATCACGTAAAATTGAAGAGCGCTTAATGAAACAATTAGAAACGGATGTAAGTTTACGTGTTGAACCAACAGAATCCCCAGATGCATGGGTTGTATCTGGTCGTGGCGAACTTCACCTGTCTATCTTAATTGAAAACCTACGTCGTGAAGGCTTTGAATTACAGCTTTCGAAACCACAGGTTATCATTAAAGAAGTAGATGGTGTTAATTGTGAGCCAGTGGAGCGTGTACAAGTGGATGTACCTGAAGAGTATACTGGTGCAGTTATGGAATCGCTTGGTGCGCGTAAAGGTGAGATGTTAGATATGATAAACCATGGTAATGGCCAAGTTCGCCTTGAATTTAAGGTGCCATCTCGTGGATTGCTTGGATACTCAACGGAGTTCCTATCTCAAACGCGTGGTTACGGTATTTTAAATCATTCATTTGAAGCATATGAACCAGTAATTAAAGGTCAAGTTGGTGGACGTCGTGAAGGTGTACTTGTTGCGTTAGAAAATGGGAAAGCTTCAACATATGGTATTATGCAGCTTGAAGACCGTGGTATAATTTTCGTAAATCCTGGTACAGAAATTTATGCAGGAATGATTGTTGGAGAACATAACCGTGAAAATGATTTAACGGTTAATATTACGAAAGAAAAACATTTAACAAACGTTCGTTCATCTACGAAAGATCAGACAGCAACAATTAGAAAGACACGACAAATGTCGTTGGAGGAAGCATTGCAGTATTTGAATGAAGATGAGTATTGTGAAGTAACTCCAGAATCCATTCGTTTACGTAAGAAGATTCTAAACAAAAATGAACGTGAAAAAGCAGCAAAAAGAAGTAAAATATAAGATTTAACCAGCAGGAGCATGGAGGCATGCATACTGCTGGTTTTTTGTTGTTTTCTAATTGAGTTCTTACTTTTCTTTCAGGCGCTCGTCTCCGAAATCGGGTGCTAACTCTCACATGTTTTAATTAATACTAGCTACAAGCTCTTGATATTTTGGATAACAAGCTTCCCATTCAGCCTTCCTATTTCGGGTACTCTTACCATTCAATAAGCGTTCAATGACGTCCAAACAAATATGCCAGCCAGCCAAATCTTTTGGTGTATGTTCTGTTACGTTATGTATAAATTCTTTAAATACTAATTCACACCCGCTCCCAGTTGACTTTAATTCAAATCGTACAGAATCAGTTGGTGGCCAAGTGAATGCAAATACTTCATTTTCAACTACATCTAGAATTTCCATTTCTTCATAGTTGCCATCTTGTAAGTCGAAGAAGATCTTCCCACGCTTTTCTAAAGATTGTATCTCCAGTTCAGAAAACCATTGTTTGAGTTTTTTATTCTCTGTTAAGAAAGACCATACCTCAGGAGTTGCGTGATTTAAATTTCGTGTATAGGTAGCCGTTACTACGTTATTTCCTTTCTCGATTGTTGCTATCATAAGTTACTTCCTCCTCAATCAACTTTTATATTAGATTAAAGGATTATGTCTATCCTTTCAATTAATATTCATGAGGGAATCAATTTAGGGAATAATAATTTTAAATGAAAGCAGTTGCAAATCCTGTATATACAAGTTATAATTTATGAAAGGTAGATTATCTTGTATATACAAGTTGAATATAGAGAACCTCAAGGGAGGATTAACCAATGGCAGATACAGAGAAGATTTATGCGCCACTCAGTGGTAAAGTAAAAAGCTTAGAAAATGTTCCTGACCCAACTTTTTCACAAAAGTTAATGGGTGATGGAATAGCGATCGAACCAACAGATGGGAAGGTATTGTCTCCATTAGCTGGTGAAGTAATGCTTGTTGCAGGGACAAAACACGCAATAGGTCTAAAAGGAAAGTCTGGAGTAGAGCTCCTCATTCACATTGGATTGGAAACAGTTTCTTTAGATGGGAAAGGCTTTGATGTTCATGTTAAACAAGGAGATCAGGTAAAGCCGGGCGATACGCTAGTAACATTTGATTTAGACTTTATAAAAGAAAATGCCTCAAGTCATATTACACCGATCATCGTTACAAATGGCAATGAATTCGAGATAAGACATAAATTACAGGAAAATATAGCTGTAGCAGAGAAATCTTTATTATTTGAAGTAAGTGGAAGATCTGTGACTAACGAACAAACCGAACAATCGAAACCCCAACAAAAATCAAGTCAGATGCAATATAGTCAAGAAGCGAAGGATATAGTTGCCGCTATGGGGGGGGCAGACAATATTGATGTTGCAACTCATTGTGTAACAAGGCTTCGATTTGCCTTAACGGATGAAGATAAAGTAGATAAGGAAAAGTTAGAAAACCTTGATATTGTAAAAGGATCCTTTTCTACGAATGGACAATTCCAAGTCATCATTGGTCAAGGAACAGTTGATAAAGTATACCAAGCAATGGTGAAAGAAACAGGAATATCTGAAGCAACAAAAGAAGATGTAAAGGCTGCAGGTGCTAAAAATCATCAAAATGCCTTGCAACGAGGCATTAAAACATTAGCAGATATCTTTATTCCTATTCTACCTGCAATTGTTACTGCCGGTTTATTATTAGGTATCAATAATATCTTAGTAAACCCAATTTTTACAGATGAATCGATTATTGAATTGTATCCATCTGTCGCTGGTATAGCTGACATGATTAATATTATTGCTAATACTGCATTTACTTTCTTACCAGCACTCATTGGATGGTCTGCAGTGAAACGTTTTGGAGGGAGTCCATTACTTGGTATTGTTTTAGGGTTAATTCTTGTTCATCCTGCACTTACCCCTGCAGGTGACTTTGCTCTATTACAAGCAGAAGGAAATGCTCCAACATGGAATTTCTTTGGCTTACAAATTGATCAATTAGGCTATCAAGGGCAAGTCTTACCAGTATTGGTAGCATCATGGGTACTTGCACAAATAGAAATTTGGCTTAAAAAACGTGTGCATGACTCCTTGCAATTATTAGTTGTTGCACCTATTGCATTATTAGTTACTGGTTTACTTGCATTTATTTTTATTGGCCCAATCACATATACACTAGGTACTTGGATCACAGATGGTATTGTAACCGTATTTGAAGCAGCTCCGTTAATTGGTGGTTTATTATATGGAGCCCTTTATGCGCCACTTGTAATTACAGGGATGCATCATACGTTCCTAGCAGTGGATTTACAATTAATTGGAAGTACTGGCACAACTTTTCTATGGCCAATTGTTGCCTTATCAAACATTGCTCAAGGTTCAGCAGTATTTGCAATTATGCTAGCCGCAAAAGATGAGAAATTAAAAGGGCTGGCTGGAACATCTGGGTTATCAGCATACTTAGGAGTGACAGAACCAGCAATGTTTGGTGTGAACCTTAGGTACAGATATCCATTCTACGCAGCAATTGTAGGGACAGCTATTGCTGGGGCATTCATAACAATGCAGCATGTTCAAGCCTCTTCTATCGGCGTTGGTGGAATTCCAGCACCACTTTCGATTTCTGAGAGCATGCTATCGTTTATCCTCGGGATGCTAATCGTTATTGTTGTTCCGTTTATTATTACTTTTATTATTGCAAAACGTAAAATTCGCTAGTAAGGATAATGCACCGTAATTTTAAGATAATGCATGTTCCCACCGTTCCGGCAATACACTTCGCTTTTCGTGGGCGGCTGGTGAGCCTCCACCGTGCTACGCACTACGTAGTCTCATCGATGCCTTTCCTCCCACAGGACAGGGAAGGCTACGTCAGCTTTTGCTTCGCACGCAGAAAAAGTGATCTCCTTTTTCAAGGAGTCTACGTGTATTGCCTCCACTAGGATTGTGCTATTCAACTCATTGTTGAGATTACTGCTAACATGATGGTTGATTGTAGCGGAGGGCAGTCGACTCCTGCGGGAAAAGCACGAGTCCGAAGACACGGAAGAAGCGTTCTTTGCTTCTGAGGGGGCTGAGGCCGTGCCCGCGGAAAGCGTACTGCCCGGAGCGGAAATCAACGTGCACTTATGTAGTATGTAGGATTATATTTCTTTTGAGTTGCAGTTTATATCTTGGAAAAACCAACAATCCAGAAAATAGCCTAATATAATAACCTTCAGGCAAAGGAGTTTAACGTATCAATGAATGAAGCATGGTGGAAGAAAGCAGTCGTTTATCAAATTTATCCGAAAAGCTTTAACGATACAACGGGAAATGGGATAGGTGATATTCGAGGTATTATAGAAAAGTTAGACTATATCAAAAATCTAGGTGTCGACGTTATTTGGTTGACACCTGTGTATAAGTCTCCACAAAATGATAATGGCTACGATATTAGTGATTATTTCTCCATTGAACCAACTTATGGGACAATGGCAGATTTTGAAGAACTGTTAGAAGAGACACATAAGCGTGAGATGAAATTAATCATGGATTTAGTCATCAATCATACATCGACAGAACATGAATGGTTTAAACAAGCATCATCATCAATTGATAATGAATATCGTGATTACTATATCTGGAAGGATCCAGTTGACGGGAAAGCTCCTAATAATTGGGAATCCAAGTTCGGTGGGTCTGCATGGAAGCTTGATGAGGGGTCAGGGCAATACTATCTACATTTATTTGACACGACCCAAGCTGATTTGAACTGGGAAAATGAAAAGGTAAGAAAACAATTAGTAGAAATGATTCGTTTTTGGGCTGAAAAGGGTATAGATGGTTTTCGCCTTGACGTCATTAACTTAATCTCTAAAAATCAGGACTTTCCCAATGATGATTCTGGGGATGGACGTAAATTCTACACGGATGGTCCTAGAGTACATGAATACCTACATGAGATTAATCAGTCAGCATTTTCTCCGTATAACATGATGACAGTTGGTGAAATGTCATCAACGACACTTGAGAACTGTGTGTTATATACAAATCCTGAAAGAAAAGAACTCGATATGACATTTCAATTCCATCATTTAAAAGTGGATTATACAAATGGAGAGAAATGGACAAAGGCCCCATTTGATTTTATCAAATTGAAGGAGATCCTTTCCGATTGGCAGGTAGGAATGCATGAGGGGGGCGGTTGGAATGCATTATTCTGGTCTAATCATGATCAACCCCGTGCCATCTCCCGCTTTGGAGATGATAAGGAATACCATAATGAGTCTGCAAAAATGCTCGCAACTACCATCCATATGATGCAAGGGACCCCGTATATTTATCAAGGGGAGGAATTTGGGATGACAAATCCAAACTTTGATAGCCTTGACGAATATAGAGATGTTGAATCTCTTAATGCATATAAAATGCTTGTAAGTGAAGGGAAATCTGAACAAGAAATAATAGATATTCTTAAGCAGAAATCAAGAGATAATGCTAGGACGCCAATGCAATGGTCGAATAGCAAGCATGCTGGATTTACAAATGGGACTCCTTGGATTAATGTTGCAGACAATTATCAAGTGGTAAACGCGGAGAAAGCGGTAGAGGATGAAAACTCAATTTATCATTATTATAAAAAGTTAAGTGATTTGCGTAAAAAGTATGATATTATTACTTATGGAGATTATCGAATGCTGTTAGAAAATGACCAAGCAGTCTTTGCATTTGAGCGTAATTATAATAACGAAAAGTTAATTGTTGTTAACAACTTTTATGGTGAGGATATTGAAGTTTCGTTACCGCCATTAACTGCGGAAGTTCTCCTTTCTAACTATCCTGATGCACCATTACTAAGTGAAAGAGTGGTTTTAAGACCGTACGAATCAATTGTTTATTATGTAAGCTAAAGAGGTATGTTTGTATGACAGTAAGAAAGAAATACTTAAAGATTTATCATGAACTCGTGAAAAAAATTCAAACAAACGTTTGGCCTAAATCTACGCTGCTTCCTTCAGAAAATGAATTGGCGCAGATGTATCAAACATCACGAGAGACGATTCGAAAGGCATTAAATTTACTTGCGCATCATGGTTACATTCAAAAGATCCGTGGGAAAGGGTCTGTTGTTATTGATATTCACAAATTTTCATTCCCCGTTTCTGGAATTGTTAGCTATCATGAGTTAGCTGGCAGGTTAGGGTTTTCCAGTAATACAATTGTTGAGAACCTTGGTTATACCAATGGAGAAGACATACAGGAAACATTAGATGTATCGAATGAGGATAAAATATGGCATGTAACACGTATCCGTGAAATCTCAGGTGAAAAGATTATTTTAGACAAAGATTATTTTATCGAGAGTAAGGTACCGTTACTTTCAGAAGATATATGTAAGCATTCCATTTATCAACATATTGAAGATGAATTAGGAATGGTTATTGGCTTTGCTCAAAAGGAAATCGTGGTTGAAGAAGCAACGGAGGAAGATAAAGCCTTGTTGGACTTAGTCGGGTTTTCCAGTGTTGTTGTAATACGAAGTCATGTGTATCTAGAGGACACAAGTTTATTTCAATATACCGAGTCGAGGCACAGGCCAGATAAGTTTCGCTTCGTAGACTTTGCAAGAAGAGTGAAAAGTTAATTGAAATAAAATCACCCATGTTTTTATAACCTGGGTGATTTTTTCATTCATTATTCTCTTACTAATGGTAGGGAGCAGCAACGGAAACTTCCACCAGATTTAATGATCTCTGAAAATGCTACTTCAATAACATGGAATCCTTGCTTTCTAATCTCTTCATTCAAACGTTTGTTTTCAGGAAGGGCAATCATACGTTTATTACCTATTGAGAGTACATTTGTCCCTAAATTAAATTGTTCTTCTTCTGTAACTTCTATTAAATGATAATGTTCTTTCAAGACTTTAAGTGCATCTTGGTCAACACCTGGCGAGTAAATTATTGCAGTGTCATTACTAATAATATTAAAGACACAATCTAGGTGAAGGATATCCTCCCTGAATGGGATGGCATGAACGGTAAAGTCAGGTAAGTTATCTTGAAGGATACGTATTGCATCTAATGATGTTCTACTACTAACACCGACCCACACTTTATCATGATCAATAATTACATCTCCACCTTCAATGGGAAAGGTTTCTATCTTGTTGTATGCAATTTGCTGTTTGTCTAACCAATCCACAAGTACGTCTGTTTCGGGCTTACGAATATCCTTCTTCATAGAAGCGAGGAAAAGTTGATTTCCGATCGTAAAGCCAATGTCTCTTGTGAATACTTGTTCATTCAAGTTTTCCTTGGCTTTAAGTTTAATGACTTTTGCCCCTTCAGACTCAAGAGTTTGTACAAATTGATTGTGTTGTTCAAGGGCCGTATCTATGTTGATGTTTTCTTTTAAATAATGTCTTTGTGTTGTATTAATGACCTCTTTTATTGACATGAAATCTGGAGCAACAACGATAACTTGCTTTAACAAATCATATTCATTGAAGCAACGAACATTTGGATTTATTTCTGTAGAAGTTGAGTTTATCATGTTTTTCCTCCATTCGGTAATGGGATTTGGCCCTAAAAGTGAAGTCAAAGCTTGGATTTTCTTCTTTTTCTTTCATTAGGTATATATTTTGAATAATATGCTGCAAAGATAAGACAAACAAATGCTAATCCCCAGCCAGCAATACCACTCCAATATAAGTCTAAACGAATACCGGAAATAATGAAAATAACACTTAAAAAGATAAAGATTATTGTTAAATAGCGTTTCAAGGAAAACACTCCAATAGGAATTAATGATGTTAATACTATTTTTATATTCATAGTCATAAAAAATGTTAAAGGTAGTATTTATAGTATAACAAAATACATTATAATAATGAAAAAATACTTCCTCTATCTTGTCTTAGCCAAGAGGAAGTATTATTTACTAAGCGATGTCTAGTACTAACGCCCGGCGAAACTTTATTTCCTATGGTTCAGCCCAGTTCGTGCGTCGATAACAGAAAGTTTGCGCTTTTCTAAGTAATCATTGTCCTGCAACGTCCCTTTTGGCAAAGACAAACCATGATAAAAATTGGAAAATAGCATAGTAAATAATGAGCATAGTTATTGAAAAACCAAGACTCATTCCTTCAATAAACGGTTCTTTTCCGTTTGCATACTGGCTTAAATCTGTGTTTGCAAAAAGGATGTATTTTGCCCATTCCTTTTCCATAAAGATTGCTACAATTGTATTTCCAGCCATCATTAGGAATATTGCTGTCCCTATTGCTAACGAGCTATTGCGGAAAACAGTCGAAATCATAAATGCGAAGGTTGTCATCATGATAAGATTTACGAATCCGTATCCTAGACTTGAAAGGATTTCATTGATAGCGGAAACGTGAAGGTATTCGCCATTTTGTTCCAGTACAATAGAAGAATCAAATCCATTCACCCCGAAGAATAGTGCACCAATAATCCAGGAAAATAGGATCAAAAACACAGAAGTAACTAGAGCAAATATAAGCACAGCTATATATTTAGATGCTAAAATTTTTGACCGTGAAATTGGTCTAATTAATAATTGCTTAATCGTACCCCATCTAAATTCATTTGCAACGATGCCAGCGCCAATTATTATTGTGAATAAACTAACGATTGAAAGTAATCCAGTATTTTCAAATGAATAGTCCCATGTCGTATAACTTGGTTGAATGTCATTTTCTAAGTAGAAGTCATTCTTCTCATATTCCCAATTTACGTAGCTTCCGTCGCCTGCGACTGCACCCATTTCTTCTTCAATCGCAGCATTTTCCTCTTCTAATACTTCCCGCCAATTGTCCCCTGCATACCTTTCATTTGTATTATCAAAGGAATTTGTTAGAACTGCTCCCCCAATAATCAAACCTGCCAATATAATATACATAGCCCATGTGGACTTGCGTATATATATTTTAAACAATTCATTGTAAATTAAATTTATTAAATTACCCAATTGTATTCTCTCCAATCAAATCAAAGAATTTATCTTCGAGTGTCGTTTTTGAAACGCTAACCTGATAAATAGCTATATTGTGTGCAACCAATGTCTGGATAATTTCAGGAACCTTTTCCTTCTCACACTGAAGGGAAAGACTTGAATCTGTTTGAATTGTTTCCAAGTTATGCTTTTCTTTCAGAATGGCAGCAGCTTTATCAATTGGAGTGATTTCAAGTTCAACTTGTTTTAGATTTGCTTGATCTGTAGTCTCGTTAACGTTTTGAATAGCTATTAGTTCTCCATTTTTAATAATGCCAATCCTGTCACACATTAATTCTATTTCTGATAAAAGATGACTAGAAATAATAACTGCAACGTTTTCCTTTGTTGCAAGATTCCGTATGTACTGTCTGATTTCTCGTATTCCAGCAGGATCAAGCCCATTTGTCGGCTCGTCTAGAATTAAGATAGAAGGTTTATGTAATAAAGCTTGTGCAATCCCTAGTCTTTGCCGCATACCTAGTGAATATTTTCCAACCTTTTCATTCATTACTTTTTCAAGCCCGACTAACTGTACAATTTCACTTATCCGTTCTTTATCTATACCTGGAATCATACGGGCGAAATGTGCTAGATTTTGTTTTCCAGTCATAAATGGATACATTTCAGGGTTTTCAACAATTGCACCGACTTCGCGAATGGCACCTTTAAAGTCACTTTTTATGCTCTTACCTGAAATTTTAATATCTCCATCTGTTTGATTCATTAATCCAACCATCATCCTTATGGTTGTTGTTTTCCCTGCACCGTTTGGACCAATAAAACCAAATACTTCTCCCCTATTAATGGTAAAAGTTAATCCTTTTATAATTTTCTTTTTACCAATCGACTTCGTACTGTTTACTAACTCCATCGCAACCTCTGTCACAACTATAACCTCCAATATTACAAACTAGTATATATACGGGTGAATAATGGAAAAAGTTTCATTAATTAGGTGACGAATCAAGTGAAATAGTGTAACTTTTTGTAATACATTTTTCGTTTAATGGTATGATAAGGGAAAACGATAGAGGAGATTTTTTATGGATAGGGTTAAACGATGGAGGGTATTTCTACTATTTCTTATTACGTTATTTCTAACAGCTTGTGGAGTTGAGGATGATGTGATTAGAAGTAGTGTACAGTCCCCTTTAAAAGAGGTTAGCCTAGAGCCAAAAGAACATCAGACATATGAGCAGGAAATAACACTTTCTGCAATTGGTGATATCTTAATCCATAGTCCAGTCTTTAAAGATGCTATGGGTAAGAGTGGGTATGATTTTACACCGATGCTTGATCGTGTAAAAGACTTCTTAAGCCGTTCCACCATTACGATTGCAAACCAGGAGACAATGATCGGTGGGGTGGAGCTAGGATTATCCTCTTATCCTTCTTTTAATAGTCCACAAGAAGTGGGAGACGCGCTAAAACAAGTTGGCGTTGATGTTGTGACACTTGCTAATAACCATACATTAGACCGTGGGGAAGCGGCTATTCAATCTGCATTAAAACATTGGGAAACCATTGATATGATGTATGCAGGTGCATATAAGGATCAAATGGATCGAGAAAATCTTCGAATATATGAAACAGAGGAGGGCATTTCAACAGCCTTCTTGTCTTATACGTATGGAACAAACGGGATTCCTGTTCCTGATGGGAAGGATTATCTGGTAAACCTCATTGATAAAGAGAAAATTGGTAAGGAAATTCAATTGGCAAAGGAAGAAGCGGATGTTATCGTTTTAAGTTTACATTTTGGTAATGAATATGAACGAATGCCAAATGAAGTACAGAAGGACCTCGTACAATATGCAGCTGATCAAGGTGTTCATGTTGTCATTGGTCATCATCCACATGTATTACAACCAGTCGATTGGGTAACAGGGGAGAACGGGAATAAAACACTTGTTGCTTATTCTCTAGGGAACTTTTTATCTAATCAGCAGGAATTATACCAGCGAATAGGTGGAATATTTAATTTCTCTGTTAAGAAAGTAAGTAAGGGTGAGGAAGTAGATGTGGAGGTTCATTCACCATCTTTTATCCCAACATATGTTACCTTTACACCGTACTTCTCTAATTATGAAGTGGTTCCCATGTATCAACTAACAAATACGGAATTGTCTGGAGCAGAAAATATATACCAGGAGATTAAAGCTCATATGTCCAGGTGGGTACCAGAGCTGGCGTTTCCAGAGGAATAAACAAAGAAACTAGGAAAAAATATATTATATCAAATCCGAACTAATCCTAATTAGTTCGGATTTGATATAAATTGTAAACATTCAATCTCATAATTAGGCGTTCAGCACATTTCTATGCCCCGAAGTAGAAATCATCATATCACTTACTACACATTTTATATCAACTGCGGATTATAGAAAGTTACTCATTTCATAATCATTCTTTAGTGTGAAAGTTTTTAGTTATGTCCTAGCTTCTTTGTTTTCATTAGTTATTTTGTAATTCGAAACTTCTTATTTAACAGGATACTTGTAATATAGAGAAGGATCCCTAGTATGATAAAGGTTGTAAAAGAAATCGTAATACGCATGCCAAATTCGGGCATTAGTATAAATGTAGCTACGATTATTCCGATAAATACCACACACATAAGCCATAGCCTAAAAAATTCTGTCCATTTTTTAGGCTTTTTCGCTTTAAAGGTTGAGTGCTTTATCCACTTGAATATAGCAATAACCCAAATGGAAAGACTGGCTAAACTTATTAGTATAATGACTAACCCTGTTCCTAGGGGAAATATGATACCGTTTGGTCCCAAATCGAACAGAGTGTGCATAGCGTATGATATGATTCCAACTGAAAGCATAACAATCGAAATGAGATTTACGACGAGGTAAATGCCGAATGTAACGTTTTTTAAGGTTCTTTCCCCAGGTATTTCCTCAATCACTTCATCACAATATGCCCTGAGATCTTTACCGAATACATCTTTTGCTGTCTTACCTTGTTCTTGCGCTTTTAGAAGGTGTTCAAGTAATTCTAGTAATACCTCTTCCGTCTGTTGTTCTGATTTATTTGCACAAGTACGTATATAAACAAGCATATCGCTATAATAATATTCATTTTCTTCCGTTAACTGTTTTCTCTTTTCATTATTGAGTTTAATAATTTCCTTTGCATTCATTTATCGTTACTCCTTTCGATAATTCGGTCAACAGGGGCTTTTATCGCGTTCCAGTGATGGGTAAATTCATCTAATGCATCATCTCCCGCAAGGCTTAATTGATAATACTTTCGCTTTGGTCCTGTGGGTGACTTTTTCATTTCTCCAATTATCAGTTTTTCCTTTTGGAGGCGAAGTAATATCGGGTAAATAGATCCTTCGCTAACATCTGATAAGCCAAATTCTTGTAACTTCATGGAAAGCTCATATCCATAGGTTGGACCTTGTTTAATAATCGATAAAATGCATCCTTCTAGAATGCCCTTTAATAGCTGACTTCGTTGTGACATTTCCTCATCTACCTTGTATAACAATATAGTTGTTCTGTTATAAGCTACCTTGCATTGCAAAGTAGCTTATCTTAAGTATAGAACTTTTTCTATATATTTCAAGTGTTTTTTGATATTATTAGGCTATGCGTGGAAAAATAACTAAGATGATACATAAAGGAGAATACTAGGTAATGGAATGGAAAAATATTTATCGTGGCCTCATTATGGGTGCGAGTGATGTAATACCAGGTGTAAGTGGCGGAACCATTGCTGTTTTGCTTGGTATTTATGACCGACTAATTGCTTCGATTAACGGCATCTTAAGCAAGGAATGGAAAAGGCATATTGGCTTTCTTATTCCGTTAGGGATTGGAATTGTAACAGCAATATTTTTATTAGCTAATGTTATTGAATGGTTATTTGAACATTATCCAGGACCGACTCAGTTTTTCTTTCTTGGTTTAATTTTAGGAGTTCTACCATACTTATTGCATAAGGCAGAAGCAAAAAAGAACTTCAAAATAAACCATATTCTACTTTTAATCGTAGGAATTGGTATTGTTGCTTCTATGGCATTTTTCAATCCAGTGGAAGGTGACATCATAGAAGATATTACGGCTTCAACCTATGTACTGCTTTTCTTCTCTGGATTTATTGGAAGTAGCGCGATGATTATTCCAGGAATTAGTGGATCGTTTATGTTACTTTTAATCGGTGTGTATTCAACCATTATATCAGCGATTAGTAATCTACAACTTGATATTATTGCAGTAACAGGATTAGGAATTGCATTCGGTTTTCTTGTAATGAGCAGAATAATTGAATACTTTTTAAAGAACTTTTTCACAGCAACATTTGCTATTATTATTGGTTTAGTGATCGGGTCTATATTTGTTATATTCCCGGGATGGCCGACAAGTACAACGATGGTTCTCTTAAGTGTAGCAACATTTGCGATTGGCTTGTTTGTTGCTTACATTTTAGGTAGAGTAGAATACAAGGATGAAAGTTAAAGATTGAGGAGGAACTGCGATGGAACATATTCAAACAAGAGATAAATTTAATGAAGTAATTCAAAGTGAACAACCAGTAATTGTAAAATTCTTCGCGGATTGGTGTCCAGACTGTAAACGAATGGACATGTTTATTGATGGGATCTTAGAAGAATTCAAAAACTATGAATGGTATGAAGTAAATAGTGACGAATTAGATGGAATTGCTGAGGAATATGAGGTAATGGGTATACCCAGCATCCTAATCTTCCAAAACGGAGAAAAACTAGCCCACCAACATAGTGCATATACAAAAACACCAGAATCTGTTACCGAGTTCTTACATCAACAATTAGGATAAAGGGAAAAACGATCATTTTTTAGGAAGAGTGATCGTTTTTTTTATTTGAAAACCGAATATATTTCCTGTAATCAGTAATGCATTCTCTAATCTAGCTGTGTGATTTTCTAGAGGTAATTTAAAGATATCCTCGTCTAGGCTTGAAGAATAGATCGTGTGAATAAGTTGTGAATTAATTAGATTCTTATCGCTCGGAAGATTTTTCTCCTTCTCCCATTCAATTAGAAATGGAGTGGGTGTGCTCGCTTTTGGAAATAGCATGCGCCATTTTAACCCTGTACCATCAGGCTTATTTCTGCTACCTGGAATTGGTCCTACATAGGACAGGTTGAGTGCATTAAAATAATTTAGATAATCATCCATTTGTTCGGTACGTAGTGCATATTGAATAGGACCCTCGAAATTCTTCTCATAAGCATCGACAAGTTGTTCAATTAATGGATTATCTGATTTCCTTGCGATTTCTTCATCGTAAATACCGAGCCATTCGATATAACATTGATTTCCGAAATAAGCTAAATAATTGTACGTACCCCAGTTTTTATGCTTTCCTCCTTCAACTACAATCACGTGATGCTTTTCACTAAACTCCATGGCAGACGTTTTGGGGGCTTTTGCGGCAATGACAATATGGTCAAGCGCTAACATGCTCTGTTCTCCTTTCTGATACATTTTTTAAAATTTAAATCATTTAGTGCAGGTAATAAAAAAGACTGTTCTTAAAGATTAACGGGTTTACATCAGAGGTGCAAACAAACCATTCGCAAACAATATCGCAGTGATATAAGCAATGCAGTCCTATCGTTGTTTGCGTTGAAAACTATAATTACTTACTGAAGATAATAAGTAAACCCGTTATCTTAAAGATTATTGTTATATTTTCAACTACTGAAAATATACTTCGAATTTGATATAAAATGTGAAGTAATACCGCACGTTGAAAATGTGTCTTGGCTTGTGTGCTTTAGATGAAAACGAAGCATAAAAGCCGAATTTGTATCTTGATAAACTTTTTCTGGAGCAAGTAATATCTGAATCTTGTTAGTGGCTTCTCTAAAGTACATGTAGTCCACATTTTATATTAATTGCTAATTATAAAAAACAATAAATTACGCGGAAAGAGCTCAAATTATTAATAAATCAGTATCTTCTGCTTATCGTAATTTTACCGACTTCTTAGTATAATGAAAAGAAATTAGTTTATAATCGGAGGGGTTTCTGTGAAGGATCCATTACTTATTGATTTCCCGCATGAATTTCATACAGAACGTTTATTTATACGAATTCCATTGCCTGGAGATGGAGAAGCTGTATATCAGGCGATGCAAGCTAGTAAAAATGAGTTGATTGAATGGTTGGAGTTTGCGAGAAATGAAGACCCACTAGAAACGGTTGAAAGGAATGTAAGGGAAGCGCATATTAATTTCTTAAAGAGAGATGACTTGCGTTTGCATATTTTCCACCGAGAAACGGGTGAATTTATCGGTTCAACGGGCCTTCATAATATTAATTGGAAAGTACCGAAGTTTGAAATTGGGTATTGGATTGATACGAGGTATAGCGGAAAAGGCTATATGACAGAAGCAATCGAAGGTGTTACGATGTATGCCCTTTATGCTTTAGGTGCGAATCGCATCGAAATACGTTGTGATACAAAGAACAAGAAAAGTAGAGCTATTCCCGAACGGTTAGGCTATACATTAGAAGGAATATTACGTCATGATTCCCTAGATACTAGTGGGATAAAACTAAGAGATACTTGTATCTATGCTAAAGTGAGAGAATAGTTGATTCTTCGGGAGAAAAGAGGAGAATGAATGAGTCAAGCAAAAATCCTAATTGTAGAAGATGAGAAGAAAATAAGCAGGGTATTACAACTTGAACTTGAATATGAAAACTATAAAACTGAAATTGCTGATAATGGGAAAGATGCCTTACGATTAATAAAGGAGAAGGAGTGGGATCTCGTATTACTCGATATTATGATTCCAGAATTAAGCGGCCTTGAAGTGTTACGCAGAGTGAGAAGAACAGATGACCATACAGCCATTATTCTATTAACAGCTAGAGATGAGATTCATGATAAAGTTAGTGGACTTGATTTAGGTGCGGACGATTATATAACAAAGCCATTTCAAATTGAGGAATTACTTGCCAGAATTCGAGTACATTTAAGGAAACCGAAACAAAATAAAGCAATGGCCGCGGGGCTCTCAGTTGGAGAATTAATGGTGGATTTGGATGGCCATGAAGTGAAACGGGCAGATAAAAAAATTGATCTTACCCCTCGTGAATTTGATCTACTCGTATGCTTGTTAAAAAACAAAAACATTGTACTAACGAGAGAACAACTCATTGAAAATGTGTGGGGCTATGACTATTACGGGGAAACAAATGTTGTCGATGTCTATATTCGTTATTTACGGCAAAAGATTGATAAAGGTTATCATGAGGCATACATTCAAACCGTAAGAGGTGTAGGCTATACGATAAAGGACCATAATAAATGAAGTTAAAAACAAAAATTCAGGCTTTTTCAAGCATGTTTATGCTCTTATTAATATTGCTAGTTAATACGTCCGTTTATTTTCTATTTAATAATATGACTGCAAATAGTGAGCTGAAACAATTAGCTGTACAAACAGATGATTTAGTTAATCTACTAAAAGAAAATCCAGAAGCCAACTCTGGTGAACTTATTAAAGCATACTTACCGTCAGACGGGATGATTCGCGTCATTGAGGAAAATGGAAATATGCTCGAGGAGAAAATGCGTTTATATGAGTACCATGACCTGCCTGGAGAATTTTCAACAAAGGAAAGCCAAAGCATTGTTTCTGTTAAAAATAATCCAGACATTGCAGTTGTAACGAAGCCAATTATTTGGAATTCGGGTACAAATGCCGGTGAAATTGTTACATTGCAAGTATCCAATCACTTGATCCCGTTACATGAAACGATGCAGACCTTATTCTATGTATTGGTTGTTTTATCTTTTGTGATGCTTATTCCTACGATAATTGCTGGGTCTGTGTTAAGTCGCTTTTTACTTAGTCCGATAAAAAAATTAATCGAAACGATGAAGGAAAATACGAAGCATGGAAAATGGAAGACAATTGATGTAGAGAATCGTTCCAAAGATGAGCTATATGAAATGGAAATGACATTTAATGAAATGATCGATTATTTGAAAGAGAATTATGAGAAACAGGAAATGTTTGTATCTAATGCATCCCATGAATTAAAGACACCAATTCAAATTGTTAAGGGTTATGCACAACTTCTAAAGCGAAGAGGGGTTGATCGTCCAGAATTACTTCATGAATCAATAGAAGCAATTGATTCTGAAGCAGATCGAATGAAGAAGCTTGTTGAGCAAATGCTGTCTTTAGCTAAAAATAAGGAAACCGTCTCAATGGAAAATGTTAATCTCTCATCACTTGCCCGAGATACAGCTGCTACATTTAAAGGTGCTTATGGAAGAGAAGTAAATGTCTTTGATGCTGTTGGAACACGAAATATATATGCAAACAGGGATCAACTTGAACAAGTAATCTATATTCTTATTGATAATGCAATAAAGTATAGTAATGGAAAAGTGGACGTCTATATTACAGAATTAAATAATGAGGTAATTGTGGAAGTAGAAGATTATGGTAATGGAATTTCTGAGGAGGAACAAGCACGAATTTTTGATCGCTTTTATCGTGTTGATAAGGCAAGAAGTAGGGACACAGGCGGTACAGGTCTTGGTCTAGCGATAGCAAAAGGTATTACAGAGATGCACCAGGGTGATTTAACTGTTAGAAGTGAAGTAGGCGAAGGTTCAACCTTTACATTGAAATTGCCAGTAATTGTTGAAGACTAGGAAGGAGGTAAGGCTTTTGAAAAAGAAAGTAGGTATTGGGGTCGCTTTAGTTGTTTTCGTATTGATTGTTGGGCTAGGTCTTATAAAACTAAATGCCTCTTCTCAGAGTACAATACTATCAACAGAAGACATCCGTCAAATTATTCAAAGCCAATATCCTGGTGAAATAACTGCATTGCAATTAAGTGAGAACGCAAGTGATTCGGTCTATGAGGCTGTCGTTAAGAACGGTGAAAATGAATATGTCATTAAATTGGACGGAAAATCGGGGGAAATCTTGAATCTCAAGCAAGAAATTGCTGGTGGGGATGAAATGGCGAAGAGTGAAGATGATGCGTTGGAAGATACGAATGCAGAAGATAACACGAATACTGATTTGGCAGAGGAAGATAAGGGAAATGCGATAATAAATTTAGATAAAGTGAAGGAAATTGCTCTGGAACAATTTCAGGGAACGATTGAAGAAGTGAACCTCGATGAAGATGATGGTCGGAAAATATATGAAATTAACATCGTAAACGGAGAAGATGAAGCGGAAATAGAAATAGATGCTTATACGGCTGAGATTATTGTAGTAGATATCGATATTGAAATAGATGATGAAGAGGACGATGACTGAGGAAGAGGCTGGGACAAAACGAAAACCTTCCAATCAAAAGACGAATATTATAGCATAGGAATCTCGGAATGTTAACTTTCTACAATTGAATGTTAATTCATAGTTGATGTAAAGTGTAGACTAACTTAATTCAGTATTGTTTAGCTCTCGCTTACACTTATTAATGCTATGTGCTGTAATTCGCTGCGGCAGAATGCTTCGCTTTCCGCGGGCACGGCCTCAGCCCTCCTCGGAAGAAGAACACTTCCTGTGGGGTCTTCGGACACGTGCTGTTCCCGCAGGAGTCTACGCATTCTGCCTACGCTATATTGAGTGCTCTAGATGTTATTAAAGCTATCGAACATAAAATTACGTTCTGGGCAGTTTTTCCTCCCAAAAGCATCGTTTTTTTAGTGGAAATCAAGTAGAGCAGGAGCTTAGTGGAGGAAACACACGAAGACTCCTACGGGAGGAAAGGCCTAGATGAGACACCGTAGTGCGTCAGCACGAAGGAGGCTCATCAGCCGCCCGTGGAAAGCGAAGTGTGTTTCCGGAACGGTGTATTTAGGAAAACTCTGAATTAAAGAAATCAACAATTTATACAAAGTCCTCCATTAATTTGAATTTAATGGAGGACTTAAACTTATAGTTCGGATTTTTCTTTACTAAATTTCTTATGTCCCAGCCTCTTTTTAGATGCTTTTATAATACTAATCCTTTTCTCATCAAATTCTAATCTTGTTCACAGGGTACTCTTATCTTTCCTGACTATGATGAAAGTAACAAATAAACAGGAGGTAATAACATGAATAAAAAAATGGGAATTGTCATTGCAACATTAACAGGAGCAGCAGTAATTGGATTTGGAGTGTATCAATCAGATGCAGCACAGGAAGAGCCGAAAATGAATGTTGATCAAATCGAGCAAATGGTGAAAGACCAGTATGATGGAAAAATCACAGAGTTAGAACTAGAAAAAGGGTTAAACAAACAAGTTTATGAGGTAGAGGTAAAAGCAAATGGTATCGAATACGATTTATACTTGGATGCTAACTCAGGTGAAGTATTGAAAGAAAGACAAAAAGAAGACGATGACATTGATGATGAAGAATTAAACACTTCCGATTCAAAGGATAACGTTATAGAAATTGAAAAGGTAAAGGAAATTGCATTAGCAGAGTTTGCAGGAACCGTTAAAGAAATCAATCTTGATGAAGACGATAACCGACTTATATATGAGGTGGAAATTAGAGATGGCAATAAAGAAGCGGAATTTGACATTGATGCTATAACTGGTGAAATCCTTAAAGTAGAAGTAGATACAGATGATGAGGATTGATAATATTTGTTTTCCAATAGGAGGGCATTGATGATGAAGAAAAAAGTATTGGCGATAGTGGGTGCAATGTCGACAGTGGTAATTATGGGTTTAGCTTTCTCACAATCAGGAGTAGTGAACGCTGGACCTAACTTAACAGTAGAAAATATTAAGGAGAAGGTTGGAAACCAGTATCCAGGAGAGATTACGGAATTGAAATTAGATAACAGGTCCAGTAATCCAGTATATGAAGTCGAATTAAAAATGGATGGAAAAAAATACGAGTTAGCACTAGATGGGAATACAGGTGAAATATTAAGGATAAATGAGAAATCTGCTATTCAAAAGTTACTAGATATAGAGGATAAGAAAAATAATCAAGAGAAAGTTGACTTAGTAATGAAGGAAAAAGAAAATACCAATGTAGAAGATATGCAACATGAGGAGAAAACTGAAAAAACTACAGAGAACAGTGACGATAAAGATGATAAAATGGCAAATAGTAAGCCAAAAGAAAAGGCGGTAATAGGAGAAAGTAAAGCAAAGGAAATTGCACTAGGACAATTCCCAGGATATGTTGAAGAAATTGAACTTGATCACGATGACGGTACACTTGTATATGAAATAAAAATTGAAAATAATAACGGAGACGCAGAGATTGAACTTGATGCTTATACCGGAGAAGTTATCGTTGTAGATATTGATATGGACGATGATTGATTAATAAGTAAAGCTACTAGGTGGGATAACCTAGTAGCTTTTTTCATAGTAGGAATTAGTTCAAACGTTTGTTTTAATCTAATATACAACAATAATTAGTTCAAACGTTTGTTTTAATTCAATACACATGAAAAATTGGGAGTGTAAACTAAACTGTGTAAGTAAGAGAGCGTACGGCTCTTACTTCGCAGTTTAGTTTTTTATTTGGTAGAATCAAATTATACGAATGGGAGGTTATTCTATTGGCTAAATCAAAGC
>NZ_RBZO01000003.1 GCF_003628445.1 Oceanobacillus bengalensis
GTTACTTTTATTATAATAGAATCGATGCTTATAAACACGTAAAAATCCATATTTTCCAGAAATTAATAAGGGACTTTTTCAGTGCCCTCTGCTGACGCACTACGGTGTCTCATCTAGGCCTCTCCTCCCACAGAAGTCTTCGTGTCTTTCCTCCACTATTATCCTGCTCTACTTTTCTACAAATTAGAAATATGCTTTTGTTTAACAAAGAACTATCCAAAACGTGATTTCATGTTCTATAACCTCAAAATAATTAGAGCAACTACCATAGCGGAGGCAGAATACGTAGACTCCTCGAAAATAAAGAACAATTTTCTTCGTGCGATGTGTCGCTGTCGAAGCATTCCTTGTCCTACGGGAAAAGCACGTGTCCGAAGACCCCGCAGCGGCGGTCTTTCCGCGAGGAGGCTGAGGCCGTGCCCGTGGAAAGCGAAGTATTCTGCCGCAGCGAATCCAAGCACATAACAATCATAAGAATGAGCGAGAGCGTTACAAAAGTTAATTTTCGTTACTTCACATTTCATATCAAAAATCTTTGGAGAGCTACCTTATTAGAAACTATCGGATAAACGGATTGTTTTCTTTTTCATGCTTTATCGTCGTTTTCGGTCCATGGCCTGGATAAACTGTATACGCTTCATCTAACGTATAAAAGTTATTACGAATGGTTGCAGCTAACTGGTTAAAATCTCCCCCTACCAAATCTGTCCTACCAATCCCTTGCCGAAATAAAACATCTCCTCCAATAATGAATTGTTCATCATGAAATATAAAACTTACACTTCCTGGTGAATGTCCTGGTGTATGGATTACATCAAAAGTGAAGAAGTTGATTTGTACTGTTTCTACCTTCAGTTTGTTTTCTGCTTCACCTATAATGATTTCATCCTTAAGTAAAGATAATGATCCATTTAATTGTGGATTGCCTAACCATGTGTGCTCCAATTCATGCAAATATAACTCAAGTTTATATCTTTTTCTAAGCTCGTCCACGGCACCAATATGATCAAAATGAGCATGCGTTAATAATATTGCTTGTGGAATGATTCCCTCTTGCGATAATGTTGCTTGTATCCTATCAGCATCTGCACCCGGGTCAATAATCAGCGCTTCTTTGTCCTTGATTATTAGATAACAATTAGTACCAATCGGCCCCACAGGTAATACTTTTACTTTCATTCAAAATCCCTCCAATTCCTTTATAATAAAATACTCTGTATATTTCTCGACAAACTCCATAGATTACTATAAAATAGTAGTTGATATATACATAATAAATCAAACATAATTCCCAATTCAGGTAATAATTAATTAGGGAGAGATACTTAAGGAGGTATGTAGAAAATGATGATGCATATCGTGTTAGCGGTATTATTTCTATTAGTTGCCATACTAGCTGTTATTTCAGTAGTTCGTCAATTAAAATTTAAAAATCTATTTGCATTACTGTTTTCAGGGCTTACAGCTGTAGCATTTGGATTTTTCTCCATCGCAACTTTGATTTCCGAGATATCCTCATTGTAGAATTAATACTTTATTATAAGAAAAGCTGCTTATCGAAAGCAGCTTTTCTTATTTATAAGGTTACTCTAACGTTTGGTGTTCTCATTTTTGTACGTCTAGCCTTATTCTTCTTTTTCAAAATCTAGAAAACGCAATAGATCTCCATAAATTAAATCGTCAGAGTGCTGTAATTCCGTTTGAACTTTATCACCGATTAAACTACATGCATTCTCTTCTTGCCCCTTATCGGAAGTTGTTTCATCATCTGTGGCAACTGGCTCTCCTGTTTGACGATCATAGCAGATACCAACAGTTGAGATATATTTTTCACTTATAAAGTCGCCATTTCTCAGTGCAATATATTCTTTACGATTATCAGAAAATAAATCATTCCCAAAGTAAACACCATTGTCTTCTTCAATTCCTAGTAAGCTTAACATCGTAGGTTTAATGTCAATCTGTCCAGCCACATCGGACATTACTTCCCCTTCACCATGGCCAGGAATATGAATAAATAAAGGTACTTTCTGTAATTGTACTTGATCATATGGTGTAATCTCTTCCTTATCCAAATACATACTCATCGCTTTATTATGATTAGCGCTTATTCCAATATGGTCACCCATAATAACGATAATCGAGTCTTCATATAAACCAGATGCTTTCAACTGACTAAAGAATTCTTCAAGCGCTTCGTCCATGTAACGGACTGCTGGGAAGTAATTATTTAACGTATTCGAGTTTGAGTCATACGCATCAATCGATTGATCTTCTTCATCTAATTCAAATGGAAAATGGTTCGTTAGTGTAATAAATTTAGCATAATATGGTTCTTCCATTGATTGTAAATACTTAATTGACTGTTCAAAGAAAGGTTTATCCTTTAAGCCCCATCCAATCGAGTTCTCATCTGTAACTTGATAAGCTGTCTCATCATAAAACAAGTCGAATCCTAAACTATCATACATTTGAAACCTATTCCAGAAGCTCCCATTATTCGCATGTAGTACAGAAGATGTATAGCCTTCTTCTTTGATAATTTCTGGAGTTCCATGGTATTCATTCCCACCATGGGTGAAAAAGACAGCCCCTCTGGATAATGGATAAAGTGAATTTTCGATGAGAAATTCAGAATCAGATGTGTTTCCTTGTCCCGTTTGCTCATAGAAATTTTCGAAATAGTACGTATCCTCATCCTGGGTTAGTTGATTCAAGAAAGGCGTTACTTCCTCCCCATTTACCTCATTATTTATTACAAAGGTTTGAAGAGACTCTGCGTTGATCCAGATAACATTTTTTCCTTCAGCAACACCAAACATTTCAGATTTCTCATCTGATATTTTCACATTTTCATTGATATAGTCCATAATGTCAACTAGCTCATTTCCGTCAGCAAATACACGCTGTGTTTCGGCTTTTGAATGTTGAACAATATCATAGACATGATAATTAAATAGGCCAATATTTTTCACCAAATACTCACGATCAAATCCTCGAGTAAATAACTGTGGTCTCTCCATTTCAGCTAAAAAGAAATTACCGGCTAGTAACAACAACGAAATGGAAAGTGCAAATACCTTACCGCTTCGTTGGTATTGTACAACCATCTCATCTTGACGCTTTTTACTTAAATACCAAATGATAGCTGCATCTACGAAAAGTAAAAGATCATAAGGTTTAATAAGCGTTAATATACTTGATCCTAAATCAGACATATTGCTTCCCATAAAGAGTTGTGGAATCGTAATAAAATCTGTAAATTGTCTATAGAACACAAGATTTGCAAAGACGATAAAAGATGTAATAAATACAGAGTATCGTATATATTTCATCTGTCTAGATGGCTTCTTAAACCAAACACTTATCGCAAGGATTAGAAAAGCCGAAACAAATGGATTAATAAACAAGATAACTTCTTGCATTACATTTTCTAACTCAATATTAAACATAAATCGATACACAAGATATGTTTTTAGACCGAATAAAATACTAGCAACCACATATAGCGGCAGCTTCGGACGTTTTAAATTCATACAATTATCCTCCCAAATTTCTTCTAATACTTTCTATCTATCTATTAAGAAATAATGAAAACAAGAAAAGATGGAGTAGTAGTTTTCATTATAATATATACTATAAGACGTATTATACAATAAAAAGGTTTCATTTACTTTACATTATCTTAATAATTATATATATTATAATGTTCTATTTTCGTGGTAAATAAACCCTTACGTTTTAATTACTTTTATCTAACATCTGTTTTACAAGAAATGCTCCACCAATGATACCCGCATCATTTCCTAACCTGGCAGTCTTTATTTCACACATTTCACGTAAGTTAGGTATTGCATATTTTTCAAATGCAGTAGTAATTTCTGTAATTAAGTAATCTCCTGCTTTAGAAACACCACCACCAATTAATATTACCGATGGATTTATAACGGTCGCTATATTTGCTATTGCTAATCCCAATACATCCGTAGTTTTTTTAACAATATGCACACAGGTCTTATCCCCACTCTTTGCTAAATCAAAAATATCCCTGGCAGATAATCCCCCTTTTTGCTTATAAAGCAAAGCTAAGTCGCTATTTGGATTTAAGGCAACCGCATCCATCCCTTGTCTTGTAATTCCAGTTGCAGAAGAAATGGTTTCTAAACAGCCAACTCCACCACAATTACACGGTGTTCCATTAGGATCGACCTTAATATGACCGATTTCACCAGCCATACCATTTTCTCCATTCAGGATAGAGCCGTTAACAATAATTCCACCACCAACACCAGTTCCAAGTGTAACAGCGATTATATTTTTCGCTTGATTTCCAGCACCTTGCCAATTTTCTCCTAGTGCAGCAATGTTAGCATCGTTTTGCACGAATACTGGGAGCTTACTTTTTTCAGTTAATTGTCCAGCCAAGTCGAAATTTTTCCAGCCAATATTTACCGCCTCGAATACAATCCCTGTTTCTGAATCAATAAATCCGGGAGCTCCTACACCAATTCCTAAAACAGATTTTATGTCTATATTTGCACTCGTAAATTTATGGTTTATCGCGTTCCATATATCATCGACAATTGCATGACCAGCATTTGTTTTATTTGTTTTTATTTCCCACTTTTCAATAATTTCTCCAATATGATTAATAAATCCTATCTTTACGGTTGTACCACCAATATCAATACCAATCATCATATCCTGCATTACCATTTTTCCTCTCTTCTAGATAATCTTGTTCTTTCTTTTCTCAATATTAATTTTGCAAACGTATAGTCATCCTGGTGAATGAATTTATAGGAGAACAAATCATCTATCTCCATTTCCATTAGCTCTATATCACCAATTCTGTCACCTGTATATACAAACGTTCCGTATTTTTTCAATAATTGTCTGACATCATAAACGGTTTTCAATGTAATCACCAACCAATATTATATCAAATTTATAGGCGTTAATGAAGTACGGACTAAAAAAACCCAAATCGATTTAACGATCTGGGTCTTGTGGATGTAAAAATTCTGGCCGATTTCTTTGCTGAGGAATTGGTGTACGAATAAATATCTCCTTAAATCCACGAAATGAAAATGGTAAAAATGGCCAGAAGTAAGGAATTTTAAAAGTTGTCATTCGTGTTAAGTAAAGAATCCATAATGTGATTCCACCTATATAACCAATAATACCAAAGGAAGCGGTGATAAGTAGTAGAACAATACGTACGATGTGATTCGCTAAACTCATCTCGTAACTTGGTGTCGCATACGTTCCAATCGCTGCAACAGCAATATATAGAATGACTTCATTTGAGAACCAACCAACTTCAACTGAAATTTGTCCAATTAAAATTGCCGCTACTAAGCCTAAAGCAGTCGCAAGTGAGGAAGGACTGTGAATGGCCGCCATTCGCAGCATATCCATTCCAATTTCAGCAATAATAAACTGGAGTAATATTGGTATATTTCCCTGTTCATTTGGTCCAATGAAATCTAGTCCCGCTGGAAGAAGGTCTGGTTGTACGGAAACCAAATAATATAATGGCAATATAAATATTGAAAGAAATACAGCAAGATAACGCACCATTCGTAAATATGCACCGATTAACGGCTTTTGCCTGTATTCCTCTGCATGCTGCAAGTGCTGCCAGTAAGTTGCAGGGGTTATCATGACACTTGGTGAGCCATCAATAATGATTAAGACATGACCTTCATATAAATGGGCTGCTGCAGTGTCAGGCCTTTCTGTGTACCTAATGGTTGGATATGGATTCCAGTGACGGCCACTAATGTATTCTTCAATCGTTTTCTCAGCCATTGGTATGCCATCCGTATCAATCTTCTTTAAAATATGTTTTAAATGCTCTACCCGCTCTGGTTCCGCAATATCCGCAAGATAACAGATCGCTATATCAGTCTTGGAACGTCTTCCTATCTGCAGGTATTCCATCCGTAACGATCGATCCCTTACCCTTCTTCTAGTTAGAGACGTATTAAAAACAATCGTCTCCACATAACCATCCCTTGAACCCCGTACTACTCTTTCTAAATCTGGTTCCCCTGGTGAACGAACGGTATATGTACGAGCATCAATAATAATTACTTTTTCAATGCCCTCCACAATAAGAACAGTTGGACCTGCTAAAACGGTATCTGCAGCTTGATTAAGATCCTCCACATTATCCAATTCCATATATGGGATGTAGGTTTTCAACAACTTTTGTAATGGATCAGGTTCTAATTGCTCAGGTTCTAATTTTGCCAAGAATTTCATTAATAGATGTAAAATATCATCCTTTGCAAATCCATCGACCATAAACATAGCCATTTTTCTACCTGCGTATTCTAAATCTAAACGGATTAAGTCAAAGCTCTCATCAACGCCTAAGCGTTCATTCATATATTCAACATTTTTGGTAAATGATCGAAATACTGGCTGTTTTTCACTTTCCATTCATCTTCACACCTGTCATTTCCTAATTTACGTTTAGTTTCTTCTTGTTTATAATTTCTATACGTTATAAACCAAACTCATCTAAGAAAGACGGTTCTTACAAGCTAATATGAATCAAGGACCAGGCTCACCGATTATTTCTTCATATAGTTCTTTAAAACTTTCATTAGTTGAATCCATACGATACGCTTTACGGATATTCTCTCTAGCAGCTTCTATATTACCTTGATTAAAGTAAAGCAAAGATAAATTATGATAAGATTCTGGAATAGCTTCATAGGTTATGCTGTTTTCTAAATCATCGATTGCCCGTTCAATCATATCGAGTTCGATATATGCGTAGGAACGTTGAAAGAGTAGTAGACCCTCTCTATCTCCACCTGTTTCTAGCGCTTCTGTTGCAACTTCTACTACAGTTTCAAACTGTTCTTCCTCTATTAGTGATTCAATTTCCATTAAATAATAAGTTTGATTATTTAGGTTATTATAGGTACCAAAATAGATGAGACCCGCGACCATTACTACATAAACAAGCATAGCTACAAACTGCATCACTATTTTTTTCTTATTTGGTAGATGAATAATTGCAGACGCAATAAAGCCCGCAACTAATCCACCGATGTGTGCTGCCATATCAATTTGCTCTAACGTAAACCCAAATGCAATATTAATACCGAGTACAACTAAAATATTTAATCCCATCGTTTGGAAAAAGATTCGTTTATGAATGATACCAAAAAACAATAAGGCGCCAAACAATCCAAATATAGCACCAGATGCTCCAGCAGATACATTTGCAGAAAATGCGAAACTAGCAAGCCCACCACCGATACCTGCTAAAGAATAAATAAAAATAAAACGCCATTTCCCGTAGATTTTTTCAACAGCTGTTCCCAAATAATAAACTGCGAGCATATTCATTAATAAATGGAGAAAGCCAATGTGTAAAAACATGGAACTAATTATTCTCCACCATTCATTATTCTCAATGATGGCAGGATTGTATTTCGCACCATAATCAATCAAGGTATCAATTACCATACTTCCGCCGTTTATTTCAAGCAGAATAAACATGATAATATTTAAAATAATGATGGCAAAGGTAAAAAATGGCTTTCCAAATGAAAATACATTATGAATTTCCTTACGTTTCTCTTCAACCGTTAAAACAAGCTTCTCTTTGTATCTTTTCCGTTCTACTTCCAATTCTTCATCTGAAAAATAGGAATCATCCTGGGTGATTTTGTTTACGTCCAGTGTATCTATAAGTCTCGTTAATTCTGATTTATAATTCTCTTCATCTAGATAGTAAACGTTCATCTTAACTGGATTTTTCTCTTTCAATTGCATCGGTCTCTTTAAAGCTTCCCAATCATCAACTGGAGGGTACGAAGAAACATAAATATTATATATCTCTATCTCTTTTCCCCTTAATAACTTCTTCATATTCTTAGCCTTTTGAAAAACGATGGCAATATCTTTTCGCAAATGATTTTGCCAATCAAAGCCTTTATGAATCAATCTGATAACTTTCGATTTTTTGTTTTGATATAATTCAAGCCAAATCTCATTTATATTTGTATCTATATGTAAAATTTCATACTTTTCACTTTCAACTAATTGATAAGCTATCTTATATAACATATATTGTTCATTTAAATGCATATATTCACATCCTTCCTTTCATCATAACAATTGTAACATTTAAAAAAGAAGTTGCACGTTAGACAACTTCTTCATCCATCCTTTTTACATTTCGTTTCTAAATAAGCTTGGAAGTAATTTTGCTCTTAACCCGGGGAGATTCATGGAAATTTTTACAGCTAGTTTCCTGATAATACCTATTGCTAATAGTGCATTCATCACACGGTATCTCCATTTATATAAAAATGAGACAGCTGATGCGATAAAGACAATACTGACGAAAGCTCTCAATATTAACACCTCTTTTATCAATGGTATTAATAGTTTTGCTTATTCCACATCAATTATGCATTGTACAAGTAAAGTAAAACTCTCACCACAAAATGTGATAAGAGTTTTGTTATTTACAAATTATTTTGTTTCACGGTGTAAAGTGTGTTTTTTAAGACGTGGGCAATATTTCATAAGCTCGATACGCTCAGGATTATTACGTTTATTTTTCTTAGTAATATAATTACGATCACCTGTCTCAGTACAAGCTAGTGTTACGTTTACGCGCATGATTTTCCCTCCAAACTATAAAAACTTGCTAATGGTTCCTAAAAACATTTAAAGACCTAATTTATAATACCAAAATTTAAATAAACAATCAATATTAAATGGAAAATAATTAAAGTTTTCTTGTAGTGCTATCTATGGTATAACTGTATTGTGTTAAAAAAAGAAGATCAGCTAGACTTATGCAGATAGATAAATGGTATAATTACTTATCTGCTAAAAAAGGAGGTAACAAAATGATTTCTGTAGTAATTTCCATCCTAATTGTTGCAGTAGCTTTATTCGTGCTGTCCTATTTCGTCAATGATAAATTTGAAGAACTAGAAGGGCAAGTGGAACAATTATCGATTACTACCATGCAAGATACATATCAAATGAAGAAAAAAATTAAGATTTTAGAGGAAGAACTTCTACCAAATAATCTTGATGATGATATGCTATCAAATCAAAAATAGATCAATCTAATAAAGAAGGAGAAACATATGAAACAACTTCTACGCTATTTTTCAGTAGGATTATTTGCCGCTGGAATCATCATGCTCATTGGATTGTACTTTACAGATACAAGAGATGTTGAAGAGTATACTGCGAAAGAATTAATACCCTATGTTGAAAATGAAGGTTATCATGTCATAGATAATGAAGAATATATTTCTTTAACATTAAACTCTAATAAAGTAACTGAAGAAGATAACCAATCAAAAGAAGCAGATTCCACAAAGACGGAAAGTCCTAAAGAAGATAAAGAAGAACCAGCTAAAGATGTAAAAGAATCAGCCAATGAAGAAAAAGACACAAGAAAAGAAAATGAAGAAGACAAAGAGAAAGAAAAAGAAGAAGAAGTAAAAGTAACAAATTACACACTTACGATCGAATCTGGAATGCTCACCTCAACAATTAGTTCTATATTAGAGGAAAATAAAATTATCGATAATGCCAGAGAATTTACCAACTATTTAGATGATAACGATTATAGTTTACTTGTTCAGCTTGGTGATTTCAAATTGAATAGTGATATGAGTTTCTATGAATTAGCTGAGGCAATTACGAATTAGGTAGTCTCACCCAAAACATATCTTATATCCAAAACAACAAAGGGTAGATAGCGTAACGAAAAGCTATCTACCCTTTTAGTATATCCACAAATCTTAATTCAAGTTAAAATTCTCACCTTTAACAAGATATAATATACTTTCACCTACGTTTGTAACATGATCCGCATACCTTTCTAGGTATCTAGCACAAAAAGAGACTTGCATAATATACTGTATTTTATCTGGATTTGTAGCTGTTTCTCCTAACAACTCGCTAACAACCGTTCTATACAATCTGTCTACTTGATCATCCATTTCACCTAGCTTCCCTGCTATACCTGCATCTTCATTTTGGAAAGCTAGAATAGCTGTTTGTAGCATTTTTGTTGTTATTTCATGCATGTTTTTTATGTTTTGTGGGATAGTAGAGAAATTCTTACCTAGCTTTATCGTTGATTTGGCAATATTCTTTGCATTGTCTGCCATTCTTTCAATGTCTGTTACAATTCGTAATGCAATAATAATTCTCCGTAAATCAGTTGCCACAGGATGTTGCTTGGCAATAAGTAAAATTGCTTTATCATTAATTTCCATTTCAGACCGATCGATATGATAATCATTTTCGATTACTCGTTTTGCTTTTTCTAAGTCTTGGTTATAAAAAGCCGTAATTGCCTCATTTAAAGCTTCTTTTGCAGCGAAGGCTAATTTTACTATTTGATTATTCAATGCTTCTATCTCATTTTTAAATTGATCTCTTGTTACCATATTTCATCCACCTCCACTAGGTTCATTTCCACCATTATACCTAAAGATTATTAATTTCGTATAAATATTTTGTAAGATTTCGTTTACAATAGATGAAAATAGCCAAGAGCACAACAAAGTTGGGCTCTTGGCTGTCTATTCATTTTCTGTTTCTTCTTCTGAGTCATCAGTAGTAGAGCCGTTGTTTCCACTTGCTCTCTCTTTTTTCAACTCGAAATAGGTGTCCATAATTTGTTCACCTATTTTATTATTAATACCAGTATAGCTTGGATTTAGATTCGGTACTACAATTGCAAAGGCAATCTCCGGATTATCATAAGGTGCGTATCCAATCAAATTTAGGTTTACCGTTTCGACGCCATATACATCACCATTTGCATCTGTTTCAAATACTTCACTTTCAGCTGTACCCGTTTTACCTGCTGGTTTGTATTCTTTATTTCTGAAGTAACTTGCAGCGGTTCCGCCTTGCTCCTGGAATACCCTACGGAATCCTTCCTGTACCCGATCAAGATAGTCCATACTAATTCGATTTAATACTTTGGGATTTTGCGTTTGATAAATTGCACCGACCTCATCTTCTGATGCTTTCGGTTCACGTAATTCCTTCATAAAATGAGGCTCTACACGGTTGCCACCATTTGCAATTGTAGATACATATTGCGCTAATTGCATGGTCGTATACGTATCAAACTGTCCGACTGCATAGTGGAGTAAATTACCAGCTTGAAAGTCGGTACCTACATAGCCAGTTGCTTCATAAGGAAAATCAATCCCCGTTTTTACTCCAAGACCAAATTGCGAAAAATAATTTCTAAATTCCTGAAAAGCATTGTTTAGAGATATGCGATCAATTGCGACACTGCTACCGTTAGGATATGGATATCGATAATCTCCACCTAATCTTAATGCAATATATCCCATATAAACGTTTGAAGATACTTTTAACGCATCTATATCATTTACTGCACCAAGAGTACTGCTCCAAGAACTGAATGGATTTTGCGGTAATCCAATTGTACGATCGTAGAATACTTGGCCAGGCGAAATAACTCCAGATTCAAAACCAGATAATACCGTTGCTCCTTTTACGACTGAACCAGGTCGATGCGCATCATAAATTGTTTTAAAAGCAGCATTACTGAATTCATCATTTTTTCTATCATAGTGCTGTCCAGAAACAGCAAGTAGTTCTCCTGTATTCGGGTCCATCACTACTGCAAGCACGTCATTTAATTTACTATTTGCAGGTACTGCCTCTTTTAAAGCGTCTAATAGTATTTTATCGACTCTTTCCTGAAACTCCATATCGATTGATAAAACTAAATCCTTTCCACGTTCTCCTTCAACAACCGTTTCTGCACCAATAATACTACCATCTTTCGTTGTTGTATATTGAATTTGCTCTTTTCTTCCTTTAAGTAAATCTTCGTAATACTCCTCTAGTCCACTTTTACCAACCCGGTCATTTCTACTGTAACCTCTTGTTAAATAATAACTTTCATTTTCAGCTGGAATACCCTCTTCCTGAGTTGTAATCGAACCGAGTAAACTCTGTATTGTAGATTCATATAAATATTCCCGGTCCCAATCTGTTGTAGCATTGATCCCTGGCAATTCCGCTAAATGTTCGGAGACTTTGGCATACTCATCAACTGTTACCCCCTCATTCTTGACAATTTGAGGAGTCAGGGAATATGCCTTATCCAATTCTTTCTTAATTGAAATTACTTCTTTCTCTTCCAAACTAAAATTGCTGATTTCCTCTTCTGTAATTAAATCTAATGTTGCGTTATACACTTCTGCATTAGACAAATCAGCCGTTTCTTCTGGAGAGATTCTTTCGTCAGCTTCCTCTTTATTTTCTAAATACCAGTATTCTTTCAAGTTTCTTTCCGTTAAGGTATCATCGAAGTATTCCTCTGGATCTTCATCCACCGGAACCATCGTAATAAACTCTGCTAATTTCTTAGCAACCTTAAGCCGATCAATAGCCTGTACACCTTTTGCTGGTGTATACGTAATCGAATATATTGGCTTATTATCAACAATGATGTTGTGGTATCTATCATATATTTTCCCTCTAGGAACTGGAATCTTCGTTGTGTCTTGAATCGTTCGGTCGATTTCATCTTGAAAAGCTTCCCCATTTAAGATTTGCACAACACCCAATTGAAGAATTAATACTGAAAAAAGCAAGAAAATAACAAAAAATAGTATATTTATTCGAAAGGGAAGTTGTGCTTTCTTTTTTTTCTTTTTCTTGTCAACCATCTGTTCTCCCCCACAATTTGTAAAATCATATTTTTATTCCATATTGATTTTACCATAGCTAACGATTTTTTTCGTCAGTAATCTGTTCTTTCATTAAAATTTCCTTCTTTGGAGAACTTCCCAAATATATATTCTTAACAAATAAGTAGATAAACAAATGCCCAGAACCCAGCATAACAAGAAGTACAGGGATAACTCTTTCTGCTTCAAAGAAATATACCGCAATTAAAAAAATAATTACTGATACAAGTCTACCTATATTCAGAAACAATTCACGAATTACGATGTACTCGATTCGCATTTCTCCAGCTTTACGCGCCTTTCCGATCACATCATAGGTAAGCGAGATATATGGTACATTGATAATTGGAAAGGCAATTCCAATAATAATCGCGTAAATGATTAATAACAAATAATTTATTTCAAATAAAATAATGAAAATCGAGAAATACACTAGGAGTGCCCCTAATAATATTGCTTTTTTCCTAAATGCTGGCTTAATGAATTTTGTCACGATAAAATAAAGAACAGCAGAGAGCCCTGACAGCACGAGATTAAAAGTACCTAAAGCGAACTCACTTTGTGTAACGACGAACACCCAAATCGAAATCACAAATGCAAATACACCTTCTCTCATCCCTTGAAAAAAATGAGCATGTAGGATTCGTTTCCAGTTTTTATTATGATGCCTTTCTGCTAAGATACGTTTAAAGTAGAAAGTGCCTTCTGCTTTTCTTCGATTAATAAAGAAACTCAAAACTACCGCAAGTATGAACAACGTAAATGAAATGGTAAAGATGGTGGTATACCCAATATTATCGGACATCTTTGATATAATAATCCCTGCTAATAGTGGTCCAACCATACCACCAAGTGATTGCAGAATTCCCAAAAAGCCATTAAAGAAATCTCTCGTATCTGGTTCCGTAATCTCGAAAGTCAATACATTAAATGCTAGCCAATAAAATCCATACCCAATACCTAGCAAACTTCCCAGTAAAAAATTGTACTTAGAGGCTGCATCACCAATCAATAGAACACATAAAAAAAACAATGCTAAAAATGTTACACCTAACCTTAATACAATGATACGGTCAACCTTCTTCGCAACCCTACCCGCGAGTATGAAGGTGAGCCCCATAAAAAGATTCGTTGCAAGATGGTAAACAGCAATCGTTACATAGTCACCCGACTGTCTCCACAAATAAATGTTTACAAAAGTATTGGAAAGAAATATCCCTAAAGAATAGAATCCCCCTATTAATAATAAAAGCAACAAATCCCGACTAATATTTAATTTCTTCAAGAATGTTTGTAGTGTTTTCTGCATATCTAACTACTCCTTTTGTCTTTTCTTAGTGTAAACGAATAAAGAGTAGATATACGCAAAAAAGCGAAGAGCACCTGTTTGATCTGTGTAACTTCACCGATTGGCTTGTAACGTGGTGAAAACATTACTTTTTTAGCAGCACGGCCCATTTCATTTTTCTTCGTGTATACTTCTATACCTTTTCAATTCATAACAACCATCAGTATAAATATCATAAGAGAACTCATTACCTAAAAAAGAAGACATAATCTCAAAAACAGAGAATTATGCCTTTTTTTATAATATAGGGATTTTTTTGAGGTGCATGAAAATCCCACGTATTTTTTTGTATTAGTTATTTAGCTGCAGAATAATTCTTCGCAACTTCATCCCAATTTACTACATTCCAGAATGCTGAAATGTAATCAGGACGTTTGTTTTGATATTTAAGATAATAAGCATGCTCCCAAACATCCAAGCCTAATAATGGTGTTTTCCCTTCCATTAACGGTGAATCTTGGTTTGGAGTGCTTGTAACTTCTAGTTCTCCATTATTCACGACTAACCAAGCCCAACCTGAACCGAAGCGAGTCTTTGCAGCATTTGCAAATTCTTCTTTAAAAGCATCTAAACTACCAAATTTTTCATTTATTTTATCCGCTAATTCTCCAGTTGGTTCGCCACCACCTGTTGGTGATAATGTTTTCCAGAATAAACTATGGTTAGCATGTCCACCACCATTGTTACGTACAGCTGTACGTTTTGCTTCAGGAACAGCATCTAAATTACTGATTAATTCTTCTACTGTTTTTCCAGCAAGGTCTGTACCTTCAACAGCACCATTTAAATTTGTAACATACGTATTATGATGCTTCGTATGATGTATGTTCATTGTTTCTTTATCGATAGTAGGTTCAAGTGCATCGTATGCATAAGGTAACTCTGGTAATTCAAATTTTGCCATAATTAATCTTCCTCCCTAAATGAATTGGTTAAAAAAGGTATTAAACCCTTTAATTAGAAGATTATCACTGCTACACTACACTTGCAAATTATTTGCTCCTAAATATGAACAAAAATAAAAAAACAAGCCAACGCTTGTTTAAAAGGTGGCTCGGGACGGAATCGAACCGCCGACACAAGGATTTTCAGTCCTCTGCTCTACCGACTGAGCTACCAAGCCATATTTAGTTTAAAAACGAAGATGAAGTTCTTGCTTGAAATTTAGCGTCGAAGCTTATTCGAAGAGGATAACGACTCTACCTCTACTTCTACTAGTTTATTCAAAGATGATTGGTGTATCGAGGTTACTCGTAGCTTATTCGGGAGAAGTATTGCTCGTTGCTCTACCGACTGAGCTACCAAGCCATATTTAGTTTAATTATTTCTCAAGTTACTATCAAATTATATGTATGGAGGAGGTAGAGGGATTCGAACCCCCGCGCGGTTTGACCCGCCTGTCGGTTTTCAAGACCGATCCCTTCAGCCAGACTTGGGTATACCTCCGAGTTTATTATGGTGGACCCTGTAGGACTCGAACCTACGACCGATCGGTTATGAGCCGATAGCTCTAACCAACTGAGCTAAGGGTCCTAAATGTTTTTTATCAAATGGGGCGACCGGTGGGGATTGAACCCACGAATGCCGGAGCCACAATCCGGTGCGTTAACCACTTCGCCACGACCGCCATTTTAAACATTATATAATTGGTAGCGGCGGAGGGGATCGAACCCACGACCTCACGGGTATGAACCGTACGCTCTCGCCAGCTGAGCTACGCCGCCACTTGGCTCCACAGGTAGGATTCGAACCTACGACCGATCGGTTAACAGCCGATTGCTCTACCACTGAGCTACTGTGGAATTTTATATTGCTATTATTTATAACAGCAACGATATTTAATTTAACATAAACTTTATATGTTGTCAATAATTTCCATAAGATTTTTTGACAAACTTCTATAATCATTCTTTAAAAACGACAATGTTTATATTAACATCTTTTTCTTAATAATTCAATAGCCAAAAACATTAATTATATAATCAAATAAAACATAGGAAAGGAAGGTCTTCACCTTCCTTCTCCTCCTTTAATCTCCTAACACATCTTCAGCAATATTTACAGCATGGTCCCCGATTCGTTCTAAATTACTAATAATATCAACGAATACTATTCCAGCTGGGCCACTGCATAAACCTTCATTCATACGAATGATATGTTTCTTTCGGTAATCGCGTTCCATTTTATCAATTTGCTCTTCCTTCTGAACAACCTCAAGCGCCTTTTCTCTATTTGACTCATCTAATGCATTGACTGCTTGTTTAACAGTCATCAAAGTAAGGTCAAACATGTTATTTAAATCTTCTAATGCGCCTTCAGTAAGATGGACTTTATTTGAAATTTTATAGTCGACTAATTCAATAATATTCTCAAAATGATCACCAATACGCTCAATATCACGAACAGTATCCATTAAAGCGGTGTGCTTAGCACTTTCCGCTTCAGACAATGAACCAGCAGAGACTTGTACCAAATAATCCGTGATTTTCTGATCAAGATTATTTAATGCACCTTCTATCTGCATTGCCGCTTCCGAATGCTTTTGTGAATTCGTTGTTAAGTAAAGAATCGTTTCTTCTAATCCCTTAGCCGCATATTCTCCCATACGCACAATTTCAGATTTTGCTTGATCCAAAGCAAGTGCAGAAGATCTTTCAATAAAAATTGGATCTAAATGCTGTGGCTTGTACTCAACAATTGCATCCTCACCTGGAATGATTTTTGTAACAATCCATGCAAGCCCCGCAATAAACGGGAATTGAATTACTGTGTTTAGAATGTTAAAGCTACCGTGCGCAAAAGCAATTGTCATCTCCGCATTCAAGTTTAATTGTCCTTGTAACCAAACAACATACGCTGTAAAAGGTACCAATAAAATTAAGAAAATTGTAGAACCTACTACGTTAAAAATAACATGAGTCAATGCTGCTCTTTTCGCTGCAACTGACGCACCAATCGATGCTAAAATCGCAGTTATGGTTGTTCCGATATTATCACCGAACAATACAGGCAAGGCCGCATCTAGTGCCATTGCCCCTTCTGCATATAGTCCCTGTAGAATTCCAACTGTTGCACTAGAACTTTGAACAATTAATGTGAAAACAGTACCAATAACAACCCCAAGTATTGGATTATCACTCATACTCACCGTAAGCTCATGAAATGCTTCTAAACTACGTAATGGTTTCATTCCACTGCTCATTAATTCCAAACCGTAAAATAGAGCACCAAAGCCAAAAACAGCTTGACCAGCGGCAGTAATAATTGGTTTTTTAAAGAAGAAAATAGTAAATGCTCCAATTGCTAAAATCGGTAAAGAATAGGCACCAATATCAATTCCAATGATAAAAGCAGTAACGGTTGTACCGATATTTGCACCCATTATAACACCAATCGCTTGCTTGAGTGTCATAAATCCTGCACTTACTAGCCCCACAGTAATTACTGTCGTACCAGAACTACTCTGAATAAGTATAGTTACAATGATACCAGCGAGTACACCTAAAAACGGATTACTTGTAAATCGATCAAGTATATCTCGTAACCGATCACCAGCTGATTTCTGTAGCCCATCCCCCATAAATTTAATACCTAGAAGGAAAATACCTAGTCCACCTAAAAATTCAAAAATTAGTCCTTGCAAATCTAGTTCCAATTATGTAACATCCCTTCACTGATGTGATTCTTTTTATACCCTCATCTATCTTAATGATAAGTTAAGGTATTGTAAATATTTTTCGTCAAAAATTTACATTAAATTTACAAATCATACTATCTACTGTTATTTTCCCTCGAATTTTAAATCTCATTCATTGTAAAAAATATTTAATTTCCCTTCTAATTCATTATTTTTCACACAAAAAAACTCCCACAATAATAGGAGTATTTCTGTTTTAATATACTTTTTCAACTAGTATTTTTGTTCCATCGACTTGCTTTACACGAATTTTACTGTTTTTCTCTATCCATTGACCATTTGAAACAGCACTAAAATCCTTTCCATTAACATTTATAACACCAACTGGACGTAAATCTGTTCGTGTAATTCCTTCTTGATTTAGAAGCTCTTGGTATGCCATATTCATGGAGTTATAACCTGCTTCACTCGTTAGTTGGTCTTTCAGCGCAAGTTTGGTCCACATGTTTCGCCGTTTGAATACCTTTAAGAATAAAAACGATCCTGCTGTACCAATAATAACACCTAATACAGCGTATAATCCAGCAGTGAAACTAGGTGCTACCAACGCAACTGCAACTAACATAATTCCTAACCCTAACGTTGCAAGTGTTCCATCATTTACAACTTTTCCATCTACAATTATAAGTAATAATCCAACAAAGTATAAAATAAGCATAATAATAAAAGAGCTTGTTTCTACTACATATGCACCAAAGTACACAGTCATAAAGCCAATTCCTAATAAACCAAATATACCCCGTGCATTAACTAATATTTCCCCCAAAAGAAATAATGTACCAAGACCTGTTATTACGATTCCAATCCATTCTATATTAAATAATTCCATTAAAATCCCCCCCTCTTAAATAATAGTACGGATTTCTAATATAAATTGTTTCATTTAAAAGGAGAAAATACAATGCATTTTTTTAAAAGAATGTCACTTTATATAATTATTCTAATGCTAATTGCAAGTATATATAAAGACTTATCTTTAGGGACTGCAAATAATAAGGTAATGGACATACCAGCTAATACAGAGACAATTAACCATATATCATATGATATCATGCAAATAAAAATTTCACCTGGTGATACCTTGTTATCAGTCGTTGAGGGGATTAATAGCAGCAATGCAAAACTCAATTTTGATAACTTGATAAATGATTTCAAAGCATTAAATCCAAATGTGGATCCTTACAAGCTCGAGCCAAATACCTTTTATTATTTTCCAGTATATAACAGAAAGGAGACTGAATAAAATCCAGTCTCCTCATTATATCTAAAAAAATGGTATTATAAAGAGGGTAATCAGAATAGAAATTGCACCTGCTGCAATTGCTATATTACCTAAAGTGTCTGCACCACGGCTTCTAGAAACAAATCCCATAATAATACCAGCAGCACCTAAAATGACTGGCCATACAAAAAAGGAAATAATCGATAGGGCTAGACCTATCCATCCATACATCGTATTTACTTCCCCATCACTATCAGCCATGTTTCTTACTTCATAATCGTTTGCGGTGAATTCAGCTGCGTACTCTTCATTTCTAGAGCTATCTGGTTCAATGCCGACATAATCTTGGTTCTTAATTTCTTCCCCATGATTTGGTGCAGCTTCTATATGGTCTTTCTCATCTGGATACTTTTCCATATATCTGACCTCCTTCTTAAGTTGAGGTGCAGTTATAGTGTATGGATTCTGGGCATTTCTATTATGTTATTTTATGGAAGCAGGTTAACTTTCTGTTGCAACATGCATATAGTACTTAAGAATCTCAATAAAGGATGTTCAAAAAGGAGTTAGTTAAATGTCTTTTATCATCAAAGAATTGGTTAAAAATAAATTAAAACAAATCAGCGCAAATGAACTATTACAGTATGGAAAACAATACGGATTCACATTATCACAAAACCAGGCTTCAGAAATTACTCATTTTTTAAGAAATAACACGCTCGATCCCTTTCAAACAAAGGATCGTGAAGAAATGTTCCGCAAGTTGGCAGAAATTACCGATATTGAAACAGCAAAACAAGCTAGAAAACTATTAGACGAAATCATTAAATCCTATGGGCTAGCTTATTTATTCGAGTAAAAAAGAGGGTAACGAAATTGTTATCCCTCTTTTCTTTTAGCTATTCATTATTTTATCTCTAAGGTTTTCCTGAAATTCACCTTTTCTGATCATTTCTATCTCAAATTTATATGGTGCTTTTTTATTTTTCTTATCTTCACCGACATAAGGTGTTTCCAATATCTTCGGAAGTTCATCTAATTGCGGGTGTTTAATGATGTAATGTAGTGCATTAAAGCCAATATGGCCAAAACCAATATTCTCATGTCGATCCTTATGTGCACCTCGTACATTTTTACTATCATTAACATGAATAACTTTAATGCGATTTACACCGATTGTTTTATCGAATTCATTCAAAACACCATCAAAATCATTCACAATATCATATCCAGCATCATGTATATGACAAGTATCTAAACATACGGACAACTTATCGTTATGTGTGACCCCATCAATTATTTTAGCTATTTCTTCAAATTTCCGACCGATCTCAGTCCCTTTACCAGCCATTGTCTCTAATGCAATCTGTACATCCTGATCTTTTTCAAGTACTTCATTTAAACCTTCAATAATCTTCTTTATACCTTCTTCAGGACCTGCACCTACATGAGCACCAGGGTGCAAGACTATCTGCTTTGCACCAATTGCCATCGTTCGCTCAATTTCACTGCGGAGGAAATTCACACCTAATTCAAATGTAGCGGGTTTTGTAGTATTTCCGATATTAATAATGTAGGGTGCGTGTACAATAATATCAGATATCCCATTCTCCTTCATATGTTCAAGGCCTGCTTCAATGTTTAATTCCTCGATTGGTTTTCTTCTGGTGTTTTGTGGTGCTCCAGTATAAATCATTAACGTATTAGCCCCGTAGGAAACTGCTTCCTCACTCGACCCTAACAACATTTTTTTACCACTCAATGATACATGTGAACCTAATTTCAACAACTTTTACACCTCTCCTTGTCACATTTCTAATCTATTTTCTTTTATTTTTTACATTCTTTCCTAACTGCTTCTTAATGGACTCTTGTTGTCTCTTCATTTTCTTCTTATACCCTGGTTTTACTTTATTTACCTTACGAACCTGTTTCCATGCCTCTTTTTCAAGGTTTGTCGTTGTTTTTGTCCTTAATTGACGCTCATTCCACGGTTTCGCTTCCAACCATTCACCATTTTTTACATCGACAAAGGTAAATGCTAGACCTTTTTCTTCTAGCTTGTTAATTAGTTTTAAATCCTCTTCATTATAAAGACTAATTGCGGTTCCTTCCATACCAGCCCTAGCCGTTCTACCTACGCGATGTATATAGAATTCTTCCTCTTTTGGGATTTGTGCATTTATGACATGGCTTACTCCTTTAATATCAATACCTCTTGCTGCTAAGTCTGTCGCAACAATATATTGATATCTAAGGTTTTGAATTTCCTTCAGTACACGTTTTCTTTCTCTCGGAGTTAACCCACCATGAATCAACCCAACTTCTAGACCTCTTTCAATAAGTGAGTCTGCTAATTCATTTGCTTGCTTTTTCCCATTTGTAAAAATAATGGCAAGATAAGGATGAATCACATTTGAAATTTCCAGAATAACATCCGCTTCATTCCGATGTTTTAACGCAATTAGGCGATGTTCCATTGTCTCTGGTGAGAAATGATCTTCTACTTTAATATAAATTGGATTTTCTAAGTATTTCTTAAAAAAGTGCTGAAGTCTTTCTGGAATGGTTGCTGAGAAGACTAGTAGTTGGATATCCTTTTTAGAACGGACAAGCAATTTGTCTACATCATCGATAAATCCTAAATCTAGCATTAAATCTGCTTCATCAATGACAAATGATTTAGCAGAGAAAATGGATAAAACATTTTCGTTAACTAAATCGAGAATTCTTCCTGGTGTCCCCACAATAATGTGAGGCGCTTCTTTTAATTTATCCTTCATCTTTTGTTTATCCGTTCCACCTACAAGAAGTTTAGCAATCCATTCGCCTTCCTTATCAGCTAGCGTAATGATTTTCTTCACCTCATCATATAGCTGTGTGGCTAACTCTCTAGTTGGTGCTGTGATCACGAATTGAACTTCACGTTTTGTCGTATCTAATTGATTAAATAATGGTAATAAAAATGCATGTGTCTTTCCCGAACCTGTACGAGACTGTCCAATGACACTTTGTCCTTTTAATACCTTTGGAATTACTTTTTCTTGTACTTCAGTTGGTTGCTTAAACTTTAGTTTCCCTATAACATCAATCATTCTCTGATCTAAAGAAAAAGCCTCAAATTTACTTTTGTTTGTATTCATCATGTAGAACTCCTTTGTTAAATAAATTGAAAGGGGTCTGTATTCATTTTCGATGTTACTACTTCTATCGTCGCCTTATCTTTTAACATCGTATCTAAATAGGACTTTGTAGCTTCTTTCATTACCTTTTCTATATAATGCCCAGCGTCTATTACTGCTAATCCAGCTGCCCATGCGTCTTGCGCAACATGAAAGGACATATCTCCCGTTATATAAACATCTGCCCCTTTTCGTTTTGCAAGATGAATATATTTTTCACCGCTACCACCCAATACGGCAACTTTTTTTACCGTTTTTTCTAAGTCACCAGTTACACGTACATGATTCATTTCTGTTCTGTTTTTAACATGTTCACATAAATCAATAAGTGTAGTAGAGCTCGCCAAACTTCCAATTCTTCCAACACCCATTTTTTCCCCTTTATTCTTAAGTGGAAAAATGTCATATGCTGGTTCTTCGTATGGATGTTTCTCTATCATTTTACTAATCGCATCATTTAAGTTTTCTTCTTTTACAATTGTTTCTATTCGAACTTCATCTACATGTGCTAACTCGTGCCTCGTACCTATATGTGGGTTGGTTCCTTCTAGCGGTTTGAACGCCCTTTTCCCTTCCGTTTGAAAAGAACAATGGCTATAGTTACCAATATGACCTGCTCCATTTTCAGATAGAACATCTTGAACAATTTTAGTATGTGTCTTTGGAACATATACAGCTATCTTATACAAGTTCTTAGACTCGGATTCGACAAGTACGCTCGTATCTTTTATTCCTAACAAATTACAAAGTATATCATTTACGCCACCATTTGCAATATCTAAATTTGTATGTGCTGCATAAACCGTTATATCATGTTGAATCAATTTACTGATTATACGCCCTTGAGGAGTATCCGCATTTAATTGCTTTAGCGATTTAAACAGCAAGGGATGATGCGCAATAATTAAATTCACCCCTTCTCGAATCGCTTCATCTACAACTGATTCTAACACATCTAATGTAATCATAATTTTTTTAACAACTTTATTATAGGATCCAACCTGTAACCCTACATTGTCCCACTCATATGCCAACTTTTTCGGTGCCCACTTTTCAATAAGTTGAAATACATCTGAATGTAATAATTGTTTATTCACCCCTTAAGACCTCCTTTATCCATAATTTTTCTAGTTCAAATTTTTCAATTTTATCCAAGTCTTGTCCTTGTGCATTCTTCATTTGATTTATTACTTGTTCTAATTTGTCATATTCATGTTTCCACTTTTTATAAAAGACATCTGTTCTATTTTCTAATAATAAAGGACCAAATAATAATTGCTTTTCTGTTAGTTGTTTTAAAGGATTTAACTTTGTTTCCAGGTCAGCAACAACTACCTCATAAATATGACCATTTTCCTCTATAATTGATTCATTTGTAATAACAAAATGGTTATCATTAAACCATCTCCTAACACCTCTAGCATCAACATTAGGCTGTGCAATAATTCGCTTTACATTTTTAAGTTGCGCCTTCCCGTCTTCTAAAATCGATTTTATTAATGAACCACCCATACCAGCAATAACAATATGATCTACTTTCTCATCATTATCAATTACAGCTAGACCATCTCCAAGCCTAACCTCAACCCGGTCGTTTAACCCATATGATTTCACTGTACGTAGGGCACTCTGATAAGGTCCTTCATTGACTTCACCCGCAATTGCTTTCGCAGTCTTATCCTGCAAGCAAACATAACAAGGCAAATAAGCATGGTCAGAGCCAATATCCGCAAAATAGCCCCCTTTTGATAAGTATGTGGCAACCTGTAACAATCGATTAGATAGTTTTACTGAATTTCCCATTTTACTCTCCTCTATATATCTTAGGCTGTTTTCGTATTAATTATTGCTTTTAATATAAAATGTATAGTAATTTAAAAGGATATGCTAAATCACACCGTTCCGGAAACACACTTTGCTATTATCCTGCTCTACTTCTCTACAAATTAGAAATATGCTTTTGTTTAAGATAGAACAATTATCTTAAACGTTATTTCATGGTTTATAACCTCAAAATAATTTGATCGACTATCATAGCGTAGGCAGAATGCATAGACTACTCGAAAATACAGACCAATTTTCTCACGAAGATGTATCGCTGTCGAAGTATTCCTTGTCCTACGGAAAAAGCACGGTCCGAAGACACCTCAGAAGCGTTCTTGGCGTCACGAGGGGGCTCGTGCCGTGCTCGCGGAAAGCGAAGTATTCTGCCGCAGTGAATGACGATATAAACCAATCATAAGTGTGAGCGAGAGCTTAATTGTTTGAATTCAAATAAGTCCGTAGTTTATATCTTTTACGTCTAAGCGTATATCTAAGAAAAATCAACAACCCTTTAGAAAGAGCCATATCTTAAAAGCTTATCATAAAAACCAAAGCATTGTGTCAGTTACAATCATCTGAAAAAGAAAAGCTTTCTGTTTATAGCAGAAAGCTTAAGATAGTACCTATTTATTGTTTTTCACTTAACCAATCAGCTAGTAGACTAGCTTCTTCAGCAGGCATTTGTACAGCAGGCATACCACCTTGACCATTTTGAATAATACTTACGATTTCATCTGAAGAATATTTTGATCCAATGGTTGTTAAATCAGGACCCATACCACCAGATAAATCAGCACCATGACATGCTGCACAATTATTAGAGAATACTGCTTCAGGATCTGTTGATACTTCTCCTTCAGCAACTTCTGTTCCGCCTTCTTCTTCATTTTGTAGTGCTTCACGTTGATCAGCACCTACATAAGAGATGATAATAACTGCTAGTACCCCTATTACAGCAATAATTGCATATGGTATAACTGGGTTTTTCATCTTCTGTTTCCTCCTTATGTAATCCCCTAAATATTTTTCTATATACTAGAATATATATAGTTTACTCGAAAATCAATTGACTTTAAAGAATAAAGCTGTGAAATTTTATAAAACAATGTAAAAAATGGAAAAAATAATTCCGATAACACTACTATAAATTAAATATTTCAACTTAAATTTACGGCCGAAAACGAACCATAGAAAAAAATTAAAAAAGATAATAAGATACAGAAAAAAATCACTATATATGTACTGTTGACTAACAAAAAGACTTAATAAAAAAACGAGAAATAATGATACAACAAGGGCCAAATGATAAAATTTTTGTGTCTTTTTCTTTAGATATATATAACTACTTACGGAATATCCAATAAAAAGAATTAATATCCCTAGTTGCAAAATGGCTGGAAATTTCGTAAAATAAATCACAAGAAAAGAAAACGGTAACAATAATAAAACTAATATCGTTTGTAAGATAATATTCCATTTTGGAAGTTGAACTTTTGCTGACTCACTTCCGTTTTCTTCACCTTTTGTGTAAAGTGCTAGTAGAAAATCACAATATTTATCTGGTAGTAAATGATGCTCTTTCCAAAAAACAATTTCTTTAACTATTATTTGTGTACGTTCATTTTCTAACAGGGCTGTTCACCTCTAAACCAAGCAAATGATAAAAGGACTAAGAGTCATTGATCACATACACTGCTCTCAATGACTTTAACATTAATCCAAAAAGTCTTTCAACCGTTTACTACGACTTGGGTGTCTTAATTTACGAAGTGCTTTTGCTTCAATTTGTCTAATGCGTTCTCGAGTTACACCGAAAACTTTTCCAACTTCTTCAAGTGTTCTTGTACGACCGTCATCAAGTCCAAATCGTAAGCGTAGTACATTCTCTTCCCTGTCTGTTAGCGTGTCTAGTACATCTTCCAACTGTTCTTTAAGTAACTCATACGCGGCATGATCTGAAGGAGATACAGCTTCAGAATCTTCAATAAAGTCACCTAAGTGTGAGTCGTCTTCCTCACCGATTGGTGTTTCAAGTGAGACAGGTTCTTGAGCAATCTTCAGAATCTCTCGCACTTTTTCAGGAGGCAACTCCATTTCTTCACCAATTTCCTCTGGAGAAGGTTCTCTACCTAAATCTTGCAGAAGGGAACGTTGAACACGAATAAGCTTATTGATTGTTTCTACCATATGAACTGGAATTCGAATCGTTCTTGCCTGGTCTGCAATTGCTCTCGTGATAGCTTGACGAATCCACCAAGTAGCATACGTACTAAATTTGAAACCTTTACGATAATCAAATTTTTCAACAGCTTTAATAAGCCCCATGTTTCCTTCTTGAATAAGATCTAAGAAAAGCATTCCACGACCTACATAGCGTTTTGCTATGCTAACAACTAATCGTAAATTCGCTTCAGCTAGACGACGTTTTGCTTCCTCATCGCCTTCTTCAATACGACTAGCAAGTTCAATCTCTTCAGTAGCTGACAACAAATTCACACGGCCAATTTCTTTCAAGTACATCCGAACAGGATCATTAATCTTAATACCTAGAGGAACACTTAAATCTTTTAAATTAAACTCTTCTTCCTTTTCGATTTCTTTCATTTTAGGGTCGTCCTCTGACTCTCCAAGCACTTCTACACCTTGTTCTTCTAGGTACTCATAGAACTCATCCATTTGATGTGAATCAATATCAAAATTTGACAAACCATCAGCTATTTCCTCATATGCTAAGGTCCCTCTTTTCTTGCCCATTTCAACTAATTTCTCTTTCGCATGTTCAAGAGTGATTTCGGTTTCCTTCGTACTTGCTTGTTCTTTTTTAGCCATGAGTTCCCCTCCTTCCAAAATTATAATTGCTAATTTGACCGTTTCAACTGCTTTTGTATCTCAATAATTTGCACTAGTATTTGCGCTGCTTTAATTGGGTTGTTTTGTTGCTCAGCAAGTCGCTGTTCTTCTTTTAGTGACTTAATTCTGCCATAAACATTACTGTATGATTGAATGATTCGAACGTAATCATTTATTTCTTTGTCACTTATTTCTTCCATTGTTGGCAACATTGCAATTTCTGATACAAGTTGTTTTAATTCTTCGTCATTCAACTTTTCTAAAAACAAACTAACATCAGGATCCTTTCCCTCTTCATAAAAGGCAAATAAGTATGTTGCAATTATTTTATGAGCATCGATATTAAAGCCTGCTCCTAATTCCTCTTGGACTTTCTCTGTTATAAGTGAATCCTGTAACATATAAGATAGAAGTTTTCTTTCCGCATTCTGATAAGCTGGTAATAATTGCTTATTTTTACGTTTTGGGATTGCTCTATTAGTATTACTGTTCTTAGGAGTACTATCCCTTAAAGATCCTTGTTTTTCTCTAAGTACTCGTAGTTCCTCGGATAATGATTCAAGGCTTACATTATATTCCTTTTCGATTTCCTTCAGATAAAATTCTCGCTCGATGGAACTTTCAACACTTGCTAACTCTTTAAGAATGACATCTATATAGTTTAAGCGATCGGCTTCCAGACTTAAATTATAATCTTTTTTTACGTACCGCATGTAAAAACTCATATACGTATCACTTAACTTAATGATTTCGTTCTTAAAAGCCTCTCCACCATACGCTTTAATATAACTATCTGGATCTAAATTATCTTGCAAATTGGCAACTTTTACGTTGCAACCAGCATTTTGAAGTATATTTGCTGCTTTATAGGTTGCGTCAAGACCTGCGCGATCTCCGTCATAACAAATAATTACTGTATCAACATATCGCTTCAACAACTTTGCTTGCATTTCGGTCAGTGACGTACCCATTGTTGCAATGACATTTTTGATACCCACTTGATATGCCGAAATCACATCCATATATCCTTCAAATAATACTACTTCATTTTCCTTACGAATATGTCTTTTTGCCAAATCAAAATTAAAAAGTAGCTTCCCTTTTTGAAACAGCTCACTTTCAGCACTGTTCAAATATTTCGGCTCAAGACCTGTAATAGATCTGCCACCAAAGGCAATGGTTTTTCCTATATGATTCCGAATAGGGAAGATTACTCTGCCACGGAATCGGTCAGTTACACTATTGTCATTTTGCAAAGAAAGTAAACCCGCTTTAACTAGTAAAGCTTGATGAAATCCCTTTTTCTTTAGAAATTCTGCTGTGAAATCTTTTGAATTTGGCGCAAAACCTAATTGGAATTCATCAATTACCTCATCATTTAAACCCCTATCTTTTAAGTACTGGTAACCTTCTTTTCCATCCTTTGTATACCTGATAAGGTGGTGATATAGCTTCGTAAGCCACTCGTAGGCAGCAAGGACATTCTGATTTTCCTTTGAAGCAGGTGACTGATGGTCAGTATTAGCTTCTGGAAGCCCGATACCACTTCTATCCGCTAAAAATTTCATAGCTTCGAAAAACGAGTAATTTTCCATTTCCATGACAAAAGTGACTACATTCCCACCCTTACCACATCCAAAGCAGTGAAATATCTGTTTCTCTTGTGTAACAGAAAAAGATGGGCTTTTCTCACCATGGAACGGACAAAGTCCAAAATAGTTTCTTCCTTGTTTCTTTAATTGAACAAACTCACCAATAACGTCAACAATATCATTGGCTTTTCTTACTTCTTCAATTACCTCTTCAGGTATTTGATTGGCCATTCTAACCACCATACTATTAATATTCGTTATAATTTAAGAAATTCCTTCACATTTCGACAATTTTTTCTCCGAATTCGAAAAAAATTTCATTCTTTTCCTTGAATGTGTCTAGAAGGCGGGTTTGCATATTAGATTGAATTACCATATAATAAATAATACTTATAGAATAGCTATAATGTATATTCTACAAAAGTTCTTTAGATTCCTTCTAAATTACGAATGTTTTATTTTTCAGAATATGTTCTAGTCTGCCTTTATTTATTATATATCTTTACACAAATTATTATTATAATACATTCTAATTAAAAATACCATTATAAATCCTTATTTCCTTCAATAAAAAATGAATATTTTTTAGGAAAGGCCTTAATCGGCTATTCCAACAAGAAAACATTCTACCTATCATAAAGTAGAATGTTTTTCTTTATTCGTTCATATTCGTATGAATCATTTGCAAAATAACATTTGCTGTTTCTTCAACTGCCTTATTCGATACATCAATTACTTTACAACCTATTCTGTCCACAACTTTATTGAAATAATCAAGTTCCTGTAGAATTCTATCTAAGTTAGCATAGGTTGCTTGATCTCCAAGTCCTAATGCCTTTAATCGCTCTTTTCTTATTTCATTCAACTTTTCAGGTTTAATTCTTAATCCAATACACTTATTAGGATCAACCTCAAATAATTCTTCAGGTGGATCAACTTCAGGGACAATCGGTACGTTTGCAACTTTAATTCTCTTATGTGCCAAATATTGAGATAACGGTGTCTTGGAAGTCCTAGAAACACCCACAAGGATAATATCTGCTCTTGCAATCCCTCTTGGATCTCTTCCATCATCATATTTGACAGCAAATTCAATTGCTTCTACTCGTTTAAAGTAATCTTCATCTAATTTGTGAACAAGACCCGCTTCAAGCCTTGGCGCTTTCTTAAATACACTTTCCATGGAAGCAATCATCGGTCCCATAATATCAATTGCTTCAATACCAAATTCTTTAGCTTGTTCATTCAAATATTGACGTAAATCAGGATCCACTAATGTAAAGCCAATAATTCCGGCCTTTTCTTTAGCAAGTTGTAAAGACTCATCGATTGTTTCTTTATCTTCTACATATGGAATACGGTTTATTTTATAACCAACACCATTAAACTGACTTAACCCCGCTTTTATTACTAATTCAGCTGTTTCACCTACTGAATCAGATAGAATATAAACATAACGTTCGGTCATAATGAAAATACACCTCCACCTGAATGCTTATTATATATGACTATCAATTCCGAGTTCAACAAATGCCTTTGTTATTGTAGTTTTTGTAATTCTTCCTGTAACGACTAAACCATCTTCCGTATCCTTAACAACAGGAAGTGCATCGATTTGTTTTGTGATCAATCGTTGCGCAGCGTCTAATAATAAATCATCTTTCCTGCAAACTGTGATATTTGGCATTCTAGTCATAATGATATGTACAGCAATCGCGTTTAAATCCTGTTGGCCAATACTTGCCCGAAGCAAATCCTTTCGAGATAACACCCCAGATAAGCAAGACTTATCGTTAACAACGAATAGCGTTCCAACATCTTCTAAGAACATTGCAGAGATAGCATCATAAACAGAGACATCTTCTTTGACTATGATTGGAATTTGTTGAAATTCATGAACTTGAAATGTTTTAATTTTATCTGAAATTAATTCGGACCCTGTTTTACCTGTAAAGAAATATCCAACACGAGGTCTTGCTTCTAAAAAACCTGCCATTGTTAATATTGCTAAGTCTGGTCTCAATGTAGCTCTTGTTAAATTCAACTTATCAGCAATATGTTCACCAGTTATTGGGCCATTTTCTTTTACGATATCAATAATTTTTTCTTGTCTATCTGATAGTTTCACCTTTTCACCGCCTTGCTATATGACACACTATTTAAAATATTATTATATACCATTTAAATCGAAAAGGGAAATTACGTTATACTATTGTTCATTATTTTCTTAAGAACAATAGTATAACCAATACAATATTTTAGTTATGCTGCTTCCATTCAATTAAAGTTAAATTAGCAAATTCATTAATAAGTAACGCGACATTCTTTACCAATGCCAACCTGTTATTTCTAATCTTTTCATCATCCGCCATTACCATATTATTGTCAAAGAATGCGTGAATCGGCTCTGCCAGTTCACTTAGAGTTGCAATTGCAAGGGTAGCATCCTTATTTTGATTTGCCTGACGATAAGGCAGGACGTTAGCTTGATACTGTTCGAATAACGCTTTTTCAGACGCTGTTTCAAAGTAAGCAGGATTAACTTCAGTGCTTTCTGCTTTACTAGCTAAATTCAATATACGTACAAAAGCTTCTTGTACCGGTTTAAAGGCTTCATCATTTCTTTTTTCTGATAAAATTTGCGCTTTTTTCTCCGTGTATTCGAATACGCCAATTTGTTTATCCAAGACCGCATGAATAATGTCTTGTTCAACTTCTATTTCTTTTAACAAGTACATTGCACGTAATTGGAAAAATTCATGTAAATTATTCGTTACCGTCACCCAATCCTCTTGTTCTATATCAACGGAACGATATAATTTCGTCGCCACATTTAGAATTGCTTCTAACGAAATATCCCACCTGCTATCTTTTAGCATTCGTAAAATCCCTGTTGCTTGGCGCCGTAATCCATAAGGATCTCCAGAACCAGTAGGAACAAGACCAATGGAGATACAACCCACAATGGTATCTAATTTATCTGCAATACTTACAATTGTTCCAACAATTGTTTCAGGTAAATTACCATTTGCTTGCCTTGGTAAATAATGTTCACGAATTGCTCCTGCTACTACTTCATTTTCTCCAAAATGGATCGCATAATGTTCACCTATGACACCTTGAAGCTCAGTAAATTCACCTACCATATTCGTCATTTGATCAAATTTAGAAATTTCAGCAGCCCTAATAGCGTCTCTAGTCGCATCCTTATCAAGCGATAACATCGATGTTAGTGATTTAGTTATAGATACAACTCGTTTTACCTTTTCCGCATATGTTCCTAGTTTTTCTTGGAAAATAACACGTTCAAGTTTTTCTAGATAGTAATCAATACTCTGTTTCTTGTCTTCATTGTAAAAGAATTCTGCATCAGCAAGACGCGCACGAAGTACTTTTTCGTTACCTTTAGCAACCGTGTTGATATTATTGTTATCTCCATTCCGAACAGCTACGAATGCAGGCAATAACTCACCTTTTTTTGTCTTAACTGGGAAATAGCGTTGATGCTCCTTCATCGATGTAATCAACACTTCAGATGGCAATTTTAAATATTTCTCCTCAAATGAACCGACAAATACAGTTGGATATTCTACTAAATTTCGAACTTCATTTAACAGGTCATTTTCAACAGGGATAACAATATCTTCTTTGGCTTCTAGTTCCTTTATACCTTCTAATATTAAGCTTTCGCGTTCCTTAGAGTCGACAATGACATACTGACTTTTCATTTTCGACTGGTACTCTACTGGATTTGTTAGTTGAATTTTGTCACCTAAAAATCGATGTCCAAATGTTGTATTACCTGTTTTCACAGATGCAACTTCAAAAGGGATCACTTCTTCTTCAAATAAAGCAACAATCCAACGAATCGGTCGTGCATATCGTAAGGTTTCTGTAGACCAACGCATATTTTTTCCAAACTGAATAGATTCAATTACCTTATTGAAGGAAGGCAATAATTCATTTGTTGGCTTGCCTTCAATATGTTTTTTTACAAAGATGTATGACATACCATTTAGTTCTTTTGTATAAATGTCATCAACGGTTTTTCCTTGACCTTTTGTAAAACCAATCGCAGCCTTGGTCCAATTGCCACTTTCATCCTTCGCGATCTTTTCTGCAGGCCCCTTCGCTTCTTCTTCAATTGTTGTTTGAACTTCAGCAACACCCATTATTAAAACGGCTAATCTTCTTGGCGTCGAAAAAGAACGTACATTGTCAAACGAAATTCGTAATTCTTGTAGCCATTTCTTGGTATTTTCTAGTAATTGTTGCTCAGCCTGATCCACAAAACGTGCGGGCAATTCTTCTAAGCCGATTTCAAATAAGACGTTTTTAGACATTTTACTTCTCCTCCTTCTTCAGCATTGGGAATCCAAGCCTTTCTCTTTCTGCAACATAGGTTTTTGCAATTTTTCTTGCTAAATTACGAATTCTCCCTATATATCCCGTACGTTCTGTTACAGAGATTACCCCTTTTGCGTCAAGTAAATTGAATGTATGTGAACATTTCAGGACATAGTCATAAGCAGGAAATACGAGGCCTTTTTCCATTGCACGTTTTGCCTCTCCTTCATACATGGAGAATAATTCGAAAAGCATATCTGTATTTGATTCCTCAAAAGTATATTTAGAGTGTTCATATTCAGGCTGATAAAATATATCACGATAGGTAAAATCTTCATTCCATGCTAGTTCAAATACATTTTCTTTATCCTGGATATAGGATGCTAGTCGTTCAATTCCATATGTTAATTCTACTGTTACTGGATTTGCTTCAAGACCGCCGATTTGCTGAAAATACGTAAATTGGGTAATTTCCATTCCATCAAGCCATACTTCCCAACCTAATCCAGCAGCACCTAATGTAGGGTTTTCCCAGTTATCCTCTACGAAACGAATATCATGCTCTAAAGGATCAATCCCCAATTTTTTTAATGAGTCTAAATAAAGCTCTTGGATATTGTCTGGTGATGGTTTCATAATTACTTGAAACTGATGATGCTGGTATAGACGGTTTGGGTTTTCACCGTATCTTCCGTCGTCTGGACGTCTGGATGGTTCCACATAAGCAACATTCCATGGTTCAGGTCCTAAACTGCGAAGCAACGTCATTGGAGACATTGTCCCAGCACCCTTTTCCACATCATATGCTTGAACAAGCAGACATTTTTGATCTGACCAATAGTTTTGAAGCGTTAAGATCATTTCTTGTATATTCATTGTTCTACCTCCATTTTAATTTAAAAATAAAGTTCTTTTCGTATTGTTTGTTGTTTCTTTGGCCTCGTAGTTGATATAAACTGCGATGTAGAGCTCGTTGATTTCCGCTGCGGGCAGTACGCTTTCCGCGGGCACGGCCTCAGCCCCCTCAGAAGCAAAAGACGCTTCTTCCTGGTCTTCGGACACGTGCTTTTCCCGCAGGAGTCGACTGCCCTCCGCTACAATCAATATTATATTAGCAGTAATAAGATTACAAAGTTGAATAGCACAAACCTAGTGGAGGCAATACACGTAGACTCCTGCGGGAGGATAGGCCTAGGTGAGACTGCGTAGTGCGTTAGCACGAAGAAGGCTCACCAGCCGCCCGCGGAAAGCGAAGTGTATTGCTGGAACGGTAGTGTATGCTGTTTCACAGGTTACGTCGCGTTTTATATCTATTGTGTCAAAAGCAACAATTTTTTGTAACGAGCCTAATTTAAAATAAAAAACCGTCCCTATGTCTAGTGATAGACATAGGGACGGTTTTTACCGCGGTTCCACCCTACTTGCTTTAGAAAACAAAGCCACTTTATTATATTGCTCAGGAATGCCCTTCCCTACTACTCCTATATCCAGCTTCCACCATCCTGGACTCGCTATAACAAGAATAGAGTAGGTACTCCTTTCCCTCAACGCATTATTCTTATGTAATAAATTATGTACAAATGATACTGCATCTAGCACAATCTGTCAATAAAATTCTATTTTAGCAGATGAAGTTGATTTAAAAACTTTCTAGATTTAAGAAAATAACCACCATAACGATCATAATATGCATCTAATGTATTACGAAGGATCTTCTTGTTTTCTTCCTTTATTGATATTGTTCCTACTCTTTCTAATCCTACTTCGGAAAAAACATACAGTAATTTAGAAAGAGAATTAGGTAAATGAACGCCATTTTGGTCTTGGTGCATACAACGCCTGCAAAGTAGCCCACCCTCTGCAATCGAAAAAGCATATGGTGCTTCTTTACTACCGCAACTCGCACAACAATGAACAGTAGGAGCAAATCCACCTTTTTTAAATAATTTCATTTCATACATCATAACTGGAATATCCGAGTCTTCATTATTCGAAATCCAGTCCAATGTTTTCAGTAACTGATCATAAACAGTTGCATCTGGAGATTTATCTTCCATTATTTTGTCTGTTAATTCCATAATATATGCTGCGTAAGCGGTTTTGACAATATCTTCACGTATGAAACGATATGATTCAATCATTTCTCCCTGCTGGATCGTACTTAATCCTTTATTTAGATAGACAAAGAATTGTGCGTAAATGAACGGCTGCGTTACAGCAGCCATTCTACTTTTAGGTTTTTTCGCACCTCTAGCTAGGGCGGTGAATTTACCTTGTTTTTTACTAAAGAGAGTTACAAGTTTGTGTGTTTCGCCATAATCCTTCGTTCTCATTACAATTCCATCAACTTTTTCAAGCACATAGCTTCACCTTTCTTATCCATACAGATGAAAAACTAACATACAATCTAATTTAATTCCCCATTTTAATCACTAGGTGCTTAAGGTCTAAGTTACATTATAGGTTTGTTTCTATTGTTGACTCTTCAATGCTTTCCTTCCTATACTCCCCTTGTCTTGTTTCATGTTCCAACTCTTTATATAACAAATAGGTTTCAATGTTGCCTGTTTGACTAAAAAGTTTCCATGTAAGGTCGATCATGAAAAACCCACCTTTCCCTGATTTAATAATGTAACTTTATCTTAGCTTGACCATAATGGAGTATTAAATTAGTATAAAAATTTACCATGTTTACAAATTAATACTCATCGTTTCTAAATCCGTATTCAAATAATTGACTTTGTTTATTTCTCCAATCTTTCTTAACTTTCACCCATAATTCAAGATACACTTTAGAGCCTAATAATGCTTCAATATCTTTTCGGGCGCTCTTTCCGATATTTTTCAGCATTGTCCCTTGTTTACCGATAAGGATCCCCTTTTGGGTTTTCCTTTCTGTTACAATTGTTGCTTGAATAAAGATTGTGTCGTTATCTCGCTTTTCGAGATTCTCCATAACGACGGCTATTGAATGTGGTATTTCTTCTCTTGTTAGTTCTAGAACCTTTTCTCTAATTAACTCTGTAATAATGAATCTTTCTGGGTGATCCGTTACTTGGTCCTTTGGATAGTATTGTGGTCCTTCAGGTAAATGACCTTTTAGTATATCTAAGAGGTGTAATACATTATTTCCTTCTAGAGCAGAGATAGGAATAATTTCTTCAAAATTCCCTTTATCCTTATACTGTGTAATTAAGTTTAGTACGTCTTCTGGGTGAATTAAATCTATCTTATTAATAATTAAAAAGACTGGACTATTTACAAGCTTAAGCCGATCAAGTATATACTGATCACCTTTCCCATAGCCTTCTTTTGCATTAATCATAAAAAGAATCGCATCTACTTCATTTAATGTATTTTCAGCAACTTTCATCATAAAGTCACCTAGTCGATGTTTTGGTTTATGGATTCCTGGCGTATCAATAAAAATCATTTGTGCATCATCCATTGTTAAAACACCTTGAATTTTATTTCTAGTTGTTTGCGGTTTATCACTCATAATTGCAATTTTTTGTCCGATTACCCTATTTAGAAAAGTAGATTTACCTACATTTGGTCTGCCAATAATTGCTATAAATCCTGATTTATAATTGTTTTCCATGTAATTATCCTCCGATGCGATATTTCCTTAATTATTATCATACTACATTTTGGTAATACTTTTCACGTATTCGACAAAAGCTCTAAAAATGTACTTATTTTTGTACGTAAAAGTACGAATACAAAAGAGGCTGCGACAAAAGAGTTTTTACTCAATTAAAATCCGAACATGATTAAAACATATAGACTGCTCGAGAAATATACTTCACTTTCCACGTGGGGGCTGATGAGAGCCGCCTTCTTGCTTGGTGCTCCCACATCTCCTAGTAATGCTTCACAGTGTAGTTTCTCCGAGCGAGGGAAGTTCACTCAGCGAAGTACTTTACTACGGCGCCTCATCCAGGCACGTGAAAACTACGTATATTTCCTACACTAGATTAGTGCACTGTTCATCTTTAGAGTAAACACTTTAGTTATGTCCCAGCCTCTTATCAAAAGAGGTGATAAATTTTTGGTATGAAAATGATAAGACCAATAATTACGGCAGTTATTGCAGCTACAAGCACCGCTCCTGCCGCAACATCCTTGATAAATTTTGCTTGAGGATGTATTTCAGGTTTAAAATAATCAACCATTCTTTCCATCACACTGTTTATCACTTCTGTTACCAGAACTTGACCGACAACTAAAACAATAATAGCCCATTCCAATGTTGACAACTTAACAATAAGTCCAGCGATAAAAACAAATAGCGCAGCGAAAAGATGGATACGAAAATTAAGTTCCGTTTTAAAGACCTGTTCAAGTCCATTCCAAGCGTGTATGAAACCAATACGCCTTTTCTTACCTTTCAAGACCAAATTCACCTAGTATTTCTTCTTGTTTTGTGAACATTACCTTCTCTTCGTCCTTTTCCATATGATCATATCCTAATAAATGGAGTAATCCATGTACAGAAAGGAAACCTAATTCTCTTTGAAAAGAATGGTTATATTCTTCAGCCTGTTCAATTGTTTTATCAATAGATATAATGATATCACCAAGTGTTACTGGGAGATCCTCACCGATGATTTCCATCTCTCCATCAACAGACTCCTGCATGGCAAATGAAATAACATCCGTTGGGGTATCTTTTTGTCTATAATTTTTGTTAATCTCTCTAATTTCTTCATTCGTAACAAAATTCACCGACACTTCCGCTTCACTTGGAACATTCTCTCTTTCCGCAGCAAATTGTAGCAAACGTTCTAGCAAATCAATATCAGCTGCAGCGACTTTATTTGTATTATCTTGAAAATCAATATTCATTTATTTTTCCTCCTTTGCAGGGTACTGTATACGCGAATGAAAGATTCCTTTTAGCGTCTCACAGATTGTTCTCTGAATTCGTTTTAACTCTTTTAAGGTTAATGGACTTTCATCTAGTTGACCATCAGTCATTCTGTCACTAATGATTGATGCAACAATTTCTTCAATTTTTTCCTCTGTAGGCTCTTTAAGAGAACGCACTGCTGCTTCAACACTGTCACAGATGCAAATAATGGCCGCTTCACTTGTCTGTGGTTTAGGACCTGGATACCTAAAATCAGATTCTTTAACATTTACATTATTTTCCTTCTCTTTATAATAAAAGTATTTTAGTAAAGTTGAGCCGTGATGCTGTTTAGCAATATCAATGATTTCCTTTGGCATTTTATGTTTCTTCAAGAGTTCTGCTCCATCATAAGGATGATTAATAATGATCTTCGCACTCTCCTTTGGATCGATGAAATCATGTGGATTGCGTATTGATAATTGATTTTCTATAAAATAATGTGGCTTAACCGTCTTCCCAATATCATGGTAATAAGCACCAACTCGTGCCAAAAGGCCATTAGCACCGATAGACTCACAAGCTGTCTCACTTAAATTAGCTACCATAACAGAATGATGGTATGTACCTGGTGCTTCTGTTAAAATTTTCTTTAATAAAGGCTGATTCGGATTAGACAGTTGAAGTAACTTTGTATCCGACAATATCCCTAAACCTGTTTCAAAGAAAGGTAACAAACCTATTGCTAAAACAGCAGAAAGAAATGCAGATGCAAAAGCAAAACTAGAGTAAATTAATAAGTCAACAAAGGCATATTTTTCAAAGGATAGCAATAGAAATAATAGTACCGTAACAATATTTATAACAGTTATTCCAATACCAGTCTTTAATATAGCCGTTCTATCTTTTACATTCGTTAAAAAGAAAATACTAGCAAATTGCGAAAAAAGAAAATACGTACCAGCTTCAGAATTTAACGCACCAGCTATTTCCCCATTGAAGATTATACTACCTAGAATAGAGAAAAGTATAGCAAAAATAAACGCTAACCTCTCATGTATTAACAGTTTTAATAGCAATGCACCCGTCGCAATTGGCACGATGAAATACAGCTTGCTTTCATCCGTTGCAAACAAGCTAACAATCTTCATTAAAGAGACACTCAATATCGTAACAGAAACAATCGTAATAAGCTTCCTTGTGTCAAGGTTATTTTTTCTTTTCACCGTATTCAGTTCTAATGCCATAAACAAGCATATTAAGATGATTAAGAAACCCAATCCAAGGAGAGGATAAATATTTCCCTCATTATCAAGCACGCCCACCAATTCGAGCCGATTATATATTTCATTCGTTATTGTCTGGCCTTCTCTTACGATAACCTCTCCAGCACGAATCATTACAGGTGCAACACCACTAGCCGCCTCTTTTCTTGCTTCACTCGTCTCTTCTACATCAAAAAATGAATTTTCCACAACTGCAAAATGACTTAAATCCTGTAATGGGGATTTAAAGTCCTCATCTAATGTAGCAAATTTGATGGCCTCATTCACATTAGCAATTGCTGTTTGGATGTTTTCCGTCCTAACCCCGTTATTCAGTGTTTCTTCTACAGCTTCAATCAATACTGTACGTCCAGCTTCCCGGTCCTCCTTAGGGATATTAATTAACTGAATCAAGGTTTGATTCTTTACGGACGCAACAATATTTTCTGATAAGATATTTTTTAGACGCTCGACAATCGCTTCTTCAGTAAAAGGAGAAACGATGTCATCATCTTCCTTTTCCCTTTCAACATTGGCTTCCTCCTCAACAGTTGAAATCGCCTCAAAAATTTCATTTATGTAATTAATCTGTTCCTGTGTAATTTCATTATTAATATTATATCGGTCAACAACGGATTGAACGGTTTCTCTCGTTTTCCTTTCCGTTTCTTGTTCGTTTTCAATGGTGATTGGAGAACGAATTGTTTCTGTTGCCATACTAAATCGATCAATATTGTATGTTTTTGTATGTACATTATTAAAAGTGAGTAAAAATATGAAGATTCCAACAAAAATGGTAGAAAGAAGGATTAACAGCCAACTATCTCTTTTTTTAAATAACGATTGCATCTTTTTCTTCTTCATTCGTATCCCTCCTTTTTTAGACAGATGATATAGAAATAAGACCCAACATATCTATTAGGGTCCTATTTCTATAATGTTCTTCATTAATTACTTGTATCGTATGCTTCAATTATTTTTTGTACCAGTGGATGTCTGACGACGTCTGTTTGGCTTAGATGGATGTGAGAAATCCCATCTACATTAGTAAGCAACTGCTCTGCTACTTGGAGTCCACTTGTTACACCTTTGGGTAAATCGATTTGTGTAATATCACCAGTAATAACCATCTTCGACCCAAATCCTAAGCGTGTAAGAAACATTTTCATTTGGGCAGAGGTAGTATTCTGTGCTTCATCAAGAATTACAAATGCATCATCTAACGTACGACCACGCATATATGCAAGAGGCGCTATCTCAATCGTTTCTCGTTCAATTAAACGAAGTGTATGTTCTGCACCTAAAACGTCATGTAGGGCATCGTATAACGGCCTTAAGTACGGATCTACTTTCTCTTTTAAATCCCCAGGTAAAAATCCTAGACTTTCTCCAGCTTCAACAGCAGGTCTTGTTAGGATGATACGCTTTACTGATCCATTTTTTAATGCATGAACCGCCATTACCACAGCAAGATACGTTTTTCCAGTACCAGCGGGTCCGATTCCAAAGACGAGGTCGTTTGCTTTAATCGCATTAATATATTTTTTTTGTCCAAGTGTTTTTACACGAATGGATTTTCCTTTTACGTTTTTCGTTATTTCATCCTCAAATAGTGTTTCTAATTGGTTTATCTTTCCCTTTTTAGCTAAATCTACAGCGTATACAATATCTCGCTCCGAAATGACGATCCCTTTTTTAATTACAGTTAAAAGTGTTACTAAGATTTCCTGTACCAGAGAAATTTCCTGTTCTTTACCTGATACACGAACTAACTCCCCTCTAGTTACAATAGAGACATTTAATTGTTTTTCAAGTATTTTTAGATGCCTATCATTTGCACCGAATAAAGCTAATGCATCATTTGGATTAGATAAATGTAAGTCAATCTCTGTTAAGTTCTCAGGCATAATCAGTCTCCTTGATTTATAGGTTGTATCTCTACAATATTTTCCTCAGCAGTAATGTATATAGTCATTCTAACTTTACCATCTTCTATACTTTCGTGCAAAACTTTTTCTGACAATATTTTTGCATCTGGACCTAATCGTAAAAGAAGTTCCGATTTTGCTTGTTCAATACCAATCTGTACAGCTTCCTCTCTTGTTCTTTCATCCTGATAATATTTCTTTTCACTCAGTATATTGTCCACTATTTTTATTGGCATTTCCCATTTAAAGAAATGAATAGGCTTCTCTATTATTTCATAATGAACATTTTCAAATGTTGGCTTACCAAATCCCCATACTGGCACATTAAGACCTGCAATTTGTACATAATATTTTTTCTCTTTATTACCTGTTAGCTCTTCATAGTTATATTCAAGTGGAATGGTAACATCTACTTCATACCATGTTTTTGCTCTTATTTCCCCTTCTGCTGGAACGATATCAAACTGCTTGTCCTCTTTTTCGTCATCTTCTTCATTATTTTCTGCTACTTTAAGCGCACCAGAAACTAATAGATCACCAGGTTCAACATAATCATTTACTTTTACCATTGGAAGTCCCTTTGCAACATACATGTTTTGAATAACGCCTTTTTTTGTTGCAATTAAATTTCTCGGTTGGTTCGGTTCCTCTTCTTTAACAATTAATTTTTCGACTCCTTCAAGGTAATAAGTTGTCCCTTTTTGATTCACACCGACCCACAGCAACTCTGGAACATCTTTAACTAGTTTTTGCTGTATCGTATTTGGTGAGTCGAGTGAAAGAATCCAAGCCCCCTTATGAATACCATAATTTGTTAATTGTTTACTAATCTTTTCTTCAATATCTTTTGGTACACCTGTTATTTTTACATCCCATATTATATTTGATAAAAAAATAACAAGTAAGAAACTTAATATTAGGCTTATTAACAAAGGTTTTCGATTCATAAAACGCTTAAAAAGAAAAGGGTAGCCTTTTTTATCAATAAAGTATAATTTATATTTTGACCCTCTAATTAATTTTCTTGCCGTGCGTATATCAGCTACCTTAATGTTCCCCTCACAAGTGTCTTCTGCTATTTTTCTTATATTCCAAACCGTAATACCGTGACTCGTGCATCTTTGAAAGAACATTTCTGGTTTGGTGCCTTTCACTGAAATGGTAACATATCCTGTTAAGTAAGTTCCTTGTACTTGTCTCATTTCCTCCTCCTATATGTATCTATTCTGGAATAAATTTAATATCAGAGATTGTACCTTCTAGTAAAATCTCTTCTGGTAACATCATTTTCAAAACAAATTCTTTTCCAATTATTTGGACGTAGCCTTTATTAATTTTTAATTTAAGTTCCTTTTCTGAATATGTTGCTAATCCTTGATGATTTTCAATATAAACATGGATTTGACCTATAATTGTAATGCGGGGCAATTCAAGGATCACATCAGAAGGAAGTGCAAAAGAATTTATTAATAAGGATCTTACATGCTGCCTGAACTTTTTCACGTATGCATCCCCCTCTCATATTCATATTATGAAAGGAATAATTAGATAAGAACTGACTAGGAAAATCTGTTGGTGAAAGATAAAAAAATAATAAAGGGGGATGTGCCGTTTGATTTGGCTCGTAATTAATATAAAATTGTTGAGTAACGAAAATTAACACTCTGTAAAGCTCTCGCACACTCTTATGACTGTAATGAGCAGCAGAATACTTCGCTTTCTGGAACAGGATGATAGAGGAAAACCCTTTCCTTAGGCCGCAATTTATATCTTTTGAGGAAAAAATTAACCTGTAAAAATTAAAAACCCCCACAATGACTACAAATGCGTCATTGTGGGGGGGTGTTTGTTTATTATTTTATTTTTCTTTCTTCAATAACACTACGATATGGTTTAGTTGCACGAGGTGGACCTAGTACCTCTGCCATAATAATTCCTTGTATTAAACCTTTTTTGCTCAGATTATTACTTATTTCCTCCTTCAGCTTCACTTGGTCACGTGATAACTGTTCAACAGGATTATGAATAGAACGATTGTCAAATGCATAATGACTACTATCTTTCATTCTTTGCTGACTGATGTCTTCAAAGGAATGAATGGATTTTGTTTTTAATTGACCAGCCAACCGATCCAATTGTTCCTTCTTCTGTTCGTCCACAGATAGCGTAACCGTTGGTTGTTTTCGTTCAACAGGAGTTTGACTTCTTTTACTCGTTTGGTACCCACCAGAAGGAGTTGGAGTAGGTCTTGGTTGATTCGTTTTTTTCTCTTTCTTCTCCTCTTCCTTTTTGCCAAACAAACCGAAGATTCCAGAAAGAATGACTAAAATGATGAAAAAATTATCAAAAATCCACTCCATCCAACCCCTCCTTTTCAATTAAATGTGTAAAATTAATCCTTATCATGTTCATCATTGTCTTTAGTTAATTTACCAATCGTATCACGCATGTCAGTATCTGCATTAATATTTTGGTAATTTAAATAGTCCATGACTCCCATTTTACCTGATCGTAATGCTTCAGCAAGTGCCAATGGTACATCTGCTTCCGCTTCCACAACCTTCGCACGCATTTCCTGAACACGGGCGACCATTTCCTGTTCTTGCGCTACAGCCATCGCACGACGTTCTTCTGCTTTCGCTTGTGCAATGTTCTTGTCTGCTTCTGCTTGATCCGTTTGTAAGATAGCACCAATGTTTTTACCGATATCAACATCCGCAATATCAATCGACAGAATTTCAAATGCCGTTCCTGCATCTAGTCCTTTTGCTAAAACTGTATGAGAAATCATATCAGGATTTTCTAACACTTTTGCGTGGGTCTCGGAACTACCAATTGTACTAACAACACCCTCACCAACACGGGCAATGATTGTTTCCTCACCAGCACCACCGACTAAACGATCAATGTTTGCTCTAACTGTTATTCTTGCTTTTGCTTTTACTTCGATCCCATCAATCGCAATACCAGCAATAAATGGTGTTTCGATTACTTTTGGATTTACACTCATTTGTACAGCTTCTAAAACATCACGCCCAGCTAAATCAATCGCTGCTGCCCTTTCAAATGTTAATTCGATGTTCGCACGATGTGCAGCAATTAACGCATTTACAACGCGATCAACATTACCACCTGCTAAATAATGACTTTCCAGTTGATTTGTCGATACATTAAGTCCAGCCTTATGTGCTTTAATTAATGGGCTAATTACACGGTTTGGAACAACTCGACGTAAACGCATACCAATTAATGTAAATATACTAACTTTAACTCCTGCCGCTAGGGCACTAATCCATAGTGCTACAGGAATAAATGTGAACAATATTGCTACCGCAATTAAGATAACCCCGATAATGATCACGGGTAATAAAAACTCCATATCCATATAAATTTCCTCCAATTATACTTATTTTAATTCCCTTACAACGACGCGCACTCCTTCTACCTTAACAACTTTAATCGGCGAGTCTTTGTCAATAAAAGTTCCTTCAGAAATGACGTCAATTCGTTCCTTATCGAATTCTCCAGTGCCTGATGGTCTAAGCGGCGTAATTGCCGTCCCTTCTAATCCGATTAATTCTAAGCGATTTACAGCAGATACATAACCTAATTCAGTCTTCGTGCTATCCTTTAAGATGATGTGCCTAAAAACTCCCTTATCCAAGCCTATTCTCTTAAATAATACGATACTGGCGATCACTGCAACAACAAAGGCAATACTAATACTTAGCGTCATTTGTCCAATATCATACCCTGACATGAGCAAGGACCCAATAATGGCCCCAATACCCAATAGACCAACAATACCACCAGGAACAAAGAATTCCGCAATAATAAGTATGACTCCTAGTACAAGTAGAATTATTGCTTCCATACCAGCAAGTCCTGCAACAATATGTCCATAGAAAAATAATATTAGTGCTGTAAGCCCCATTATTCCTGGTACACCAAACCCTGGAGAATAAAGTTCCACAATTAACCCGAGACTAGCAACAGAAAGGAGAATGGAATATACGACTGGATTTGTCAGGAATCTAGCAACTTCTTCGGCTAGGGATGGCTCTGTTTCGACAACTGTGGCATTAGATAAACCCAATTCATGCAATAATTCTACACGATCATCAACAATTCCTTCTGCATATCCTACTTCAACCGCATCATTTGGCCCAAGGGTTAGAAATTTCCCTTCAGGAGCCCCATATTCAGGCAAATCAATACTTGCATCCGCCATCGCAATAGCATAAAGTGGATCTCTACCATTAGACTGTGCAGCAGAACTCATTTTCTCTATCCAAGCTGACTGTGCTTTCTCATCAGCTGCTGTCCCATCTCCATTGATAACGCCACTAGCACCCATCGTTGCGTGAGGTACAAAATAAATATTATCTGTGTTTAGCGCAATATAAGAACCTGCTGATAATGCTTCATTAATAATAAACGAAGTAGTTGGAACTTCCAAGCTTTGTAAGAGAGTAGCGATTTGACCTGCTGAATCTACTCTTCCACCTGGAGTGTCAATTTCAAAAATGATGTGATCAGCTCCAGACTCTATAGCCTCCTCGGAGGACCTTTTTAAAAAGGCTTCAAGACCTCGTTCAACTTCTCTTTCAACTGGAATAACGTAAACTAAATTACCACTACCATCTTCAGCATGCGTTTCTACATCTTCAATATGAATAAAAGGGATCAAAAGAAGAAATCCGATGAAAGTTATGTAGAATAATGTACGTTTTCTCCACTGCAAATTTTATCACCCCCTTATATCCTTTATTTTACTTACGGATTTCTCTTGGAAAAGGTTTCACTTTGCTAAAAACTCTCAGGAAACAAAACTCTCTAACTTGATACTACCACATCCAGCATGGCAAAAGAAAATTTATTGATATACTCCCCACCTAAAAAAATATATATACATAACAAGAAAAAATCTAAGGGGATATTATAAAAATTAAATTTTTCAGGAATACAATCGAATAAATCGCTATTAAAAAAGAAAAGATTCTCAACCGTGTAGGTCAAGAATCTTTTCTTTAAAATTAATTTAATAGTTGTAAAACAACTTCTTTTATTTGAGAACCGTCTGCCTTCCCTTTTACTTTTGGCATAACAGCACTCATAACTTTACCCATATCTTTTTTCGAAGTAGCATTAACATCCTGAATCGTTTCCTGAACGATTTTTGAAAGTTCTTCTTTCGATAACTGTTCAGGCATGTACTTTTTGACAATAGACAATTCAGTCTCTACTTTATTAACAAGATCTTCGCGACCAGCTGATTTGAATTCTTGGAGGGAATCTTTTCTTTGTTTGACCTCTCTAGACAGAATCGTTAACTCTTCATCTTCTGAAAGGGTATCTTTTCCAAGTTTAATTGATTCATTCTGTATGGAAGCTTTAATCATGCGAATGACACTTAGAGATTCTTTATCTTTGTTCTTCATCGCTTGCTTCATATCTTGGTTTAAAGTTTCTAGTAGTGACATGCTCTAAGCACCTTCTTTAGAATTTACGCTTTCTAGCAGCTTCAGATTTCTTCTTACGTTTAACACTAGGTTTTTCATAGTGTTCACGCTTGCGATATTCCTGTAGGGTACCACTTTTTGATACACTACGTTTAAAGCGACGAAGAGCATCTTCAAGAGACTCGTTTTTACGAACGCGAGTTGTATTTGACATGCTAATTTCCCTCCCTCCGAAGCATAAAACAAAATTATACGGGCATATGTAAAGACCTTTCACATGCCTTTATAAAGTATAATATAATACTAGAAATTGGTCAACTGATTATTTAATGAAAACTAACTTAGATTCAGTTGCTTTTACATCAGCAAACAGATATTATTAATCGCTTGTTCCTTTGCTTCCACTAATAATAGCGCTACCAGACGTTACACCAAGTATAGATTAACCCCTACAGATGCATGCTCTTTTGACTCCACTAACCGTTTGCGTAATTTGAGCTTTCGTTGTTACCGGTTTAAGTAAGGTATGGTCAATATATTTTCCAGGTCTCGATTCACACATTAGCTTTCCTATACATCTGATGATGTTATGGATTCTTCAAAATGATAGGAGATGCTTGCTAATGCATAGATAGCAGCAGTTTCAGTCCGAAGAATTCTAGGACCTAGGCGCACAGGGTGAAAGGCATTTTGCTTTAATTGTTCAGCCTCTGAATTAGAAAAGCCACCTTCAGGCCCAATAATTATTAACAGGCTATCATTTTTATTTGTATTATTTAAAACTTCTCCAAATGATTGGTAGTAGTCCGTTTTTGCTTCTTCTTCATAAGCAAAAATTCTTATATCGTAAGACGAACTAAACTGAATCAAATCCCTGAGATCCATTGGTGATAGAACTTCTGGGATTTGATTTCGATGACTTTGTTCACTTGCTTCTTTTACAATTTTTTTGAATCGAATTAATTTCTTATCGACCTTTTTATTATCCCACACGACAACAGACCTATCCGATTTAAAAGGTATAAATTTAGCTGCTCCAAGTTCTGTTCCTTTTTGCAATACATAATCAAATTTGTCTCCTTTTGGAATCCCTTGGGCAATTGTTACCTGGACAGGAAGTTCAACTGTTTCATCTAGCCAGTCTAAGATTTTTGCTTCAACTTTTGTTGCTTGAATATCCACAATTTCACATAATGCTGCATTAGATTGGTCATTATTACAAATTATTTTATCTCCAACTTTAAATCGCATAACTTTAATCATGTGGTGAACATCTTCACCTTGAATAGTAACGTTCAGTTCACTCCATGCATCTGTCGGTATAAAGTATCGTTGCAAAACACGCACCTACTTTTTAAGCTTTCTTTGCAACCATTGAGACCCAGTCTTCCATCTCATTTATTGCAACAATTTCAAATCCCTGTTTAAGGAGTTTCTCCTTAACTAATTGTTTCTTATTTTGGATGATACCAGATGTAATGAATAATCCACCATCCGCTAGATTATTCCACGCATCATCTATAAAGCGAACAATGATTTCTGCTAAAATATTAGAAACAATAATATCTGCCTTCTCATTGACATGGTCTAATAAATTATTTTGTTTTGCAATAATTCTTTCATGTAATTTATTAACTTTTGCATTTAGTTTCGTACTTTTTACTGCAACTTCATCTAAATCATATGCATATACTTTCTCTGCACCTAACATCACAGATGCGATACTTAACACACCAGAGCCACTTCCTACATCAATGACAATGTCGCCTTTATTCATGTACTGTTCCAATGCTTGGATACTTAGCACTGTAGTAGGATGTGTGCCAGTTCCAAAAGCCATTCCTGGGTCTAATTCAATAATTAATTCATCGCTGTCTACAGGTGTATATTCTTCCCATGTCGGTGTAATTGTAATTCGCTTCGATATTTTCACTGGTTTATAATATTTCTTCCATGCAGTTGCCCATTCCTCTTCATTTACTTCAGATAATGTCACTTGATTCTCACCGATGTCAATATCATAAACCAATAAGTTATTAATCGCTTGTTTAATTTCATCCACCGTTTCGCCCAGGAAACTATTAACAGGAAGATAAGCTTTGATTCTGACACCCTCTTTTGGATAGTCATTCGGATCTAGCTCATAGATTTCTCCAAATTGTGTTTCTCTATCTATTACTAAATCTAACGGATCTTCAATTACAAGTCCACTGGCGCCAGTTTCATGTAGGATGTTCGAGATTGGTTCAATTGCTTCATTTGTTGTTAATATAGAAATTTCCGACCAATTCATATTGATTCACCCATTCTTTAGGAATTCGATTATGTACGAAGGGGTTGAGACAAAAAGTGTTTTTAATATAGAAAATCCGAATTTGTTCTAAAAATATACCCGCAACGGAAATATACTTTGCTTTCCACAGGCGGCTGATGAGCCCCTTCGTGTAGGTGCGCCAGCGTCTACTAGTAAGGCTACGGAGTAAGGTTCCTCGGCGCAAGGCATTGAAGGAGTTTCTCAAAGTAGAAGCCTCACTACGCTGTCTCATCTAGGCCATCCCTTCCTGTGGGAGTCTACGTATATTTCCTCCGCTAAGGTAGTAAAACGTTCAATTATACTGATAAACACTTAGCTATGTCCCAGCACCTTTAATCATTGTTTCTAAATGCTTTTTTAAAACGTTTAAAGAGCGAACTATCTTGTTCGTCCGTTGCTTCATTACCACGTAATTCATTAAATTCTCGCAATAAGTCTTTTTGCCTATCTGACAGGCTTGTTGGTGTAACAATTCGTACCCTGATTAATTGATCACCTTGTCCTCTACCTCTTACATTTGGAGCCCCTTTGCCTTTAAGACGGAACATTTTTCCTGTTTGTGTACCTGCAGGAACTTTTAGTTTAACTTTCCCATGTACAGTGGGAACTTCAACCTCATCACCTAATGCAGCCTGGGTAAAGTTGATAGGTAGTTCACAATGAATGTTATCACCATCACGTTCAAAGAAATCATGGTCCCTTATTTGGATTACAACAAATAAGTCTCCTGATGGACCACCATTTACACCAGGTTCCCCTTTTCCAGCAACTCTAATTTGTTGTCCTTCATCAATACCTGCTGGAATAGTAAGATGGATTTTTTTATTCTTTTTAACTTTACCCGCTCCACCACATGTATTACATTTATCCTTAATCATTTTACCTTTTCCACCACAGTAGTGACATACTCTGCGGTTTACTACTTTACCAAATGGCGTGTTCTGTTCTTGATTTAATTGTCCACTACCATGACAATGGGAACATGTATCAACATCTGTACCTGGTTTAGCACCAGAACCGTGGCATGTGTCGCAATTCTCTTCCCTTGGAATTTTAATATCCGTTTCTTTACCAAAGATAGCTTCTTCAAAATCTAAGACCATGGAGTATTGTAGATCAGCACCTGCTTGAGGGGCATTCGGATCACGCCTACGTCCTCCGCCGCCGAAGAACATGTCAAAGATATCTCCAAATCCGCCGAAGTCTTCTCCCCCGCCAAAGCCTCCGAAGCCTCCTGCATTTGGATTTGCATGGCCAAACTGATCATATTGTGTTCGCTTGCCTTCATCACTTAAAACTTCATAGGCTTCCTTCACTTCTTTAAACTTATCTGCTGCATCCGCTTCTTTATTAACATCAGGATGGTATTTTCTGGCTAATTTGCGATATGCCTTTTTTATTTCTTCTTTTGAAGCACTTTTTTCTATACCTAGCACCTCATAATAATCTCGCTTACTCACTGAAAAATCACTCTCCCGACTAACTTCATGAATAGATTTTATATTATCATCAATTGAACATTGGTAGCAACTTTGTTATTACATAACTACTTCCGTAAAAAAGTCAAAGCCAAGAGAGACCTGACTTTGACTTTTTTTGGTATCCTAAAACGTATACTCGAAGAATGCACGAACCACTATAGGCATGGAATTATTTGATTATCTTTATTTGTTATCTTTGTCATCATCCACTTCTTGGTAATCTGCATCAACGACATCATCTGAGCTGTCTTCATTTTGAGCACCAGCAGCTTGTGCTTCAGCGTTAGCTTGTTCATATAGTTTAACGGATAGTTGTTGCACCACTTCTTGTAATGCCTCTTTTTTCGCTTTGATTTGTTCTATATCATTTGACTCTAAAGCCTTCTTCAGCTCTTCTTTTGCAGCTTCTGCCTTTTGCTTTTCATCATCAGATACTTTGTCACCTAAGTCTTTCAATGTCTTATCCGTACTAAATACTAACTGGTCTGCTTCATTACGTAGATCTACTTCTTCACGACGCTTCTTATCAGCATCAGCATTTTCTTCAGCTTCTCTTACCATACGATCTACTTCATCATCTGATAGACCAGAAGAAGATTTAATTGTAATGGATTGTTCTTTATTTGTGCCCAAATCTTTTGCACGCACATTTACAATACCATTTGAATCAATATCGAACGATACTTCAATTTGAGGTATTCCTCTTGGTGCTGCTGGAATATCCGCTAATTGGAAACGTCCAAGTGTTTTATTATCTGCTGCCATTTCACGTTCGCCTTGTAATACGTGAATATCTACAGCAGTTTGATTGTCAGCCGCAGTAGAGAATACTTGTGAGTGACTTGTTGGAATGGTTGTATTACGTTCAATTAGTTTAGTAGAAACACCACCCATTGTTTCAATACCAAGTGAAAGTGGAGTAACGTCTAGTAATAGAACATCTTTTACGTCTCCTTGAAGAACGCCACCTTGTATAGCCGCACCTAATGCAACTACTTCATCAGGATTTACTCCTTTGGAAGGCTCTTTTCCAAGTTCTTTCTTAATTGCTTCTTGTACTGCTGGAATACGAGTAGAACCACCTACAAGTATAACCTTATCAATTTCACTTTGAGAAAGTCCTGCATCAGCCATTGCTTTTCTGGTTGGGATCATTGTACGTTCAACTAAATCAGATGATAATTCTTCAAATTTAGCACGTGTTAAATTCATTTCTAAGTGTAATGGTCCAGCTTCACCCGCTGTAATAAACGGTAGAGAAATTTGCGTTTGTGTTACACCAGAAAGATCTTTTTTAGCTTTTTCTGCTGCATCTTTCAAGCGTTGTGTTGCCATTTTATCGTTGGATAGGTCAATGCCATTTTCTTTTTTGAACTCTGCGACAAGGTGATTAATAATTACTTGGTCAAAGTCATCTCCACCTAAGCGATTATCTCCAGCTGTAGCTACTACTTCAAATGTACCATCACCAATATCTAGAATAGACACGTCAAACGTACCACCACCAAGGTCAAATACTAGAATCGTTTGATCTTGATCATTCTTATCAATACCATATGCAAGTGCAGCTGCAGTTGGTTCGTTAATAATACGCTCCACTTCTAATCCTGCAATTCTACCTGCATCTTTTGTTGCTTGACGTTCGGAATCATTAAAGTAAGCTGGAACAGTAATAACTGCTTTGTCCACCTTTTCACCAATATAATCTTCTGCATAAGCTTTAATATGTTGTAAAATAATTGCTGATACTTCTTGAGGTGTATATTCTTTATCCTCAATTGTCACTTTATAATCTGTTCCCATATGACGTTTAATCGATTGAATGGTATTAGGGTTTGTAATTGCTTGACGTTTCGCTACTTCCCCTACTTGTCTTTCTCCATTTTTAAACGCAACAACAGATGGAGTTGTTCGATTCCCCTCTGGATTGGGGATAACAACCGCTTCTCCACCTTCCATAACAGACACACATGAGTTTGTTGTACCTAAGTCAATTCCAATGATTTTGCTCATAACTTTCATTTCCTCCTTAACAACTTAACCTATTATTTATTTATTTACTTTCACCATTGCTGGCCTGATAACACGATCTTTAAGTATATAACCTTTTTGTAATTCTTCTACTACTAGATTTGATTCAAATGATTCGTCTTCAACTTGCATCACTGCATGATGTAAGTTAGGATCAAATTCTTGCCCTTCCGTTTCAATTGTTTCCACACCTTGTGATTTTAATGCGTCTAACAATTGCCTATGAACCATGCTGATACCGTCAACGATGCTTTTTGTTTCATCAGTTGTCTCAACTTGTAACGCACGTTCTAAGTTATCAATTGCTGGCAGTAATTCTGTTACTAAATCCTGAGATTTATATTTCCTGTCAGCTTCTTTTTCCTTTTGTGTACGTTTCTTATAGTTATCAAATTCTGCTTGAAGTCTAAGCATCCTTTGATACGTATCTTCTTTTTCCTTCTGAAGCAATTCTACCTTTTCTTCTAGCTCTTTAAAAACAAGATTGCTTTCTTCATCTTTCACATCTTCATTCGAATCAATTACTTCCTGTTCTGTCTCTTCGCCAAGCTCTTCTTCATTCATTGTTTTGTTGTTTTCTTCCACTATTGCCACCTCCAAAATTCAGATAAATGCTTTACACCTTAGTTATCATACTGGTATGAAGCGAATCTGGCAAAAAAAACATCTCAAAAATGTGGTAGGTTCCCCCTACCACATTTCACCTGAATTCACTCGTAGGATTTGTACCATTTGTATAAAGCATCAGACATTTCATTTGATAAACTAGATAGAAGTGAAATCACCTTTTTATATTCCATACGTGTTGGACCTAACAATGCAATTGTCCCCATTTGCCCCTTACCTAACTGATAAGATGCTGTAATTAAACTTAAATCTTTAATTGCATCCACTTCATTTTCAGTTCCAATGGTTACTTCAATACCATGCTTCGTATTTTTTAATAAATTAGCAATTTCATTTTCATTGTCCATCATTGTATAAAATGACCGTATCTTGTCAACATTATTAAATTCTGGTTGCAGAAGGATATTCGATTTTCCACCAATATATAGTTTTACTGGGTGTTCATGTAAGAAAATTGCCTTTAAATATTCGTAGGATGTATCAAAATCTCGAAGATACAATTTCATTAAAGCAGTAATCTCTTTCTGGAATACTTCTTCTATACGCACAATTGGTACGCCTTGTAAGCGTTCATTCAAGATATTTACCATTTTCTCAATATCTGAAGCATTGATTACGGTTGGAATGGTAAACGAGCGATGTTCCACATGACCAGTATCCGTAACTAGTATAGCAACGGCTGTATGGTCATTCAGTGGCACAATCTGAATTTGCTTTAGTTTCGTATCATTTAGTTCTGGTCCTAGAATAATGGACGTATAATTGGTTAACTCGGATAATACCTCTGCCGACATTTGAACGATTTGTTCAAACTCAAAAAAACCATCTTTAATAATATCGTTAATAATTTTAATGTCATTTCGAATCGATATAGGAGCAATTAAATGATCAACATAATAACGATACCCTTTTTCAGATGGTACACGCCCTGAAGAGGAGTGTGTCTTCTCTAAAAATCCTAGTTCCTCTAAATCCGCCATTTCATTACGAATGGTGGCCGCACTATAAGGAATATCCTCTTTTTTAGAAAGTGCCCGAGATCCAACTGGATGTGCAGTATCAATGAAATCATCGATAATCATTTGTAATAGTAATAATTGCCTTTCAGTCAACATGATGTTCACCCCTGTTAGCACTCGCACCTATCGAGTGCTAATGCTACTAATAAGGTAACAAATCCTTATTTTTTTGTCAATAAAGTTGTTTTATACTCGTAGCAAATCTTTCTCTTCAATCATAAATTTTTCAAACACAACATTTGCTAAAAGCATTCCTTCATCGGTCAGGCGTACATATTCATCACCCACATCTAATAACCTAGATTCTGTTAATGATTCCAATTCACGTTTATATAGTACATCAATTGAAAAACCGAATTTATTTAGAAATTGTCTTTTATTTATCCCTTCCAATTTACGTAATCCTAAAAAGACTTCTTCTTCTACATTTTCTCTTAACGTGATTTCTTCAGTTTGTAAGACGGGTTTTCCGTCTTCCATTGCCTTTTTCACGTAAGCAGGTAATGGTCTAAGGTTTATAATTCTTTTTCCAGGTAAATAACCATGAGCTCCTGCCCCAAAACCATAATAAAACCCATTACTCCAGTACGTTAAATTATGTTTACTTTCATACCCGGGTTTTGCAAAGTTACTAATTTCATATTGCCTGATACCATTTTTTCTCATTGTTTCTTTTAGAAGCTCGTACATTCGAACTTCATCATCTTCTGTTGGGCGAGGCAATAACCCTTTCCTATGACGTAGGTAAAAGATTGTCTTAGGCTCAATTTGTAAACCATATGTTGCATAGTGTGGTAAATTGAATGATAATGCCGCGTTGAGCGATGTTTTAAATTGTTCAACCGTTTGATTTGGGAGAGCATACATCAAATCCAAACTAATATTGGTAAATTGCTGTCTATTTAGTAAGTCAACCGTATGGTATACATCACGAACCCGATGGACTCTTCCTAGCTCTTTGAGTAACGTATCATCCATCACTTGCACGCCAAATGAAATCCGGGTTATCCCATAATCCTTTAGTAATTTAGTCTTTTCTTCATCAATATCACCAGGATTCACTTCAATGGTGTACTCCTCACAACTTGCTACATCAAACTTCTTATCAATAATTGTGAGTAGAAAACGTAATTGTTTTAAATTTAACGCTGTTGGTGTACCCCCACCAATATAAAGGGTTCTGACCTTATTCTTTCTCCCTTTTATGTTTTCATTTATTTCATTTTCTAATGCATACAAATATTCTGTTGCAAGTTTTTCGTTATAGAAAAACTTTACAAAATCACAATAATGACAAATTTGCTGGCAAAACGGAATATGTATATAAACAGACTTCACTTGTTCCATTTTCTCACTCTCTTTCAAACGGAAAAAGGAAAAACTTTTTGCATCGAATAGCAATCAAAGTTTTCCCTCACCATTATTTAATCTTCGTTCATTTGTAATACTGCCATAAATGCTTCCTGTGGTACTTCTACAGATCCTACCATCTTCATGCGCTTTTTACCTTCTTTTTGTTTCTCAAGTAATTTGCGTTTGCGTGAAATATCCCCACCATAAAGCTTTGCAGTTACATCTTTCCGAACGGCTTTTATCGTAGAACGAGCAATAATCTTGTTTCCTATCGCAGCTTGAACGGGAACTTCAAATTGCTGTCTAGGGATAAGCTCTTTTAATTTCTCCACAATTTGCTTTCCTCTATTAAAAGCAAAGTCACGGTGAACAATAAAGCTCAACGCATCAATCGTATCGGAATTTAGTAAAATATCCATCTTCACCAATTTCGATGGTTGATATCCAATCAATTCATAATCAAAGGATGCATAACCTTTCGTTTGTGACTTTAATTGATCAAAAAAGTCATAAACAATTTCAGAAAGTGGAATCTGATAAATAACATTTACTCGAATGTCATCAATATACTGCATATCAATAAAGTTTCCACGTTTTTTCTGAGAGATTTCCATTACAGCACCAACATAATCATTAGGAACCATAATGGTAGCCTTTACGAATGGCTCTCTAATCTCCTGGATTACTTGTGGGTCAGGCATTTTAGAAGGATTATCAACCGTAATTGTCTCTGAGTCCGTTTTTTCTACTTCAAAAATAACACTTGGTGCAGTTGTAATTAAACTGATATTGAACTCTCGCTCAATACGCTCTTGGACAATTTCCATATGAAGTAACCCTAAGAAACCACAGCGGAATCCAAATCCTAGTGCTTGCGATGTTTCTGGTTCATATTGTAATGCAGAATCGTTAAGCTCTAATCTCTCGAGTGCTTCTCTTAAATCATTGTAATCGTTCGAGTCTACTGGGTACAATCCGCAAAATACCATTGGGTTTAAACGCCTGTATCCTGGTAGCGCCTCCTCAGCTGGCCTTTTTGCATTTGTAATGGTATCCCCTACTCTTGTATCACCAACATGCTTAATTGACGCAGTGATAAACCCAACATCACCGACAGTTAGTGAATCTCTTGAGGTAGCTTTTGGAGAGAATACGCCGACCTCATTTACTTCAAACTCTTTTCCTGTAGCCATCATCTTTATTTTATCGCCAACTTTAACTGTTCCTTCTTTAATACAAACGTAAGCAACAACGCCACGGTAGGAATCATAAAGCGAGTCAAAAATTAGCGCTTTTAATGGAGCATCTGGTTTTCCAGCTGGCTCTGGTACAACTTGGGCAATACGTTCAAGGATCTCTTCAATCCCAATATTCGCTTTCGCAGAAGCTAATATCGCATCATCACCATCGATTCCAAGCACATCTTCTAGTTCTTTTTTCACTCGTTCTGGATCAGCACTCGGTAAATCAATCTTATTAATGACTGGAATTATTTCTAAGTCATTTTCCATTGCTAAATAAACATTAGCTAAAGTCTGTGCTTCAATACCCTGTGCAGCATCAACTACAAGAATTGCCCCCTCACATGCAGCAAGACTCCTTGATACTTCATATGTAAAATCAACATGACCAGGTGTATCGATTAAATGGAAAATGTACTCTTCTCCGTCTTTACTTGTATACTTTAATTGGACGGCATTCAATTTAATTGTTATTCCTCTTTCACGTTCTAAATCCATACCGTCCAATAATTGTTCCTTCATTTCACGTTTTGAAACTGTTTCCGTATTCTCCAATATCCGATCTGCTAAAGTAGACTTACCATGATCAATATGTGCTATAATCGAAAAATTACGTACCTTCCTTTGTTTGTTCCCCATTCTGATGTTCACTCCTACATTCCTTTATCTTCATGTTCGATAAAAGTCTCTAAATTATAAGGGTAGTCAATAAGATTGATTATAGCAATTGAACCCGCGATATTCAATTATGAACCTTTTCTATACACCGTTACCTAAAAAAATAGATTAGATATCTGGTAGAGTATTTGGACAACTACTTCATAAAACCCCTGTACACTCGTTTCTAAAAAGGATGCTGTTTTTTGTGTTAAATGCTCATTATGGTCCGTATCCATCACGTCTTCATCTATTGACTTGCTAACAATTGTTTCTTCTTCCCTCTCTATATCCGTCGTTTTTTCTGGCACGAATATCGTTTCTTCTGATTTATGGTCTGCAGCCGTTTCCGTACGATTATCCTGACTCATCCCATACAGTGTACCAGATAGGAAAAAAACAACGAATAATAATAGAACAATAATTGAACGGACCATTTGAACTCCTCCTAAGGATTTGCATTTACAGACTCAGCATCCCAATAAAATTCACTAAATACTTCGGCCAAGGCATCGGCTGATCGGTATAATTCCTCCAAGTTATTATCTACTCCACCAAATTCGATTAGAACAGAATTTTCGGATAAATCCTGATTATACACTCCATTATTTCCTGCTCCACCCTGCTTAACGACTCCCCTACTTAGTCCAGGGTATTTTTCTTCGACCAGGTCATGGATTTTAGAAGCTAATTCCATGTTTTTCTCATAATTTGGATTTTCATTTCCATAAACAAACATGATCCTTGCATAAGATTCCCCATCAATTTCTGTTGTGGTTTGTTCTTTACGTAGAGCATCGCGATGGATATCAAATACGTATTGTATATCTTCATTTGTTGCAAAGGCTTCTTCTACAACATCTCTTGAGGCATCATATGATTGCCAGTATTCCATATTATTTTCAGGAAGGACGGAACCGATAATATCTGTATCATCTACCTCTGTCCCTATTCCTTTTGTCTCTAAAGCTTTTGCTAGACGTTCACTAACTAATGATATATTCACTTCATCATGTTGAGCTAAATCAGGGTTATCTTCTCCAGGTAAATGTGGAAGAAAAGACTCCCTGTTATGCGTGTTATAGATAAATACAACATCCCGCTCACCTGTACTTCGCATATTTTCATCTGGTTTGTGTTCTGCTTCTTCAGGTTCATCCATAACTGCTTCTCTATCTTTTAACACTTCTTCCAAAGGTGGAGAGGATTCAATTGGAAGGTTGGTATAATCTGTACCTTCCCCTGCTATTAAAATGTCTCGATCAAAAATAGAAAAACCAGGTATTTCATTGCCCAGCAAACTTCTAGGGTCATTTGGTTTTAGGTTTGTTACAATTTGAAATAAGCTATTCGATAGACTTGGTAATTGATTTTCATCAGAGAAAGCATGATTAAATGCTTTATTTTCCATTCCAAGTAAATTTAAAAAAACAGCTCCATCGATATCACTTGTCCAATTTGAAATCACATCAGAAGAAATTCGATAAGCGGGTTTTGCTGTCGTTAGTAAACCAATTAATATGAATAAAACTGCAATACTAATTACGTATAACCCGCTTTTTTTAGATAGACCTGCTACTCTCTTTTTTAGGGGTTGCTTGTTACTCTGAAGCATGATTTCACCCTTCCTACCATTGCTCTTAATAAAATCTATGAGCAACATGCAGAAAGTAGAACTAAAAAAGAGAGCAAATCTAATAAAATTTAAAGAGTTAATAGAGCATTAGAAGATTTACCTTGAATACGATGCAAAATTCGTTACGTCAATATTTTCATGTAGTGCAGCATTTACACCTTCCGCCAATAAATTGGCCATATCTACCATAAATCCATCAACTTCTTTTGGAGTTACCATCAAATTATGTCCAATCGGTGTTAAGACTTCAGAAATTAATTTACGCTTTTCTTCATCTGATAATGTACCTACTATTCCCATAAATGTATTTCTCTTTTCCTCATCTGGTAAATCCTCATCCGTTAACTTCTTCCCACCAAAAGACATACTCGCAGGTGCCAACGCTTTTGATGGTCTATCCTTTTCATTCCATTCTCTACCAAAGTGCTTCAAAATAAAGTCGATTGTGTCACTCGTAATCGTTACTGCATCAACTACCGTTGGAACTCCGATTGCAATGACCGGTACCCCTAACGTATCTTTGCTAAGCTCTTTCCGCTTATTCCCAACCCCGCTTCCGGGATGGATACCAGAGTCAGAAAGCTGAATGGTTTCATTCACACGCTCAATCGATCTTGAGGCAAGTGCATCCACTGCTATAACAAAATCCGGCTTAAAATTTTCGACAATTCCATGAATAATATCACCTGTCTCGATACCAGTTACACCCATCACACCTGGAGTTACTGCAGCAACAGGACGATAACCCTCTGCTACGGACTCATATTGGAGTTTGAACAAATGACTCGTTACTAATGTCTTTTCTACAGTCATAGGTCCCAGAGCGTCAGGGGTAACATTCCAGTTTCCTAAACCAACAATTAACCCTGTACCACCTTTAGGAATATTATTCTTTGCAATTAAGTTTTCTAATTCCTTTGCCAATATCTTCGCTGCTGCTTCCTGCCTTTTCGTATCTTGGCGCTTCACACCATCTGCATAAATGGTTACATATGTTCCAGTTTTCTTTCCTAAAGCGCTTGCACCTTCTTCATTGATTTCCACATATGAAATTTTAATATCATCTTGATGCTTTTCTTTAAATGTAACACCTTTAATTTCACTCTCTTGCTTTTTCTTTTGTTTTTGAGTCGATTCAACATACATATCTCTCGCTTCAACTGCTAAATCTGTTCTCACTTGATATGCTTGCACATTTTCATCCATTTATATTACTTCCTTTCACACTATCTTAACTATAGAATTGACAAGTTAATAAAAAACATACAAAATGATAAAGGAGCTTAACATTTAAATTAGTGAATAAAATAAAGGAAATTCAAGTACAAACCTTCTACAGATAAAATTAATGTGTCAAGATTTTATACTTTACTATTGAAAAGAACCGTTTCCTTTGGTAAAATATCATTTGTTATCTTGATTCAAAAGCGTAAGCGTCGGTTTAGCGAAACAACTTCTTGCTTCACTTCCTGAATTACTCCTTGGAATTGTCTACTTGTAGCTTTGCGAGGAGCGTTACTTCACCGAATAAGATTGAAACGTGACGAGCAACATTTATGTTGATTTATCGTGTCGTGAGGTGAAGGAAATCTCGCTAAAAGCACGGACGCTGGAGCTGGATGTAGATACGTAACCTAAATGAATTTCTAGTGTTAGATTGAAATAATTGGCATTTGTTCAATATGAAATCTAATTATACCCGCTCTAGGAGGTGAAATCATGGCAAATAACCCATCAGCAATCAAACGTATTGGAATTAATAATAAAAAACGTGTAGCTAACCAATCACAAAAGTCAGAAATGCGTACAGCTATTAAAACAGTAGAAGCATTAGTTGAAGCTAAAGATGTAGAGAAAGCTCAAGTTGAACTTAAAAATACAGTGAAACACATCGATAAAGCTGTTCAAAAAGGACTTATCCATAAAAACAATGGAGATCGTCAAAAATCTCGTTTAACAAAGAAAGTTAATGGCTTAGCGTAAATAAAAAAACGATCCATCATCGGATCGTTTTTTTATTTACGCTCTTTTCTAGAAGATTGTTCCTTTATGACATAATATATAAATATACTGCCAGGTAATGAAATTCAATTTGTGAAGCTCTCGCTCACACTTATGAATACAATGTGCTACGAATATGCGTTTCCTCTAGTTACCTCACAATTTATATCAACGACGAGACCAAATAAACAACAAATATTACGATAACAGCATTTATTTTTCTAGCGTCTCTATGCAGCTTTAATGATATCGAATAATAATAATTCAAAAGCCAAGCCTTTTTCCATTTTCCCTTGTTTCATGGAAGCATCTGCATCTGTTAATTTCTCTATTATATCCTCTAATTTATTGATTGCGAAATGTTTTTCACGATTTATTGCAATCTTTACAACATAAGGGTGTACACCGAGCTGCTTTTGCATTTGAAACTGTGAGTAGCCCTTTTGTTTAAGCAACTTCACACGCAAAATAGTACGAAATTGAAATGCTAATAAACCAATTAAAGCAATCGGCTCTTCCTTCATGATTTCAAGGTCTTTATAAATAGAAATTGCACGATATAAATCTCCTTCAATTACTGCATCAACTAAACGTAATGAAGAGCTATTTGAAGTATGTGCTATTAGATTTTCGGCTATTTCCTTCGTTACATGTCCGTTTTCGCCTACATATAAAGCAAGCTTTGTTAATTCTTCTTCAAGTAGCATAAGATTGGTCGATAATTCCGTTTCTATAATTTCATAAACATCATTGTCTAACGTTATATGTAGTTGATTTACTAATGATTTAATCCACTTGCTTATATCTTTTTCTCTAATTGGATCACAATTAGCAACTGTTGCATGTTTTTTTAGTAATTTACTCGCTTTCTTGCGTTCATCGATCTTTTCATACGCTGCAATAATTACGAGTACGGAATAATCAACGGGATTCGTCAAATAAGTAGCTAAAGCATCCATATCATGTTCAAATGATAGTTTTTCTGGTTTTGCCTTCAAGAAGACTGGATTCGTGGCAATAATTAACTTTTTTTCACCAAAGAAGGGATACGTTTCCACATCATTTATTACTTCTTGAATTGGAATTTCCTCTAAATTATACATGGACAGATTATCTAGGTCACCATGTAAGACCTGTTTCGTAATTTGCTTTTTTATATTTTCAATAAAATAATTCTCTGACCCATGTATTAAATAAATAGGTGCGACTTGATTTTTCTTTAACTGATTTAACACTTCAACATATGACATATAATTCTTCACTCCAACAAACAAAACAAATAGGCTTGTTTGACATATTTGTCCATTCCATGTATATAAGTTATATGGTAAAGCGTAAATATAAGAATAGCAAGTAGGAAATGAAGGGAAATGGCAAATTGTTCAACCATTTATAACATCGGGCCATTCCCCCTAAAGCATCTATATAAACGTTTAACCTGTAGCTCTAGAAACTGCATGTTAAACGATATTTGTTATATAGCATATGTTTTCTTCGTAAAACTATAGATGTTAAGTCTTTCTAATTTTGGAGTTATTTTGTGACAATTTTCATACATAAGTAGATTTTTTATTTTATTTACTATATACTAATCTTGATACAGGAGGGATAAATATGAACGAATTCGAACAAAACCCACAGTCTGCTCATAGCAATGACGTTGTAGATTCCATTAAAGGATTTGCTTTTTCTTTCCTATTTTTCGTAATCATTTTTGCTATTGGCGTTACAATTAGTGTGGTTACTGGTTAAATAGGAAACAAACCAACAAATAATGTTTCCGATCAAAGAGACTGAATTGCTTGTAAGCGCAGTCTCTTTTTATTGTTCCTTTCGATGTCATATACTATGGGAAAAAGGAGAAAAAAGTTCCACTTTCAGCTTTGAATCGATACTGTATCATCCCCTGCTGATCTGAACGTAAGGTAGTAATAGCTTCATCAGCAAGTAACTGCAAAACATCTTGAGAGGGGTGACCATACATATTATTCTGACCTACTGGAATAAGTGCAACTTCTGGATTTATGTGTTGGAGATAAAGATGATTTGTAGAGGTGTTGCTTCCATGATGCGCAACTTTTAGTACATCTGCATGTAAGCTAGGGTATCGTTTAATTAACTCCCTTTCAACTACATCACTTATATCCCCCGTAAACAACCATTTTAAACCTCCAATTTCTGTATACAATATTAGTGAATTATCATTTACCGAGGAATACTGCTGGGAAGGCCCCAAAACAGCTAATTCTTGCCCCTTCACATTTACCGTCGTATTGTATGTGACCTGCTCTACATTTACTTTATCCTGTATTCTTTGTTTTTGTTCTGCTGGTAATTCAAAATATTCACTAACAACTATTTTCCCTACTTCTTTATCCTCCAGCAAATTTGAAACACTTCCAATATGATCCGCATCTTCATGCGTAAGAAAAACAACATCAATCTTCTGTATTCCTCTTGAATCAAGGTAAGGCTTAATAATCTGCTTATATACAGCATCTGTTGCCCCTGCTTCATCAAAAGAAACCCTTGCACCCGCATCGATCATAAAGACACCTTTTCTGTAAGGTAATTCAATGACAAAAGCATCTCCTTGTCCAATATCAAGCATTGTAACTGTTCCTACTGGAGAAAAATATGGACGCAGTGCCAAATAGAAAATAATGATGGTGATGCACGCACCAGATTTCCATGCTTTGTTTAATTTCTTTTGTTCGATATTATTCATAAAAGCTAGAAGGAAAACATAGTACACAATTGTAAAACCTAAGGAAAAGTTTCCAATTAGCCATGGGTAGTCTGCTACCCTGTCAACCCAATGAATAAAAGACAGGACGTACTCATGAATAAAAACAAATGCTTGGTCTAGAAATCGTATAATTGGTAAAGGTAATATCGATAATGGAAGTAGTACGTACATAAATGGAATCACAATGATGGAGAAATATGGGATAACAATGACATTTAGAAGAATAGAAAGTGGTTGGAAAATGGTAAAATAATTAAATTGTAGTGGAATAATAATCATTTGTGAAACAAAACTAATGTTTAGGGCTTGGAAAAAACCATTACCTGTCTGAAAAATCCACCTTTTCGAGAGGAGGATACTAAAGGTAACGAGAAATGACAACTGGAAACCAACATGATAAATAACATGTGGCTCAATTAGGATTAAAAGGATAAAAACAATAGAAAGAATATCTGTAACACTGTAAGTTACCTTAAGCTTACTTAATAGAATAAAACACATTACCATCAAACTCGCTCGCCACACTGAGGGTTCACCACCAGCAAGTAAAGCATACACAGGCAATATCCAAATTACTACCCATTGCGCTTTTTCTCTTGTTAATAAATTTAATTTAATCATTAACAAATATAGAAAACCAAGTAACAGCCCAATGTGTGTACCAGAAATAGCGATAATATGCGATAATCCCCACCTTTGGAATAATTCAACTGTTTCTTTGTCCAATGAAGTGTCATCGCCTAAAACAAGAGAGTTTAGCCATGAAGCGGTATAGGGACTAACACTTTCTTTTATTGTGTTGATTAATTGTAAGCGAAGTTTGTAGAAACGGTTTAAGAAAGACGAACCTTCACAATGAATGTCACCGAGCGAACGCAAGATAATTTGATAAGATATATTTTGTTTTAGGAGGTAATCTCGGTAATTAAATTGTCCTTTATTCCTACTTTCATTCGGGGATTCTGATTCTCCTTTAATGGTACAATTAGCTCCATAATTCAAAGAAAAATTGTGGGGATCTTTAGGTAGGTCATTCTTATCAATAAAGTAAAGAATGAGAAGTTGATTGCTCGTTTTCTTCTCTTCAAAAATAAATTCAATCTTTGATTCAGAAACCTTAACTTCACTTATAATTTCACCATAAAAAGCTTCAGATTCTACTTCCTGTTGGGGAGAAATTACAGACGGGACATTTACATCAGGAATATAATGAGGGAATACGAGGAGAAAGGTTAAGGACACCAGAACTGGAATTTTCCCTAACCTTTCACTGAAAAACAAATAAAATAACCACACAATAATTGCAAAAACAAACAAATAACTATGCATAATTACCGTAAATGCTGCTGCAACAACCGACAATGCTGCAATATGCCAATATCCTTTCAAAATACTTCACCTTATTCTAAATTAAAAATTTTATCCGCTTCTTTCTTTAATGCATCGATCTCTTCAAGGTTAACATTGCATTGATCAAGTTTGCCAATTAATGTTTTAACAAATCTATTTTTTTCCTGATAATTTGTATCAACAGCTAAGTAATCTAGTTTCACCTTTTTTGTTTCAATTCCTGCTTCTGCAAATAACTGAATGGCATACTCATGATTATGATAGTCCTCTGCATAATAAACGGTTGTAATTCCACTTTGAATAATCTGTTTGCAACATTGTAAGCATGGGTAATGCGTTACATAAAGGTCTGCGTTATCCGTTGGCACACCGAACTTAGCACATTGCAGGAGCGCATTTGCTTCCGCATGTACCGTTCTAACACAATGACCATCAATTACATTACAACCTTCATCAACACAATGCACACTACCCGAAACACTTCCATTATACCCACCTGCAATAATTCGCTTATCACGGACTATCGTTGCCCCAACCATTAATCGCGTACAGGTACTTCTTAATGCTAGTAAATGACTTTGTGCCATAAAATATTGATCCCAAGATATTCTTTCCATATACGTAGACTCCTTCATTCGTTTTCTTTAAGTTTACATGCCATCGACAAATTCCGTCAACAGGCGATTTGAAAGTCACTAAGGTACTTGAATCTCCTCTTTTATATTTTCTAACGTCTTCTCACCGATTCCTGATACTTCTAGCAAATCCTCTACCGTTTGAAAATATCCTTGCTCTTCACGATGTTGAATAATCGCCTCTGCTTTTGAAGGTCCAATTCCACTTAAGCCTTCAATTTCTTCTTTTGATGCACTGTTAATTCTTATTTTACTCGAATCGTTTGTTGGCCCTGTTTGTATATTCGAAACATCGCCTATTACAGGTATGAAAATGATCATTTCATCATGTACCTTTTGTGCCAAGTTCACAGTTGTTTGGTCAGCATCAGCTGTAAAACCACCAGCTTTTTTAATGACATCATTTACTCTTGCATCAATATTCATTTCATAGACACCAGGGTTTACCACCCCTCCTTTCACGTCAACAACTGCACTATCTTGCGTTTCCGTTTCTATTGAACTTTCTTCTGGAAGAAGGTTATTAGAAGAAGTTACTGCGGTTAAATCACCATCTGGTTCATTAAAGTCTTCTCTTGTAAAGAAAAGAAATAGAAGAAAAACAATACAAGTGAGGATAACGAAGGAACCTTTCTTAAGAAGGTTAAGCATGTAGAATTACCTCCAATTTAAAAAATAATTTTGCGGAAGGATAAAGAAGAAGTTTACCATACGGCCGCTTTGTGAGTGACTGTTACTTATTCTCATCATTGATATTTAATGAGCGGTAGATGTAAAGTGTGGACTATTTGAATTCAGTATTGGTGAAGCACGTCGTTCCGGAAACACACTTCGCGCACCTTAAGGCGGCTGATGAGCCCCCTTACTACGGTGTCTACTTCACTAGTCTGGGTGAGTGTAGGGCGGTGACTCCTGCGGGAATAGCACGTGTCCGAAGACCCCGGAAGAAGCGTTCTGTGCTTCTGAGGAGGCTGAGGCCGTGCCCTAAGGTCCGCATCCGCCCGGAGCGATCCGAGACGGCGAGATGTGCTCCAATTTAAGATAATCTGAATTAAGTTAGTTTGGAGTTTATACATTTTACGTCATAAATAAATGATGGAAGGCAATAAAATTTCTAAAAAAACCTACCATTTCGTCTCAATACATACTTATTCGACACAAACTACTATATTCCTGCAAAAACAAAAAGATTGGGATAAATGATTTATCCCAATCTTTTTTCAGCTGAAAAGAAAATTCTTTCTGCATTTTCATGTATGTTTTCTTGATTTAATGAAAAATCAGCATAGATTTTCACATTTTCAAATCCTGCTTCATATAAAATTTTTTCATAAAATTGTATAGAATAAGTTCGCTGATGATGGTATTCATCAAACCGTATATATTTTCCATCATCCAATGAGAAAAAGGTTAAATCATGGTACATTTCACCGGGTACATCTCCTTGTGAACAGTACCAAATATATGCAGCATCATCTAATACATCTGCAAAGGTATTATTTTTATAATGATTCTCTACTTGATGGAGCGAATGTACATCAAATAAAAAAATACCGCCATTTTTTAATAGATCAAAGGTTCGTTGAAATACGTTCTGTAGTTCTTCTTCTTCTGTAATATAATTTATAACATCACAATAACTAACAGCTACATCGATATCGGATAATCCTTCAAGCTCCCGCAAGTCTTGATGAAGCCACTGAATGGATAAATTTCTTTCGTTCGCTTTATGTTCCGCATATGCGAGCATATCTGTAGAATTATCCACACCAATCAATTGGTACCCTGCTGCACTTAATCTTGTTGTTATTTCTCCAGTCCCACAGCCGAGGTCTACCATTTTATTAATGTCCCTATTCTTTAACTTTTCAATGGTGAAGTTGGCCCATTCATCATAAGGAGCTTCACTCATTAACTTATCGTAAAGATTCGCCATTTGTTGATACGCCATATGTTTATCCTTCTAACCCAAATTGTAGGGGTACACGGTTAGCATCGCCCCAAAGGCGCTCTAAATTATAGTAGTTACGTTCATCTTTATGGAAAATATGGCAAACTATACCACCAACATCGACCAATATCCATCGAGCTTGCTCAAAACCTTCCATACGTTTCACATCAATATCCTGTTCCTGCATCTTCTCTTTAATCCCTCTTGCAATGGATTGAACTTGACGCTCATTGTTTCCATGACAAATAACAAAGTAATCAGCAATTAACGAAACTTGCTGCATATCTAAGGCTACAATGTCCTCTGCTCGTTTGTCATCACATGCTGTTGCAATTTGTTGTAAGATTTCTTTATTTTCCATCTAATTAATTACCTCCATTAACACGTTTTGTTAAGTCATTATATGCATGAAATGTATCAGGGTAAATACTTGCACCTTTGCTAAGTAAATGATTAATCGTATTTTTTGATGCTAAAAGGCACGCCCCAAGTAAATCTTCCCGAGCAAGTTCACGAACCGCATGAACCCCTGGAAAATCTCTACCCGGTTCGATATAATCTGCTAAGAAGATAATCATTTCCAGTTTACTCATATTTGCTCTACCAGTAGTATGATAGTAGATAGCACTCCTGATATCACGATCAACTATCCCATATTCTTTTTCGACTAAAACAGAACCAACAGGTCCATGCCAAAGTTCATGGTGGAAATCTAGTAAATCTTTGGGGAGTGTGCGAGTAGATACGATACATCGCTTCATTTCTTCTAATGGTCTATACTTACAATAATCATGAAAAATAGCTGCTAAAGTCGCCTTCTCCTTTGATTCATTGTATATTCCTGCCAACTGCTCTGCCGTATCCGCTACCCGTAATGTATGTTCAAACCGTTTCTTCTTAAGATGAGGTTTAACGATTTCAATTGCGTTCTCTTTTTTCATATAACCCCTTCTCCCTAATATAAAGAATCACTTCTTCAGGTACGATATACTTTGTTGGTTTGTCATTACGTAATCGATTTCTTAGCATAGACGAGGAAATATCAATCATTGGAATATCAACTTCAGTGATTGGATAATCGGTTTCCAGCCCATATCCTGCCCGCTTTACCCCAACAAATTGCACTAATTCGACTAACTCTTCTATTTTATACCAATGTGGTAAATATTCCACCATGTCTGCTCCGATGATAAAATAGAACTGGTTCTCTGGAAAATTCTTTCTTAATTCCTTCATTGTATCTAGTGTATACGATTTACCAGATCGCTCAATCTCAATGGTATTCACTTTAAAATAGTCATTACTTGAAGTAGCGATATCAAGCATTTTTAGGCGATGTTGTGCACTTGTCTTAGAATAATCCTTATGCGGAGGCGTGTAGGTCGGGATAAACCAAATTTCTTCTAAACCAAGTGAAACACGTACTTCCTCCGCTATTAATAAATGGCCTAAATGAGGAGGATCAAATGTCCCTCCTAGTATTCCAATCCGCTTCATATTAAACTCCTTATGGTAACTGCAAGTGTTTATGCTCCGTAGATTCTTTGTACAATACAATATTATTCCCGATAATCTGGACAATCTCTGATTCCGTACCTTCAGATAATTGTTCTGCTACAATGTCTTTATCTTCCATACAATTTTGTAAAATACTTACTTTTAGTATTTCCCGTTTTTCCAAAGCCTCCCCAATTTGTTTTATCATATTGTCATTTACCCCTTCTTTTCCAACTTGGAAAATTGGCTTTAAATGGTGAGCTTCTGAACGTAAAAATCTTTTCTGTTTACCTGTTAACATACTATCTTCCTTCCAAAATTTGTTGTAAATCTTGATCCATATTGCCTATCGGTACTTTTACACCTGTCCATATTTCAAATGCTAATTGCGCTTGATATAAGAGCATCGTATGTCCAAAATGAATATTCGCACCTTTTGCTTCTCCTTGACGAAGGAAGCTCGTTCTTATTGGTTGATATACAATATCACTTAAAATCATCTGGGGTTTAAGAGACGGAATAGATACAATCATATCATTTATATTCGGTTTCATCCCAACTGAAGTAGTCTGGATTACTAAATCATATTCTTCCAAATACTTCTTTACATCCTTTAGTAATATGATAGTAGATTTTGTCTCTTTATTTTTAAACCTTATTAGTTCATTCGCCTTCGCAGCCGTTCGATTTGTCAAATCAATGGCTCTGAAGCCAGCCTCATCTAGAGCATAATAAATCCCTCTTGCTGCTCCACCAGCTCCTATAATCAAGATTCTTCCGGAACGATTTTCTAGTACAGATGGATACTTAGCCTCTAATGAACGCAAATATCCAATTCCATCCGTATTATAACCAATCCATTTTCCTGCTTTATTAACGACGGTATTTACTGCCCCTATTTTTTCTGCATAGGCGTCTATACCATCTAGAAACGGAATAATTTTTTGTTTATATGGAACCGTAACATTAAATCCATCAATAGGATTTTCTTTCATTTGATAAATTTCCTCTTCAAATGAAGCTGGCTCAATTTCATTGATCGTATATGTTCCCTCAAGATTAGCTTTTCTCAAAAATTGTTCGTGTATCCATGGTGAAAGCGAATGTTTAACTGGATACCCAATAACTTTGAAACATAACTCCATAAACTTCTCCCCCGTATATCAAGTTAGATTAAAGATTTCCTGATTGAAACAGCAACTCCTTTAGGACTATGCGCGCATACGGTTGCACCCTCTCCTGACAAACTTATCCATCCTAAACCTGGAAATACGATATCTGTTTTATCAGCACTAACTTTAAACGTACTCTCTGTTAATTCCGGTAGCATTTCCAACGTTTTCTCGTTCGGCGGAGATAATAACTCTCCTACGTGTTTTTCATACAAATTATCCGCATTCTCTAATTTCGTGCGATGGACTTCCAGTTCGTTTGCAAAATAACAAACAAAGGATTGCCGTTCCCCTTTAATAAAATCAATACGTGCAAGTCCTCCAATAAACAATGTTTGTCCACTGTTTAGCTGATAAACTCTTGGTTTTATTTCCTTTTTTGGAGTAATGACTTTTAAATCTTCATCAGAAATGTAATGAGCAAATTGCTGCTTATTTACAATTCCAGGTGTGTCAATTAAGGAACTATGAGCATCTAAAGGAATTTCAATAAAACCTAAAGTAGTACCTGGGAAATACGAAGTCGTAATGACCTCATTTAATCCAGTTGATTGTTTAATGAGTCGATTGATAAATGTAGACTTTCCAACATTTGTCGTACCTACAATATAAACATCTTTCTGTTTGCGATGTACCTCTATCTGGCCAGTTAATTCTTCAATCCCGTATCCTTTAGCAGAAGAAATTAAGAAAATGTCCAATACTTTGATACCCGCTTCCTTTGCTTGGGAACGAAGCCACTGCGTTAATTTCTGCTTATTCGTCGATTTCGGTAATAAATCCATTTTATTACCCACTAAAATTATTGGATTGTCCCCAGTTATTCTAGGTAATCCTTTAATCAAACTGCCGCTCACATCAAAAATATCAATAACATGGACAACTAATCCATTCGCATTTCTTATCTGACTTACCATGGATAGAAAGTCATCATCCGTAATTGAAACATCCTCGATCTCATTATAATGTTTTAACCGAAAACATCTCCTGCACAATATGTTTTCTTTTTCCAAAGATGATTTTGGAGTATAACCAAGCTTTTTTTGGTCCACTGTTTGAATCGGTGTACCACAGCCCTGGCAATGTATTTTATCCAAGCCTATTCCTCCCAGCTGATTTTGCCTTTTTTACGCAGATAATTTAAAATAAATCGCTCAATTTTCCGATTGAATTGTGTTATCTTTTCATCCGTTTGTACGATAGGTACTACTAATATCGTCTGTAATCCAGCTGAATTCCCACCTAACACATCTGTTAATAATTGATCTCCAATGACCACAAGTTCTTCCTTATTTAAATTCATTTGTTTTTGTACCTTCTTAAAAGCACGTCTAAGTGGTTTCCTAGCGCTATATACAAAAGGCGTCCCTAGAGGCTCGGAGAAAATCGTAACACGTTCCTCATTATTATTGGAGATAATCGTAACTTGTATATCATTTTCCTTCATTAATTTAAACCACTCAACTACCTCAGGTGTTGCATTTTCCACATCCCAGGCAACTAAGGTATTATCTAAGTCTGTAATTATTCCCTTAATACCCTTTTGCTTTAATTTTTCTGGTTGTATATCAAATATACTTTTCACATGTTCATTGGGTAAAAACCTCTTTAACACAATCCACACCTCATACTTTTCCATTTCAAGGATTACATATTTTTCTTAAAGTATTGATTATAACTTATATCCTACAATAAGTTTCTATAAAATATAAGCTATACTATTTTACCAAATATATTTGTTTAAAACGAGGAAAACTATAAATTTATGATAAGAACTGTTAAAAATATGCATTTTTTCGCTAAAAACCTAAAGAATCGTTCGACAAATATCTCCAATTTCCTCGATGTGGATAACTTTATGCACATTTCAAATTACCTATTTAAACTGTTTTTCTGAAGGAATTTACAATTTAATCACAAGTTATCTACAGGTTAATGTAGATAACTTTCGCCTTGTTCAGTCTCAAGAAACATGATAAGTTATTAATAACTTAAAACTAGTAAAACAATTTGCTCTTAGGAGGGCTGTAGGGATGGAACATTTATCAGACGATCTGCTTATTGAATCCTATTATACAGCAAATGAATTAAATTTAAGCGTTGACTTCATTACTCTAATAGAAGAAGAAATCCAAAGAAGGTCACTATCACATAAAGTAAAGTACACAAAAAAATCTAGTTAATCAACAGTGTAATGGACTAATATATTTCGCTTACCCCTATCATTTAAAATGATAGGGGTTATTTGTTTTTTCTATTAAGTCTCGTGTGTTAAACTATGTTTGTGTGTGGTTTTATTATATAATATATTTTAAATAACTTTTAGGTTCTATTGCAGTCATCATTATAACCGCTATTTTCTGTACTATTCCCAAAGCAATATACAACAACAAAACCCCATTATTTACCACCAATACTTACTTTATTCCTAAGAAGACCGTGTAGATGCATTACCGTCTTTTCTTGCAAGTATCAGTAAGTAAAAGGAAATGATTTATTTAAGGAGGAATACCATTAGATGATTTATGCTGTTTTTGCACCACTAATTTTTGCTTTATTTATACCCTGGATAAGCAAGTTTAAAAATAAAGTACATACTGGTATTTTCGTGTTTTTGGTCCCGTTAGTTATTTTTCTTTATTTTGTACAATTCATAGGAAGCGATTTCTCACCTATTCGAGAAACGATACAATGGATTCCATCATTAGGTATGAATTTTGATTTTTATCTTGATGGTTTAAGTTTGTTATTCGTTCTTCTTATAAGTGGAATTGGGGCCCTTGTTGTATTGTATTCGATTTACTATTTATCAAAATCAGAGAAATTAGGCCATTTCTACGTATATCTATTAATGTTTATGGCTGCGATGCTAGGTGTCGTTTTATCTGATAATGTCTTTGTTTTATATGCTTTTTGGGAATTAACATCTATTTCTTCATTCTTATTAATTGGTTATTGGAATTTTAAAGAGCGTTCAAGATACGGCGCATTAAAATCAATGATGATTACTGTATTTGGTGGACTAAGTTTACTAGGTGGATTCGTTTTACTTACAGTTATCACTGGAACAACAAGTATCCAAGAAATGATTTCTCAAGTAGATGTCATTTTATCTAGTAATTATCTCCCACTAATTATGGCTTTTATTTTGCTTGGAGCCTTTACCAAATCTGCACAGTTTCCCTTCCATATTTGGTTACCTGATGCAATGGAAGCACCAACTCCAGTTAGTGCATATTTACACTCAGCAACTATGGTTAAAGCAGGAATATTTTTAGTTGCCCGTTTTTCCCCTATCTTTTCAACATATGAGTGGTTCTTTATTACCGTTAGCATCGTAGGGATTATTACCTTATGTTGGGGGTCATACATGGCTGTAAGACAAACAGATTTAAAGGGAATCTTGGCATTTTCTACTATCAGCCAACTAGGAATGATTATGGCAATGCTTGGTTTTGGTACGGAAGCTGCGGTATTTGCTGCAATATTTCATATTTTAAACCATGCAACATTTAAAGGAAGTCTATTTATGATTGCAGGTATCATTGACCATGAAACAGGTACACGTGATATCAGAAAACTTGGTGGCTTATTTACCTTAATGCCGATCTCAGCTACACTTGCACTTTTTGGAACATTTTCAATGGCTGGTGTGCCATTTCCATTCTTAAACGGATTCTATAGTAAGGAATTATTCTTTGATTCAACATTAGGTTTAGAAGGAGCAAGTTGGTTGGCTCAGGCTATCCCATATCTTGCTGTACTTGGTAGTATCTTTACATTTGTTTACTCCATGTATCTCTTCTTTGGAGTGTTCACAGGACCTAAACATTTAGATCAACTACCCAAGAAGCCGCATGAAGCGCCAATTGGTATGTTAATTTCACCTATAATCCTTGTACTAGGAGTCATTTTAATTGGTCTATTTGGAGACAAGTTAAATCAGTCATTCCTACTACACGCGGCTCAAGCAGTAAATAGCGGAGTAGAGTATCATGAAATATACTTTTGGCATGGTTTCATAACACCATTCATCATGTCATTAATTGTTGTTGGTGTTGGAATCATACTATTCCTAACGATGAAAAAATGGACTGGTGTATACAATATCCTTCCTGGAAGATTCAGCTTTAATCGCGTTTACGACCGTATCATTGAAAAGCTGGATTCCTATTCTAAAGGGATTACAAACGTTTATATGACGGGGTCATTAAAACATTATATGGCCATCATACTCGGTACTACGATTGTGGTTACCTTCACTTACATGTATATATCAAATGGTTTCTCTATCAGTTTTGACAATTTAGCAGAAGTAACCTTTATTGAAGTAGCTGTCATAGTAATTATCATCATTGGTGCGATTGCAACCTTATTCATAAACAACAATATTGGGGCAATCTTAGTTACTGGTATTGTTGGATATGGTGTTGCCATCATGTTTGTTCTCTACCGTGCACCTGACCTAGCTTTAACACAATTAGTAGTTGAGACGATATCCATCGCATTATTTCTACTTTGCTTCTATCATTTGCCAAAATTACGAAAAAGAGAAGAGTCAACTTCTTCAAAATTGTTGAATCTCTTTATCTCAGGTGGTTTTGGTCTACTGATAATAATGATTGGTATTGCTGCACATAGTACGAATTTGTTTGATTCTATATCTCAGTATTTTGTAGAGAATTCATATAAATTAGGTGGCGGGGATAACATTGTTAACGTAATATTAGTAGATATGCGTGGACTTGATACACTGTTTGAAATTACAGTATTAGGTATTGCCGCACTTGCCGTCTTTGGACTTATTAAAATGAAAAAGAAAAAGGAGGCGGAATAAGTGGAATTTCTAGTTATTATACTGAGCGGCGTATTGTTTGCAACTGCGATTTATAATTTATTACAAAAACAGTTGCTGCGAATTATTATTGGTACGGTTTTATTATCACATGGTGCCCATCTAATGATCCTGACAATGGGAAAGCTGAAAAGAGGACAGCCTCCTGTATTAACGGAAGGTGTAACACAATACACTGATCCTCTGCCACAAGCGCTAATCCTAACGTCGATTGTTATCAGTTTCGGAATTACCAGTCTTATTCTTGTACTGGCATACCGTACCACACAGGAAAACAAAACAGATAATATGGAACAGTTGAGGGGTAATTCAAATGAGTAATTTAGCAGTTCTTCCAATCATTATACCTTTAATATCAGCAATTATCTTAGTCTTCTTTAATTCGAAGACTAACATCTCCAGAATATTAACAAGGGCTTTTTCCCTTATTGGATTAGGTGTTACTGGATATATTGCTTGGTATGTAATCGAAAATGGATCTATTATTTTAGAAACAGGTGACTGGATAGCGCCATATGGAATAATTCTAGTCGTTGATGCACTTTCCGCTATTCTTGTATTAACAACGAATATTGTAGCTGTAGCATGTGCCTTTTATGCTCCACATGCAGGCTTAGGAGAAAAGGAGAAATTTTATTTTTATCCATTCTTCTTCTTTCTCATAACAGGCGTTTCTGGTGCTTTTATAACTGGAGATTTGTTTAATCTGTTCGTATTTTTCGAAGTTCTTTTAATGGCTTCTTATGCTTTAATTGTGCTAGGTGGAGATAAAATTCAATTTAGGGAATCACTCAAGTATCTACTAATTAATTTATTTTCTTCCATGCTATTCGTAACTGCCGTTGCTTTTCTTTACGGTGTGGTTGGTACGATAAATATGGCACAAATTGCCCAGAGAGTGGCGGAGGTAGACCAACAGGGAATATTAACTACAATTGCAATGCTTTTATTCTTTGTTTTTGCAACAAAGGCAGCACTGTTTCCATTATACTATTGGTTGCCGAATTCTTATGTCGTTCCAAACCCAGTAGTTTCAGCATTATTTGGCGCACTACTTACGAAAGTAGGTATTTATTCCATTATAAGGGTGTTCTCGCTAATCTTTGTTCATGACATCCATTTAACGCATGAATTCTTTATCTGGATTGCTGGATTATCGATGATATTTGGTGTAGTTGGTGCTCTATCAACGAATAATATTAAATTAATTGTCGCATATAATATTATCCCAGCTATTGGGTACATCATTATGGGAATTGGTATTTTCAATCAAGAAGCATTGAGTGGCTCTATTTATTATCTAATGCAAGATATGATTGTTAAAGCTGCACTATTCCTACTCGTTGGAGTTATTGCATATGTTGCTGGAACTTCTGATTTACGAAAAATGAGTGGTCTTATTCATCATTATCCAGTATTAGGATGGGTTTTATTTGCTTTTGCATTTGTTTTAGCAGGAATACCACCTTTCAGCGGATTTATTGGAAAACTACTCCTACTAGAAGGTGCATTTGCAGATGGAGAAATTGTAATTTCAATCATTGCGCTATTGACAAGTCTATTAATTCTCTACTCGATAATCAAAATCTTTATTAGAGGGTTCTGGGGTGATGAGAATGCAATGAAGAATTTAGAAAAGAAATCTACAAAAGGCCTCATCGCACCTATCGTGTTTCTATTAGTAACTGTTGTTATCTTGGGTGTTGGAGCAGAATATTTTTATCCAATTACTGATGCGATTGCAGCGTATTTACTTGATCCACAAATCTATATTGATTCTGTATTAAAGGAGTAGTTTACCATGGCCTTTCAAATTGTTATTAATTTAATAATCGCTATTATGTGGATGTTTCTAGGTGAATCATATACTACCCCAAGTTTTATTGCAGGTTATCTATTTGGGATTCTAATACTATATCTATTAAGGCGGTTAATTCCAGGAAAGTTTTACTTTAGTCGAGTGATTAGCATTATCAAATTAGTATTACTTTTTATTAAAGAATTAGTCTTATCCAACATCGCAATGATTAAGTATATCTATTCACCAAAACAAATAGCTGAACCCGGTGTATTTGCATTACCTCTAGATGTTAAATCAGACTGGGAAATCACCTTATTAACGAGTTTAATATCACTAACTCCTGGTACATTATCTGTTGCATTGTCAGATGACAATTCAAAATTGTTCATTCATGCAATGAATATAGATGATGTAAACGAATCAATCTATGATATTAAGAACTCGTTTGAGAAAGCAATTATGGAGGTGACGAGATGACAGATGCGCTCAAGTTTACTGAAAGTATTCTCGATATCACATTAAATATAGGGTTTATAATGATTGCTATTTCACTGGCGTTACTTATGTATCAGATTATTATCGGTCCTAATAATGCGAATCGTGCGATAGCCCTGGATACAATTGGTGTTTCTTTAATGGCGGTTGCAGGTCTAATGTCCATTCAGCTTGTTACAGTTAAGTTAAATGATATCGTCCTATTGATTGGAATTCTTGCCTTTTTAGGTACAGTAGGGATTGCGAAATACTACGAAGAAGGTGTTATCATTGACAGAGACTGAGATTCTTTTTCATATCATTGTAAATATACTGATCATCCTTTCCATTTTGATCGGTTCATTCTTGATACTATCTGCATCAATCGGAATTGTACGGTTTCCTGATATTTACACAAAATTACATGCAGCTACCAAGGCTTCTACCTTAGGTCTAGCAGGTGTATTAATTGCAGCTTTTATGTTTTTGTATATTCAGCACGATATTGTCAGTGGAAAACTATTATTAGCGATTTTGTTCATGTTCATTACCAATCCTGTTTCAGCTCATATGATATCTAGAGCTGCTCATAAAAAAGGTATCAAGCCTGTAATAAAGAACAGAAAAGATGCATATGAGCAATATAAAGAAAATATAAAGACAAATTAAAAAAGTGGCCAACTTGGTCACTTTTTTTTAATTAAAATAGTGGTAACCGCAATTTTTTAAACTTTATTTTGATGGACAGACACAAAACATAACCACGCCTCATAAAGATGTTTATATAGGCAAATACCTATACGATGTAATGCCCGATATCTATAAGATGGGGCTACACTATCTAATCCCATCGAAATGAATTGTTGTTTCTGTCGGAAAAGATATAAATAGTGGACTTATTTAATTCAGTATTGTGTGAAGAGGTCGTTCCCAAAACACACTTCGCGCACCTTAGGGCAGCCGATGAGCCCCCCTCGTGCAGGTTCGCCTACGTCTCCTAGTAACGCTACGAAGTAAGGTTCCTCGGCGCAAGGTAGCGAAGAAGTTTCTCAAAGTAGTAGCCTTACTACGGTGTCTCATCTAGGCCTCTCCTCCAGCGGGAATAGTACGTGTCCGAAGAAAGACCCTGGAAGAAGCGTTTTGTGCGTCACAAGAAGGCTTATGCTGTGCCCGCGCGGATAGCATTTGCCCGGAGCGATCCCGGACGCCAAGATTTACTCCGATTTAAGAAAATCTGAATTAAGTTAGTTCGGAGTTTATATCACCTACACAGTACAACAACAAAACTCACGAATAGGGCCGCAAGTAATACATCTAAATTTTCCGCATTTCTAGGAGGTGCATGTGTTTGTCAGGAATTTTAACCGTTCTTGCTCTACTCGTCAAAGAAGCCCTTTTTTTCGTTTCATATGTGAAAAATCATGCCTTTCCTCAACCTTTACCACCTGATGAAGAGAAGAAATATATTAAAGAAATGCAAGAAGGTAGTGAAACTGCAAGAAATAAACTAATTGAACATAATTTACGATTGGTTGCACACATTGTGAAGAAGTTTGAGAATACTGGTGAAGATATGGAAGATCTAATTTCCATCGGTACCATTGGATTAATTAAGGGAGTTGAAAGCTTCTCTTTAGATAAGGGGACGAAGCTTGCAACATACGCAGCCCGTTGTATTGAAAATGAAATACTTATGCACTTAAGAGCATTAAAAAAAGTAAAAAAGGATGTTTCACTACATGATCCCATTGGCCAAGATAAAGAAGGAAACGAAATCAGCTTAATTGATATATTAGAAGCTGAAAACGAAAACATTATTGAGTTTATTCAATTAAATATGGAAATAACAAAGATGCAAGAATATTTTACTATTTTAGACAATAGAGAAAGAGAGGTAATTGTGTACCGTTATGGGCTAAATAACGAAAAAGAGATGACCCAACGGGAGATTGCAAAAAAATTAAAAATATCCAGAAGTTATGTTTCACGGATTGAGAAGCGAGCCCTGATGAAAGTATTCCATGAATACTACCGTAAAGAGCGCAACAACTAAGAAATCGCAAGCACCTGTTTAGGGAAGCAATGTCTTGTTCCGACACATAAATAACTTCCTAGGATTGATTTACGGGGAGCATCATTCACCGAAAATGCAACGTGACGAGAAATGTTCACGTTGATTTTGATGAATACATGGGCTAACGGATGTTTCGATAGCCTGTACGGGTTCTGTAGCTGCACGTCGGAGCAAAATATATACATTTTTATCCTCTAACAAAGATTGAGCACTTATCTACGCGATAAGCACTCAATCTTATGTTTTACCTCATATTTTTAATGATTAACATAATTAAATTTGCGGCATTTTTAGCAGCTGTATCTAAGAAAGCATCAAATGAAATTGATGACTCTTTCCCCGCTATATCTGACAGTGCCCGGATAATCACAAATGGTTTATTATACAAATGACATACTTGCGCTACTGAAGCAGCCTCCATTTCACTAGCAATCATTGTAGGGAATTTTTCACTAACAAAGCGCACACGTTCTGGGTCTTCCATGAATGAGTCTCCTGTTGCGATGATCCCCTGTTCATAATTGATTCCCAACTGATTAACAGCATTAACAGCCATTGAAATGAGATTCTTATCTGCTTCATACATTGCTGGTAGGCCAGGCACTTGACCATAATCGTAATTAAAAGCTGTTACATCTACATCATGATGCACAACTCTTGTAGAAATAGCGACATCTCCAATTTCTAATTTTTCTGCAAATCCACCAGCTGATCCCGTATTTATTACATGGGAAGGTGAAAATCGTTCATGCATAATAGTTGTTGACATTGCTGCATTTACTTTTCCGATACCTGACTTCAATAACACAACATCTTTTCCATGAAGTTTCCCTTCGACAAAAAGACATCCAGCTACGGTTTGTTCTTTTTTCATTTCGATGTTTTCTAGTAGTAATGCTATTTCTTCATCCATTGCTCCGATTATTCCGATTGTCACTATATATTCCTCCTACACGATACTATCAATATTTTTCCCAATCATTTTCTATTAATATTTCTACTTTCGTTGGCTGCCATCCCTCATTATCTATCCAGGATAGATAAACACGATAGACTTCTGTTTCTTCTGCATCAGAGACCGTTGCAACTACTTTCTGGTCCCCTCCATTAGCTACCCACCACTCTCGATAATTACTGTCATTTAACCCCGTAGCTAATTGTATAGCTTTTCTCATTTCCAAGCGGTCCTGCGAATCATTATCATATTTAACCGTATGTGGCCCTTCCTGTTCCGTTCCAACAGGTTGCCAATTTCCAGTATATGCTTCCGCTACATTATCATCAGAAGGTTCCACTTCTTCCGTGACAACTTCTTCATTGTTTACATTCTCATCATCTAGATTTTCCGAATCCTCCGTTGTTCCTGATTCAGAATCTTCAACAGACCCTTCTTCGTTTAATTCATTTTCATCAGTATCTGTTTCTTCTTCTCGTTCTTCAATTAACTGATTATCATTATTATCAACTTGTCCCTGCTCCACTTCATCGGTAGACTCATCATCATTCCCGCCAAATAACCACATACCGATTAATATCAGTAAGAGAATAACACCAACTACAAGTAGAACAGAAATAGATTTCGTATTTTTTCTGCGTTTTTCAAATTTATTTTTACGTGTACTGTTCTCTCCCATTCGTTCTCCCTCCCCAATTATACTATTTATATTTATTGTATAATATAACAGAATTCATGGAAACTTCCATCAGATTTTTTACCCAAAAATCTGCTTCGATTAATACTAAAAACAGAGAAAAGCAGGATGAACTCCCGCTTTTCCCATTTATTATCCCACTTTAGTTATTTTTACTTTAATATCTCCACCAGGTGTAGATACAGATACTTCTGCACCGATTTCATGTCCTAGTAGGCTCTTCGCCATTGGTGAATCATTTGATATTTTACCTTCAAATGGATCTGCTTCTGCACTTCCAACAATGGTGTATGTTTCTTCTTCTCCATCAGGTAGTTCGATAAAGGTTACTGATTTCCCTAATGAAACGATATCAGCATTTTCTTCGTCGTGTTCAATAATAACAGCATTACGAATCATTTTCTCCACTTGAGTAATTCTTTGTTCAACAAACGCTTGTTCATCTTTTGCTGCATCGTATTCAGAGTTCTCCGAAAGGTCACCGAAATCACGAGCTATTTTTATTCGTTCAACAACTTCTTGTCTACGATCTGTTTTCAAATATTCAAGTTCTTTTTCTAACTTCTCTTTCCCCTCTTGCGTCATATAATAACTTTTCTCTACAGCCATTTAAAACACTCCTTTTTACACTATACATAACAGATAGGCTAAAAAGCCCAATAATAATATATTTATAATTATACTATCCATAACTATGGCAGAATTCCAATAAATAATCAATACTTACGAGTTATTTTTCAGTATTTTTTGCTAAAATATTTTCAATCTTTGATGCCATTATATCAATGGCAACGTAATTTTCCCCACCCTCGGGAATGATGATGTCTGCATAACGTTTCGTCGGTTCAATAAATTGAAGATGGGAAGGTCTTACCGCTGTTAGATATTGGTCAATGACCGAATCTAGCGACCTACCTCTATCTTTAATATCTCTTTGCAGTCTGCGAATAATGCGTAAATCTGCATCTGTATCTACAAATACCTTTATATCCATTAAATCAACTAATCTCGGGTCCTCTAAAACAAGAATTCCTTCTAATATAATAACGTCTTTTGGTTGTACATGTATAACCTCTTCTGAACGGGTATGGATTTTATAATCATACACGGGTTTATTAACCGATTTACGATTTAATAAATCATGTATATGTTCAATTAACAAATCATTATCAAATGCTAATGGATGATCATAATTTGTATTTAACCTTTCTTCAAAAGGTAGATGACTTTGGTCTTTATAATAATAATCTTGCTCAATAACAAGGATCGTCTTGTCACTGAAACGATTGCAGATCGAACGGGTAACAGATGTCTTCCCACTACCACTCCCACCAGCAACTCCAATTACAACTGGTTTATCTTTCATTGATTATGAAGCTCCTTTCATTTCTTATAACTGACAGCAACTCCATCTCCTATTGGAATGATAGATGTATGAAAAAGAGGATGCTCGTTTAAATATTGATTATAATCTCTGATTTTTTCAACCATATTCTTATATCTTTTTGGTGTTTCCTCAGGATTTGCAACGTGTCCTCTAAATAGTACATTGTCAGTAATAATGATCCCATTATCTGCAAGCAATGGTACAGCAAGTTCAAAAAAACGTTTATATTGGCCTTTTGCAGCATCAATAAAAATAAGATTAAATGTTTTACCTGTTAATCTCGTCATTTCTTCAAGTGCATCACCATGAATAACGTCAATCTCTCCATTTTTATTCTGCTGACGTATATTATTAATTGCTTGTTGAAAACGGTTTTCATCTTTTTCGATTGTAACAATCGTAGTATCGGGGTAAGCCCCTTTCATTCGTAAAGCAGAATATCCAATTGCTGTACCTATTTCTAGGATTCGTTTGGGCTTTGTAATTCGTATTAACTGCATTACTAAATGCATCCCTGCCTTATCCATTATTGGTACACGATCTATTGCTGCTTGTTCTTCTAGCTCGATAACCCAATCTTGTTGTTTTGGTAATGTTTGAATTAGATAATCACCAATTTGTTTGTCCATCCTAAAAAAACCTCATTTCTAATTAGAAAAGTGTAAGCGCCCGTTTAGCGACGTACGGACTGGACTGAGCCGAAGGAGATAAAGGAAACACGGCGACCGTAAGGAGCCGAAGGAGATAAAGGAAACACGGCGACCGTAAGGAGCCGATGTTGACTTATCGTACGGAGGTGAGGGAAGTCTCGCTAGTCGCTGGGCGCTGGAGCTGGACAGTATTAAGAAAAAAAACGAGAAATGTGAACAGAATTCACATTTCCATATTGTCCTTAATTCATAAAGTCATCTCTATTTTGATTATGTTCCTCAAGGGTTTCTGCATAATGAATCTTCCCTTCACTGTCATGCAAGAAATAGAAATAATCTGAGTCTGTTGGCTCTAGTACAGCAAGTAATGAGCTTCTTGAAAAGTTCGCAATTGGTCCAATCGGTAGGCCATTAACTTGATAGGTATTATAAGGTGACTCTTCTTCTAGGTGCTCATATAATGTTGTTTCTAGGTGCTCGCCAACCGCATATGCCACCGTTGGATCTGTCTGCAGTGGCATTCCTTCTTCTAATCGATTATAGAATACACCTGCAATCTCATGCCTTTGTTCTTCATTGCTTGCTTCCTTTTCAACCAAAGATGCAAATGTAGCAACTTCATGTATTGTTAAATTTTTATTCTCAATAGCATCTAGGTTCTGATAGATAAGATTTTCTGTTTCCATTAACATCCGTTCTATAATCGAAGGAATACTTGGCTCTTCCTCGTAGAAATCATAGGTAGCAGGATATAGGTATCCTTCTAATGGCGTGTAGATTTCTTCATTAAGAATATCCTCTGGAAGGACGGAATACTTATCCATTAACTCTGATATATAATCATCATCATCAACTACTTCAATGAATTCTTCTTTCGTAAAATGCAGTTTTTCTGCGTATATTTCAGCAATCTGTTCGATGGTCAATCCTTCGGGAATCGTTATGGTATATAAAGGCTCGAGAGAAACCTTGCCTTGCTTAAGATTATTAATAATTTCATCGACATCCATCGATTGCGTAAATGAATAGTTCCCTGCTTGAAATTCAGATTCATTATTAAGTTTTATGTATATCCGAAAGATAAGTCCATTCTTAATTACTTCATTTTCTTCTAATATACTCGCAATAGTAGAGCTAGAAGAGCCTAGTGGTATTTCTACCTGTATTTCTTCTTCACTCGTTGCATCAACAGGTTCTAAAGCTGATCGTATATAGTTATATCCTGAGATTCCACCAATTACAAATATAACAATTAAAGCTAAAATAATGATTGATACAATTTTACGAACCTTTCTTGCCTCTTCACTCCGCGTAATGAGGTTGTCCTTGAATTTATTATCCTTATTCTTTTTGGACATAAAATCCCCCTCTCATTCGACTTATTATACTAAAAAAATGTAATAATATCCATGTTTTTGTCAAATCAGAGAAGAAGCTGATGTCTAGGTAGACATCAGCTTCTTTCTTTATTTCTCTTCTTCTAACTCTTCATCTGTTAATGTATTTAGCATTTCTTCTACAATATCCCACTCTTCATCTGATTCTATAGGAAAAAGAGTTAAATCATCCTTTTCCGTTTCTTCATAGCGAAAAGCGTATACCTCGACTTCATCATCCTCAGCTTGTTCAACTGGAACAACTGCAATGTATGAGTTATTTGTCTCATCTACATCAAATGTAAATAACACTTCAAATAAATGTTCATCACCATTTTCATCAGGGACAATAATTCTTTCTTTCTTTTCTAAAGACACTTTATCACCTCATTTTTTATCTAGATAGCCTTGTAAGATCATAACCGCAGCCATTTTATCAATTACTTTTTTTCTTTTCTTTCTACTCATGTCCGCCTCTAGTAGGACCCTTTCAGCAGCCATTGTTGTTAATCTTTCATCCCACATTTCAATTGGTATGTGAAATGTTTCTTCAATATGCAGAGCAAACCTTTCTGAGGCTTCCCCGCGCTCACCAATTGTACCATTCATATTCTTTGGTAGTCCAACAATAGCTTTCTCAATTTCATGATCATTAATGATTTGTTGTAATTCTTTATCTGCTGAGTGGATATCATTTTCATCCCAATAAATTGTCGTTAACCCTTGGGCTGTCCAACCGAGTGCATCGCTAACAGCGACACCAATAGTTTTAGACCCTACATCAAAACCTACTATTTTCATTTAATCCGCCTTTTGTTGTTCTAAATAAAATTTAACTAATTCTTCAATTACTTCGTCACGCTCTACTTTACGAATTAGATTTCTAGCATCATTATATCTTGGGATATATGCTGGATCACCAGATAATAGATATCCGACGATTTGATTAATTGGATTATATCCTTTTTCACGTAACGCTTCATGCACCGTAAAAAGAATCTCTTTAATATCCTGATCGAATGGTTCATCTGAGAAACTAAACTTCATTGTGTTATCAATCGAACTCATTTAGACACCCCGTTCTTTAGAGAAGTAGCCATCAATCAAGCAAAAATGACACGTCTCCTATAATCTGATACGTATACAACTATCTTAACATGACTTTACATTTAATTATATCTTTACGTTAAGAGAATTCAAGTGTAATCCATTACTTCTCCGTAATATATCGTTTAGCGATAAGTAGAGCTTCATTAATCTTAGATGGATCTTTCCCACCAGCTTGTGCCATATCCGGACGGCCACCACCACCGCCACCACAAACACCAGCAGCTTGTTTAATTAATTTCCCTGCATGGTAGCCTTGCTCTACTAAATCTTTTGAAACTCCTGCTGCAAGCTGAACTTTACCTTCATTCTCAGCAGCTAGAAGGATAATACCTGATGAAATCTTTTGTTTTAAATCATCAACCATGTTTCGTAGCTGATTCATATCTTTGACATTTACATTTTGAGCAAGGAGAGAAATACCTTGCACATTTTCCACTTGATCTAATATGGAAGATGCTTCTGCATTTGCTAACTTAGCACTTAATGATTCGTTGTCTTTTTGTACTTGTTTCATTTCATGGAATAAACTCTCAATTCGTTCAGGAAGTTTCTCTTCATTCGTTTTTACTAATTTTGCAGCCTTCTGTAAGACTTCCGTTTTCCCACGTAAATATTCATAAGCATGCTTACTTGTAACAGCTTCTATTCTTCTTGTTCCAGCACCTATTCCGCTTTCTGACACAATTTTAAACAAACCAATTTCAGAACTATTTCTTACATGACAGCCACCACAAAGTTCAAGGCTATAATCACCAATTTGCACAACACGTACAATATCTCCATATTTCTCACCAAATAAGGCCATCGCCCCCATCGATTTTGCTTCATCTATATTCTTAAGGTTCGTTTCCACAGGAAGTGCAGCCCAAATCTTTTCATTCACAATTTGTTCAATTTTCTCTATTTCTTCCTCTGTAACAGCATGGAAGTGTGAGAAATCAAAACGTAATCGCTCAGGTGTTACAAGAGACCCTGCTTGATTCACATGAGAACCAAGTACGTCCTTTAAGGCTTGGTGTAGTAAGTGTGTGCCCGTATGGTTCTTTATTGTAAAGGTTCTTGAAGTTGTATCAACATGTGCTTTTACATAATCGCCTACATGGATTTCTCCCTTTTCTACAACTACGCTTTGGATGTGCTGACCTTTCGGAGATTTTTGAACATCTTTAATGGAAAGGGAAGCAGTTTCGGTAGAAATCCAGCCATGGTCAGCAATTTGCCCGCCACTTTCAGCATAGAAAGGTGTTTTACTCAGAAAAATGTATACTTCTTCTCCTTCTTTTGCAACATCGACTATATTGGTACCATCAAATATTGTGGCAACCGTTGTTTCAACGTCTAACGTTTCATAGCCGACAAATTCACTCTCAATATCAATTTCACTTAAAGCATGATTCTGTACCTGCATAGAGTCGACTTTTTGTCGGGCATTTCTTGCGCGTTCTCTTTGCTTTTCCATTTCTGTATGATACGCTTCTTCACCTATTGTAAACCCTTCTAGACCAACATATTCTTCTGTTAATTCTTTAGGGAAACCATACGTGTCATACAAACGGAATACATCTTCTCCAGGAAATACCGTATTCCCTTTAGCCTTTTCTCTAGCAATAATAGATGTTAGTATTTCTAAGCCATCATTTAATGTTTCATGAAAACGCTCTTCTTCCACTTTTACAATCGATACGATAAAGTCTTTTTGTTTCAATACTTGTGGGTAGAAATCTTTCATAATTTCTCCTACAGTTTCTACTAGCTCATACATGAAGGGTTTTTCAATACCAATTTCTTTTGCAAAACGAACTGCACGACGAATCAATCTTCTAAGTACATAACCTCTTCCTTCGTTTGAAGGGACTGCTCCATCGCCAATTGCAAAACTAACCGTTCGAATATGGTCAGCAATGACTTTGAATGCTGTGTCACTTTCTCCATTCTTCCCATATGTGGTTGCTGCTAATTTTTCTGTTTGCTGAATAATTGGCATAAATAGGTCTGTTTCAAAGTTAGTCGGCTTATTTTGAATCACCGACACCATGCGTTCAAGTCCCATCCCTGTATCAATATTTTTCTTCGGAAGAGGTGTGTACGTGTCATCCGGATTATGGTTATATTGAGAGAAGACTAAATTCCAAATTTCAAGATACCGATTATTTTCCCCACCAGGATATAATTCGGAGTCATTCGGGTCATTTCCATAATCCTCTCCACGATCAAAGAAGATTTCCGTATTCGGTCCACTAGGTCCCTCCCCTATATCCCAAAAATTCTCTTCTAAGCGAATAATGCGTTCTTTTGGAAGTTTTATATTGTTAAGCCAGAAATCATATGCTTCGTCATCTTCTGGATGAACAGTAACGGATAACTTTTCAGGATCAAGGCCTAACCATTTTTCACTCGTTAGGAATTCCCATGCCCACTCAATTGCTTCTTCCTTGAAATAGTCACCGATTGAAAAGTTACCAAGCATTTCAAAGAAAGTATGATGTCGTGCAGTATAGCCTACATTTTCAATATCATTCGTACGAATTGATTTCTGAGCATTTACAATCCGCGGATTTTCTGGAATAATGCGACCATCAAAGTACTTCTTTAATGTTGCAACACCGCTATTGATCCATAGTAACGTTGGGTCGTCTTTCGGTACTAATGATGCACTTGGTTCTACCCGATGACCTTTTTCTTTGAAAAAATCAATATACATTTGTCTCACTTGTGCTGAAGATAATTGCTTCATCGTATTTTCCTCCTGTTTCATTAAAAGCTATTTTAGTAATGATTGCTGTATTACTGCGGAAAAGGTATAAAATGCGACGTAAGTGCATGTTGATTTCCGCTGCGGGCAGTACGCTTTCCGCGGGCACGGCCTCAGCCTCCAAAGAAGCAAAGAACGCTTCTTTCGGAGTCTTCGGACACGTGCTTTTCCCGCAGGAGTCGACTGTCCTCCGCTACAATCAACAATTATGTTTACAGTAATCACGTTAGAACGTTGAATAGCACAAACTCAGTGGAGGCAATACACGTAGACTCCTGTGGGAGGACAGGCCTAGGTGAGACTACGTAGTGCGTTAGCACGAAGTAGGCTCACCAGCCGCCCACGGAAAGCGAAGTTTATTGCCGGAACGTTAGGAAGAGCACTATCTCAAGTTACTTCGCATTTTATATCTATCGCGAGAAACAACCTTATGGATAGTTTTGAAAACTCAGCTACATTCTTGTAATAAGTAGCCAAAAATCAAAAAAATCCCCTCTCTGCTATTTAGCAGGGACGAGATTACTTCGCGGTACCACCCTAATTATGAACAATTTACATTATTCATCACTTTGTTCATGTTAACGGTATGAATCCGGCGGGGATTAGCCGCACTTAAGCGTAGCTTTCCATGACTCTTGTTTAGGATTTCTTTCAGCCAAATGAAAATCCCTCTCTATAAACTGAAATTCATGTACTTATCACTTTCATCGCTTTTTAATATTTTTACTGACCCCAGTATATAAAAAGTTTAGCCCTATTGTCAATGATTAGCAGGTATCTGCCATATGTGTTTAACAATTACCCTTACAATCGTAAGAACAGGCACTGCCATAATCATTCCTAATACGCCAAACAATTGACCACCTAATAACAGTGCAATAATAATGGCCACTGGATGAATGGCTACACTTTTTCCAACGATATATGGAGACAGTAGATTCCCTTCGATAATTTGAATGATGAAAATACCAATTATCACAAAAATCACTAACTTAATTTGGCCAGTCGTTGTAAAGGCAATAATTACTGCCGGAACAGCTCCTAATATTGGACCGAAATATGGAATAATATTTGTTACTGCCATGCCAATTGCGAGTATCAGTGCATATTCTAAGTCTAAAAATTTAAATATCAAAAGTGAAGTTAAACCAACAAACAAACATACGAGTAATTGGCCACGGATATATTTTCCTAGACTATCATCAATCGCATGAATAACTTCACTCGTTTTCTTTTGATAATTACTCGGTACAAACTTCTTAAAAAAACCTTTTATTTTATCATAATCTTTTAGAAAATAGAAAACAAGAACAGGTATAACAGTAATGATTACTACCATATCAAAAATACGAGTAAAACCATTTACTAACTTGCTTAATAGCGCATCTAAACTGTGTTCGATACGAAAAATAACTTGATCCATCTTATCATGAACGGTTTCTGGTAGAAAGGATGTGTACTCATATAAATGATGAATACTATTTTGGTACAAAGACATAAATTCAGGAAAATTATTTGTTAAATCTCGTACTTGATGTACAACTTGGGGATATACCCGATATACAAGGTAACCAATACCACCGAAAAATAATAAATAGATAAACAGGATGGCTAATCCTCTATGAATACGATAGCTATGAAGCTTCTCTACAATAGGATACAACAAATACGCGATTAATCCTGCTATTAAGAAAGGTGTAAAAAATTTCCACAGAAACGAGAAGATGACTCCATAAAATGGAAATGTTTTTACTAGTAAATAGATAAATAAAAAAAGTAGAATTCCAATTAATATCCAATAAATAAAATTTAACCGTTTTTCATTTCGAAACAAAATCATCCCCCCTTAGTACAAATTCTGTAACTAAGGAAGTTTACTGCAGCCTGAGTTCTTCTTCAGAGAATAAATCATTTAAAGAACTTAGACTACCATCTGATTCAATTTGATGAACGGTTAATTCATTGTTGACTACTGTCATTTCAATAAAACATGTCCAACAATAGTAATTTTGTGAACCAATTTTCCCAATATCTCTTCCATTACAATTCGGGCATCGCATTAACATATAAACACCTCATCATAGTATGATATCTTCTTATGAATAGATATACTTTACAATGAAAGCATTGCCCGATTGCTAAATATTTATACGTATTACATAAAATCATATGGAGAAATCTCTTCTTCATCAACCTCTTCTGTTTTCAATACATCTACTAATATTTCTTTTAATCTTTCTTCCAACGTTGTATGCCGCCTGTTTGTATCCATTGTCCCGATTCCTTTAAAGAACGCAGGCTTCTCCCCACAAATAATAAGTGATTCTTTACTTCTCGTTATTGCTGTATAAAGTAAATTCTTTCGTAACATCCGATTATAGGTTGACACAACCGGCATAATCACAATCGGAAATTCACTTCCTTGTGATTTATGAATAGAGATACAATAGGCATGGGTGAAATTAATATAGTCTTTCCGAACATATACGACATCCTTCTCGTCAAAGGAAATAACAACTTGCTCGACATTTTCTTGGTTCTCATCTTCTCTAAAAATTGCTACAATCTCTCCAATATCCCCATTATAAACACCATCTTCTGGCTGATTAACAAGCTGGATTACTTTATCTCCAACCCGGTACACAACATCATTCACTCTTACCTCACGTTTCTGCTTCGTCTTCGGATTGATTAATTGTTGCAGTTCCCTGTTAATCATTGTAATTCCTGCTTGTGAACGGTACATTGGTGCAAGCACCTGGATATCTTTTACATTCAACCCTTTTTTCTTCGCTCGATCAAATATCTGTATAATACAATCTATCATTTGATATTCATGACAAGATATAAAGCTAAAGTCTTTATCATTTGTTATGGAATCCATTGTGCAAGTATCATTTTTAATTTCATGTGCTAATTGTATGATTTTTGAACCTTCTTTTTGCCTGTATACTTCATTTAATGTCGTGGAAGGGATAAAACCACTACTTAATAAATCAGATAGAACTTGTCCTGGACCAACTGACGGTAACTGATCCTCATCCCCAACAAAGAGAACTTGCATATCGTCAGGAATCGCTTTAAATAGGTGATTTGCTAGCCATATGTCAACCATCGAAAACTCATCAACGATAATAAATTTCCCGTCCAGTTTTTCATTTTCATCTTTATCAAATTCATTACCATTCCAACCTAATAACCGGTGAATGGTAACTGCTGGCAAAGCAGTCGATTCACTTAATCGCTTGGCAGCTCTCCCAGTCGGTGCCGTTAAGATAAAAGGAAAATCAGCTTTTTTATCATAGTCTTTGGGATTCAGAGAAAGACCATGAACTCGAGCATATGCATTGATAATTCCCTTAATAACGGTTGTTTTCCCTGTCCCAGGTCCTCCAGTCAAAATCATAACTTTGGAGTGAATTGCTTGATTAATCGCATTAAATTGTTCTTTACCGTAGCTTAAAACTTCCTGTTCTTCTATATCTCCGATTATTTTCATTACTTCAGCTAATGGCGTTTCTTCCTCTAGCTTATGATCAATGACTCGTTTAAGATGTGAACTAAAGCCATCTTCAGCATAATAAAGGGAAGGGAGATAAACATTGCCCTCTTTCACAATAACCTTTTTTTCTGTGTTTAACTCTTCTAAACGCTCAGCAATTACCGACTCTGATAATTCATTACGAGCATTCAATAAGTCAATAACTTGATAGACGCATTGATCGAGTGGTAAATATACATGCCCATCTTGAATACTCGTTTGTAATACATAAATACATCCAGCACCGATTCGATTTGGATGTGTTAATGAAAGTCCATTTTGTTTCGCAATTTCATCCGCTGTTTTGAAACCAAATCCTTCAATATCAAACACATAACGATACGGATCATCCGTTAAAATATCGATTGCCTCTTCTTTGTACACTTCGTACACTTTTTGTGCCATCTTCAAACCAATATTATATGTTGATAGATTGATAACAACATGTTCAAAACCCTGGTTTTCATGAACGCTTTTGACTAATCTTTCCTTAGTCTCCTTCTTCAAACCAGGGATTTCATTTAGACAATCAGGATCATTGAGGATTTTTGAAATAGCACTCTCTCCCAAGTATCCAACAACACGAGAAGCTGTTTTTTCGCCAATACCATAAAACAAATCACTGGATAAATAGGCAATAAGCCCATCCTTCGTATCTGGTATATACGTTTTAAAAGCATGAACTTTATATTGCAAACCAAATTTAGCGTGTTTTTCAAAATCCCCATAAAAATAGTAGGTTGTATGTTCTTGTAAATTTGCGAAATGCCCTTTGACAACAACTTGTTTTTCCTTAAAATCCTCATTCGTTTCTTCAACAGAAATTTTCGCAATTGAAAAATGTTCAGCATCATTTTGAAAAATAGTATAAAGAAGTTTTCCCTTTATAAATTTTCTCTCTTCCATCGCCTCACGAACAAATTCCATAGTACAACCCCACTTATTCTCTGTTTTTAAATGTTTCTATTGTCTTCTTGCCATTTGCTGCTAATACGTGTTCTGGTTGAATGCGTAGTGCTTCATCGAAATGTTTCTCTGCATCTTCAATATTTTCATTGAATAGATTAATGACACCTAAATTATAATGTGCATCAGAATGTTCTTCATGGAGGCTAAGTACTTTTTCGAAAATCTCTTTCGCGTCTATTAAATGATTACACTGTGCTAGCGTTAGCCCATACTGGAATAACATTTCCTCATCATATGGATTAAGTTCAACAGCCCGCAGTAAAAAAGGTAATGCCAATTTAGATTGATCCTGGTTTTGTAAAGTAATTCCGAGCATAAAATAGACATCTGCATCATCTAATCCTAATGAAATAGCCTGCTGAAAGCTTTCCCTTGCTTTATCAAAAATGGATTGGTCAAAGTAAACATTCCCTAATCCGTAATAAGCTGCTAGAGCTTCTTTATCTAATTCAATTGCCTTAAGAAAAAAGCTTTCTGCACGACTATATTCTTTAAGATGTAACAACAAATTCCCAAAATTAATATAACCTAAGGGTTCAGAAGGGTTTTCCTCGATGACTTCATTAAATATTTTTGCCGCTTCTTCGTATTTATGTTCCTGTATATACTTAATTCCTACTTCATTTTTATCCACCTAAAAAAACTCCTTCAGCTTAACCAACATACTGTAATGCTTTATTATCTTTTAATATTTCATCAATTGTCGCCCCGCCTAGACAAACCTCTCCATCATAGAAAACAACCGCTTGACCTGGTGTAACTGCTCTCTCTGGTTCAGCAAAGTCAACTTTTAATTTACCATCAGCTATTTTGGTTACAGTAACCGCACTATCCTTTTGGCGATACCGAAACTTTGCAGTACATGTAAAGGTATCTTCTACTGATTCTGGATTAATCCAATTAATGTCGGTTGCAATTAACCCGTCAGAATATAATTTATCATTTGAATACCCTTGTTCTACATATAAAACATTTTCTTTTAGATTTTTGCCGATAACAAACCATGGTTCACCTGGCCCACCAATACCAAGCCCTTGACGTTGACCAATGGTGTAATACATTAACCCATCATGTTTCCCTTGCACTTCACCGTCTAATGATTGCATTTCACCAGGCTGTGCTGGTAAATATTCACTAAGGAATGTTTTAAAATTACGCTCTCCAATAAAACATATACCTGTCGAATCTTTCTTTGTTGCCGTTACAAGCCCTGCTTCTTTCGCGATATTACGTACCTCTGCTTTCGGCAAGTGTCCTAATGGGAACATTACCTTCGATAGTACATCCTCCGATAATTGGTTTAGGAAATAGGTTTGGTCTTTATTATCATCTACACCGCGAAGCATCTGTACGTGACCATCTACTTCTCTAACCTGTGCATAATGTCCAGTTGCTAGGTAATCTGCACCTAGTGATAGTGCATGGTCGAGAAACGCCTTAAACTTAATTTCTTTATTACACATGACATCTGGGTTTGGTGTTCTTCCTGCTTTGTATTCATCTAAAAAGTAGGTAAAAACTTTATCCCAGTATTCCTTTTCAAAATTAACCGAATAGTACGGTATTTCGAGTTGATTACAAACCCGTACAACATCATCAAAATCTTCTGTAGCTGTACAAACGCCAAATTCATCCGTATCGTCCCAGTTTTTCATGAAAATCCCGACAACATCATACCCTTGCTCTTTTAATAGTAATGCAGCAACAGATGAATCAACACCGCCACTCATTCCTACAACAACACGTATATCCTTATTTTCTTTCATTTATATCAATCCCTTATTTCGTTAATCGTTTAACTATTTTTGCAACACGTTCTGCTGCTTCTATTACATTTTCTTCTGTATTATAAATTCCAAAACTAAAGCGAATGGAGTTCGTCGTACAGGGGTTATTATTTCCAAACATTGCCGTTAATACATGTGATGGTTCGACACTTCCTGCCGTACAAGCACTACCACTTGAAGCGGCAATACCGCTTAGGTCGAAATTGGTGAGCAATTGTTCAACGTTTGCACCTGGAAAACTAAGATTGACCGTCGAGGCAATCTGAGAATCGTAGTCCCCATTAATTTCAAAATGAATCTCATTTTCTTTTAGCCCTGATAGAAATAATTCTTTATGTGTCTGATAGGTTTCTCTTCTTTTTTCTTTATTTTCCATTGCAAGCTCTACTGCCTTATGAAAGCCAACTACACTTACAACATTTTCTGTACCTGGCCTTCGCTTTCTTTCCTGCTCCCCACCGAATTGTAACGCATTTAGTTGTATTCCTTCTTCTACATATAGAAAACCAATTCCTTTTGGTCCATTTATTTTATGAGAGGAAACGGATAGAAGGTTCACACCTAATTCTCTAACATTAATGTCAAGTAAACCAAATGCTTGAACAGCATCTGTATGGAAGTATGCCAGATGGTCTTCTAGCAGCTCGCCGATTTCCTTTATCGGTTGAATAATTCCTGTTTCATTATTTACAAACATAATGGAAACGAGGATTGTTTCCTCTTTAAGGGCATTCTTAACATCTTCCACTCTTATTTTCCCATCCTCATACACGGGTAAATACGTCACATCGAATCCATTCTTCTCCAAGAATTCAGCCGCTCGCAGTGTAGCATGATGTTCCTGCCTAGTAGTAATAATATGTTTCCCTTTATCACGATTTCCCAGAGCAGTACCGATTATTGCTAAATTATCTGCTTCTGTTCCACCACTTGTAAAGATAATTTCCTTTTCATTTGCATGAATACTTGTTGCCATCGCGCGCCTTGCGTCATCTAAATATTTCCTAGCTTTTCTACCAAATGAATGAACGCTTGATGGATTACCGAATATATGTTGATATACTGGATACATTGCATCAATTACTTCTTTATCCATTGGTGTTGTTGCTGCATGATCCAAGTAGATTGGTTCCATATTCTCTTTCCTTTCTATTCCCTAGTTCAAAGCTTAAGTTAAATGTAAAACATATATGCATCCTGTTGGCCATCATTTTCATGATTTGCTAAATCTTCTAAAGTAGTCTTATCTAGTGTTTCTTTTATCGCATCACGAATTCTCCCCCATAGCTTCTGTTGAGCTGGGCTTTCATTTTCCATTCCCTCGACAATTGTAATTGGACCTTCTAATACTCGAATCACGTCTCCCGCCGTTATTTCCTTCGCATCCTTTGCTAAGACATAACCACCATATGCCCCACGAATACTCTTTATAAGTCCAGCATTTCTAAGTGGAGACGCTAATTGTTCTAAGTAATTCTCTGATAAGTCGTTTTCCTTTGCGATTGATTTTAGTGAGGTTGGTCCCTCTCCTTGTTTTTTTGCTAGATCAATCATTATTGTTAGACCATAACGTCCTTTAGTTGAAATTTTCACAAATATACACCTCAATTTTCTAATACATTCCGTACACAATGATACATGATATTATAGCATGAAAAGCATGCTCCTTGCATTATCTCCGAATTGGAATTAAGCTTTATACTAAGAAAAGCGCAAGCGTCCGTATAGCGAAGCAACTTGTAGCTTTGCGAGAATTGACACTTCACCGAATAAGCTTATTCATGTTGATATCGATTTCCATTAGGTGAGGGAAGTCTCGCTAACAGCACGGGCGCTGGAGCTGGACAGCAAAACACAAAAATTTTTCTTACATACTAAAATAACATATCAGAGGCACTTATGCCTCTTTACGGCTCAACGAATATCCCATATTAAAAGGAAGATTAAAATGAATCGACAACCACTTGCATATCGAATGAGACCTACTCATATTAACGAAATAATTGGCCAAGAACATCTAGTTGGTGAAGGGAAAATTCTAAACCGAATGGTTAAAGCAGAGCTTCTTTCTTCTATGATTCTATTTGGACCACCTGGAACAGGAAAAACTTCAATGGCCACAGCCCTAGCTAAAACAATTGGACTACCTGTGAAATTATTAAACGCTGTTACAGATAAAAAGAAAGATATGGAGATTGTAGTCGAAGAAGCAAAAATGCGAGGAAACATTGTTTTAATTTTAGATGAGGTGCACCGCCTAGACAAAGGAAAGCAAGATTTCCTCCTCCCACATTTAGAAAGTAATTTACTTACACTTATTGGCTGTACAACAAGCAATCCATACCATTCCATTAATCCAGCCATTAGAAGTAGATGCCATCTCTTTGAGTTACATTCCCTAACCACTAGTGATGTAATATCGGCCTTAAAGCTTGCAATTATGGATGAAGAAAAAGGCTATGGTTTAAAAAACATAAACATTTCTGACGAAGCATTGGAACATTTTGCCTTCGCTTCAAACGGTGATTTACGATCTGCTTTAAATGGGTTGGAATTAGCTGTGTCATCCACTCCAAAAGTAGAAAAAGATGAAATAAAGATTAATCTTGAAATAGCTGAGGAATGCATGCAGAAGAAAAGCTTCTCCCACGATAAAGGTGGAGATGCACATTATGATGTTTTATCAGCCTTTCAGAAATCTATCCGTGGAAGTGATGTGGATGCCGCACTTCACTATTTAGGTAGATTAATTGAAGCAGGAGATTTGGATAGTATCGCAAGGCGCATGATTGTTACTGCCTACGAGGATATTGGACTCGCAAATCCGCAAGCAGGCCCCAGAGCACTGTTTGCAGTTCAAGCTGCTGAAAGGTTAGGTTTCCCTGAAGCACGTATTCCGTTAAGTGTTGCAATTATAGAGTTATGCTTATCCCCCAAATCAAACACGGCTTACAAAGCACTTGATGCTGCTCTATCCGATATTCGAAGTGGAAAATCTGGAGATATACCTGCACACCTTAAGGACGCACATTATAATGGTGCAAAAAAATTAGGACGTGGCCTGGATTACTTGTATCCACATGATTATGAAAACAGTTGGGTAGTTCAACAATACTTACCTGATTCTATAAAAAACAAACACTACTATAGCCCTAAGAACTCTGGTAAATTTGAGAAAGCATTAAAGCAAGTTTATGACAAAATGGATCAAGAAAAAAGAAATAAGGTATAAATCCTAATCCAAGCGGTAACAATACATAGTAAACCCAATACCTGGAAATGAAAATTTCCATAAGTCGTAATATGAACGACAATTATAGGGCCACCCTACTAAACTTGTTCAACTAATCAGTATGAAAGCTTACTATAATTGCATGTTCATTGATAAATGTAAAAAAACGAAAACTATTGTATATGCTGCTAGGAAAAGGAGTTGAGCTTTATGGCTAAAGTTAGACAAGATGCTTGGTCACATGAAGATGATTTATTGTTAGCCGAAACTGTATTACGTCATATAAGGGAAGGTAGTACACAGCTAAATGCATTCGAGGAAGTGGGAGACAAATTAAACCGCACTTCTGCTGCATGTGGATTTAGATGGAACGCAGAAGTTAGACAAAAGTATGAAAGTGCAATCGATCTTGCAAAGAGACAACGAAAAGAAAAGAAACGTGCTATAGCAAAGAAAACACAGAACTTTGGAAAACCAATTGTTGCATTACCTGCTAATCTTGAAGAGTATGCAACAATGGATGATGAAACATCTCTCATACAACCTGAGGTTATAAATACTGAAGTTCCTTCAATCTCTCTAGATACTGTTATCGAGTATTTGAAAGAACTCAAAAAAGACTATCATGCTTCAAATCAATCAAAAGCAACACTAGAACAAACATTTAAAGAGAATACAATGTTAAAAGAAAAAGTGAATCAATTAGAGAAACAATTGGAACATACAGAAAAAGAAAGGCTTTCAATAAAAGAAGATTATCAAGCATTTATTCAAATTATGGAAAGAGCTAGAAAAATGACTGTCCTTGATGACCAAGGAACAATGAAATCACCTACATTCCGAATGGACAAGAATGGAAATTTAGAGCAAGTAGCACAAGGAAATTAATCTACTAAAGAAAAAACTGACTCATTATTGTAAATGGGTCAGTTTTTTTATGTAACTATTCATCCCGATAATGCCGTCAGTTTTGGTTTTGATCCCGCTAATAGCAGGTGGGTGCTCTATTTTATAGTTATTGTGCTTCCACTATGATTGCGGCCTGCACGCACCATAAAAACGTGAGCTCCCTAATGTAAAATTGTTCGGTCAAATAACTTTAAACAGACGTACATATCAGGATGAAAATTTTAAAATTTCGTAACTAGCGCCCAAAATCGAAAGACCCACAAACTTCATGGACTCTCTTCATGCGTCGCTACACGGGCGCTTATGCTTTTGCTCTTTGTAAATTTATCTTAACATGTGTGAAGTCCTTTTACAATATGACTTCATATGAAAAATGCATTACATAAATTACAATTTATTAACATTTTTACCGATTAGTCATTTTTCTCTGAAAGCTGTATCGATAATTCCTCTAATTGCACATCACTTACTTCACTTGGAGCATCCGTTAATAAATCAGATGCTGAAGCAGTTTTAGGGAATAAAATGGTGTCACGCAAGTTCGTTCTTCCAGCAAGTAACATGATAATGCGATCTAACCCTAACGCGACGCCACCATGTGGTGGTGCACCAAATTCAAGTGCTTCAAGCAAGAAACCAAATTGTTCCTTTGCTTCTTCCTCTGTAAATCCTAACACTTTAAACATTTTATTTTGAATGTCACGTTTATGAATACGAATAGAACCCCCGCCTAATTCATAACCATTTAGTACAAGATCGTATGCATTTGCAAGTACACTTCCAGGATCTTCTTCTAACTTATCCAAGTCTGCCTCAACCGGTGAAGTGAATGGATGATGTGCTGCGAAATATCTTCCAAGCGCTTCGTCATATTCTAGTAATGGCCAATCCGTTACCCAAAGGAAATTAAATTTAGATTCATCGATTAACTTAAGTTCTTTTCCTAGCTTCAATCTGAGTGCACCTAAACTATCGTATACAACAGAAGATTTGTCTGCAACGAATAATAATAAATCCCCTTCTTCCGCTTCTGCACGACTGATAATGGCGTTTTTCTCTTCGTCTAATAAGAATTTTGCAATTGGTCCTTTTAGTCCTTCTGCTTCAACTTTAAGCCACGCCAAGCCTTTTGCACCATAAACTTTTACGAAATCTGTTAATTTATCGATATCCTTACGGGAAAAGCTTGCCGCCTCCCCTTGCACGTTGATTAGCGCAACTTTTCCTCCGCTCTGTGCTGCACTTTGGAACACTTTAAATCCAGAGTTCTCCATGATATCTGATACATGGATTAATTCCAATCCGAATCTGGTATCTGGCTTATCTGAACCAAAACGATCCATCGCTTCTTTATACGGCATTCTTAATAAGGGTAACTCAATATCAATGTTTTTGACTTCTTTCACTACTTGTTGCATCATGCGCTCGGTCATTTCCATAATTTCGTCGCTTGTCATAAAGGAAGTTTCGATATCGATTTGCGTAAATTCAGGTTGACGATCTGCCCTCAAGTCCTCATCACGGAAACAACGTGCAATTTGATAGTATTTCTCAAATCCGCTCATCATAATCAGCTGTTTAAATAATTGTGGTGATTGTGGCAAAGCATAGAATTCACCTGGGTGTACTCGACTAGGAACAAGATAATCTCGTGCACCCTCTGGTGTACTTTTTGTTAAAATTGGCGTTTCCATTTCTAAAAATCCATCATTATTTAGAAAGTTACGAATGGCTTGTGATGTTTGATGCCTTAGCTTAAAAGTTTCTTGTAGTGGACTCCTACGTAAATCTAAGTAACGATACTTCAGTCTTAAATCTTCAGAAACATCGGTTTCGTCTTGAATTGCAAATGGTGGTGTGTTCGATTTATTTAAAATTGTGATTTCTTTTACGAACACCTCAATCTTCCCTGTTTTCATCGTAGGATTAATCGTTGATTGCTCCCGTCCAACGACCTCGCCCGTTAATTCAATTACGTATTCTGAACGAATTTTATTAGCAATCTCTAATGCTTCCTTGGAATAATCTGGATTAAACACGACTTGCACTAAACCTGATTTATCACGTAAATCAATAAATATCAAACCACCCAAATCGCGGCGCTTTTGTACCCAACCTTTTAGTAGTACTTCTTGATTAATATTTTCCTCTGTAAGCGTTCCTGCTAATTTTCTTTCCATCATGATTCCTTTCCTCCCTGAAGTTTCCCTTGCATCTCTTCTACCAATGTAGTAATAGGTACTTCCACTTGTTCCCCTGTTTGCATTGATTTCACATTAACCACTTGTCTTTCTAGCTCATCTTCACCTAAAATAAGGACATATTTTGCCTGTAGTCTATCAGCTGCTTTGAATTGACCTTTCATTTTTCGATTTTGATAGTCTTTATCTACCTGAATTCCTTTTGCTCTTAATTCATGAACTATTTTTACTGCTGTTTCCTCCGTTTTTTCACCTACCGCTACCAAATAACAATCTAATTCATGATCGATTGGGATTTCTACGTTCTCTGCTTCTAGCGCCATTAACAATCTTTCTAACCCCATTCCAAAACCAATTCCAGGTGTACTTGGTCCCCCGAGTTCTTCAATTAAACCATTATATCTTCCACCACCAGCAAGTGTTGTGATTGCTCCAAACCCTTCTGCATCACTCATAATTTCAAAAGCTGTATGATTATAATAATCCAATCCACGAACCAAGTTAGGATCAACAATATATTCAATTCCCATTGCTGTTAAGAATGTTTTAACCTTTTCAAAATAATTTTTTGATTCTTCATTTAAATAATCCAGAATAGAAGGAGCTGTCTTCATTGCTGGGTGTTCCCGGTCCTTTTTGCAATCTAGTACCCTTAGAGGATTCTGTGTTAACCTCGTTCTACAGTCTTCACACAATTCTTCTTTATGTGGTGTGAAATGTTCTACTAATGCATTTCTATGGTTCGTTCTACTTTCTTTATCTCCCAAAGAGTTGATGACTAATCTTAATGATTTTAATCCAAGATTTTTATAAACGGTCATTGCTAAATCAATGACCTCTGCATCCACTGCTGGATCAGCACTTCCAAGTACCTCTACACCAAATTGATTTAGCTGGCGCATTCTGCCTTTCTGTGGACGTTCATAACGAAACATTTGTGCAAAGTAATACAGTTTAACTGGTTGGTTAGGATCCCCATATAATTTATTTTCAACAAATGCTCGAGATACTGCTGCTGTACCTTCAGGACGCAATGTTAAACTCCTACCACCACGATCCTCAAAAGTATACATTTCTTTCTGAACAATATCTGTAGAATCTCCTACTCCACGCTGAAATACTTCTGTATGCTCAAATAAAGGCGTACGAATTTCCTCATAATTATAGTTATTACATATTTCTTTGATACCTTTCTCAACAAACTGCCATTTCTTAGAGTCCTTAGGCAAAATGTCAACCGTACCTCTTGGCGCGCTCATACTCACTTTCATTACCTCCTATTTTAAAAAAACGAATTAAATTTATGTACACAAAAAACTCCCGTCCCTAATTGAAAGGGACGGGAGTTCACCCGCGTTGCCACCCTAGTTGATGCCTTAAAGCACCCGCTCTTGGCAGTTAACGCCTGCAAAACGTCTATATCTACTAGGGAAGTTCAATATAGATCCTTAGGAGTGTCTTTCATTAGTCCAACTTGTAAAAATGCTTTCAGCCAAGGCATTTTTTCTCTATAGCAAGTGGTGTCTAATTACTTTTTCCATCATTGGTTTTTTTAATTTATAAATTTAATATTACATTTTATATATTCTAGAATGACTTTAATAATAATCGTTACATTTTATATTGTCAAGCACGATTTAACTTTTTCTTTAACATTTTCACTTCACCGATAGATATACCAAATTCCTCTGCAATTTCCATATGATTTGCACTTCCATCCAACTCCATAAAACGATGTAGATTTACACCGAATACATCTTTATTATTTCCAACATTCCACTGTTTATCATTTACTCGCATAATAGACTCCTCCTTTATTAGGCTCTTTTCGAAAGTTTTGTTACTTTTTCGCCTTTGATATAAAATGCGCAGTAAGTTGAGAAAATACATGTCCTACCGTTCCGGCAATACACTTCGCTTTCCGTGGGCGGCTGGTGAGCCTCCTCCGTGCTAACGCACTACGTAGTCTCACCGATGCCTTTCCTCCCACAGGAGTCTACGTGTATTGCCTCCACTAGGATTGTGCTATTCAACTTACTAATAATATTATTGCTAGTATGTGGTTGATTGGAGCGGAGGGCAGCCAGTCGACTCCTGCGGGAAATGCACGTGTCCGAAGACTCCAGAAGAAGCGCTCTTTGCTTCTTTGGAGGCTGAGGCCGTGCCCTAAGGTGCGCGTACTGGCTGCCTGGAGCGGAAATCAACAAAGCACTTATTGTTGCGCATTTTATATCTTTTGTGAATAAGACAAAATCTTATAGAAACAGCTTTCCGTACCTACAGTTTTGCCTTAAAGTGGATTTTTTATTATACTAAATAGTATCTGTTTTTTTAACCTAAACAACGTTTAGCGGGGAGGATCCATTTGCATATAAAGAAACGTTTTATCATAATATTTAGCATATTTTTGATTGCCATTTCATTTTCTATTACGGCATTTGCTAGTGAGGTTGTTATCAATGTTGACAATTTAAATATTCGTAGTGGACCTGGTACAGAATATGCAACGGTTGGACAAGCCAATGCTGAGGAAACCTATCCATTTATCCAGCAGGAACAAGACTGGGTTGAAGTTGAATTGGAAGAGGGAACTGGTTGGATAAACGTGGAATTTTTAACAGTGAATAATGACACAGTCGAAGTTAATGAACCAGATGAAAATAACCAGGAAATACAAACTACGTCTATTACGATTCAGGCAGATAACACACATTTGAGAAGTGGTCCTTCAACTGATTATAATATTACACATTTTGCTGACAAAGGAGAGCAATTTGAAGTCATTTCACAAAAGGATCAATGGTACGAACTAGAGAACGAGAATACAACCGGCTTTATCTTAAAAGATATCATAGCTGATGATTTAGAAGGTTATAATGAATTTAACTTTATGAACAAAACGATTATCATCGATGCAGGACACGGAGGACACGATGTTGGGGCAATTGGAGCATCAGGTACGTTTGAGAAAGACTTCACTTATTTTACTGCACAAGAACTCGAAAAGGAGCTTACTGCATTAGGAGCGAATGTTTTATTAACACGTCCAGGAGATGAATTTATTTCTCTCAATGCGCGAGCTAGTTTTTCCAATATATCTAATACAGATGCTTTTATTAGCATTCATTATAATAGCTTTACCGAACAGCCGAATGTTACTGGAATTGAAACATTCTACTATCACGATCAGAATAAAGATTTAGCAAGGTATGTTCAAGAAGAGATGATAAAGGCAACGAATGCCAATAATCGGGGATATGAATTTGGGGATCTTTATGTTCTACGGCAAAATTTCAAACCCGCAGTATTAGTTGAATTAGGATTTATCTCTAACGGTGAAAGCGAAGCAAAATTAAGAACCAAAGCATATCAACAACAGTTGGTTCAGGGGATGGTAAATGGACTGAGCAGATATTTTTCTTCCTATTAAAATAGAAAAGGGATGTCAAAATTGACATCCCTTTTCTATTTATCCTTACTATCAATGATCAGTGTCACCGGCCCAACATTTGTCAATTGGACATTCATCATTGCCCCGAATTGTCCAGTTTCAACCTGAATCCCCTGATTTTTCAATTTTTCATTAAATTCCTCATATAATTGATTAGCAAAATCAGGTTTAGCAGCCTGTGTAAAACTCGGTCTTCTACCTTTTTTTGTATCTGCATATAATGTAAATTGCGATATAGACAAAACGCTACCATTAACATCAATTAAGGAATCATTCATTTTCCCATTCTCATCTTCAAAAACACGTAAATGAATGATCTTATTTACTAAATAATTTATATCTTCTTCATTATCCTCATGCGTGACACCTAAGAGAATAACGAAACCATCATCAATTTGTCCAACTATCTTCTCATTTACAGAAACATTGGCATCTTTTGCTCGTTGTATTACTGCTCTCACTTTAAAACAACCCCTTTAAAGCCTAATCAATGAATCGTTCGCGTCACGCTATATACATCTTTAATCCGCTTAATCCGCTCAACTATTTTTTTCAAGTGTTGTGTATTGTGGATGAGAATTGTAATTTGAATGATTGCCATCTTGTTTCGATCAGACCTACCATTAACATGGGTAATATTCGTTTTCATCTCATTTACCGCCTGTAATACCTCATTTAATAGACCACGACGATCATAAGCTGAAACTTCAAGGTCTACATGATACTGCTTAGCATCAGTTTGCTCATTCTCCCACTCAACATGCAAATAACGTTGCATCGCTTCTTCAGTCTGGACATTCGGACAATCGTCACGATGAACGGAAACACCTCTACCTTTGGTAATGTAGCCGACAATTTCATCCCCTGGAACAGGATTACAACATTTTGCAAGTCTTACAAGTAAATTATCTACACCTTCTACACGAACGCCTGAATCTCTTCGGTTAATCTTCTTATGCTGTACATCTGTTTTTACACTATCAATTGTTTGTGCAAGTTCTTGTTCTTTTTGCCGATGTTCGCGGATTTTATCTGTTAATCTAGTTGCGACTAATGCAGCCGTAATTCCTTGGTAGCCAACTGCAGCAAACATATCTTCTTCACTAATGAAATTAAAACGTTCCAACACACGCTGGATATTTTCCTGTTTCAATGCATCTTTTGAATCAATATGCATCGATCTTATTTCTTTTTCTACCGCTTCTTTCCCTTTTATGATATTTTCTTCTTTCATTTGCTTCTTAAAAAACTGCTTAATTTTACTCTTTGCTTGCGTTGTTTGAGCAATTTTTAACCAGTCTTGAGATGGACCATAAGAATGCTTGGATGTTAAAACCTCAACAATGTCGCCATTCTTCAATTTATAATCAAGGGGAGCCATTTTTCCATTTATTTTTGCGCCAACCGTTTTATTTCCAATTTCGGTATGAACTTTGTATGCAAAATCAAGTGGAATCGATCCAGATGGAAGTTCCATTACATCTCCCTTTGGTGTAAACACATACACCATATCAGAAAACAAATCTACTTTCAGTGATTCGATAAATTCCTCAGCATCATGTGTTTCCGACTGCCAATCTAATATTTCCCTAAACAGCGTTAACTTTTCCTCAAAAGATTTTTTACCGCTAGTTACTTGCTTTCCTTCTTTATATGCCCAATGAGCAGCAATCCCATATTCAGCAATCTCATGCATTTCTTTCGTTCTAATTTGAACTTCTAGTGGATCGCCTTTGGGACCAATTACCGTCGTATGCAACGATTGATATAAATTCTGTTTTGGCATTGCAATGTAGTCTTTAAACCTGCCAGGCATTGGTTTCCAATTGGTATGGATAATACCTAATACAGCATAGCAATCCTTAATACTATTTACGATAATTCGAACAGCAAACAAATCATAAATCTCATTAAATTGCTTATTTTGTTTTGTCATTTTTTGATAAATACTATATAAATGTTTTGGTCTACCAGACATTTCAACAGCAATATTTACGTCGTTTATCTCTTCTGTAAGCTCAGACATAATACTTTGAAGATAGTTTTCTCTTTCTTCTCTTTTCTGCTTCATTAAATGAACAATTCGATAGTATTGTTGTGGATTTAAGTAACGTAATGCAGTATCTTCTAACTCCCATTTTATTGTAGAAATTCCTAGACGATGGGCGAGCGGAGCAAAGATTTCCAATGTTTCCTTTGCTTTAAGTCGTTGCTTTTCAGGTGGCAAATGTTTTAATGTACGCATATTATGCAATCTATCTGCTAATTTTATTAATATCACACGAATATCTTTCGCCATCGCTACAAACATTTTACGGTGATTTTCTGCTTGAAGGACAGCTTTTGACTGATATTTAATTTTCCCTAATTTTGTTACGCCATCAACAAGCATTGCAACTTCGCGGTTAAATGAATCTTCAATTTCCTCTAAGGATATACTCGTATCCTCAACAACATCATGCAAAAAACCACCCGCAATGGTTTCAGCATCCATCTTTAAGTTCACTAATATCCCTGCTACTTGCACAGGATGAATAATGTACGGTTCCCCAGACTTCCTGAATTGTTCTTTGTGCGCATCTTTCGCATATTCAAAAGCCTTCTGAATAAAAGACACATCTTCTTCTGCCAGATACTTATTTGCCTTCTGAACAATATCTTCAATTGTAAAATTTTCATCTTTTGCCATAGAATCACCTTTTAACATAGGTATATTTACTTATATTTGTAAAGAAAAAGTAATCAATTAAATATATTCATTATATGTCGAAATATGGCTTATGTCCATCGATTCTTTTCATTTCGATTAAATTAAATATTTTCCAGTTATGTTCACACATTAGATAAACGAATAGGTCTGACGGGAATTCTCCACATCAGACCTTGCTTTGCATCTAAAATTAATAACGCATTAATGTTAATACATCATAGCCATTTAGTTTATCTTTTCCATCTAAATAGGTCAATTCAACTAAAAATGCACAACCTGCTACAACCCCACCAAGCTCTTCAACTAATTTAATCGTTGCGTCGATTGTCCCGCCGGTTGCAAGCAAATCATCCGTTATTAATACACGTTGCCCTGGTTTGATCGCATCTTTGTGAATCGTCAATACATTTTCACCATATTCTAGACCATAATTTACTTTTATTACTTCACGAGGTAGCTTCCCTTCTTTACGAACAGGAGCAAATCCAACTCCTAACGCGTAAGAAACAGGACAACCAATAATAAATCCGCGTGCTTCAGGACCTACAACAATATCTATTTCTTTTTCTTTTGCATATGCTACAATCTCATCCACAGCAGACCTATATGCTACACCATCATTCATTAATGGTGTTATATCTTTAAAACTAATACCTTCTTTAGGGTAATCTTTAACAATTTCAATATATTCATTATAATCCATGTATTACTTCCTCCTTCGGGGTTCTTAAATAGGACATACAACTATTTTCTATCCAATCCTTTAACACTTCGTAATTTGAATAGTACAATGTCTTTTCTACTTCAATCTGGTTTATATAGCGACTATATAGTGTAGAATCACTCAAATCTCTTTTTTCAGGACTAGGATTTAAATAAATTACTCCGTTTTTTATTGTAACAAAACCAAGTTCAAAAAACACATTTGACATAAAGATAATTCTATCTTTACTCCATCCTTTAGACTGCATAAGGTTCTGTAAGTTGCGCTTTAAATCTAGCGTTTTCTGTTTCTTGATAAGCGCATAATACCAAATGAATTCTTCTCTTTGTGGAAATGTTTTTAAATAAGCACTATCTTCGACCGTATAACATACATGGATGTTATACGGATTTGTTTTCTCTATTATCTCTTTTAATTGACTTAAATCCTCTGGTAAATCACGAATATACAAAACTTCTACTTTTGTAAGGGAATGTACGTCCGTTTGATACGATATGGAAGAACAATTTTCTTTATCATATTGCTTTTGCTCATTTTCCAACACAAGAATCGTTTGGTTTTCATATGGCAAAAAATCAACATGTTTTCTCCCTCTTTGATCAAATAATTGCCAAGTATCGATTTGCATGTCTTGTACCATTATTTGGGCTTTTTTCAGACCATTCCATTCATTTATACTTAACTCACCAACCAATTTAATAGGGGTTTTTGGTGAGATATAATGAAATAATTCTCCCATTCCAAAACCTACACCATCAAGTAACGTACTTTCTTTTTTAAATTGTAATTTCAGATGATTTTTAGCACTTCCAATTTGCCGAACCTCTGTTGGAATTTCTTCCACTTGAAAGATTGGTTTCGGATTTTTCATACCAAATGGCGCTAATTTTGCAATATCATTTATCAAATCTATATTAATATCTGTGATAGGGATGTTACTACTGATTTCGATTTCCTGTTTAAAATCTTCTTCAGATAAATCGTGTAGTATTGACTCACTTAGTTTTTGCCTTATAAGATGTAGATTTTCAAGTGGCAATGTCATTCCTGCTGCTTGCGCATGGCCACCGAAGCTTGTGAATAGCTCTCTAATGTTCATACAATTACTAAATAGGTCGAATGCAGGAATACTTCTTGCAGACCCTTTAGCCTGTTTCGTCTCAGGTTTGATTGTTAACACAATGGCTGGTCGATCATATTTTCGAACCAATTTAGATGCAACAATACCTAGTACACCTTCATTCCAACCTTCCTTCGCAACAACAATCACACCTTCTAAATCATCGGGTCCGAGAATCTCTTCAGCTTCTATAACAATTTCATTTACAATCTGTTGTCTTTGACTATTGATTTCTTGAATTTCTTCTGCAATAAGTTCTGCCTCTTGCACACGATCTATCATTAATAATTGAACAGCAAGATCAGCATCTTGTAATCTTCCTACCGCATTTATTCTTGGGCCAATCGAAAATCCAATATCTTCCTCCGTTACATTTCCTTCGATTTTACATACCTTTTTTAAAGCTCTTATCCCAGGATTATTTGAATTCGTTAGCGCATGTAAACCATGATAAACAAGAATTCTATTCTCATCCACAAGTGGAACTAAATCGGCAACTGTACCAATAGCAACAAATTCTAACAAGTGCTTTGGAAAGTATCCAAGTAACCGCTCCGCAAATTTAAATGCAACCCCTACACCAGCTAGCTCTTTAAAAGGATAATCGGGGGAACATTTCGGATGAAGGATTGCATATGCATCTGGTAATGTATGTTGGGCTTCATGATGGTCAGTGATTATTAAATCGATTCCTAATTGTTTAGCAATATCTGCTTCATGTACTGCTGAAATACCAGTGTCAACGGTAATTATTAGGGTAAAACCCCTTTTATATGCTTCTGTAAATGCAGCTTCATTTGGTCCATATCCTTCTGTGAAGCGATTAGGGATATAGTAATCACAATTTGCCCCTAATTCTTGAAGTGTCTTTAACATAACAGTTGTAGAACTAACACCATCCGCATCATAATCACCAAAAATAAGGATTTTTTCATTTTCCTCGATGGCACGGTGGACACGTTCTGTTGCTTCTTCAATTGACGCCATTTTTTGGGGGCTATGTAAATTCCCAACATCAGGTGATAAAAATTGTTGGACTTCTTCTTTCGAATGCAGGTCCCTTTGTAACAACAATTGCTTGATGATCGGTGACAACTTCCTGAATTCATCATGGTCATCTAACCAAGTTACCGCATTACTAGCTTTTTTAGTATACTTCCAATTTGATTTACTTTGTAACATAAATTCACCCCTGACCAAACTATTATACTAGAGTTTAGCTAGGGGAGCAAATAAGGTTTCCATACCAATCATTAAAATTTAATTCGTATTTTCTGTTTGATTTTTGTCCGTTTCTATTTCTTCAAGATTCAATCCATGTTCTTCTAGTTTATTGTTCAACTCTATATTCTCTGATTTTAATTTCTTTATTTCTCTTTTCAATTGATACATCTTTACAGCACCAACTGCAGCAGTAATAATTCCACCCATTAATACAGAAAACAGAATAACGAGAATAAGTGGTGATTCACCTGACCAGAATAAATAATCCACTTCTACAGGTGCTACATTCATAATCGCAAATACCGCAACAATAATAACAAAAACAATAGCCAAAATTACATATGTTTGACCTTTCACTTTATTCCTCTCCTTAAAACACCAGATATGTTTAAAATACCCATACTAACGAAAAAAATTAACCCCTGTTACGAAAATTGTAACAGGGGTTATATTATATTATACTTGCGGTCCTTCAACTCGTTTTTTCTTTGTAAAATCAAGTGGTTTCCTATTAACTGACTTTCCTCTCCATACAACCCATATGCTCGCTGCTAAAAATAGCGAAGAGTAAGTACCAGCAATTAAACCAATAGCTAAAGCAAATGCAAAACTAGTAATAGAAGATGCACCTAAGATTAAAAATGCAAAGACAGCAATCAATGTTGTAATTGATGTATTCATGCTTCTTGTAAAGGACTGGGCAAAACTTTTATTCACAATAGCCGCGAGTTCTTTAAAAGATTTCACACGCTTCTTCAGACGGATGTTTTCCCTAATTCTATCAAATATTACAATCGTATTATTGATGGAGTACCCTACGATGGTAAGCAACGCTGAAATAATTGTAATATCAAACTCAATTTGCATAATGCTAAATACGACTAGCATAATAAATACATCATGCAACAAGGCGATTAACGCTGTCAACGCAAAGAAAAACTCAAATCGAATCGTTACGTAGATAATCATGAAAACAGAAGCAATCGCAACAGCATAGATGGCATTTTTCACTAGTTCTTCCCCAACGATTGGCGAAACAACACTGACAGTTGGATCTTGTCCATATTCTGCCCTAAAATGACTTTGAACCTCAGCAACCTGATCGTCTGAAAGTACAGTATCGAACCTGGATACAGCCACTTCATTATTATCTCCAGAAAGAACAAGGGATGTTGGATTTAATTCCAATGTATTGAAACCTGCTTCCACCTCTTCTTCCGTTAAACTAGTATCAGAAACGACCTCTATTCTTGTTCCACTCGTAAAGTCGATCCCAGGATTAATTTGGAATACCAAGAAAGAAACGATTCCCAAGATAACAATGGCTGAAGTAGTAACAAAGTATTTCTTCCTATTTTCTACAACTTTCACTTCTCGTTTAAATACTTTAGGCGTTTCCTCCGTATTATCGGAAATATCTCTAATATCTTTTTCCTTCACACCAAACCAAGTCTTACGTTTCGTTAATACACCACTTTGAACCCATAGTCCAAGTAAAAGTCTCGTACCATATACAGCAGTTATAAAACTAACTAAAATACTGATAATTAACATGGTAGCAAAGCCCTTTACAGAACTTGTACCAAAAACGAATAAAACACCTGCAGCAATTAATGTTGTAATATTTGCATCAAATATCGTTGAAAGGGAGTTTTTCGTCCCTGCTTTAAATGCCGCTTTTACAGATTTACCAGTTCGTAATTCTTCTTTTATTCGTTCAAATGTAATGACATTTGCATCGACTGCCATCCCAACACCAAGGATTAGTGCCGCAATACCTGATAATGTTAATACACCATTCATTAATTCGAATACTAAAATAACCAAGTATGTGTAGATTATTAAGTTGATTGCTGCAATTAAACCACTAAAGCGGTAAAAAGCTATCATATATAATAGAATAATTCCAACACCGATAAGTCCAGCAATGACTGTTTCATTTAATGCCTGCTGACCAAATTGAGCACCAACTGAATTTGAATAAATTTCTGTCATATGTACTGGTAGTGAACCAGAATTAATGATGTCAGCTAGTTGTTGTGCTGATTCAACGGTGAAATTTCCACTTATCATAACATCAGATGTGTTTAACGTTTCACTCACAGCTGGTGCAGATATATATTTTGGATTTTCTTTTGTAAACTCTTCAGAAAAGGAATCTCCTTCCATGAAATCCATCCAAATGACTAATAAATTATCGGAATAGATTGTTTCAGGATCATTCATATTCTTGATCCTGCTCGTTACATCACCAAATTTAGCTGCATCATTCAATTGTAACGATACAATTGGTTGATTGGTGTTTGGATCGAAATCTTGTGAAGCACTGCCTTCTTTAAGGTCTGTTCCACTTAATAGCTCATTATCATTGACATCACGGAAGGAAAGCTGTGCAGATGTCCCAATTAACTCTCTAGCTTCAGCTTGGTCCTCCACTCCAGCAAGCTGAACCCGTATTCTATTCTCACCTTCAATATTAATTACAGCTTCACTAATACCAAGCCGGTTCACACGATCGTTTAATGTTTGAACAGTGCCTTCCATTAAACTTCTCGTGACTTCCTGTGATTCGTCCACAGGTTCTACTTCATATAAAATCTCGAATCCACCTTGAAGATCCAAACCCAAATTAATGTCCTTCGTAATTCCTGTTGTCGTTGTACCGATTGTTAGTGCGAATAGTATTACGACAAGGAAAAAGGCAACAATTCTGCCTCTCTTTTTCATATGGAAATTTCCTCCTTTAATCTTACCCGAACGCTCAAAATTATTTCTTCACCTAGTGTGTAATATTCAAAGCTGTCATTTAACCAACATTCATTATGTAAAAATACTACTTCTCTACTTCTTTTTGACCTGTTAACGCTACAATAGAAGCCATTAAATCATTATCCTGATAAGATTGGGTCGTTAAATAACTAAGATAAATACTTGATCCAAGACGGAAGATATCCTGAACAATTTCATGAATCCGTCTTTCAGGGTTCCCTTTCCACACTTTCTCTACAAGACATTTCCAAATATCCTCAGCATTTGCTTGGGAATAACCAAGCGCCTTGAATTCAATTGATTTGCTTTCTAATACCGATTGTACCATTGGTTTCCAATCATTAACAGTTTGTACAATTTCCATATTTCCCCTCCTATTCTCGGAGTTTTATAGTTCTTGTCATGCTTGGCCACATGATTAGCATATATATCATTGTATATGATTTTTTATTTTTTGAGAAGGCAGGTCGACATAAATGGCCAAACAAACATTTATAAAGGGTGCACTCATTCTTATACTAGCTGGAATGATTACCCGGTTCCTCGGATTTATTAATCGAATTGTTGTAGCAAGACTGATGGGTGAAGAAGGTGTAGGGCTATATATGATGGCACTCCCAACTCTTTTTCTTGCGATGACCTTAACCCAACTTGGACTACCTATCGCCATCTCTAAACGTGTAGCAGAAGCAGATGCAATTGGAGACCAAGCAAAGGTGAAAAAAATACTCATTGTATCATTAGTTATAACTTCCATAACGAGTATCATATTTACCGTTCTTATGATCCTTGGCGCACCATTTATTGCGAGTACTCTACTTACTGACGAACGCACACTTTTACCATTGATAGCAATAAGCCCTATTGTACCAATTACCGCAATTTCAGCTGTATTACGAGGTTATTTTCAAGGGAAACAAAACATGAAGCCACAAAGTATTGCCCAAGTTATCGAACAAGTTGTACGGATCACCTGTGTTGCCTTGTTTATTAACTTGTTACTACCGTTTGGGGTAGAATATGCAGCAGCAGGTGCGATGTTCAGTGTAATCCTTGGTGAATTCATTTCACTATTATACATGATTCATCACTTTAAACGAAAAAAGAAAATTAAAATCCGGACGAACTTCTTTGCATATTTAGCCTCTAGTAAAGATACATTAAAGCAATTATTATCTATCTCACTACCAAGTACTGGGAGCCGTATGATTGGTTCGATATCAAATTTCTTAGAACCAATCATCGTAGCACAAAGTTTGGCAATTGCTGGATTTACAGCTCAAGCAGCAACAAAGCAATACGGGGAATTAACTGGATATGTCATCCCTCTATTATTTTTACCGACATTTATCACCCATTCACTAGCAATCGCTTTGGTACCATCTATTTCAGAAGCAGAAGCAAAAAACAACCAAAAGCTCATCCATTACCGAATCCATCAATCGATTCGAATTTCGTTTGCGTCTGGTGCGGTTTCTACTGTTGTGATTTCATTATTTGCAGTGCAGATCCTAACGTATATGTACGGAACAGCAAACGCTAGTCAATTCATTGTCTTAATGGCACCATTCTATCTACTGCTATATATTCAATCCCCACTTCAGGCTGCATTGCAAGCACTCGATTTAGCAAGAGCCGCAATGTGGAATAGTCTTATTGGTGCAGTAGTAAAATTTGTTGTTCTTTTTCTACTTGCGTCAAATCCAGATTTCGGAATTATGGGTGTAGCTATAGGGATGAGTGTCAGTGTCGTCTTGATCACACTATTACATTTGATCACACTACAAAAAGCAATTCAATATACGATTCCATTTATAGATATAAGTAAAATGATTATTCTGATTCTATTAACCTTTGGAGTTGGGAGTTTCTTTAAAAACATCTATACAGGGATGGAGCAAAACCTATTTATTTTCTTATTCATACTTATTCTAATCTGTGCTGTTTATATTATTTTTCTATTTGGTCTACGATTTATTACGAAAGATGAATTGAAGCAAATACCAATTATTCAAAAATGGTTGAGATAGGATTTTGCACATAAAGATTGTACAAATATTTTCTTCTATTTTTGAAAGAACATGAATAAAGTTATAGTAAGAGCTTGTTTAATAAGAGGGGGAATATGATGCGTAGGCAGTTGTTTCATGCTCTATTATTTGGTTGGATTATTGTATTAAGCCTAATACTTATTTCAAGTGTAATCATCGCTTTTTTATTACGGGTGACTACACTAGATGAAAACCTGTTATCGTGGATTGCATTAGTCATTGGTATTTTATCATTATTTATCGGTGGCCTCATATCAGGATTGAAAGGGAAAACAAAAGGTTGGATTATAGGAGGAATAACAGGTATTGGATTTACCCTTTTCACATTTCTTGTCCAGTATCTTGGGTATCAGCAAGGATTTTCTTTAGAACAATCCCTTCATCATTTAGGCTATATGTTTGCAGCACTCATAGGTGGTGTAGTAGGCGTTAATATTGTTGGGGATGCAAAAGAGTAATCTATTTAAAAAAGAAGTTAATCAACTCAGATTAACTTCTTTTACTGGTTTTCTATGTAATTTTTAAGCTACATATAACCTCAAGTTTGATAAAAGATTAACGTTGCTTCACTTCACGTATCGCAGAACGATCATACGTAAGCTTTGTACCATTTTCAGTAATTAGAACAATCGTACCTTCATCTAGCGCATGAATCGTAGCATGAAAGCCGCCAATCGTTACTACTTCATCACCTTTTTGTAGGTTGGTTTGCATTTCTTGAACTTTCTTCTGTCGTTTCTGTTGTGGACGAATCAATAGAAAATAGAAGATAACAAACATTAATATAATTGGTGCCAATGAAACTAACATTTCCATTCTTTATTCCTCCCTTCTCTTAAAATATACTTTAAAAGTTCTTTGCATTCGGCTTATTTAAACCGTATTGTTCAAAGAATTCCTCTCTAAAGTCCCCAAGTCGATCTTCACTAATGGCAGTTCGTACTTGCTCCATTAATTTTAACAGAAAATGTAGATTATGATAAGTAGTAAGTCTGAAACCAAACGTTTCATTACATTTTATCAGATGTCTAATGTATGCTCTTGTATAATTCCTACAAACATGACAGTCACAATTTTCATCAATTGGACTAAAATCACGCGCATATTTCGCATTTCTAACAACAAGTCGGCCATTTGAAGTCATACATGTTCCATTTCGAGCAATTCTTGTCGGTAACACACAGTCAAACATATCTATACCACGAATTGCTCCATCAATCAAGGAATCTGGTGAACCTACTCCCATTAAATAACGAGGCTTGTTAGCTGGCAACCATGGTGTTGTAAAGTCAAGTACTCGGTTCATCACATCTTTCGGTTCACCAACTGAAAGCCCACCAACAGCGTACCCAGGAAAATCGAGTGAAACTAAATCCCTTGCACTTTGTTTTCTTAAATCTTCAAATTCTCCACCTTGTACAATGCCAAATAAACCTTGATCGTTTTTACGTTCATGTGCAGTCAGACATCTTTCTGCCCAGCGTGACGTTCTTTCTACGGAGTTCTTCATGTATTCATGTGTAGCAGGGTATGGTGGACACTCATCGAAAGCCATCATAATATCCGAACCTAATGCATTCTGAATTTGCATCGCTTTTTCAGGAGATAAGAAAAGTTTATCACCATTTAAATGATTACGAAAATGAACGCCTTCTTCTTTTATTTCCCTCATGTCACTTAGACTAAACACTTGGAAACCACCTGAATCAGTTAAAATTGCTCCGTCCCAATTCATAAACTTGTGAAGTCCACCTGCTTCACGAATAATTTCTTCTCCAGGTCTTAGCCATAAGTGGTAAGTATTGGAAAGGATAATTTTCGCACCCATATTTTCCAATTCTTCTGGACTCATTGTTTTTACCGTTGCAAGTGTCCCAACTGGCATAAATGTTGGTGTATCAAAGGAACCGTGAGGTGTATGAACCCTACCAAGCCTTGCACCTGTTTGTTTATCGGTTTTAATTAATTCGTACGTAATTGCTGTCATATCATTCGTCCTCTTCTAAAGAATTAACATCGCATCGCCAAAGCTGAAGAAACGATAGCGTTCCTTCACCGCTTCATTATATGCTTTTAATATCGTATCACGGTCAACTAAAGAGCTAACTAGCATAATAAGTGTAGACTTGGGTAAATGGAAATTCGTAATTAAACCATCAATTGCTTTAAACGTATATGGAGGATAGATAAAGATATCGGTCCACCCACTAGTCTCTACAAATTTACCGTCATAATCTCTTGCAATCGTTTCAAGTGTTCTCGTTGAAGTTGTCCCAACAGAGATAATTCGACCACCTGATTTTTTTATCTTGTTAAGCGTTTCTGCTGTCTCTTTACTCATATGATAAAACTCTGAATGCATTTTATGCGCTTCAATTGTTTCTACACTTACTGGTCGGAAAGTTCCTAGTCCAACATGCAACGTGATAAATGCGATTGTGACACCCATTTCCTGTATCTCTTCTAGTAATTCGTTTGTAAAATGGAGTCCAGCAGTAGGCGCTGCAGCAGAACCTTCTTCTTTTGCATAAACCGTCTGATACCGGTCTTTTTCTGATAATTGTTCTTTAATGTATGGTGGGAGCGGCATTTCGCCTAATTGGTCTAGAACTTCATAGAAAATTCCATCATAGGAAAACTCAAGCACACGTCCACCATGCTCTTTATAATCCTTACAAGTAGCCTTTAACAATCCATCACCAAAGACTAGCTCTGTACCAACCTTTACTTTTTTAGCTGGTTTCGTTAGTACTTCCCATGTATCCTTTTCTTCTTGATGAAGTAATAATACTTCAATCTTGGCTCCTGTGTCCTTCTTTACACCGTACAATCTTGCTGGAAGGACCTTCGTATCATTAAGAACGAGGCAATCTCCTTCTTTCAAATGATTCTTAATATCTGAAAAATGTTGATGCTTGATTTCTTTTGTTTCCCGATTTAGTGCCATTAACCGTGAAGAGGCTCGGTCCTTCAATGGTGTCTGTGCAATAAGCTCCTCTGGTAAATGGAAATCAAAATCCTCTATATTCATGATGCTATCTCCTAACTTTTCTCTAAAGCTCTCCTTTAACGTGAACTCGTAAAAATAGACAAAACAATTGTTAAAATGACGCTAACAACAATGGAGGTGACAATTGGAAAATGAAAAGAAAAATTTCCTACTTGAAAACGAATATCTCCAGGTAATTTCCCTATAAAATTCCAAATGATGCCTATAACAAGGAAAATAATACCTATTACAATAAAAAGTTTTCCCAAGTTCATGCTTACTCATGCCACCTCAGACCAAAATGTTGATATGCTTTCGCAGTAACTATTCTTCCTCTTGGTGTCCGCTGAATAAAACCAATTTGCAATAAATAAGGTTCATAAACGTCTTCAATCGTTTGTGATTCTTCACCAATGGTTGCAGCAATTGTGTCTAACCCAACTGGCCCCCCATTGAAACTTTCAATCATCCCTTTTAAGAACTTATGATCCGTATGATCTAGTCCTGCATCATCTACTTGTAACATTTCGAGTGCAGTGTTAGTCGAAGCTAGACTTATTGCTACTTCCCCATTTACTTGAGAGATATCACGTATCCTTTTGAGTAATCTATTAGCAATTCTTGGTGTACCCCTTGATCTTCTAGCAACCTCTAACGCAGCTTCCTTTGTTATCGACGTATTAAAAATCTCTGCAGTTCTTTCGACAATGGAGCATAAGTCTTTCGTTTCGTAAAACTCTAATCTACTTAACACACCAAACCGGTCACGGAGTGGTGCGGATAATAGTCCAGCTCTTGTTGTTGCACCAACTAATGTAAATGGTGGAAGATCAATACGAACAGATCTTGCACTAGGGCCTGTCCCAATAACAATATCTAGGAAGAAATCTTCCATTGCCGGATATAATACTTCTTCCACTGTTCGTGGTAGCCGGTGTACCTCATCAATAAATAAGACATCGCCTGGTTCAAGAGATGATAAAATAGCAGCAAGATCACCGGCACGCTCAATAGCAGGACCTGACGTTGAACGAAATTGAACGCCCATTTCATTAGCAATGATAGCTGCCAATGTCGTTTTACCCAATCCAGGTGGGCCATATAATAAGACATGGTCAAGTGGCTCTTCACGCATTTTTGCAGCTTGAATAAAAACCTTTAAATTTTCCTTCGCTTTGTCTTGCCCAATATACTGGTTTAATGTTGTCGGGCGAAGACTTTGTTCAATCGTTTGATCCTCATCTTGTAATTCTCCTGTTACCATCCGTTCATCCACCTGAATCACCCCCTTCTTAATTTCAACTGTTTTCTATTAGAAATTTATTTAACTACTCAAAGGTTACTACGTAGTTGATATAAAATGCGCAGTAACTTGAGAAAAAGTATGTCCTACCGTTCCGGCAATACACTTCGCTTTCCGTGGGCGGCTGGTGAGCCTCCTTCGTGCTAACGCACTACGTAGTCTCACCTAGGCCTATCCTCCCACAGGAGTCTACGTGTATTGCCTCCACTAGGATTGTGCTATTCAACTTACTAATAATATTATTGCTAGTATGTGGTTGATTGGAGCGGAGGGCAGCCAGTCGACTCCTGCGGGAAAAGCACGTGTCTGAAGACTCCAGAAGAAGCGCTCTTTGCTTCTTTGGAGGCTGAGGCCGTGCCCTAAGGTGCGCGTACTGGCAGCCCGGAGCGGAAATCAACAAAGCACTTATTGCGCATTTTATATCTTTCACGTCACAACTTATATTAATTGCCATATAAAACAAAATTTGTGCAAAAATCCTATTTTTTCATAAGCAAGGCTAGTGCTTTTCGAATTAGTTCATCAACATTTTTATTATTTTCTTTTTGTAGTTCTGGTAAAATGGCTTTAATTTCTCTATCCACATACCCTAATGATTTTAACGCTTCTTGCACTTCATTTAATGCTTTTTCATCCATTAGACGATCACTAAAGAGATTATCTTCTGGATTAGCTACAGTAAATTTCTGTATCAATTTACCTTTCAAATCTAAAATAATCTGTCTTGCTGTCTTTTTTCCTACGCCAGGAAAACTTGTTAGAAACTTATCGTCTTCTCTCTCAATAGCAGAAACAAATCCTTCCATGTCTACTGAACCTAAAATAGCAAGTGCACCTTTTGGGCCAATCCCAGATACCGAGATTAATTTTGTAAATAAATACTTCTGATCCTCATTTTTAAAACCATAAAGTGTTTGCGTATCTTCCCTAACATAATGGTATGTATGAATTAAAATTTCTTCATCTAAAGATGCTTGAAATGCAAATGGATTGGGACAAACAAGTTCATATCCAACACCACCGACATCAACAACTACAGATTCATCTAGAATAGTTGAAAGAATTCCTCTAACATATGCAATCATCTTAAGTCCCCTCTCCTCATTCTAACATAATACCTTATAACGAATAAACTTCTATTCCTTTTGTAGAAATAGAAGTTTGTCCATTCGTTCATTTTATTCATTCGATTCTTCTAAATTATGATGAATATCTTGTGTATCTTCATTATCTTCAAGTGTTTCTATTAGTGTATGCATTTTTTCTTCGTCTTCTTCAGATACGCTATTATAATTTTGCGGAAAGAGTGTTACTTCACTTTCCTCTATTTCATACCCTTTGTCAGTTAAGTAATTGACTACATCCTGGAAATTCTCTGGTGCTGTATAAATTTCATAGGCGCCATCTTCTGTACTAATATCATCGGCACCAGCTTCTAAAGCGTCCATTGTAATCTCATCTTCGTCTATCGCACCGTCTTCGTTTGTAATCAGTATATAGCCCTTGCGATCAAACATAAAGGACACACTACCATTTTCCCCTAAGTTTCCACCGTTTTTCTTGAAGGCATGTCTTACATCTGCCGCTGTGCGGTTTCTATTATCTGTTAACACATTAACGATAACCGCAACGCCTCCTGGACCATATCCTTCATAAGTAATTTCTTCAAAAGTTGCTCCATCAAGGTTACCTGTTGCCTTTTTAATCGCACGGTCTATATTATCATTAGGCATATTATCTGCCTTTGCTTTATCAACTGCTGTCCGAAGCTGCGCATTTGTTGAGATATCGCCACCACCTTGTTTAGCAGCTGTATAAATATTTTTTGCATGGCGCATGAAGATTTTCCCTCTTTTTGCATCTTGCGCGCCTTTTCTCTTTTGTATGTTATGCCATTTAGAGTGACCAGCCATAAGCATACTCCTCTCGGGTAAATTTCCTATCTAACTATACCAAATAAATGGAAGATAGAAAAGGAAAAACCTTTGCAGGATGCAAAGGTCAAGGAAAGCGGACAAAGAGAATTTGTTAGGGAACCCATATTTTATTCAAAAATCTCCTCGATATTGTCACCTATTTCATGTGATTCATTTCTTGCATCATAATCTTTCATCCTGTTCCAGTGTATATCGTCGGTATATACAATGATTTCCTTATCGATATCTGGTACAATTCGACGGATCTTTTCTTTGATTTCTTCCGTATCTGCCTCATTGTAATACTCTCTTAACATCACTGCTACAATGATACGATCATCTGTTGAAGCTACCTGTGCTTGAATAATGTCCTTGTCTTTCCTCAGTTCCTCCGTAATGAATATTGTTTCGTCATTCGTAAACGGGTCTGTATAATCCCCTTCATAATCAGAAGCATTTACTCCTCTTTGCTCACTTTGTGGATAGCCACCCTTTTCTCCGATTGATTCTTCCTGACGATCTAGACTCCCATCCTGTTCCAATGGCGTATCGTAATTAATTGGTTGTGTATTATACTGCTTCGTTTCACTTTCAGCATTATCATTTCCACAAGCGGTCAATATAAAAATTAGACCGACTAATAATAATTTCCTCAAATACATAAATATAACCTCCCTTATGTATAGTTTGCATTGGGGAGGCTGTTTTACTCAGTAAATTTCAGGCAATAAACTACTAGCTACGTTTAAATTGTGGCAACCCGTTGCGCTTATGCGCCGAACGTTTATGCAGGTTTTCAATGATTTCTTTATCTTTTTGCGGAATATCCCCGCCATTTAAGTAAGCATCAATAATCGCGTAGGTTGTTCCCATTTCATCCTCATCTGTTTGATTTTCCCAGAGATCAGCACTTGGAGCCTTTGTAATAACTTCCTCTGGTACTTCTAAGTATTTAGCCATTTCTCTTACTTCTGTTTTTGTAAAATCAACAAGCGGTAGAATATCCACCCCACCATCACCGTATTTGGTAAAGTAGCCAGTATACCATTCTGCTGCATTATCCGTTCCAACAACTAAATAATTATAGTTGGTTGCTAGTGTATATAATGCACTCATTCTTAATCGAGCCCTTAAATTGGCACCTGCAAGCTGTTCACTTGCTTCATGGAATTCACCTTTTGCATTTAATTGGTCTTTAATATGGGCATACATCTTTTGATGCGTTTCGGTAAGGTCTAGTGTTAATGAATCAATGCTACATTTTTCAATTACACTTATTCCATCCTTAAGATGTTCCGGTTTCGTATAAATCGGAAGTAAAACACCCAACGAATGTTCAGGTGCAGCTCTTTTAATAAGGTTGGCAACAACTGCGGAATCAATCCCTCCACTTACACCTACTACAAATCCTTTTGCACCCGACTCCTCTAACTGCTTCCTTAACCAATCGATAATTGCTTCTACATGTTTTTGCATTAGAATACATCCTTTCGTATAAATAACATATCCACAATATTATCATTAATTCTGTGGTTTCTACAATAATTGCAGGATATATTTGGTAATATGAAACTTTTTCAACTATTATACGAAAATAGAGCTAGTACAGAACTAAAACCTTCCACTCTAAAGACGAACGATTATAGGATAAGAAACTTAGATCGTTAGCTTTCTATAGCTGAGGGGTCAGTAGCATTCCATCGTACGAAGAAAAAGCGCTCTTCTTTTTCAAGGAGTCGACTGCCCTCCCCTCCAATCAACAATTATAATGATGCTAACCATGATTTAGTAAAGAGCAAAAAATAGTGAAGTGTGTTTCCGGAACGAGTGCTTCACACAGTATCGAATTAAATACGTCCACTATTTACACAAAATACTTTTGTCCCAATCACATATTTCTTATACAAAAAATAAGAGACGTAAAATGATAACGTCTCTTATTCCCCTTATTCATTCGATGATTTATGATTATCTTCGTTTTTCCTTTGCATAGGATCAAAATTAGGATAGGTTGGTGGCGTAGGGTAAACAGAATCCATATTAAATTGAGGTGGGAATGTTTGCACAGTATTTTGCCCGCTATCAAAGCCCTGTTCCATATTAAAGTCCTGTGCTGTATGATATTGCAAAGGGACTTCCATAAAGCCTTGCCCGACATTTGATGAACCGCCGCACCCACAATCCCCTCCAATTGGTTTAGCAGTCTCAGCAGGCATATATGCTTCAGGCATCACTTGAGGGAATGGTACATATGGATAACACGGATGTACATGGTAACAGCATGGATAATGTGGCATCGGCATTGGCATCGGTTGGAAGATTGGTTGTTGTTGAATTGGCATTTGCGGCATTGGTTGCTGCTCTATTGGCATTTGCAACTGTGGTGTTGGTTGTTGTTTTACTTCTTCTTTTACCTCTTCTTTTACTTCTTCTTTAACGGGTTCCTGATAACTTGGCATTTGTGGGAAATTAAATTGAAAATCTTGATCAAAAATAGGCATTTGCATAATTGGCTGTACCGGCATTTGTGGCTGTGGCTGAACTGGCATCTCCGGTTTAATTACCATTTGTTTTTCTTTATCATCTTCCTTAATAACTGGTAACGGTTTTGGTGACGTATCTTTGTACGGTAGCTTTGTTTCTTTTTTTACTTCCTTTGGTTTCTCTTTAACCATTGCATTCTCTTTTTTAACCGCTTTTGAAGAACTAGGTATTTTAATTTTCATACCTGGCATAATCATATCCGGACTAGCTAAATGGGAGTTAAGTTGTTTTACTTCCTCAAAATCTACTCCATATTTGTTAGCTAATTCCCATAATGTATCTCCTTTTTGTACGATGTGTATTTTCAAAACGAACCATACTCCTTTCATTTTATTATGCTGGGCTAATTACTCTATCAACATATGCAAGTAAAACTTAAAAGTTGACCAGAACATCAAACTTCACAGTAAAGGATCTAAAAACAAAGAAAAGACCGTTAATCCAATTGTAATTAACAGTCTTCGTATTAATTGTACTTCTTATAAATTCATTTGATATACCGGATATGTACCAAGTACCGTTACTTGGCAACCTAGGGCCTCTAATTCAGCTTTCACACCAGGAAATAACACATCATCATACTGCTGTTCAACATCGATAATAAAGAAGTAATTACCTAATCCCGTTTTTGTTGGACGAGATTCTATTTTTGATAAATTCATTTTTCTCCAAGCAAATGCAGATAATATCTGATGCAGCGCACCAGACTTGTCATTTGGCAGTGAAATTAATAATGTTGTCTTTTCGCCTATTGCCTTATGCTTTATCTTTAGGAGTTGCTTGTTCTTCGTTAGAACAACAAATCTTGTGTGATTATTTGGATAATCATGTATGTTCTCTTTTAGAATCCTTAAGTCGTATTCATTTGCTGCAAGGCTATTTCCGATAGCTGCAATTGATAGTCCTTCACTGTTTGAAACCAATTCTGCCGCTTTACCAGTAGATGATGTATAACGTATCTGCGCATTCGGCAATTCCTTATGAATAAATTGATGGCACTGAGCAATTGCATGGCTGTGGGAATGAATTCCCTCAATATCCATTAAGTTACCTGTAAAATCACGACGGATTAATAAATGTTGTTGTATTGGTACAACGATTTCAGCCATAACTGGTAATCTAACTTGATGTACAAGATAGTCAACTGTCAATTGAACAGTACCTTCAATGGCGTTTTCTAGTGGAACTACACCAATATCTATTTCATCACTATCGACCGCATCAATGCATTCTGGTATCGTAGTGAAGCTTACCTTTTTTTCCCCATTAAAGGCCGTATCAACTGCTAATTTCGTAAATGTCCCCTTTGGCCCTAAATACCCTATCGTAGTCAAAAAACTCCCCCCCAAATACTTTTCCATTATTCAACGAAGTCAAATTCAAAATCCAATAAGCGAACTGTATCTCCGTCTTTTGCGCCACGCTTCCTAAGCGCTTCATCTACACCCATTGTTCGTATTTGCCTAGCAAACCTCTGAACGGCTTCATCTCTTGCAAAATCAGTCATTTTAAATAACTTCTCTATTTTAGAACCAGACAATACATAGGCACCATCATCATCCCTTGAGATTTCAAATGGGATTTCTTCTTTCTGATATCTGTATACCACTTCTTTTTCGATATCTTCTTCAATTTGTGGCGCAAGCTTTGGTATTTCCTCCAGTTTATCAGCAATAGCAAATAAGACCTCTCTTAATCCTTCTTTCGTAAGTGCTGATATTTCGAAAACAGGAATTCCTTCTCCAATTTGTTCTTTGAACGCTTCTAGGTTTTCTTTTGCGTTGGGCATGTCCATTTTATTCGCCGCTATAATTTGCGGTCTATCCATTAGCTTTGGATCATATTCCTTTAATTCACCGTTTATTGTTACAAAGTCTTCGTATGGGTCTCTTCCCTCTATACTTGCCATATCAATGACGTGAACAATTAATCTTGTACGTTCAACATGCCTTAAAAACTGATGACCTAAACCAATACCTTCATGTGCACCCTCAATCAAACCAGGTAGATCGGCCATAACAAAACTCCGATGATCCGCAGTTTCAACCACACCAAGATTAGGTGCTAGCGTTGTAAAGTGGTAATCAGCAATTTTAGGTTTTGCGGCACTAACAACAGATAGAAGCGTTGACTTCCCTACACTTGGAAATCCTACAAGCCCTACGTCAGCAATTACTTTTAGTTCTACTTTTATATTTCTCTCTTGGCCAGGTTCACCATTTTCAGCGAAATCCGGCGCAGGATTTCTCGGTGTTGAGAAACGGGAATTCCCCCTACCACCTCGACCACCTTTTGCAATAACTGCCTGTTGTTCGTGGTCCGTTAAATCAGCAATTATTTCTCCAGTATCTTCGTCTATCACTGTTGTACCAGGAGGCACAGAAACAACAAAGGGTTCAGCATTTCTGCCATGCTGATTCTTACTCATTCCATTTTCTCCACGTTTTCCTTTAAAATGGCGTTGATAACGGAAATCCATTAATGTATTTAGACCTTCATCCACCCTGAAAACAACATCCGCTCCGTTACCACCATCTCCACCAGCAGGACCACCTAGTGGAACGTATTTTTCTCTTCTATATGCAACAAGACCATTTCCTCCGTCTCCTGCTTTTACATATACACTGACCTGATCGACAAACATTTCGATTCACCTCATCCATTTCTTGGAAGCTCAAAACGACAAACTATCTTTTCTTCATGTACTGATACATCAATATCTTTACTCATAATTTCCTTATTTATAATAATTTCTTTAAATTCTCCATCAAAATAAAAACACAATTCATTTTCCTTTATATCTAATTGAATTTCATATAATTCCAATGGATTCGTATAGTTTTCCATCAAATCGATTATCTTGTTACATTTTGTTAAGATAAAATCATCCACCATAGATAACGACCTATCGATATGTATGTTATACGCTATTCTAAGATTATCATAACGATGATTGAAATGAATAAGCCATAAGGTAAATTTCGGGGCATGCAATTGGATTAATTTACGCTCTTCTTCAAAATGTGAAAATAACTCTGTCATTTTACTTTCTGCAGTATCCTTCTTCCCCATGGATAAATATCCCTGTATCAATTGCAAATGATTTAAAAGATCATGACGATAATTTTGTAACAGACGAACAACTTCTAATTCCTCCATCATTCCTACCTCCATTATTATGAAAAGTATAGCAGAAAGACAAAGAAAGTTCATTAAATAAAAAACTCCAACCAACAAATTGGCTGGAGTTTTTTATTTTAAATTATGCTTCTTGGGCAACAGGGTAAACACTAACTTTTTTACGATCGCGACCATAGCGTTCGAATTTCACAACACCGTCAACTTTCGCAAAAAGAGTGTCATCACCACCACGTCCAACGTTCTCACCTGGATAGATTTTTGTACCGCGTTGGCGATATAAAATTGATCCACCTGAAACGAATTGACCATCAGCGCGTTTAGCACCTAAACGTTTTGATTCAGAATCACGACCGTTTTTTGTACTACCTGCACCTTTTTTCTGTGAGAAAAACTGCAAATCTAAACGTATCATAAGTTGTGCACCTCCTATTTATTTTGTATTTTAATGAACTGACCATATTCAAGTTCAATCGACTTTAGCGAAATAAGCATTCCTTCAAATAAGAGTTGCACTTTACTCATTATTGTAGAATCAATCGAGTTTGGTATGGTTACCCGTAGATATCCACCATCAGTGCCTTGCTCTATATTTAAATCAATGTCACACAATTCCATAACTGCATTAACACTACCAATCGATACAGCCGAAACTCCTGCACAGACTAAGTCATAACCATATGGACCACTATCAGCATGTCCAGTCATTTCAAATTCTGATATTAAATTGTCTTTTGACCTTAACACAGTTACACGAATCATGGCTAATTTCCTTATAAGTTAATTTTTTCAATAACTAATTTTGTATAAGGTTGACGGTGACCTTGCTTACGATGGTAGTTCTTCTTAGCTTTGAATTTAACAACAGTAATCTTCTTTTGACGACCATGTTTTTCAACTTTAGCCGTTACTGTAGCACCTTCAACGAAAGGAGTTCCAACTTTAACATCTTCCCCACCTACGAAAAGTACTTTATCAAAAGTTACAGATTCAGCAGCATCAGCAGAAATTTTTTCTACAAAAATTTCTTGACCTTCTTCAACTTTAAGTTGTTTTCCACCTGTTTCAATAATTGCGTACATACTTGCACCTCCTTAATAACTCAGACTCGCCATACAGGTAACATTCGTTTTAAATTGTCTAGCTCCGCCCCGAAAAATTAGCTCGACCTCCCTCATCTCATGCTACGATAAATCAACATCGACTCAGGTACAGTCCGTTCGGTGCTTATGCTTTTCAAACAACCTGTTCTGTGCGGTTGTAGCACTGGTGCTACTTTAAATAACATATAGATGTTATCATCTTAGGAGAAAATTGTCAAGGGCTGGTAGTTTTTTCATCTGCTAAATACATCCCCAATGGTTTGATTATGCTGATTTTCATGAAAAAAATGGTGTAGGCAATCATTTTCATCAATCATTGTGCGAGGGGCTTTAGAATTTTCGATATAAATAGGATGCTTCATTTCTCGCCTGAAACGGGAAAAAACATCCATAAGCGTACTTTCATATGGGACAGTAATTGGATACACATTTTGAAAGGTTGTGCTACCTTCATAACGTTTAAGTAAGAAGCGAATAAACACATAATACCTTTGTTTCCATTCTTTTCTATTCTCTGACAAAAGAAAAATCATGATTAAAAATGCGCTTAAAGTAAAAGGCAATACAAAGAATTGAACAATTAGTAAGATAATACTTACTACAATAGAAAAAAGTATAATAAAATGGTAAGCCTTTTTATACGGTAGATTACGAGATACAAATAAGAATAATAGCTTGCCCCCATCTAAAGGCCAAACAGGCAATAAGTTGAATAAGAGGATAATTGTATTATAATATAATGCTAATTCTACTATACTCGTGGGTAATAATTGGATCGACGAAAGAAGAAAAAGGAATACATAGATAAACACATGTTGAATTGGCCCTGCAACCGTTACAAGAATTTCCTCACGTATCGGCCGATTCCCATGTTCATCTGTATCCAATACCCCCCCAAACACCCATAAAACAATACTTCTTATTCGCCATTTAAGATATGTGGCCATCGCATAATGACCAATTTCATGAATGAGTACGATTAATAGAATCACAATTAATTCCACGAATGTACCAGTAATATAAGAAATAAAGATAAAGACAATTAATATGGGATGGATGTGAATACTTGGTAAATACTTAAGGAGTCTCGTCAACTTGTATCACCTGTACGGGATCAATATATTTATCATCCATTTCGATAGAGAAGTAGACCATTTCATTCTCGCTCGTCGGTGTAAACTCGCCAACTTGCTGATTATTAGTGACATACTGATACAAATGAACATCGATATTACTTAAGTGCCCATAGCTAGTGGTTGTACCATCCGCATGTTGAATAACTACCGTTTTATTTGTGTTTCGATCTTTACCTGCGAATACAACGATACCCTCTTGCATCGCAGTTACTTCCGCAGTTTCACCAGGAGAAATCATTATTCCTTTACCATTCACTTGGAATGACTCTGAAATACTCCCACTGACAGGTAAAGCAACTGAATTTTCAGTACTAGTAGTGACTGTTTGGTCCTTCTGCGGGGTGAATGCCAAAGGTTCTCCAAAAGTTGTACGATACCAGTTATTCACTTTAGCAAAAGGAAATTCTTCTGATAAAGCACTGCTTGTCCAGTCTTTAGGTTTACTTAACAATTCTGAATCATTTTGATGTAAGATGGCAACACCAAAAAACAGCATAACAGATAGCATTCCTTTAACTGCAATTCCAGCAACCACATTTTCCCCGCGACGACTTGTTGCATGATCGTCCGTAACTAAAGGGTAAAAACCATGTTTTTCCTCATCTTGAGGAATCGACGGATAAACACGTTTCGTTTGATTACCTTTTGGAACTCCACGCATCCTTTTACGTTGTTCAATTGACTTACGTACTTTTCTTATGCCTCTATCCATTGTCCTCACATTCCTTCTTAATATTTGTACAAGTATATGTGGTGATATAGAAACATATGATAAGTAAACTTTCTTTCAGGTGTTTCGTTATTAGTCAAAACCCTTATCGTATTGTTTTCGAAATTGATTTAAAATGAGACGTAAGATTACACGCAGAAAAGGTATTTTGGCTTATGATTTTAAATTCAGGAACGGAGTCCTCGAGGAAGAGAAAGTAACTTGATAAGCGTTCTCTAGATAAAAACGGAACTCAAAATCAGAATTTGTAACTTGATAAGCGCTCTCTAGATGAAAATGGAGCTCAAAAACAGAATTTGTAACCTGATAAGTGTTCTCAGATCAATTTATTTCCAAATCTTTTTAATGATTACCCTAAGTACATCTAATTCGTATTTTATACATTTTACGTCATAGCTTATATTTAATAAAAAGCAACAATCCTTTAGGAAGCCACCTTAGTCAATCATCCCGTTTTGGTACATATAAAAAGATGTAATGAAAGAATTATTTTCATTACATCTTTTTATTAAGATCTTATTCCAAAGAATTTTTTCACTTTCTGGAATACACCCTTCTCATCCTCTAAAGATTGCAATGGAACGGTTTCACCTAAAATTCTTCTTGCAATATTTCTATAGGCAATGGATGCTTTCGAATTAGGATGTATTGCAACAGGTTCACCCTTATTTGAAGCCTTAATCACTTCGTCATCATCAATTACAATCCCTATCAAATCAATAGAAAGTAATTGAACAATATCATCAATATCTATCATATCTCCAGTTTTGACCATATGATTACGAATGCGATTGATGACTAATCTTGGTCGCTCTTGCATTTCTTCTTTTTCTAACAAACCTATAATTCTATCAGCATCACGAACACTAGATTTTTCAGGTGTTGTTACAACAATTGCCCGATCAGCACCAGCAATTGCATTTTGGAATCCCTGTTCAATACCTGCTGGACAATCAATAATAATATACTCATACTCTTGCTTTAACTCATTAATGATCGTCTTCATACCCTCTGTTGTTACTGCTGTTTTATCACTTGTTTGTGCTGCTGGAAGTAATGACAAATATTCAAACCTTTTATCTTTAATCAGTGCTTGTTTCAGCTTACATCGACCTTGAATAACGTCAACAATATCATATATGATCCGATTTTCTAAACCCATAACAACATCGAGGTTTCTCAAACCAATATCAGTATCTATTAAACACACTTTTTTATCCATTAATGCTAGAGCTGTTCCAATATTAGCTGTTGTAGTCGTCTTACCAACTCCACCTTTACCAGAGGTAATTACGATTGCCTCACCCATTTTGAATTCTCCTTTCGAATCTGCTTATTTCTTTCCTTTTATGTGAAAGAACTTGCAGCCTGTCAATAATGATTTTATCTTGTTCTTCATCAATAAGACCACATTCCATATACACACCATCAGATTCATAATCTGGAGCCCTACTTAAATAATCTGCTATTCTAAGTTGAGTTGGTTTCATATAAGAAGCCACAATAAATGCACTCCTATCACCATCCACACCAGCATGAGCAATTCCATATAAATGTCCCATTATAAATATATTTCCAGTTGAAACTACCTTACCACCAGGATTCACATCACCAATCAGTAGAAGGTCTCCATCAATCTCTAATACTTGACCAGAACGAACGATTCGATTAACCAATTTCATCTTACTTTCTTCTATCCACTTTAACGCATCCTCTTTACGAATAACATCAGATTCTATGGAATGAATTTCGAACCGGTTCTCCTCGTTAAAAATCTTTCTTAAATCCTTTTCTTGTTCTTCCTTTAAGTATCTATTCCCCAATTTCACTTTCACGGACACAATCGGTTCATCATTTTTAGGTCTACTTGAAATTATTTTGTCATGAAGTTCATTCATTGCCTGATTAAATGAACAGGATTCGTCGATAAAAAGGGTAATTCCTTCCCTTGTTCCCTTTATTGTTATTAACTGTTTCGTATCATGCACGATAAGTTCACCTCATTAACATCGCTAAGCAGTCAGGTTCATTCACTAGTTAACGCTAATTATTATAAATGATTATTTCCAATTCGTTTCACTACCCCACCTCTTAAGTCGTTTCATTAAGATAGGGTATAAGATAATAAAAAATACTAGATTCAATCCGATGGTTGGCAATAATCGATAAAAAAGATAATCTTTCCAAAACATATCAATAATTCCAACAATAGTGTATGAAATATAAATTAATAAATCACTCATACCTACTCCAACGATACCCATTAACAACAAAACAAATAAATTCACATGCAGTAATTTTTTCAAAACATGAATAAGGTAGACTACCGCGGCATAAGAAAACATGTAGACGCCCAGTATCCCAGTGTATACAACATCAACCAGTAACCCAAAAATAATTGCGTACATAACAGAGTAATATGTATTTTCTCTATCATAGTATAATGTTATAAACACTAAGCCAACAAGCAACCAGTGGGGGACAATTAATAATTCTCCCATAACAATATCGGAAGGTAGAAAATCTGTTGCTACACCTTCCAATATTAGTAGTAGAAAGAGGAATAAAGGGATATATACACGTTTCATTCCTCTTCCTCCTCTATAAAGTCACTTTCTTCCACAACGTCAAGAGAACGGTCTAATACCATTACTTGATTTATTTCATACATATCCGCAGAAGGTTCAACTAATGCAGTTCGTGTTAATCCATATTGATCTGGGACAACTTCCTTTACGGTACCAATAATCAAACCAGCTGGAAAAACACCTCCCATACCCGATGAAACAATTAATTCTCCTTCTTTTATATCTTTATCAGATTCCTCAATGATTCGAAACATAAGTGTTTTCGTTTCATCATCATATCCTTCAATCATTCCGAAGATATCTTGCTCATCTTGTCGTGATATGGTGGCAGAAATTCGATTAAATTGGTCAAATCCTGTTAGCAATTGAACTTTTGACGTAAATTCATTGGCGGTTTGAATTTTCCCTACCATTCCTTCAGCAGTTATCACAACCATATTCGCGTTGACGCCATCTTGTTTTCCTTTATCAATCACCACTTCATTCAACCATTGTTCAGGTGATCGTGAAATAACCGTTGCTTGAATCGGTTGATAATCTCGAAGTGAATCGGTTAATGTGAGATTGTTTCTTAATTCATTATTTTCTTCCTTTAATTCCTGCACTTCATATATTAATCCTTTGTACTGCGCTAGCTGTTCCTTTAAAATTTCATTCTCACTATATATATTTCTAAATTCATCAATATTTGAAAAGATATTCGTTACAAAATCAACAGGAGTATGAATGATTGTTTGCACCCATCCAACAGTATCATTAATCATTTGTTCCGCTATTGACACATTCGCTCTATCTCTTAGTGAGTATCCAATTAATACGACAAGAACAATAAATCCAATTAAAAATATTAGTAATTTCTTATTTCGAAAAAAAGACACGATTACACCCTCTTAATCAATGGAAGGACGAATAGAAACATTTGGATGGGATTGAAAATGTTTTATATAATCCAGGGATTTACCAGTACCGATTGCTACGCTATCCAATGGATTTTCGGTAACAAATACAGGTATTTTTGTTTCATCACTTATCACTTTATCTAAATTTTTTAATAGAGCCCCTCCACCAGATAATACAATACCTCTATTCATAATATCTGCTGCTAATTCTGGGGGCGTTTTTTCTAATGTATTCTTAACTGCCTCTACTATTGCTTCTACTGTATCTTGTAATGAGGTAGCAATTTCTCTTGCAGTTACTGTCACTGTTTTCGGTAAACCAGTTAGCATGTCCCTACCACGAATATCCATCTCCAGATTTTCTGTGACTTCACCTGCAGTAGCAATATCCATCTTGAGCGATTCTGCAGACCTTTCCCCAATCAATAGACTATACTGTTTTCGTATATAATTGATGATTGCCTCGTCCATGTTATCACCTGCAATACGAATGGATTCACTAGTAACCACACCGCCAAGTGAGATTACCGCAACTTCAGTTGTCCCACCACCGATATCAACAATCATACTGCCGGTTGGTTCCCATACAGGAAGTCCTGCACCAATTGCAGCTGCAAATGGTTCCGTAATCGGAAAGGCGTCCTTTGCGCCAGCTTGTTTCGTTGCATCAATTACGGCTCTTTCTTCCACCATTGTAATCCCCGAAGGAACACAAACCATCACATTGGGCTTTTTAGCAAACACAGAGCGTTTTTTCATTGCTTTTTGTATGTAATATTTCATCATAACAGATGTTGTATCATAATCGGCAATGACCCCGTCTTTCATTGGCCTAATCACCGCAATATTTCCTGGCGTTCTGCCTATCATATTCTTGGCAGCACTACCAACTGCTTCAACTTCACCAGTTTCTCTATTTCTTGCAACTACTGAAGGCTCTCTTACTACGATCTCTTTTCCCTTCACAAATACTAGCGTATTAGCAGTACCCAAGTCTATTCCTAAATCTTGAGATAAACTAATTTGTCCCAAATAAATCTCCCTCTCCAACTAACCATTATCTCATTTTACTATATCGATTAATGTCATTTGTTGCAAACACACAGATTAACTATTCATCTTTATTTTCAACATGAATATGAATACTATGTATATAATTTCAATAAGCGCCACATTCAATTGCATAATCGAAAAATGGCGCTTCTATGTTTATTCTATATAATTATACGAAAAAAACACGAAAATAGATAGTGTTAAACGTAGCCTTTTTCTTTTAGTGACACAAATTTTCTATCTCCAATAATAATATGATCTAATAATTCAATGCCAATCATCTTTCCAGACTCTACTAACCGTCTTGTAACATGGATATCTTCCTGTGAGGGCGCAGGATCCCCAGAGGGGTGGTTATGCACTACGATGATAGAGGCTGCAGACCTTTTTACTGCTTCACGATAGTAGGGTGAGAACCCGGTGCCTTAGTATATTACTATACTAGTTTTCCAAGAACTCCCCTCCAAACCGTACGTACTCTTCTCAGAGTATACGGCTTTCCATTTACTTTAATCTAACTTACCATTATGCAAATCGTGATGGCATGACACACATAACGCCATTGTTTTACGTCTGCTGGCTATTATTCTTTGCTCCCATTTTTTTCTTGCCTTGTAAATCTTTCAATTTGTGAATGTGATGCATTTCAAGCGGCACGCTAGACACAGCACAACATTCACACTTTTTGGCAAGTAAACGGTCAATCATGCTCGTTCGCCCTGAATAAACTAATGTATTTTCAACTGTATCGACATTTGGTTGTTTGATCTCATCGTTCTTTTCCATTCGCTGCATCGTAAAATAGACAATCTTAATGCCTTCTTTCGTTTCATATCGGACCCCAAATTCCCCGTTAACGCTAAATTTATTGATAGTTTTACTAACGGTAGACTTGTATTTATTCGCGTACGTTTTAACCATGCTATATTTCATCGTTTGACGAAAAGACTGTAAAACATGAACATTACTAGCAATGCGATAATAATTGTAGTAGCCATCTATTTCCGAATTGTACGTTCTTAAAATTTTGAGGTCGTCATTATGAACCAAATATGGGCGATGAATGGGTTTCCAACGATTATTCGGTCCTATTGTTAACGCATTCAACTGTACTAGCTTTTGAATATACTTTTCAAGAGGAACAAAGAGCTTTGTCTGATAGTTAAACTTTCGCTTTTTAGTTCCATTTGGCATTTTTATTCGATGCCAGTCTCTGACCACACGAATGTCATATCCAAGAAAACGGGCATTTTTCTTGCTATGAGTAATCAATGTTTTCTCAGCACTTAATTCCAGTCTTAATTGTTCTTTTAAGAACAGTGTTAAGTCACGTTTAATCTGTTCAGCTTCCTTTTTGCTTCCGATGACGCCAAGTATAAAATCATCCGCATAACGTACGTATTTTAAACGGCGGTAGTATGGATCAAAAAGCTCTTTACTATCATGGCTTTGCAGTTCCTTATAAAGGGATTTTAATTCTTTTAACCGTTCTTCCTTTTCTATCTGGGTTAATGCAGTCCAATCACGTTTATTTTTGCTTTTGCGATAATTAATCTTCGAGGCAAGATTGTGATAGGGTAAATTGTGTACTCGTTTGTCACCTTTGTTATAGTGTTCAATATATTGCTCCACATATTTATCAAGTTCATTTAAATAAATATTCGACAACAAAGGGCTGATAATTCCACCCTGTGGTGCACCACTATATGTTTTGTGGAATACCCAATCTTCCATATAACCCGCTCGCAGAAATTTCCAAATTAAATTAATGAATTTTTCATCACGAATTCGGCTTCGCAAAATGCTAATCAACACGTGATGGTCTATATTATCGAAGAACCCTTTAATATCACCCTCAATAAACCATTTCGTTCCCGTAAACGTATTACGGACTTCTATTAACGCTGTATGGCAGCTAAGATTTTGTCTGAAACCATGAGAGTGTTCAGAAAACTGTGGTTCATAAATACTTTCAAGCAAACGCCGAACGACTTCTTGGATTAGTTTATCCTCAAAAGTAGGAATACCAAGTGGCCTTGTTTTCCCGTTTTTCTTCGGGATATACGTCCTTCGTGCTGGAATAGGTTGATACGTTTGATTTCTTAATTTCTCTATGAGCTTTTCAATACGTTTTACACTTATGCCATCAATCGTATCTTCATTGATCCCTTTTGTATTACTGCCCTTATTTTTGTACAGTTTCGCATATGCTTCAAAATAGAACTCTTTGTTGTACAAGTTGCGATATAGCCTTTCAAACACATAGTTTTCTTCTTTTGCTTTGGCAGTTAGACGATTTAATACTACTTTTGGAATTCTCATAGAGCCTCCGCTCCTTCCCAATTTGGTATTAACACTGTAAACTGCTCCCCTTTGCCATGTACTAGGCTTTCCCTAGCTCGGACTAGTCGGGTAGGTCAGAGGTGTTACCACCTCTTCCCCCCCTAAGAACCGTACGGGTGGGTTTCCCCACATACGGCTCAAGCCATCATTTATCTCAAACAGTTATATAATTAAATTTACCGAATACCTTTTCTATTAATCTAATACCTTCTTTACTTGATGGCTCGACGTTATTTCCTCTAAAATACTCTCTAATTCTATTAAGTTGTTTTCCACCACCGTATTTTTCCAAAAGTTGATGATGTTGAATATGACAACTTGTATGGAGTAATTCAAAATTATAATATTCGTCTTTTCCTCCAAGCATTTTAGGTACTTTATGATTCGTTTCGAGGCTTTCTTCTCCAACTAATGATTGTTTACAAACTCTACATTTATATTTCTGTTTCTTTGCAATCTTTTGTCTGCTGTTAATATTAAAACGATTGAATTGTTTCTCATCTCGTTTCTCGAAGTATTGTTGCAGACTTGGATTATCTGGTGAATTTGTGAATTTAATTATTATATGTCTTGTAATTGGAATCCACGTCATTCTTGTTAATTGATTTCTTTCATTTTGAGGGTCTGTTAATATCCATTTATCTTTACTTACACCTGTGTGATCTGGTTTGAAGTATCGTGTTATTCTCCATTTCCAAGACTTTTTAGGATGTAAGCTTCTAAGATGTTTCATAGTTTTAATCCAGATATAATGGTCCATCTTATTGTAAATTTTCTTTGAAACAACTGATGACCAATAATATCCTGTCCCTCTAATGATAGGATTTAATTTATAAATCAGTTCACGTACAGGTCTACCTTTTAATTCCATAAACGTTTCCTTAATGGTTTGTTTTACCTTTCTAATACTTGCTTCAGATGGTTTGATTAGAAGTTTTAGTCCGTCTTTCGTACCGTATTGTTTTAAGTTAAATCCTACAAAATCAAATCCATCTGTGATGTTTGTAATTTTCGTTTTATCTTCCGCAAGCACTAACCCTCTTTTACATAGGTATGGTTTCAAATTTTCATACATTGATATGGCTTCTTCTTCTGTTTTGCACAGTATGACGAAGTCATCAGCATATCTTGTAATAGCTACTGAATTTTTATCTAGGATAAATCCATCTCTTTTGTTGTAGATGTATTTTATACCTAGTTCTTTTTCCATACCATGAAGTGCAATATTTGCCAGTAAAGGAGATACGATTCCGCCCTGTGGAGTACCATGATTAGTTTCATTAAAGGTTTCATTGTCAATAAATCCTGCTCTCAACCATTTAGAGATTGCTTCTTTTGCAGGAAATCTAATCAACTTATCTAGGATATGTTGGTGATTTAGATTATCAAAACATCCTTTGAAGTCCCCTTCAAATATCCATGTGCGTTTACTTTTTGAGGAAAGCTTCGTAAAAAGGTTTGCAATGGCATCATGTGTACTTCGTTTTGGTCTAAAACCATAAGAAGTAGATTCAAATTTCGCTTCCCATTGTGGTTCAAGAGCATTTTTGACAACATTTTGATAAATTCTATCCTTTATTATTGGTATTCCAAGCGGTCGTAACTTACCGTTTTTCTTTGGAATGTAGGTTCTTCTTGCAGGTTTTGGTCTGATAGAACGAATATTATAATCTTTGATTCTGTTATATAAATCAATTCTTTCTCTAGATGTTAGTGCTTTATATCCATCTACCCCTGCTGTACGTTTACCTTTATTTACTTGTGTTACTCTTCTGATACTTAATAGTAGATTTGCTTTGCTTCTTAACATTAGACGTTGGAGTTTTCTTAGTTTTCGATGTTGTCCTAACTGTTCAGCACGAAAGATTCGTTGTCGAAGTTTCTTCACATATTTATGGATTTTCACCCAATTTAGTGTTTCCCACTGCTCCATATGTGGAGAAACAGCCGACTCATTATTAATAATGGTATTCATAACTTGTTCCTCCTCAATAAGATTCTTCTTTTCGCTTTCTTTTGTGTTGATGACCTTGTGGAAGTCTGCCCTCTTTCGAGTGGGACAAATTTTGAATCCCTATCCAGTGAGTTATATCAAATCATCGACTTTCCTCTTGGTTTTCACCTTACTGGCATTCGCTTTCTCCACAATCCTTTACCCGCTATATGTTGTAGTCCTCTTACGATTTCCCTACCATTTACATGGAACACAACGGGCTTACCAAGTTCCGCTAATCATAGATACGAATGAGTTAAGCATCCTTCTTTACACCGACGGATATAGGGTCATTACACGACTGTCCATAGATTCAGTCCTTCCAATCCGTAAAATAAGCTTGTTACAACCACAGTACGCTTACTGGAGCTCACGATGATTACAAAGGTTCAGCTTTAAGCTTATGCATTCTCATTCTTTCCCTTGCCCCGTATTATCTCTGTGTAAAACAATACGTTAGACATTACCTCATGCAACCCACCTTCCAATTACTTAGAACGCAGTTTTGGTTGGGAATAGCTCAATGACTAAGCTATCTGGATTGATTACCAGCACTATTAATTAGCGACTTCTTGTCGCACCTACGAGAGCTCCGTTACCATATCAGATATTCAGTGTCTACACACATAGCCTGTAGGCATTCTGACTTAGGTAATCCCCATTTAGATTTATAAAGACTAGTCGCATGTATAGTGTCGGATATGACGTTCACTCGTTACCTTTATATGAAAGTTGGGTGAAATGGTATCACATCATCATTCTCGAAGTCTTTAAGAACAATGCACATTTCAAATAGCGTAAATCATGACCTCCCGCTAAAGGCCCCCGTAGTCCCCCTTGAGCTGTCATTCAAGCAGTTTAGCCTTTATCCTTATTTATACGATTCATCTCGCCATTCAGTCGTACTTCGGTCATTAAGTAACTTATGGCTTTTCCAACATGCTACACTCCCTGATTAGTTTCCCTTTCAGATAAGTTGGCTGATGATAGGGTATAACTTGTGATATTTCCCTACTGCTGTGCGAAAGCAGATTCTTTATAAACCCTTATGGGCGCACGACCTCGCGTGGATGTACAATCGAAGCATTTAGGCTACCAATGAATATGGTTTGCCTGTGGATAACTTGGTTTTTCGTATTTAAAAATAAAACTACAAAATGCTCCTGCTTCAATGTCCGCATTTCTTCCATAACATAGTTAGCACCATCTTCTGGTGAACGAATAATATATCTCTCAAGCGGCCGATATTGATTCATCCGTTTACCTATTTCAATAGCCGAAAGGATGCTTACCCCCTTCGCAATACCTATTCCCTTAATAGAAACAAGTTCTTCTATCGTTGCATCACTTAACAGCTTGAGGCCTTCAAAATGCATTAATAAACGATTAGATAAATCCATTACAGATTCTTCTTTTGTTCCACTCCCTAATAAAATAGCAAGTAGTTCCTGATTTGATAAGTGATTTGCACCTAATTGTAATAATCTTTCCCTTGGGCGATCTTCTTTAGGAACATCTTTAATCATAATGGTAGACATATTGTATCTCCTTTCTAATAAGATACAATTATATTATCGATAACACCTCATGAAGACAAATCAGTGAAACCTTCTTTTACATGTATTTTGGTTAATAGATTATCAAAAATGGATATGTAGAAATGAAAATTCTACAACCCTTTTATGTAAGGAATTACAAAAACAGGAAATTTTTACATCTCCTGTTTTTCTCCGAACACTTATTTATCTAATAGTTTTTCATATTCCATCAACAAATGAAGTAATACCTGTTGCGCTTCTCGTCCACTGACTTCCTCTATTGCTTTGGTTTCTTCTAATAGTGTTGATAGTTTCTCTGATCCTTCAAGATTTGTTTCAAAATGCGCCTGTGTCAATGTATTATTCTCACTTACCAATTGCACTGCACTTAACCAAGACTCCCTGAAATGTTGTAACCATTCATTCTCTTCCTCTGTTAGCTCTATTTCATAGGAATTCGTGGACCATTCTTTTACAAAGATATCATGGTCTGCTGTACTTAATTCAGTAGCTATCTTTTCAGCCTGTTCCTTTGTTTCAGATACACCGACAAGTAGAAAGTATTGATTATCTTTCTCCCAAATTAATGTAGGTGCTCCTGCTTGTTGGAATTGTGTTGCCCATTCTTCTGCATTCGCCATTTCCGAAAAAACACCTGCTTGTAAAACAAATGCCTGTATGGAATCTATTGAATAAACAGATGTTCCGATTGGCTTATCTGTATCATTAACAGCAACCTCTTCATCTGCATTAGACACGGGTACACTTGTTAGCGCTTGACCAGCTGATCCATCTTCAACATTCACAAATACTTGAAACATAATGACGCTAAGCACTAGGCCAATTATAATTGCAGAAGTAATTGCAATAGCAATCGGTTTAAACGTACTAAATTTACTAGATTTCTTAAAAGGCTTTACCTTCTTTAAATCCGTCTTTCTTTCATAAGCGGGAATTTGGTCATCACCTGACTCCTTGAGGGTTGCTGCTGCTTCCTGGTTCGAGGTATGTATATTTTTTGCTTTATGTTCAATAATTTTTGTAACTTTACCGTTTTGTTTAACAATAATAGATTTGCGCTTGTCCATTATTCTCCCTCCTACTGCTAGAGTCGTTAGTAATACTCTAGCATAGAGCATGTAAAAAGTAAGACGAATACTGTCAATACAACGAAAAATCGTTCTACATACTTTGTGCTATTTCGAGGAATTTTTCTAGACTAATTTATAATTATTTCATGTGGACATCGTCATTTATTTGGCATATTTAAATAATCATATTTTCTCTAGGCAGAATGATAAATGTTTTGTCCTAATCACTATTTTTTTGTCATATTTTCAATGTGAAAAGGCGGAAATCCACTATGTGAATTTCCGCCTTCTTCTATTATCCTCTTAATTCAGTTATTCTAGCTTTTACTTTTGCTTGCTTATCAAGATAATCGGCTTCTTTTTGTTTTTCAGCATCAACTACAGCCTGTGGCGCTTTGCTTACAAAGCCCTGATTACCTAATTTTTTCTGAACTCTTTCCACTTCTTTTGTCCATTTTTCAAACTCTTTCTCTAATCGTTTGATTTCTTTGTCAAAATCGATTAGACCCTCAAGTGGAAGATAAATTTCAGCACCAGTAACAACTGCTGACATTGCTTTATCTGGAACTTCAATCTTCGTATCAATTGTTAACTCACTAGGATTACAGAAATGTTCCAAATAAGTTCGGTTACTTTCTAATTCTTTAACGAGTGCTTCATTTTCTGCCTGAACAAACATGCTAACTTGTTTAGACATTGGTGTATCCACTTCTGCACGAATATTGCGGACTGATTTAATGATAGAAACAAGTCGCTTCATTTCATTTGATGCTTGTTCATCATGAAATGATTGATTTACTTCTGGCCATTTCGCAACTGTAATAGACTCCCCTTTTGTTGGAAGCTTTTGCCAAATTTCCTCGGTAATAAACGGCATAAACGGATGTAACATGCGCATCGTTTGATCAAGAACATAAGCTAATACAGAACGTGTCGTCTTCTTCGCCGCTTCGTCATCACCATAAAGTGGCAGTTTCGCCATCTCAATATACCAGTCACAAAGCTCATCCCAAATAAAATTGTACAAGTGACGGCCAGCTTCACCGAACTCATATTTATCAGTATTCTTTGTCACATGCTCGATTGTTTCATTCAATCGAGTTAGAATCCATTTATCTGCAAGCGACTTTTCACCAGATAAATCAATGTCCTCATACGTGAATCCTTCCATGTTCATCAGCGAGAAGCGAGATGCATTCCATACCTTGTTGGCAAAGTTCCAAGTGGACTCTACCTTTTCCCAATAGAATCGTAAGTCTTGACCCGGAGTCGAACCCGTTAACAAGAAGTATCGTAATGAGTCAGCTCCATATTTTTCGATAACGTCCATTGGATCAACACCATTACCTAAGGACTTACTCATTTTTCTACCTTCAGAATCACGAATTAACCCATGCATTAATACATCTTTAAATGGTCTTTCACCTGTGAATTCCTTTGATTGGAATATCATTCGTGCAACCCAGAAGAAAATAATATCGTATCCAGTTACAAGCACATCGGTTGGGAAGTATCGTTTGAAATCTTTAGATTCCGTATCTGGCCAACCCATCGTTGAAAATGGCCATAAAGCTGAAGAAAACCAGGTATCTAACACGTCTTCATCCTGTTTCCAGTTTTCGATATCTTCTGGAGCTTCTTTTCCAACATAAACCTCAGCCGTTTCTTTATGGTACCATGCAGGAATTCGATGTCCCCACCAAAGCTGCCTTGAAATACACCAGTCACGAATATTTTCCATCCAACCTAAATACGTACGTTCAAAACGCTCAGGTACAAAGTTTACTCTATTTTCACCTTTTTGCATTTCAACAACTTCATCAGCTAGTGGTTGCATTTTTACAAACCATTGTGTGGATAGATAAGGTTCTACAACTGCGTTACTTCGTTCAGAATGACCGACCTGATGTGTATGCTCTTCAATCTCAAACAGAACACCCATTTCTTGTAAGTCTTTTACGATTTGTTTACGGCATTCAAAGCGATCCATACCCTCATATTTGCCTGCATTCTTATTCATTGTACCATCTTCATTCATTACAAGAACCCGTTCCAAATTATGGCGGTTACCAATTTCAAAGTCATTCGGATCATGTGCTGGAGTAATCTTCACTGCCCCAGAACCAAATTCCACGTCTACATATTCATCAGCAACAATTTTAATTTCTCTACCAACAATTGGAAGAATCACTGTCTTACCAATCAAATGTTGGTATCTTTCATCTTTCGGGTTTACAGCAACAGCAGTATCACCTAACATTGTTTCTGGGCGGGTTGTCGCAATCTCAATCGTCTCATCACTATCCTTAATTGGATACTTCATGTGATAAAACTTACCTTGAACTTCTTTATAAATTACTTCAATATCTGATAAAGCAGTTTTCGTTTGAGGGTCCCAGTTAATAATATATTCCCCGCGGTATATTAATCCTTTTTCATAAAGCTTTATAAAGACTTCTTTAACCGCATCTGCTAAACCTTCGTCTAATGTAAAACGTTCTCTAGAGTAATCGAGTCCAAGACCTAATTTTTCCCATTGTGAACGGATGAAAGCTGCATATTCTTCTTTCCATTCCCAAGTTTTCTCTACAAATTTCTCACGACCCAGTTCATAGCGATTGGTACCTTGTTCTTTTAATTTTGCCTCTACCTTCGCCTGTGTTGCAATCCCTGCATGATCCATACCAGGTAACCAAAGGACATCATATCCTTGCATACGTTTCATTCGTGATATCGTATCTTGCATCGTTGTATCCCATGCATGACCTAAATGCAATTTCCCAGTTACATTTGGCGGCGGAATGACAATGGAAAACGGCTCCTTGTCAGGATCACCTGTTGCTTCAAAAAATTTACCATCCAGCCAAAATTGATAACGTCCTTTTTCAACCTCTAAAGGATTATATTTTGGCGGAAGTGATGTCTGTTCTTTTTCACTCATTTCTTTTACCTCCTAAGAATGTAAAAACTAAAAAAACCTTTTCATCCTATAAAAAAGGACGAAAAGGGTTTAATTTCCGTGGTACCACCTTTGTTTACAAATCACAAATAATCGTAATCTGTACACTTCATCAAATAACGGCTTGTCACCGGCTCCTTCTACTTTCATTTCAAAGAAGCTGCATCAAGGGCGACCTTCCAAAATAATCATTCCTAGGAAACTTTCAGCTCAAGTGTTTCCCTCTCTTAAGGTGTTATTTTGTACTCTTCCCCATCTTCGCATTTCATATTAATTGCGTGTTCAAGATCTGTCATTTTTCACTTGACCTTTGGAACAACCTAATTATTAACAAATTTAATATATATTGTATAGCTAAGCCGCCAGAACGTCAACTATTTTCATTGTAACCTGCACAAATTACCTTTATACATACATATTATAAAAGAAAGTAGAAAAAGGTGAATGAAAAAAATGAGGTGATATCATTGAGTAGACCTTATCGATACAAACTCCCTCCATGGGCTAGGCGTTGTATCTTTATCGCAGAAAGAGTAACATTACCAATTTTAATTTTCCAATTTATTCGAACCATTTTGTATGTTACGATGTTTGATTTAATACTGTTAGGAATTCTAATTGGTGTACTTATCACTTTTTATATGAAATGGATTTAGTCTTCGTCATCAAAGTTAACTGTCTCATATTCCTTGGCTACAAAGGCTGAAAAAGCTAAACCAAATCTAATTACCCTAAACTCTCGTTGCAACTCTTGAACAAGTGAGATCATGGAGTACTTAGATGGATCATCTATGTATTGTTCAATGACTTTTATATATCTTGCTGGGTTTAATAAATATACTGATAATAATTGGAGCTCCGAAAGGCTCAATTCATTAATCTTAGAATACACTGGGAACGATTCAATAAATGATTCCACCTGAAAGTCATAATTCCTACTTTCCTTCTCAAAAAAAGTAACTAAGTCCATTATTCCATTATTATAAGCTGCTTGTTCCCAATTTAAAAAATATGTACTACGGATAACTGATTGATCTAAATTCAGGTGACATAGTGAATAATTCCACTTCATTTCATCCTGATCAAAATCAACAAACTGATCAATTCTTTTATTAATTTCGCTCCATGCATATTCCATATCACGAAATTGTGTACAAACTAGAAGTTCAATAGGCGCCATATAGCTGCTTTTTTCAAATAAAGTAACTGCAGTATGTAATTGTTGCATTGTTTTCTTACAAAATTCTTGAAAGGAAAGAAAGCTACTTTCCCACTTCTCTGTTGCAACGGTTTGAGACCTTTTTGTTTTCGCATGAATCGTTGCTAGTTCTTGATAAAAATTTTCAATAAATGCTTTATCCATAGATGTTCTAACTTCATCAATCCAGGGAGATAGATAGTAGATCGACTGATTTTGTGCTTTATAAAGTTTACCGTCTGTTGTTAAATACACTGGCAAAATAGAATATAATTGATTTGAATAGGCTAGGTTATATACGTTCTCCCAGTTAGATATTGTTTCTTCAGTCAGCATACTTTTTTTTAAAGCATAGGAGCGACTGTAATCGGTCACTTTAAAAAGACTAGGAGTTATTTCTTCAATTTGTTTTACTTCGATTTGAAATGCATTCAATACACTTTCTACTCCTTCACGCATCTATATCACCACCTATTTATATTAGTTATACCCCTTGCAAATTACCAAGGGGTATAACATCTGGATACACTCCTATTCTTTATTAGGAACTCTTTAATGGAATATAAAGTAATTGCCCCTCCGAAACATCAAAATCGTCCTCTAAACGATTTTGTTTTATTAACTGGAGTGCACTTACTTGAAAACGCTCAGCAATCGATTCAATCGTATCATCTTTTTGAACGATGCAGAGCTTCATCTTTATATATTCTTCTTCTTTACTACTTCTAAAAATATCTGCTAAGTAACTTATATCTGGATCTTCCGCTTCCCTCTCTTCGGCCACATCATCGTAAGTTGAATCATTCTCAACATACGATTCAACGCTTTCACTTTCTAATTCTAATGGATCAGTTGCTTCTTCCAATTCTGCTTTTCCAAAGAAATCGGATAGTGATTGTGTTTTTTCTTTATATAGCCATCTTCCATCGTTATTATCTTCTGTTTCATCTTGTTCTACTGCTAATTCTTCAGATAATGCCGGAGCGGGAGTGCCTAATAGGTCATTTGGGTCATTTAAAGTCGTATCGTCCTTCGTTTGTTTAATTTCAAATTCAAATGATTCCTCTTCCCTGTCCGTAGAAACTTGGGCCTGTTCCTCCTCAACCACGTCACTTACTACTTCCTCTTCTTCTATTTCTTCTACTTTTTCTTCTACTGCTTCATCAAATCGGGGCTGTTCAACTTCTTGATTAATGCCGTGTATACAAATTGTGGAATATAACTTTAATTGATCCTCACCAGGCAATTCGTAGTCAAACGATTCTACATTAACTGTTACAGCACTTAAATCTGACACACGGTAAGTAGGAACAGAAATCTCTACTGGAAATCGATGAGAAAATGAAAAAAGCCCATCTTCATCCTCATTTACCTTTTCAACATATCGTTTCGCTTCAATCGCATCAAAATCTGTAATTGGTTCCTCTTCCTCCATTTCATCATGAACAATCTTCTCATATTCGCCCTGTAATTCTATTACTCCTCGAATTGAAATATAGTCATTAAAAGTCTGAATAGAAATCTCCGGTTCTAACGCAATTCCTCTCAACTCAGCTACTTCCTGTCCCTTATCAAAATAAAGGGATTCATTTAATTCAAAACTAAATACGGAATTGTCTAAAGACACATGACTTCCTCCCTTCTAAAGCATTCATACAATATATGCTTTATATGTCTTAGTTATCTATATGAACCTTGTATTATGGTTATGCATGGAGAAATAAACCTAATTCACGTTTTTAAGGGTCATTTCGAAATCCAGAGTTGATACAAATTGTGGAATTACTTAATTCAGGATAGTCTTAAACACGCCGTTCCGGAAAGACACTTCGCTTTTCGCGGGCGGCTGATGAGCCCCCTTCGTGCTGGCGCACTACAGTGTCTCATCTAGGCCTCTCCTCCCGCAGAAGTCTTCGTATCTTTCCTCCACTAAGAATCCGCTCTACTTTTCTTAACTAGAAATATGATGATTATGCAAAATAGGATATCCAAAACGTGTTTTTATGGACTATAGTCTAAAAAATATCTAGAGCAGCTATCTAAGCGTAGGCAGAATACGAAGACTCCTACGGGAACAGCACGTGTCCGAAGACCCCGCAGGAAGTGGTTTTCTTCCGAGGAGGGCTGAGGCCGTGCCCGTGGAAAGCGAAGTATTCTGCCGGAGCGAAAGGCAGGGCTTAACATTAATAAATGTAAGCGAGAGTTACACAATACTGAATTAAAGAGATCAACACTCTATATCATTTCTGATCAAAACAAGCGTTTCCAAAATTGATCTAAAAGAAAAAAAGGTCCTCTCATTTGGCGCATGAGATGACCTTTTGCTTGTACTTTTATTTTTCAATTTTTGCAAATGCTTTACGAACTGCTTGAATTGTTTTTTCAATATCTTCATCCGTATGAGCAGTTGATAAGAATAGACCTTCAAATTGAGATGGTGGTAAGAAAACACCCTCTTCAATCATCGCACGATAATATTGAGAGAAATAATCTAGATTGGATGTTTTTGCTGTTTCAAAGTTTATAACAGGTTCATTTGTAAAGAACACACCAAACATCGATCCAGCACGATTAACATGAAGAGGAATATCATACTCTTTTGCCGCTTCTTTATACCCTTCCATTAATCGGTCAATCTTCTTATTAATTTCTTCATAAGAAGCTTCATTTAATGCAGAAAGTGTTTCGTATCCAGCAGACATTGCTAGTGGATTACCAGATAATGTCCCTGCTTGATAAATTGGACCTGCTGGAGCAATTTGTTCCATAATTTCCCTTTTCCCTCCAAACGCACCAACAGGAAGTCCACCACCAATTACTTTCCCTAAACAAGTTAAATCTGGAACGACATCAAAATGACCTTGAGCTGAATAATAACCTACACGAAAACCAGTCATTACTTCATCAAAAATTAATAAAGTTCCATTTTCTTCTGTTACTTTTCTTAATTCTTGTAGGAAGTTCTGCTGTGGAGGAATAACCCCCATATTTCCACAGACAGGTTCTGCGATTACTGCAGCAATGTTTTCTCCGTATTTTTCAAAAGCAACACGAACACTTTCAATATCGTTATAAGGAACCGTAATGGTATTACTTGCAACCGATTTAGGTACACCAGGGCTATCTGGTAAACCGAGTGTTGCTACACCAGAACCAGCTTTAATGAGCAAGGAATCTCCATGTCCATGATAACTTCCCTCAAATTTCAAGATGATATCTCTACCTGTATATCCTCTTGCTAATCGGATTGCACTCATCGTTGCTTCTGTACCTGAATTCACCATTCTTACCATCTCTATGGAAGGGACACGGTTAATAACTAATTTAGCAAGTTCATTCTCAAACTTAGTAGATGCACCAAAGCTTGTACCTTTTTCAATCGTTTCTTTCAATTTTTCAACTACACGTTCATCTGCATGCCCTAAAATAAGTGGGCCCCAACTCAGAACATAATCAATGTATTCATTGCCATCTACATCAATAATTTTTGACCCTTTACCTGACTCCATTACGATTGGATTCATTCCTACTGATTTAAAAGCCCTAACTGGCGAATTGACACCACCTGGCATCAAGTCTACCGCTTCCTTATACACATCCATCGATTGTTTGAAATTCTTCAACGTTCATCACCTCTGGTTTTATTAATTTTCTTTAAGCCATTTTGCAACATCTTTTGCAAAGTAAGTAAGAATAATATCAGCACCAGCACGCTTCATAGATGTTAGCATTTCTATTACTAATTGCTTTTCATCAATCCATCCGTTTTGTGCCGCTGCTTTGACCATTGCATATTCACCACTAACGTTATACGCAACAACAGGGACATCTACAAGATTCCTGACATCTCTAACGATATCAAGGAAAGAGAGTGCAGGCTTCACCATAATAAAATCTGCACCTTCCTCTATATCTGATTCAGCTTCTCGTAATGCTTCTAGACGATTTGCTGGATCCATTTGGTACGTTTTACGATCGCCAAACTGTGGTGTACTATCTGCCGCATCACGAAATGGACCATAGAATGAGGATGCATATTTCACTGCATAGGACATAATCGGAATATTTGTATAGCCTGCTTCATCTAAAGCTGCTCGTATGTATGCAACAAATCCATCCATCATATTGGATGGTGCAATAATATCAGCACCAGCCTTCGCTTGGGACACTGCTGTCTTTGCAAGTAGTTCCAGCGATTCATCATTATCTACATCATGATCATGAATGACACCACAATGTCCGTGTGAGGTGTACTCGCAAAGACATGTATCAGCTACAATTAATAAATCAGGAAATGCTTCCTTCACCATTCTTGTTGCAACCTGAACAATTCCATCATCAATAAATGCGCCGGTACCAATCTCATCTTTCGCTGTTACAACCCCAAAGAACATAATAGATCGTATCCCGAGGTTATAAACTTCTGTTACTTCATCAAGCAATAAATCCATGGAAAATTGATAGACACCTGGCATGGACGTGACTTCATTTTTTATATTTTCTCCCTCAATCACAAACATCGGATAAATAAAATCTTCCACACGCAAATGGTTTTCTCTTACTAACGATCTTATTGAACTGGACGATCGTAATCTTCTATGACGTTTAAATGCAATAGTATTCTTTTCCATCTTACCGTTCTCCTTTACTTATGTAATCAATCATACAACGAATCATCCCGTCAATTGTATATTCATTATTTGGTGCTAAAATTTGTTTAAAGCCAAGTTCAATTGCACGGTCTTCTGTCGTTGTCCCAATACAAACAATAGGACCAGTTGTAATCGTATCATCAGCCATCTTATAAAATGCATCTACAGAGGACGGGCTAGTAAACGTAATAAAATCATAATCAGATGTTATTACCTGGTTTAGAAGAATTCTATTCTCTAAATGATAAACCGTCTCATATACGACCATTGAATCATACACTATTCCAGCCTTACCAAACTCTATGGGCAGTGTATCTCTTGAAAGATTTCCGCGAACCAGTAATACCTTTCCTACCTTTTCATTGTCTCGTAGAAATTCACGAGCTAACGTCTCTGCATTATAAGTTGAAGGAATAAAGTCAGCAGATAGGCCGTAACATTTCAAGCAATCTTCCGTTTTATGACCAACTACTGCTATTTTTAATTGGGATAACTGCTTTATTAGAGTAACTGACTGTTCCTTCATCATTTCAAAAAAACATTCCACACCATTAGCACTTGTAAAGATGATCCATTCATAAGTAGAAAAGGTAGCTAATTTTTGATCATTGTCAGCCTGATTTTTACATGAAATTTTTAGAAGAGGAACTTCAATAGGGATTGCCCCAAATTCTAGAAGCTTATTTGAGAACACTTTTGAGCCCTTCTCTTCTCGGGTAATAATAATTTTCTTTCCATGCAGTAAATCAGACATTATATGTCAAGCTCCTCTTTTACCTTCTCAACGATATCTTTAGCGCCTTGACTAATTAATTTCGATGCAGCTTCCTTCCCTACTTCTTTCGGGTCTGTTCCTCTGACTGTTTCCTTGAGGATTGTTTTTCCATCTGGTGTTCCAACGATTGCAGTTAATACAATATCATCCTTTTCCAAATACGCATATCCACCAATTGGAACTTGACAGCCACCTTCTAATAAATTCAGGAACATTCTTTCCGCTGTTACTGTTCTTGTTGTATATTCATCATTTATTGTTTCTAGAATTTCACGCATTTCATGATCATCTTCCCTACATTCAATCGCTAAAGCACCTTGCCCTACTGCCGGAACAACAACTTCAGGTTCAATGTATTCTGTGACAACGCCCTCACTCAATCCAGCACGTTTAAGACCTGAAGCAGCTAAAATAATGGCATCATAGTCTTCTTCTTGTAGTTTACGAATTCTAGTTTCAATATTTCCACGAATCCATTTAATATTAATATCTTCTCTTGTAGCTAAAATTTGTGCAGCACGTCGTAGACTGCTTGTACCAACAATAGCTCCTTTTGGTAACTCCATTAACGGAATGTTATTCTTAGAGATAACCGCATCCCTCGGATCTTCTCTTACAGGAACACAAGATATCACTAATCCCTCAGGCATCACAGAAGGCATGTCCTTCATACTATGTACCGCAAAATCTATTTCTTTATTATACATGGCCTGTTCTATTTCTTTAACAAAAAGACCCTTGCCACCAACTTTTGATAAGGTTACGTCTAATATTTTATCACCTTTCGTAACAATTTCCTGTACTTCAAACTCATTTGGAATTCCTGCTTTCTTCAACTGTTCTATAACCCATCTTGTTTGGGTTAATGCTAGATTACTACGTCTAGATCCTACTACTATTTTACGCATGTATAATCCTCCTAAACTGAAAATGCTCTTAAATTTCTATAGGTTATAAGTTCCAATTACCATTTTAACCTTTTCTTCTTTTATAGGGAAAGAAAATGGTTACAGCTTACAAACTGATCTAAAAAGCCAGAAAGCTAGTGCCTTCTGGCTTTTCAATACTCCTTTAGACAGTTGGTATTTCTTCTAAGTGAGGAAATGACACGTATTCCGTTCTCTGCATCGACATTAACGTTTCATCTTTTTTTACCTGCTTTTCAAACTCTTCCTTTACCTCTTCCTCAATACCAAAAATATCCACAAATAATTGCAATGATTCTTCAGCCTTGCTACTTCCAGCAAGCTCTTTCGCCTGTGTAATTGGTACTTTGAGCAACTGATTTACGATACTCTTCGTATGCTTGTTTAACACTTTTTTCTCTCTATCGGTTAAATCAGGCATTTTTCTTTCTATACTTTTCATCGTTTCTTGTTGTATGACTAAAGCTTTATTTCGTAGAGCAGAAATAACTGGTACAACACCTAGCGTTTTTAACCATTCTTTAAAAACAACAATTTCATTTTCTAATAAAATTTCGATTTGCTCAGCTGCAGCTTTTCGGGCTTCTAAATTACTATCTACAATCCCTTGCAAATCATCGATATCATATAAATAGACGTTGTCTAAGTCACGAATCGTTGGATCAATATCTCTCGGTACAGCAATATCAACTAAAAATAGAGCTTTCCCATTTCGTTTTGCTTGAATTCTCTCCATGTCTTGTTTCTTTAGTACAACGGATTTAGAACCAGTTGAGCTAATTAATATGTCAGCATCTTCTAGAACGTCAAGTAAATGATTTAGCGGTTCTGCTTTTGCTTGGAATTTGTTTGCCAGTTCTTCAGCCTTTTCTAGTGTACGGTTAATAACCGTTATATTGCGTACACCAGAGCCTTGAAGGTTTTTTACAGCTAGTTCCCCCATTTTCCCAGCACCAACAATTGCTACGTGTTTTGTTTGAAGATCACCAAGCATTTTCTTAGCTAGCTCCACTGCAGCATAACTAATGGATACTGCATGCTCACCTATAGCTGTCTCATGGTGTGCACGTTTTCCAAAGGTGATTGCTTGTTTAAAAAGTTCATTAAAAATAGTACCGGTTGTTTTCACCTTCTGAGATGTAAGAAAGGCCTGTTTGACTTGGCCTAATATTTGCGTTTCACCAAGGACCATCGAGTCAAGTCCAGTTGAAACACGGAATAAATGCTCTAATGCCCCATCATCTTCTGTAATGCGTAAATAGGGAGACAGTTCTTCTTTCTCCATATGAAACCATTCAGCTAAAAAGTTCTTAATATAATATCTACCAGTATGGACTTGATCAACCACCGCATATATTTCGGTTCTGTTACAAGTAGAAATAATTACATTTTCTAAAATGGCTTTTTGTTTATTCAAATCTATAATCGCGTCCTCTAGTAATTCATCTGAAAATGCGAGTTTCTCCCTAATTTCTACAGGGGCTGTCTTGTAGTTTAAACCAACTTTTAAAATATGCACTTTTCCTTACCCCCAACAAAATCTATACAAGATGTTATAATTATTTATCATTGCTATTAAATTAAACTAATTATTATTATTATACCATGTCTATTCACTTTCAACATGCAAAAGTGTGAACAGAATGAAACAATTTGGTAAAATAAAACGTATATAAATGAACTCGAATGTACTTTATCATACAATAGAAGTGGAATCAAGAAATCAATACGGTTGTAGAGGAGGCTAATCACCCTGAAAAAACAGAACACATTATTCGCTTATCTTTTAATTGGTATAGGAGTCTTTTTCCTATTAAGACAATTAAAGATTCCGATTATTACTAACTTTTATTCCTGGCAAAGTTTACTTATTATTATTGGACTTGTGCTATTAATATATAGCTACACCACCAAAAGCCATCAAAATCTTTTCATTGGTACCATTCTTTTAGGCTTCGGAATCCACCTACATGGTTTAAAACATTATCATTTTTGGATTGAACATTGGGCAGTTTATCCATTAATTATTGGGATTGCTTTTGTTGTTCGGGCTTTAAAAACAAAAAAAGGATATGTTACAGGATTCCTCCTTATTGTTTTTAGCTTACTCATCCTATTTTCGGCTAACCTTTCTCCGTATTTCTACTGGATCAATGATGTTATTCATTCACTTGAAACATATTGGCCCGTTATCTTAATTGTTATCGGTATTTATATATTGTGGAAACGAAAGTAATTCTATAGATAGTATACTTCTATTTCAGCAAAAATAACCCTTAACACAGTAAAAAGACAGCTTTGCCATTGAAGCAAAACTGTCTTTTTATCTATCGTTGTTTTTTTCGTAAAGTTTGTTACTTTTTATACTTCGCAGTTGATATAAAATGCGCAATAAGTGCTTTGTTGATTTCCGCTCCGGGCAGCCAGTACGCTTTCCGCGGGCACGGCCTCAGCCTCCAAAGAAGCAAAGAGCGCTTCTTCTGGAGTCTTCGGACACGTGCTTTTCCCGCAGGAGTCGACTGGCTGCCCTCCGCTCCATTCAACAATGATAATAGTGCTAAACCATGATTTATTTGAGTAAAGAGCAATTAGTAGTGGAGGAAACACACGCAGACTCCTGCGGGAGGATAGGCCTAGGTGAGACTACGTAGTGCCTTAGCACGGAGGAGGCTCACCAGCCGCCCGCGGAAAGCGAAGTGTGTTTCCGGAACGGCGTGATTAAGCAAATCTCTTTAAATCTACGTCGCATTTTATATCAATAGTGTAATTAACAACAATCTTTCAGAAAACAGACTTGTCTAGTTATAGATACTTCTTCAAGAGCGTCCAGGCTTCATCTTTTCCTTCCGCTGTTTCTGCTGAGAACGGAAGTAAGATATCCTCTTCAGCAATTTGTAACGTTTGTTTTGTACGTTTTAAATGTTTCGCCCTTTTACTCTTCGGTACTTTATCTAGTTTAGTTGCAACAACAATAACCGGTAGTTCATGATATTTTAGAAATTCGTACATTTGAATGTCATCTTTTGTTGGTTCGTGACGGATGTCTGTTATCAATAGAGCTACTTTGAGATTCTCTCTTGTTTCAAAGTACTCCTCCATCATGCCTCCCCATTTTTCCCGCTCTTTTTTGGAAACTTTAGCATAGCCATATCCAGGAACATCAACAAAGTAAAATGCTTCATTGATTTTATAAAAGTTTAACGTTTGTGTTTTCCCTGGCTTTGATGATGTTCTCGCTAAATTCTTACGGTTAATTAATTTATTTATAAATGATGACTTTCCAACATTAGAACGACCTGCAAGGGCAATTTCTGGTAAACCCTCATTAGGATATTGCTTTTTACTTACCGCACTTATTACAATTTCTGCTTGTGTTACTTTCATTTTTTACTCCTCCACTAGTGCATGTTTTAATACTTCATCTAAATGCCCTACAGGAATAAAAGTTAAATCTTCATGGACACTCTCTGGAATATTTTCAATATCTTTTTGGTTATCTATAGGGATGATAATTGTCTTTAATCCCGCACGATGTGCACCTAATGATTTTTCCTTTAATCCTCCGATTGGCAGTACTTTACCTCGAAGTGTTATTTCACCTGTCATACCCACATCCCGTTTGACAGCTCGACCAGATAATGCAGAAACAAGAGCTGTCGCCATCGTAATACCTGCAGAAGGTCCATCTTTTGGTGTTGCTCCTTCTGGAACATGGATGTGAATATCGTATTTTTCATAAAAATCCGGATCAATTTGCAGTTCCTCAGCACGTGATCTAATATAACTAAATGCCGCTTGAGCAGATTCCTGCATGACTTCTCCGAGCTTTCCAGTCAATGTTAGTTTACCTTTTCCAGGATAATGACTTACTTCTATCGTTAAGATATCTCCACCAACAGTAGTATATGCTAGTCCAGTTGCTGCGCCGACTTGATCTTCCTTTTCCATTAAACCAAAACGGAAGATAGGTTTTCCCAGCAATTCTTCTAAGCTCTTATCTGTAACAATGACGCGTTTTTTCTCTTCTGAAATAATAATCTTGGCTGTTTTCCTACATAATTTTGCAAGTTGGCGCTCAAGTCCTCGCACACCCGCTTCCCTTGTATACATGCGAATTAATTTTAACAGAGCATCATCACGAATTTGCAGTTTACTTTTCGTTAATCCGTTTTCTTTTAATTGCTTTGGTAACAAATGGTCTTTTGCAATGTGAAGTTTTTCTATTTCTGTGTAACCTGAAAGTGATATTAGTTCCATACGATCAAGTAATGGTCCTGGGATTGTATTAACGTTGTTCGCTGTTGCAACAAATAAAACCTTAGACAAATCATACGGTTCTTCAATAAAATGGTCACTAAAATTACTATTTTGTTCTGGATCTAAAACTTCAAGCATTGCTGCAGATGGATCACCACGGAAATCATTTGACATTTTATCAATTTCATCAAGCAAGAATACAGGATTCGTCGTTTCTGCCTTTTTCATTCCTTGAATAATTCTTCCAGGCATGGCACCAACGTACGTTCTTCGGTGCCCTCTAATTTCAGCCTCATCACGAACACCACCCAGAGACACACGAACAAACTTACGATTCACTGAAGTTGCAATCGATCTAGCAAGAGAAGTTTTTCCGACACCTGGAGGCCCAACCAAGCAAAGAATTGGCCCTTTTAATGAGTTAGTTAACTTTTGTACAGCTAAATATTCTAAAATACGTTCCTTCACCTTATCCAAGCCATAATGCTCGGTATTTAAGATATCCTCTGCGTATTTAATATCAATCGTGTCTTTTGTCTTCTCCGTCCATGGTAATGCTAGCAACCAATCGAGATAATTCCGAATAATAGAACTCTCTGCAGAACTTTGTGGAACTTTTTCATACCTTCCAACTTCTTTTAGGGCGACTTTCATTACATTCTCAGGCATATTAGATTCTTTAATCTTTTCTCTTAATTGTTCAGTTTCCCCTGTTTTTCCTTCCTTTTCACCAAGTTCTTTCTGAATTGCCTTTAATTGTTCACGGAGGTAGTACTCTTTTTGTGTTTTCTCCATGGATGTTTTCACTCGTTGACCAATTTTCTTTTCTAAATCCAATACTTTCTGTTCGTTAGAAATGAGCTGAACGAGCTTTTTCATTCTTTCTGTAACCGCTTGAATTTCAAGAATATCCTGTTTTTCTTTAACCTTTAACGACAAATGGGAAGCAATAATATCTGCTAACCTACCTGGTTCTTCAATATCACTAACAGTCGCCAATGATTCCTGCGTTACTTTTCTAGAAAGTTTTAGGTATTGTTCAAATTGAGAAAGCAAAGATCGCATTAATGCTTCTTCTACATGGGTCTCACCGTGTATATCTTCCATTTCCTCGATTTCAACAATAAATTCTTCTTCTGAATCTACAAAACGCTGAATTTCACCACGATACAATCCCTCAACTAATACGCGAATGGTTCCATTCGGCAATTTTAACATTTGATTTACCTTGGCTAATGTCCCAATTTTATAGATGTCATTTGGTTCGGGCTCATCAAGGCTAACCTTTTTCTGTGCAGCTAGAAAGATTGTCTGGTCGTCCATCATTGCTTTTTCTAATGCAGCAACAGACTTGTCTCTACCTACATCAAGATGTAAAACCATCGTTGGAAACACAAGAATTCCACGTAATGGTAGGAGGGGGACTTGAATTATTTCCTTCGGCATGATGTGTACCTCCATATATATGTCTATATTATTGTCATGTTATTAAAGTTTATAGAAAAAGTTTTCATTTGTAAACTAAAGCATTCTAGGAATGTGAGTAACAAAGTATTTGTTTAGTTAGTATTCGCTGAAGTAAATTATATAATCAAAAAAGAGACTAACGATAGCTCTAGTTCTCTTTTTTAAGAACTATTTTGCCAAAGTTAGTCTCTTTTCACATCGTTAGATTGAATTCAAATTTGTACTTAAAATCATGCACTTTCCTTAGGAAGTTTCTTTATTCCTTCTTGAACTGTACCATCACTAAATACAAGTGTTGGACTACCATCTTCATTGGCAACTGTTTCTTTCGTTATGACACATTTGTCAATATCATCTCTTGATGGTAATTCAAACATAACTTCTAGCATAATTCCTTCAATAATGGATCTAAGTCCTCTGGCACCAGTTTTACGCTCAATTGCTTTCTTTGCAATCTCTAGGAGCGCGTCATCTTTAATTTCAAGTTCTACACTATCCATTTCAAAGAGTTTTTCGTATTGTTTTACAAGCGCGTTTTTCGGTTTCGTTAGAATCTGAACGAGTGCATCTTCATCTAATGGCTCAAGACTTCCAATAACAGGTATTCTACCAATAAATTCTGGAATTAAACCATAGCGTAACAAATCCTCTGGTAATACTTGAGACAGCAATTCACCCATTCCCAAATCCTCTTGTTTAGAGTTCGAGCCAAAACCGATTACTTTCTTACCAAGACGGCGTTTAATAACTTGATCAATCCCATCAAATGCTCCGCCTACGATGAATAGAATGTTTGTTGTATCGATTTGGATAAATTCCTGATGTGGGTGTTTACGGCCGCCTTGAGGTGGAACACTTGCTACTGTTCCTTCAAGTATTTTAAGTAATGCTTGCTGTACACCTTCACCAGATACATCACGTGTAATAGAAGGGTTTTCAGATTTACGTGCTACTTTATCAATTTCATCGATATAGATAATTCCCTTTTCAGCTTTTTCTACATCGTAATCAGCCGCTTGAATTAATTTTAGTAGAATATTTTCTACATCTTCCCCAACATAACCCGCTTCTGTTAAAGAAGTAGCATCCGCCATTGCAAACGGAACATTAATAATTCTTGCTAATGTCTGTGCTAGTAACGTCTTCCCACTTCCTGTAGGTCCAATCATAGCAATGTTACTTTTTGACAATTCTACATCATCATTGCTTTTCGGAGAATTAATACGTTTATAATGGTTGTAAACTGCTACAGATAAATTTTTCTTCGCTTTTTCCTGACCGATAACATAATCATCTAATATGTCACAGATTTCTTTCGGTTTTGGAATTTCTTTTAATTCCATTTCCTCTTCCGTACCTAATTCTTCTTCTACAATTTCTGTACATAACTCAATACACTCATCACATATATAAACGCCAGGACCTGCAACTAGCTTTCTTACTTGATCTTGGCCTTTTCCACAAAACGAGCATTTTAATTGTCCTTTTTCTTCGTTAAACTTGAACATAACCTTTTCACCCCTACATATCCTAAAAATCTAGGCTTAAACTTATAGACATCATATCAGAACAACATCAAAAAACAAAATAAAATACATTGTGCTACCGATTTGAATATTCTCAAGAATAAGTTTTACTTGTATTAATTATCTTTTAATTATTCAAAAAGTCAAATCATATTACTTATACTATATGACAGTTTCTAAATTTAAGTCGCTTTTCTTGTAATTCGGTATCCTTCTAAAGCAATTATATCTATGTATTTAAGAAAGTTTTCGTATAAAGTATATAAAACAAGGTGCGAAGTAATTCGCACCTTGTTTATGCACTTATATTGCTATGATTGAACCTAACTTTACAGTGCCTTACTTTGATCTGCTAAGAATTCAATCGCTTTTCTCATAAGGATGTCACTTTCAATCGCTTCTGTATTTCCACCAAGCATTGGAATTAATTGACCTGCTTCAATTCCATACATGGAAGCCATTTTCTCAAGCTCTTCGTTAATATCTTCTTCAGATACTTCTAGATTTTCCGCTTTTGCAATCGCTTCTAACGTTAGATTTGTTTTAACACGCTTCGCAGCATCTTCTTTCATTTGTTCTTTTAATGCTGCTTCGTCTTGACCTGAGAATTGTGAATACATTTCTAACGTCATACCTTGCATTTGTAAACGTTGTTCGAACTCTCTTACCATTTGTTCTAATTCCGTTTCGACCATCGCTTCAGGAATTTCTACTTGTGCATTTTCAGATGCCTTTTCAAGTAGTTGTTCACGTTTTTCGTTTTCAGCTGCTTGTTTTTTCTCAGCTTCAAGCTCTTCTTTTTTCTTATTCTTCAATTCTTCTAGTGATTCAGCTTCGTCATCGACATCTTTAGCAAATTCATCATCTAATTCAGGTAGTTCTTTGAACTTGATTTCATGAATTTTAACCTTAAATGTTGCAACTTTTCCAGCTAAATCTTCCGCATGGTAATCCTCAGGGAAAGTTACTTCTACTTCTGTATCTTCCTCTGCTTTCTTTCCAACTAATTGCTCTTCAAATCCAGGTATGAATGAACCAGAACCGATTTCTAGTGAGTGATTTTCACCTTTTCCACCATCAAAAGCCTCTCCATCCATGAATCCTTCAAAGTCAATTACCACTGTGTCGCCATCTTGGACTTCGCCTTCTTCTTTTACAACAAGTTCTGCATGACGTTCACGGATTTTCTCGATTTCTGTATCAACATCTTCATCTGTTACTTCTACAGATACCTCTTCCACTTCTAGGCCTTTGTATTCACCAAGGGTTACTTCTGGTTTCACTTCTACTTCAGCAGTAAAGATTAAATCTTTTCCTTTTTCAATTTGCTCTATATCGACATCTGGTTGTGCAATTGGGAAGATATTCGTTTCGTCAATCGCTTTACGATAAGCGTCTTGTAGAACGACATCTACTGCATCTTGATATAGAGATTCAACACCAAAGCGTTTTTCAAAAAGTCCACGTGGCATTTTACCTTTACGGAATCCAGGCACTTGAATATCTTTAACAACTTTCTTAAATGCCTTATCTAATGCAACATCAAATTCTGCAGCTGGCACTTCGAATGTTAGTACCCCTTTATTACCTTCTTGTTTTTCCCATTTAGCTGACATATATTTTCCCTCCAAAATCTATTATATCCATTTTATAATTATGTACATGACTATAATTACTATATATTCCTCTAAAATGCAACCATCTTATTATATCATAATTCATAAGGCTTTCAAGCATTTCTACTAAATCAATCTATTCTTCTATAATGCTTAGATAAAGTGATTCGCACATTTTTATTTGTTCGATATAAAAAGTGACTTCTTTATCATGAACCTGATCTAACAGTTGAATATTTAAATATTCGCTCCCAATTACTTCTAACGCCTTTCCAATATGCACATACTGATTATCGCTAGGCAAAATTGGGTACATTACATAAGTATATCGACTGAGCACCTTTTTTAATAATTGATATAATGATGGATTTTGTTGCTCAAGGTCTGTTATATAGCGAAGTGTTTCTATTATCATTTCACTTGATTCCAAGTCTTCCACATTGGAAGGATTTATTTGTTGGCTTATGCCAAATTTATGTATGTCTACTCGTTTGTCCCAATTCATATCTTTTAACCAAATGAAAATTGCTGTTTTTGTTATAGGGTGAACATTTTCATCAGTGAGTAGTGCTTCGATTTTATTGGTTGGCTGGGCTTTTAGCTTCCGTAAATTCTCCACTACTCTCCACTGCTCAGGATAATCGTTTTTCTCCATCACTTCAAACAACTGACTAAGTAGTTTATCCCCGGAGTCTACAGCAACGTCTATTCTCATCCGCTCACTAATTTCATAAAGCTGTTTAAATTGGTCACGGTATAGCTTTGGAATATCATGGTTCTGTAACTCATATTCTATTTTATCCATTAACAAATCATATTGATGGGTTTGAAATAGAATGGTTAAATAAATATGTACATAATTGTAATAGCTCTTGCCTGGGTATTGCATCAATTCTTCGCATAGACGCTCAGCCTCATTAAATCGCCCTAACTCCATTAAACAAATTAATTTACCAGTTACAATCTCATAATCATCTATTTGATATGCTAATAACTTATTTAACTTCGATAATGCGGTTTCATAACGCTTTTCTTTTAGTGCTGATAAACTCTCTTCTTCTAATGTTTTCTTCCATTTCGGAAAAAGAATAATATTATCATTCTCCATCTGCATCCATTCACCTCCTTTTGTTAGTGTAATTATATTATAGTACGATATATATTAGATATACATTCCCTAATAAATAAAAAAGTAAACAAAAAGAAACTCAATTATCCTTGAGTTTCCTTCTTAACGTCCCAGGAGAGATTCGAACTCCCGACCCACAGCTTAGAAGGCTGTTGCTCTATCCTGCTGAGCTACTGGGACAAATATGGAGCGGGTGAAGGGAATCGAACCCTCATCATCAGCTTGGAAGGCTGAGGTTTTACCACTAAACTACACCCGCATTTTTATATGAAACATATCGAAATTCCACTCAACGACCAACACACCTCGATATCTACTAACATATCTAAAGGGTAGATCGTTACTTAATTTAACGAACAAATAACATTATATTAAGAATCCATCTTTTTGTCAATGATTTTACTAAAAAAAACAAACGAAGCAAAACCATATTGCTTCGTTTGTAGTTTAGGTACGAGTGCCTTCTATAGTGAACCTTGGAAATTCATATCTTGAACCAGCTGTCCGTCTACTGTGTAAAACTGTACACTTATGCTTTGTACTGTTTCCCATTCCATTACAGCATAGGTTGGTTCTGGCCTATTTCTAGGCAATCGGATACTACCAGGGTTAATGAATAGCTGCCGATCAATTTTTTCCGCCCCAGCTATATGTGTATGACCAAAACATATAACATTCGCTCCAACTTCTTCTGCACGATATGATAATTTCATTAGATTCATTTTCACATTGTACAGGTGACCATGGGTTACAAAGAATGTTAGCCCATCTATGGTAATCACTTCTTCATTTGGAAACATTGAATCCATATCACAATTTCCTCTTACTTTGTAAAATCCTTCTAATTCATCTGTGTTAAAATCTAGTTCAGAATCTCCACAATGAATCAGGTTAGATATTTGATGGCGCGCTTTTATGGCGGACAATTCCTCTGTTAAACCATGACTATCACTTACGATTAATACCTTAGACATGTGACAAATCCCCCAATAAACCTTCCAATTGGTCAATTGCATTTTTTCGATGGCTTATTTGGTTTTTCTCCTCTGGAAGGAGTTCAGCTAATGTCTTAGAATATCCTTCTGGAATAAAAATTGGATCATACCCGAAGCCATTCACACCCATTTCTTCAAAAGCTATTCTGCCCTCACAATACCCAGTCCGAAATAAGGTTTCTTTTCCTGGAATAGCAATTGCTAACATGCAAATAAATCGTGCCGTTCGCTTGTCCATTGGCGTATTTTTTAATTCTTCTAATACCTTTGCCATATTGGCTTTGTCATCTTTATCCTCACCAGCATACCGAGCAGAATATACACCAGGCCTACCGTCCAACGCATCAATGATTAACCCTGAATCATCTGCTAAAACCGGAATATCTAAATAACGAGAGATCCCTTCTGCTTTTAAAGCAGCATTTTCTTCAAATGTTTTTCCGGTTTCTTCAATATCAGGGGTGAATCTTTCCATTTCTAGTAGTGACTTTGCTACAATATTCCCTTTAGCAAAGAAAGTTTTAAATTCCCTAGCTTTACCTTTGTTTTTTGTTGCAATTACAATTTCTTTCATGATCCTACCCCTTACTTATTATCGTATTGTCTCTCCAACACGGCTTGCTAAGTCTCCAATGGTTGCTTTTTGAATTTCAAAAATTTGCTCCAACCCTTCCGAAGCTAACATCAACATTGTTTTTAATTGATCGACAGTAAAAGTAGCTTCTTCACCTGTTCCCTGTATTTCTACAAATTCCCCTGAACCAGTCATCACAATATTCATATCAACATTTGCCCCAGAATCTTCCTCATAGTTCAAATCTAATATTGCGGTATCATCTGCTAAAATACCTACAGAAGTAGCAGCCAAAAATTCTTTTACTGGCATTTGTTTAATCTTCTTTTTTTCTAATAATTGACCAAAAGCTAAAACGACTGCAACAAAAGCTCCGGTAATCGATGCCGTTCTTGTACCACCATCTGCTTGAATAACATCACAATCAACCCAAACTGTGCGTTCCCCAAATTTATCTAAATCTACTACAGAACGAAGCGCTCTACCTATTAGACGTTGTATTTCCATCGTTCTACCACTAACTTTACCTTTAGAGGATTCTCTTATATTACGCTCGGCTGTCGCCCTAGGTAACATAGAATATTCCGCTGCAATCCAACCTTTACCCTGTCCGCGCATAAATGGAGGAACACGTTCTTCAATACTTGCATTACAAATTACTTTTGTATTACCAACAGTAATTAAAACGGAACCTTCTGGATGACTAATATAATTTTTTTCAATTGTAATTGGTCTTAGACGATTATTTTCACGATGATCATTTCTCATATGTATAAACTCCTCCTTATTACAACCATTAGCTTACCATATTTTATACAAAAGGAACACGCACATACAAATCAAAAGAAAAGTGGAAGCGCCCGTTTAAAGACGTACGGAGGTGAGGGAAGTCTCGCTAGTCGTTGGTCCGCTTGCGCTAGACAGCAAAAGAAAAAGAAGAGGCTTATAATACTCAGCCTCTTGTTTATAGTTTTTCAGTTGGATTATAAGATTGTTTCGTTACTGGTTCATCATAAGTCTCACCGTTTTCACTTACTAATTGGTCAACATTTTCAACTTTTACATCTACAGCTTCAACACCTTCTTGTTCTGTTAACGTTCGTACAAGTGTTTCCATCACTTCATCTGCAATCACTGACTGTTCATCTTCCATTAATATGTTCTCGTTGAACATTAATTGTAATACACCATCTTCAAGTGTAGGTTCATTTGCTAGAACTGCATCAGAATTAAATACGTGCACAACGTTTGAGTTCAAACCAGGTCCTTCCATTAATGCTTGTACGATGGAGGAATAAACATTCTCCTCATTTGACTCAACATACTGTGTAACAGGAACATAATAACGATTTTCATTATGTTCTGCGGGATAATACATCGTTACTGCTTCACTTTCGAGCAAATCAACTGCATTTGCTTCTGCTACATTAATTCCATTCGCACGTGAATATCCATCACCCATTGGTGTTCCGTTTACAGGCATTACATCTTGAGGATGACCATTAATCCAAAGTTGAACCTTATCAACATTTTCAAATTGGGTAAGTGTATGTGTTATTGCCTCCAAGATTTTAACTTCTTCGGTTGGTTCATAATTTTTAAATTCCTCAGAAACATCTACAATTAATGTTCCTTCTTCATTTACATTCACACCTAGTATCTCTGTTCCTTCAGGTAATACTGCCTGAAAACCATTCGGTAACATCGAAGTCACAGGGCCCCCAATAACTAAATGCTCTAAGACCTGTGTTGCAACTTCCTTCGATTCGAGTTGTGGTAACTCAAGTGTTTGAGCAGCTAACATCCCATTCTTATCAAGTAAATATAGTTCTCTAGGTACCATTTCAGATACCTGTTCAGCCTCTTCATCCACAAGTTCCTCTGTTCCTTCAGTTGAAGATACATCTTCTATATTATCAACTGCTTCTGCATCTTCTTGCGGTGGATCCATTTCTTCATTTTTTATCGATTGCTCCCCCTGAAAACACCCTGATAATAAGATTGACACAGTTATTGCACCTGTTAATAGATAGACTTTCTTTTTCATGCCTATACCTCCTACGATGGTTTGTACTATTATATATACGAGCCTTCAGGAAAAATAGACCATTCTATATAAAATAGACATAAAAAAATCAGGTATTTTATTTTAATACCTGATTTTTCTTTATAGATGCTTTCTCCATTATTACCGAATTTAATTTGGAATCTTGAAAAATTGTATTTGCAATTTCAATAAATATTGTAAGTTCTCCAGTAGTGTAAAATTGATGAGTCGGTGTTCGCTCATCCGTATTTAAAAGCTGATGAACTTCTAATATTGTACTGGTTTCCCTAGCCGTTTCTTCACTGGAAGATATAATTGTAACATGCTCACCGATTACATCCTGTATGATTCCTTTGATTAAGGGATAATGCGTGCACCCTAGTATTAACGTATCCATATGGTTTTGTTTTTTCATAGGTGATAGCGATTCCCTTACAACTAATTCGGCTTCGTCACCAGACAGAATTCCTTTTTCGACGAGTGGAACAAACATTGGACATGCTAAAGCATTCACATGAATGTCTCCATTTATCCTTTCTAGGGCCATCGTGTACGCATTACTTTTAACCGTGCCTTCGGTTCCAATAACGCCTACATGGTTATTTCTTGTGGCCTTAATAGCAGCACGTGCACCCGGTTGTATCACGCCAATAACAGGAATATCTAATTTTACTTGCAATTCCTTAAGCGTATATGCTGTTGCCGTATTACAAGCAATAACAAGCATTTTAATATCCTTTTCTAATAAGAACTCAACCATTTCCAATGTAAATGTTCTTACTTCTTCTGGAGATCTTGATCCATACGGGCACCTTGCAGTGTCGCCTAGGTAAATTAATTTTTCTTTCGGTAATTGACGCATTAACTCATGTGCTACCGTTAATCCGCCTACACCTGAATCTATAACCCCGATTGCTCTGTCCAACAAAATCGCCTCTTCTAAAAATGTTATTATGTTATTTTCCACTTACAGCTTTCATTCGTTCATATAATAAATCTAATAACCTATTTAAGTGCTCCATATCTTCATCAGAAATATCATCCAACACATCACCTAAGAAAGCCTGTCTTTTCTCAATAACTTCGTGGATGATTATTTTCCCTTTTTCTAATAAATGTATACGAACAACCCGTCTGTCCTTTATATCTCGAACTCTTTCAACAAGTTGATTCTTCTCCATACGATCCACAAGATCAGTTGTTGTACTAAAAGCTAAACTTATTTTGTTAGAAAGTTCACCGATTGTTAAATCTCCTTCTTCTAAAAGCCATTGTAATGCAACAAACTGAGGAGAGGTAATAGGATAATTATTTAAGATTTTTCGGCCATTTTGTTTAATCATTCCCGAAATATATCGTAGTCTCTTTTCTGTTTTGACGATGGATTCAACTGTTACATCTTTATTCAAGCAAGTACCTCCTCAAGGTAATTCTAAAAACTTAGTTTATCATACTTTTTTAACATCTCTCTCGTTAGGCTTATAATCTATGATTCAATCCAAAAGAATGTTCCCATAATATAAATTTCATTTTTATAATTATAGCAGAACTTCAGGCTTTACCGTTATTAAAAGTATCTTAAAAAAGTAACACGAAGATGTGCGCACTAATTTTCATACTCGACATAAGCTATAGTGACTAAATAATTTCCCTTCATAATGCGGTTCTACAAGAGCAAGGAGGGGTTAACATTTGAAGGATAATGACTACAGACCGAAGCAATTATTAACGAAGCGCGAGAAGGAAGTATTCGAACTGTTAGTACAAGACAAAACGACAAAGGAAATTGCCCAGGAGTTATATATATCCGAAAAAACAGTCCGTAACCATATTTCAAATGCTATGCAAAAATTAGGAGTCAAGGGGCGATCACAAGCCGTAGTTGAACTTCTTCGCATGGGAGAATTAAAGCTTTAAACAGACTATTTCACCTTGCTTAGAATGAAACTATATGAGGTAGTCTTAAAGACTTCCTTTCATCACTGATTAATCAGTAATGAATAAAGAAAACCGACTTTTATTACAAAAGTCGGTTTTTAAATTTGTTTATTTACTATTTAACAATCTTTCCTTCATTGTATCGGTAAGTGCTTTAGGGATTGCCGTTTTCACATCAATATAAACTAACCTTCCTCTACCCGTTAACGTAACTTCACCGTTTTCATTTACAGCCATATAATGTATATCTACAGATGTATTACCTACATGGTTTGCTTTGACATACAAATGAATTCTATCATTGAAAAACATCTGCTTTTGATAATCACATTTAAGGTCTGAAACAATCACTGCACCTTGGTCACGCTTCATCTCATCAGCCAATCCTAATTCATTCATAAAATCAATTCTACCTTCTTCAAAGTAAATAAATGCGGAAACATTATTTACATGGCCATACATGTCTGTTTCTGAAAAGCGAATTTTAATTGGAATAGAGAAGCGAAATTCAGACTTCCAAGAATCAAAGTCTTCTATATAATCAATAGATTTCATACTGACCTCCTAATAAAAAGTGACTTTTCCAAATTAGAAAAGTCACTTTTTTGATCACGTAAATGTTGTGATAATTTTAATCCTCATGATAGGCATATCTAGCTCTAAAAATGTAGTGAACTTCACTAACCTATGACAATCTAACAGTTCGACATGTCAAACTTCCTTTAGCGCTCCTAAGCTTTTGTTCTTAATGCGCATTGTCGCTTCCAAAGAAGTTTTTAAATGCTTGAATATTGGTTGCGCGGTTCATTGCAGCAATAGAAGTAGTTAAAGGAATACCTTTTGGACAAACTTGAACACAGTTTTGTGAATTACCACATCCACTTATTCCACCTTCGTCCATTAAACCTTCTAGACGCTCACTTGCATTCATTTCCCCTGTTGGATGTGAATTAAATAGACGAGCTTGTGAGAGTGCGGCTGGACCAATAAAGTTCGATTTATCGTTAACATTTGGACATGCTTCAAGACATACACCACATGTCATGCATTTCGATAATTCATATGCCCATTGACGTTTCTTCTCTGGCATACGAGGTCCAGGTCCTAAATCATGCGTTCCATCAATTGGAATCCATGCTTTCACTTGTTTCAATGCATCAAACATGCGCTCACGATCTATAATTAAATCACGAATAACTGGGAATGTTGACATAGGCTCTAAGCGTATAGGTGTTTCTAATGTATCCACCAATGCAGCACATGATTGTCTAGGTGTTCCATTGATTACCATTGAACAAGCACCACAAACTTCTTCCAAACAGTTCATATCCCATTGTACAGGTGTTGTCTTTTCCCCTTTTGCATTGATAGGATTTTTACGAATTTCCATCAATCCGGATATAACATTCATATTTTTACGATATGGAACATCGAATGCTTCATCATAAGGAGTAGAATCCGGACTATCTTGTCGAGTGATTATAAACCTAACCGTCTTTTGCTCAGCCATTTTACTTTACTCCCCCTATTTTAGTGTTTTGTTGTATAGTCACGAACACGTGGTTTAATCAAAGATAAATCCACTTCTTCATAACTGAATACTGGTGTATTGTTCTTTGCATCATATTCAGCAATTGTTGTCTTCAACCATTCTTCATCATTTCGATCTGGGAATTCAGGTTTGTAATGTGCACCACGACTCTCGTTACGGTTATATGCACCAATCGTAATAACACGAGCCAAATGCAACATATTCTCTAATTGACGTGTAAACATAACTCCTTGGTTGCTCCAACGTGATGTATCGTTGATATTAATATTTTCAAAACGCTTTTGTAATTCTTGAATCTTTTCATCTGTCTTTAATAGTTTCGCATTATCGCGAACCACTGTAACATTATCTGTCATCCATTCCCCTAGTTCTTGATGGATTTGATAAGCATTTTCAGTTCCATCCATATTGATAAGTTTTTCAAAGTTGGCTTCTTCTTCTTCCACCAACGAATCAAATAGATCTGATGAAAGATCTTCAACGTGTTTATCAAGACCATCGATATATTCAATCGCTTTCGGTCCAGCCACAGAACCACCATAAATAGCTGATAATAGAGAGTTTGCTCCTAAACGGTTTCCACCATGTTGTGAGTAATCACACTCACCAGCAGCAAATATTCCAGGAATATTTGTCATTTGGTTAATATCAACCCAAAGGCCGCCCATTGAATAGTGAACAGCAGGGAATATTTTCATTGGTACTTTATGCGGATCTTCCCCTACGAATTTTTCATAGATTTCAATGATCCCACCAAGTTTAATGTCCAATTCTTTCGGGTCTTTATGGGACAGATCAAGGTATACCATGTTCTCGCCATTGATACCAAGTTTTTGATTAACACAAACGTCAAATATTTCACGTGTTGCAATATCCCGAGGAACAAGGTTTCCATATGCAGGGTATTTCTCTTCTAAGAAATACCAAGGCTCACCGTCTTTATAAGTCCAAATTCGGCCACCTTCTCCACGTGCGGATTCACTCATTAGACGCAATTTATCGTCTCCAGGAATTGCTGTCGGGTGAATTTGAATGAACTCACCATTTGCATATTTCACACCTTGTTGATACAGTTTACTAGCTGCTGAACCTGTGTTAATCATCGAGTTTGTAGACTTGCCAAAGATAATCCCAGGCCCACCTGTAGCAAAGATTGTTGCGTCAGAAGGAAACGCTTTAATCTCATGTGTCTTCATATCTTGGGCAACAATTCCTCTCCCAACACCTTCTTCATCAATGACAGCACTAACAAATTCCCATCCTTCATATTTCGTCACTAAACCTTCTACTTCATAACGTCGAACCTGTTCGTCTAAAGCATATAATAACTGTTGTCCTGTAGTCGCTCCCGCATATGCCGTACGATGCATCTGTGTGCCACCAAAACGGCGGAAATCTAATAATCCTTCTGGTGTACGGTTAAACATAACCCCCATACGATCAAACATATGTATAATACCAGGCGCCGCATCGCACATTGCCTTTACTTGTGGTTGGTTTGCAAGAAAATCTCCACCATATACGGTATCATCAAAGTGAAGCCACGGAGAATCTCCTTCCCCTTTCGTGTTTACTGCCCCGTTAATACCACCTTGCGCACAAACTGAGTGAGAGCGTTTTACAGGAACGATAGAAAATAAATCTACATTTACACCTGCTTCAGCAGCTTTAATAGTTGCCATTAGCCCTGCCAGTCCACCACCGACTACGGCTACTTTACGATTACTCATTGTACTCACTCTCCTTTTCTATCTATATATTAAACCCCAAATGCAAATTGAATTAATGTTCTTACCCCAAGATAACTAATAGCGAAAAATACAATAATACAAGCATAGCTTGCAATCTTTTGTGATTTAGGAGTTTGTGTTATGCCCCAAGATACTAGGAAACTCCATAATCCATTCGCGAAATGGAAGACTGCAGAAATCACACCAACAATATAGAACCAGAACATAAATTGATTTGTTAAAATACCTTCCATTAAGCTATAGTCAGCCTCTGCTCTACCTAAACCTATTTGTACACGTGTTTCCCATACATGCCAAACAATAAATACAAGTGTTATGAGACCGGTAATACGTTGCAGGGCAAACATCCAATTTCTGAAAAAGCCAAACTTCTTCGTGTTATACGAAGCGGTAAATGCAATATATACCCCTAATATTGCATGATACAAGATTGGTAGATAAATGATGAAAATCTCCAAAAGTAATACAAACGGAAGACTCCCCATAAATCCAGCAGCTGTATTAAAGCTTTCTTCACCATACACGGCAAAATGATTCACAATTAAATGTTGGGTCAGAAATATTCCAATTGGTACTACCCCGAGTAGCGAATGCAGTCTTCTGTTAAAGAATTCACGTTGTTCTGCCATGTTTTTCCCCCCTTAGTAGAATAATAGTCTTGATGTGTACAATTAAAAAGTAAAGCGCTTTTATTAAAATCATCGTTACTCTTTAAATTTGTACAATTTGTAAACATATTTATTGTACTTCTAACTGGTATAAGCGTCAAGAAAAGGACGTCGAAAAAAATTAATAATAACTACTTTTTTCATTATTTAGGTAAAGTAATATATTGAAAGCAATACTTGATAAATCATGAAATTAAATAGATAATAAGACAGTAAAAGTTTTGGGTTACGTGATTTGCATGTTAGAAAGGAATGACATCAATGTCAAAAAAACTAGAAAAACTACAAATTTCCGAGCTAAACCAGATGCATTCGTCTGGTGCTGGCTATGATGTCTTAAGGTATATTGGTCTACCTGATCTCCTTGGAAGAGAAGCAGAAACACTACTCTATTTTATGGGAAAAAACCTTGCGAGGAAATTTGAAATAAACACGTTGGATGACCTCTATTATATATATGAGCATTTGGGTTGGGGGAAATTAGAATTAGTAAAGGAAAAGAGAAACAAGCTCACATTCCATTTGATGTCGGATTCAGTTGTACTTCGACTTAAGGCACCTTTTGAAACGGATTTTAGGTTGGAGGCTGGCTTCTTAGCAGAAGCAATTGAAGGAATAAAAGAAACTGAATGTGAATGCATGGAAGAAATTAATCAGCGTATTCATCTTGTTAAATTCTCGGTTGTTTATACGAGTTAGAAGTAGAACGAACCAAATAAATAAGCTGTTGTTCATCAAATCGAACGACAGCTTATTTATTATCATCATTTAAATGTTCAATAATATCCTTTGCTGTATTTATTGGGATACCTAGCTTGGTTATTTCAGCTAATTCTGCCTGTTTTATTTCATCAATTGATTTAAAATGCTGAAGCAACAACTTTCTACGTTTCTCACCAACACCAGGGATTTCGTCAAGTTTAGAACCTACAACATGCCCACCTCTCAATTGTCTATGAAAGGAAATTGCAAATCGATGCACCTCATCTTGAATACGCTGGACGAGGTAAAATTCCTGCGATTTCCTTGATAACGGTACTACTGCAGGTGGATTACCATATAGTAATTCACTTGTTCTATGTTTATCATCCTTTGCTAATCCACATAAAGGAATATCAAGACCTAATTCATTCTCTAACACGTCTAAAGCTGCACTCATTTGTCCTTTGCCACCATCGATTACAATTAAGTCAGCAAGTGGCAATCCTTCTTTTAAAACTCTGCTATACCTTCTTCTAATAACTTCTCGCATCGTTTCATAGTCATCTGGACCCTCAACATCTCTAATTTTATATTTTCGATAATCTTTTTTACTAGCCTTCCCGTCTACAAATACAACCATCGCGGATACAGGGTCTGTTCCTTGAATATTCGAGTTATCAAATGCCTCAATACGGTGTGGTACCTCAATATTTAAACTATCACCTAGTTTTTCAACCGCTACAATCGTCCGTTCTTCATCACGTTCAATTAGAGAAAACTTCTCTGAAAGAGCAATTTTCGCATTTTCAGTGGCTAATTCAACTAATTCTTTTTTACGTCCTCTAAAAGGTGTATGAACACTCGTTTCTAATAGCTTCTCAAGTATTTCAACATCTGTACCAATCGGTACAAGTATTTGTTTCGGTTTAATATGCTGCTTGTGAAGATAAAATCTACCAACAAAGCTGAGAAATGTGTCTTCTGGTGCATCAAAGAAAGGAAACACGGAAACATCTCTTTCAATCAATTTCCCTTGTCTAACAAAAAACACTTGGATACACATCCAGCCTTTATCATAGCTGTATCCAAATACATCACGATTGATTTGATCATTTAATGTCATTTTTTGTTGTTCCATCACGACTTCAATATGATTTATTTGATCACGTAATTCTTTTGCTCGTTCAAAATTAAGGTTTTCACTCGCTTCGTACATTTTATCTGATAAGTGTTTTTTTATTTCTTTAAAACCACCATTTAGAAATGATGTGATTTCTTGGACAATACTATGATATTCTTCGGTGGTTGGTGGTTTTTCACTACACGCCAAACATTGATTCATATGATAATAGAGACACGGCCTACCTGCCGGGTTATTGCATTTCCTTAATGGATAAAGACGATCTAATAATTTCTTTGTTTCCCTCGCGGCAATGACATTAGGATATGGTCCAAAGTATTTTGCTCTATCTTTTTTCAATTTCCGTGTAATCATTAATCGTGGATGTCTTTCAGAAGTAATTTTCAAATATGGATACGATTTGTCATCTTTCAGCATAACATTGTATTTTGGATCATACTTTTTGATTAAATTCATTTCAAGAATAAGTGCTTCAATTTCCGAAGAAGTAACGACATACTCAAAATCCACAATTTCTTGTACTAAACGTTGCGTCTTTTTGTCATGTGCTCCAGTAAAATACGAACGTACACGATTCTTTAATGCCTTTGATTTTCCGACATAAATTACTGTTCCATGTTTATCTTTCATAAAGTAACAACCTGGTTGTGCTGGTAGAATAGCTAATTTTTCACTTATTGTTCGATTCATTTTTTCATTCCTCCCAGAAAAGTGCAAGCGCCCGTTTAGCGACGTACGGACTACGCCTACGTTGTTTGTGGGTGGTTCGATTTTAATCGAACGTTCCTTCGTAGGAGATAAAGGAAACATGCCCCTTTATGGGGTATGCCGATGTTGGGCATAGCCCGTTCTTAGTCGGCCTTCCTTTGGAACTAGTCAAAGGAAGTTCGACTATGTCGAACTGTTATCGTACGGAGGTGAGGAAAGTCTCGCTAGTCGCTGGGCCGCTTGCGCTAGACATGGCCCATTACTAAAAACAGTATAATTCGTCTAAAACCACACACTATCTTAACCTCTTACAAAATCCCTTGTTACCGAAGCAACAAGGGATTTTTATGTGGTTAAAATTTAAGCGTGCTTGTTAATTAAATCAACTAGCGCTTCTTTTGGTTGATAACCAATTGCTTGATCAACAACATTTCCATCTTTAAATAATAATAAAGTCGGAATACTCATCACACCAAATTTGCTAGCTGTTTCCTGATTTTCATCTACATCTAACTTAACGATCTGAACTTTTTCGTTCATTTCTCCATCGATTTCTTCTAATACAGGTGCTATCATTTTACATGGTCCACACCATGGCGCCCAAAAATCAGCTAAAACTAATCCTTTAGACGTTGCTTGCGCAAAATTTTGATCAGTTACTTGTTCAATAGCCATTTACATTTCCTCCTTTAAAAACATTAACCACTTACAACGTAGTATATCATCGTTAAGATATACTTCCTAATAGTTTGCTTATTCTCTTTTTAGTATCTTACATTATATAAATTTCAATCTAATATTTATATAAGTTGTTGTTTTTGTGATAAAAGATATAAACTGCGAGGTAACATCGAACTTAAAAAAATAACTTGCTTGTACTCTCAAGATCAATAAAGAATTATGAATGCCAATACTCAACGAAGCTATCAAGAATGAAATAGAGCAAAACCCTCATGAAATGAACTTGATAAGCCTTCTCAAGATTAAAATTGAGCAAAATTCTCTTCAAATGAACTTGATAAGCTCTCTCAAGATTAAAATAAAGCAAAATTCTCTTCAAATGAACTTGATAAGCCTTCTCAAGATTGAAATAGAGCAAAACCCTCTTCAAATGAACTTGATAAGCTCTCTCAAGAAAATTCCCCAAATTATTGTTACCTCACAGTTTATATCAACTGCGAGGAAAAGCAACCAAATTTACATAAAGCTCCAAAAACAAGATGCCCAATCAAAAGATTAGGCATCTGTATATTAACTTACTGCAACTTTTTTGAATTCTTCAATCAGCATTGGGATAACTTCAAATAAGTCCCCTACAATACCGTAATCGGCAACATTAAATATGTTCGAATCAGCATCCTTATTTATTGCAACAATTACTTTTGAATTTGACATACCAGCAAGATGTTGGATTGCACCAGATATACCTACTGCTATATAAAGATCAGGAGTTACAACTTTTCCTGTTTGCCCAATTTGTAAAGAGTAATCACAGTAATCTGCATCACATGCACCGCGGGAAGCACCAACCGCTCCACCTAACACTTCAGCTAACTCATACAAAGGCTTGAAGCCGTCAGCACTCTTAACACCACGTCCTCCAGCGATGACAACCTTCGCCTCCGATAAATCAACGCCTTCTGAGGTTTTGCGTACAACCTCTTTTATAACCGTTCTTAAATCCTTTACATCCACATCAATACTAGCAACATCTCCTGTACGTGTTTCATCACGTTCAAGCGTTGAAATATTATTCGGTCTAATGGTCACAAAAGAAATTCCACTTGTAATAATTTTCTTTTCAAACGCCTTACCAGAGTATATTGGTCTTGTAAATACAACCTGGTCACCAACTAGCTCAACATCTACAGCATCTGATACAAGCCCAGTATTTAATTTACTTGCGAGTTTAGGTGACAAGTCCTTACCTATCGATGTATGCCCCATAATTATTCCGTCAGGTGATTCTTCATCGACAACTTTAAGTATCGCTTGCCCAAAACCTTCTGATGTATACGATTTCAAATTGTCGTGTTGAACGGTAACCACACGATCCGCACCATAGTAAATTAACTCTTGTGCCAAATCATTTGCATCTTCAGCCGCACAAATAACACCAACAATTTCCCCACCTGCATTTATTTTTCTAGCAGCCGCAATCGCTTCAAATGAAACATTACGAAGTTCTCCGTCTTTCGTTTCTGCAACAACTAATATTTTTTCACTCATACTAATCTCTCCTCTCTATAATTTGCTGCCCTAAAGTACTTTCGCTTCATTTTTAAGTAAGGATACTAATTCTTTGACCTGATCTTGAACATCGCCTTCTAGCACTCTTCCTGCAGCTTTTTCTTTTGGTAAGAAGATTTCGATGGTTCTAGTTTTCGCTTCAACATCATCTTCGTCTATATCTAAATCATCTAATTCCAATTCATCTAATGGTTTTTTCTTCGCCTTCATAATTCCAGGTAAAGATGGGTAACGCGGTTCATTTAAACCTTGTTGACATGTTACAAGTAATGGTAGGCTCACTTCAATTACTTCAACATCCCCTTCTACATCTTTTTCAACCTCAGCAGTGTCACCATCTATTTTCAAACTAGTAATCGTTGTTACGTATGGTATTTCCAATAATTCAGCTAGACGAGGGCCTACCTGTCCACTTGCTTCATCAATCGCAACATTTCCAGCTAAAATTAAATCCGCTTCCTTGTCGTCAAAGAAAGCCTCAAGTATTTTTGATGTAGAATACTGATCTCCATCTTCTAGGTCATCTTCAATATTTATTAATACTGCTTTATCAGCACCCATCGCTAAAGCGGTACGAAGCTGTTTCTCAGAGTCTTCATCACCAATTGTTACAACGGTAACCTCTCCACCATGCTCATCACGTTGCTTTATTGCTTCCTCAACAGCATATTCATCATATGGATTAATAATAAACTCAGCTGCATCATCTTCAATTTGCCCATTTGTCACGACAATCTTTTCCTCTGTATCAAATGTCTTTTTTAGTAGCACATAAATGTTCATCTAATTTCCTCCTTATTCAATTAATTGCTTCTTATTTATCCTTGAAGTTGGGCTCCCGCTTTTCAAGAAAAGCTTGAATTCCTTCCTTCGCATCTTCTGAACCGAAAATTGCCCGAAAGGCTTTTGCTTCTTCCTTCACGCCTTTTTCGAGAGGTTCGTTTTTTGCTAATAATACTAAATGCATAATATGCTTTATCGCCGGCTTACTCATTCGTGCTATATTTTCTGCTAGTTTCGTAGATTCATCATTTAGTTCTTCTTCATTTACTATTCTATTAACAAGGCCAAGGTTATATGCCTCTTTACCAGTGATTGGCTTACCTGAGAGCATCATTTCATACGCTTTGGCAGCGCCTACATAACGCGGCAGCCTTTGTGTACCAGCAAAACCAGGAATGATACCCAGTGTAATTTCTGGTAATCCTAACTTAGCGTGTTCTGTAGCAAGACGGATATGGCATGCCATTGCCAGTTCTAACCCTCCGCCTAATGCAGCACCATGAATTGCAGCAATAACTGGAATAGGGAAGTTTTCCAATTTGTTAAATACTGCTTGTCCACTTTCCGATAGTACTTGATAATCCACTTCATGTCTTAGTGAAGTAAATTCTTTAATATCTGCACCCGCAGAGAAGAATCTACCCTCACCTTTAAGAACAATTGCCTTAACAGCATCTTCTTTCTCAATCCTATCAAGTTGCTCATCTAACGCATTGATTAGTTTACTAGATAAAGCATTGGCTGGTGGGCTTGTTATCGTTAGATAAGCGACATTATTTTTTTCATCAAATGTAATTGTTTCCATTTACTCCCCCCTCTTTTCTATTGTAATAGAAAATCTAAAAAATTCAAACTAATAATTATCTTTTAGAAATTCCATCCAATAATAATGCATGCACTTGTGGAACTTCTTCTAATAAATCATACTTACACTCTTTCATTACCCAATTCGTCACTACTTCATCGATTGTTCCAAAAATCATTTGTCTTACAAGTGGAATCTTTAAATTCTCTTGGAACAAGTTCTCTTTTATACCTTCTTTTACAATATCGTCGATAACAGTTAAATAGGGTTTTAATATCATATTTATTTGTAAACGTAGTTGGTAATTAGATTGTCTTAACTCTAACTGTGTTACAATTGCTAAGTAATGATTATCTGAAAGTTGCCTTATGTGCATTTCAATTAATGTTAACAATTTTTCTGAAGCTGAATTCTTTTTATTTGTCTCCTCAACAATTTTTTTTATAAATTGTCCCATCTTCTCTTTAAAAACGGTTACTAAAATATCTTCTTTGTTTTTAAAATAAAGATAAATGGTTCCATCTGCCACACCTGCTGCTTTTGCAATTTTAGATACTTGGGAGCCGTGATACCCATTTTCAGCAATTACTCTAACGGCTGCTTCTATGATTTGATGATATTTCGGTCTATTATTTTTCATTTTCTTCTCCTTAGCTTCTCCACAAATGAATGAATCATCATTCATAAATTTATAGTATATGAGAAGTATAACCTCTGTCAAGTAAATACTTGTCCAAATTTATATTAAAAAAAATATTAAATGGATGTTGTTTTTTCTTTTTCTTCCTCTACCAACGTTCTTCTAAGGATTTTCCCTACAGCTGTTTTTGGTAATTCATTCTTGAATTCATATATCCTTGGGACTTTATATGCAGCTAGGTGCTTCCTACAATACGTATTCAGTTCTTCTTCGTTAACGAATTTCCCTTCTTTTAAAACAATATATGCTTTTACAGTCTCACCACGATATGGATCTGGAATACCGGCTACAACAGCCTCTTGAATTGCTTCGTGTTCATATAACACTTCTTCCACTTCACGCGGATAAATATTATATCCTCCTGCAATAATCATGTCTTTTCTACGATCAACAACATAAAAATATCCATCTTCATCTACATACCCAAGATCCCCTGTGAATAACCAACCATCCTTTAATACTTGTTCCGTTTCTTCTGGATTATTCCAATAACCTTTCATAATTTGAGGCCCTTTAACAGCTATTTCTCCAACCTCTCCTATTTCCGCTTCTTCCATATCCGAATCCATAATAAATATTTTAGCATCTGTATCCGGCCACGGAACACCTATACTTCCATTTACCCGCTTTTCCCATACAAAGTTTGCATGTGTTACTGGGGCTGATTCTGTTAGACCGTACCCTTCTACTAATCTACCACCTGTTACTCTTTCAAACTGCTCTTGCACCTCCGTTGGTAATGGAGCAGAACCACTGATGCAGGCTTCAATTGAGGAAAGATCATACTTGTTTAAATCAGGGTGATTTAGTAGACCAATATATATAGTAGGTGCCCCTGGGAATAGGGTTGGCTTCTGTTTTGAAATCGTTTTCAAAACGTCATTTGGATTAAACTTCGGCATAAGGATCATCTTTGAACCTTGTAGTACAGAGAAGTTCATAACCGTTGTCATCCCATATACATGGAAAAATGGAAGTACCGCTAAGACCGATTGCCTTGATTCCTTTGTTTTATACAACCATGCTTCACACATTTGCACATTCGCAACCAGATTATAATGCGTTAGCATAACACCTTTGGGATTTCCAGTCGTTCCCCCTGTATACTGTAATAGAGCCAAATCTTCTTTCGGATTAACCTCTACCTCTAAATACTCGTTTGAAGCATTTATCATAATACGATTCCAAACATGCGTATTATTTGTTTGCTCCACCTTTACAACCATATTATATTCACGCTTTTGAATAAATGGATAAATTAAATTTTTGGGGAATGGCAAATAATCTTTGATCCCTGTAACAATTGTATGTTCAACATTTGTCCGGTCACGTACGTTCTTTACTCTTGGCAATAAAATGTCCAAACATATAATGAATTTAGACTCTGAATCTAACAGTTGAAATTCTAACTCCCTCTCAGTGTATAGCGGATTTGTTTGAACAACAATTCCCCCTGCTAGTAATGTTCCATAATAAGTGATCACAGACTGTGGACAATTTGGAAGCATGATTGCAACCTTATCTCCTTTTTCTAAACCAAGTGATTGTAAATAATTTGCCATTTTTTTGGATTGATTGAATAGTTCCCCGTAGGTCATTTCTTTCCCCATGAAGTGAAGTGCTTTTTCATCCCTGTACTTTACAGCACTTTCTTCTAAAAATGCATGTAAGGGTTTTTCTAAATATGGTATTGATGCTGGAATTTCACTAGGATAATGCGCATGCCACTTTTTATTCTTCATCGACTCTCCTCCTTTGTATTATTATCATTATACATATAAATTTGTATTTTTAGAAATATTACGCCATCTTTTCTTAAAAAAATTTAAAATACAATTTTTTCTATTAATCTTGTTCTTTTCAGAAACTTCGCCGGTATTCCTTTACAGTTGATATGATCTGTGAGGTAACTTGAAATATGCATAAACCCACCGTTCCGGCAATACAATCCGCTTTTGACCTAAGGTGCGGTTACTGCCCAGAACGGAAATCAACGTGCACTTACCTCACAGTTTATATCTATTATTTTAAAAACAAATTTACAGAAAACAGCTTAAATCATAGTTACAAGAAATACAGAACCCCTGCAATCATAAAAATGATCGCTACCACAATAAGTATTTTTGCTAACCTTTCAAATACCACTTTGTCTCCCCCTATCCAATACTTGCACCAATAACAAATGATAGCCCGATTGATATCATCATTGAAATGAACCCTACAGCGATATTACCTTTGCCTATTTCTTCGTCAACATTAATGTTTGGTGTTAAGAACTCAAATATAAAATATGCGATTAATAGTAGTATAAATCCAAAAGCTCCCCAGCCAACACTCTGGAGAATCGTATCATTATGTTCGATCGAATATCGAAAAATAGTAGCTATTCCGAATAACTTACCGCCTGTCGCCATGGCAACTGAGAAGTTCCCTTTCTTTATCTCTTCCCAGTTACTGTATGATGTAACAACCTCAAACAAGGAAAGGAAAACTAACGTACAAAGCACGACAACACTGTACCTAGCTGCTGTAATTACGATGATATTCTCCCAAAATGTTTCCATAATCAACCTCCTCTCACAACCTATTCAATCTATCGCATCCAAGTATTTCTTTTTTCAATAGACTATTTTAAGACACAATACAGACACTATCGAAATTCGATTACCGTCACACCACTTCCACCTTCTCCATTTGCACCAGGTCTTGATGAAGCGATGCTTGGATGTCTTTTTACAAACTCTTGCACACCTTTACGTAAAGCACCTGTCCCCTTTCCATGGATAACAGAAACTCGTGGATACCCTGCAAGTAAGCTATCGTCAATATATTTCTCCAACTTTAGTAACGCATCCTCAAAACGTTCTCCTCTTAGATCCAGTTCTGTTTTAACATGATAATCGGAACCTTTTATTGTTGTAATTGGTTTTTCAAAGGTCTGTTTCTGTTTTCCTAGTAATTGAAGGTCCTCACGTTTAACCTTTACCTTCATAATTCCAACCTGTACCAAATATTCCTTATCACTAACTTTTTCTAACACTTCACCTTTTTGATTGACGGTAAGTAATTTAATTTCATCCCCAGGCTTTAAGGCATTCTTTTCTTTTGTTTGCTGCTGCATGCTCTTTTCCTTTTTAGAAGAAAGGTTTGGCTTTGCATCTTGTAAAAGTTTTTTCGCTTCAATCCATTCATGTTCCTTAATCGTAACATTCGATTTCATCTTTCTAACCGTTTCAACTATAGCCTCTGCTTCTTCTCGGGCTCTATTAATAGCTTTTTCAGCCTTTTCTTCCGCCTTTTTATATAACGCTTCACGTTTATTCTGCAACTCGTTCCATTCTCTTTCCAAATCCGCTCGAACCTTTTCACTTTCTAGTAAGATCTCATGTGCTTTTTCATATTCTTTTTCAGCACTAATTTGGGAGTTTTCAAGCGAAGCAATCATATTTTCTACACTTTTTGAATCAACACCAATAAGTCCTTTTGCTCTTTCGATAATACCTTCATTTAATCCTAAGCGTTTCGATATTTCAAAGGCATTACTTCGACCAGGTATCCCAATTAAGAGTCGATAGGTCGGCTGTAAAGTCTCAACATCAAACTCAACAGAAGCATTGATAACATTGTCGCGGTTGTATCCGTAAGCTTTTAATTCAGGGTAGTGTGTAGTTGCAATAACACGTGCATCCCTACCAACAACTTCATCCAGTATGGACATTGCTAATGCTGCACCCTCACCAGGATCTGTACCTGAGCCCAATTCATCAAATAATACGAGTGATTTATCATCTACATGCTTCATAATATCCACAATATTTGTCATATGAGAAGAAAACGTACTTAGGTTTTGCTCGATTGATTGCTCATCCCCAATATCTGCAAATACTTCTTTAAAAACAGCAAGTTCACAACCATCTAATGCAGGCACTTGAAGCCCTGATTGTGCCATTAACGTACATAAACCAACCATTTTTAATGTGACAGTTTTCCCACCTGTATTTGGTCCAGTAATAACAATTGATGTATAGTCCTTCCCGATCTCGACATCGTTTGCTACTACTTCATCGGCAGAAATCAATGGGTGACGGGCTTGTTTCATTTTTATGATTCCCTTATCATTCATAAGTGGCATGGTCGCTTTCATTTGACTTCCTAATAACGCCCTTGCATTCATAAAGTCAATCTGAGCAAGTACGGTTACGTTTTCATACAGAGAAATTTCTTCAGCAGCAATTAATCCACTTAATTCCTTTAATATCCGCTCAATTTCTTGTTTCTCTTTAATTGCTGCTTCTTGTAATTGATTATTTAATTCAACGACTGCTTTGGGCTCCATAAAAAGGGTTTGTCCAGAAGCGGATTGATCATGTACAATTCCACCAATTGCTCCTCGATACTCCTGTTTCACCGGTAAAACATAACGATCATTACGTATCGTCACAATAGCATCAGACAACATTTTACTGTTGGTTCTCGTATATCCTTCTAATTTTTCACGAACCCTTGCTTCTAATGTGCGTATCGTGGAACGGAGACTACGTAACTTTTGCGAAGCACTATCCATCACATGACCATGATCATCAATACAACTCTTGATTTGCTGTTCGAGATCTCGAAGTGAAGTAATCCGTTCTACTAGTCCTTTTAAAATAGGTAGTTCATCTTCTAAATTGCCAATAAAAACTTTTACCTGTCTACCACCATAAATTGTATTCGCAACATCAAGACATTCTTCTGTTGATAAAACACCACCAATTACACTCCGTTTAAGACTTGCACGAATATCCGTAACACCGCCTAATGGTATTGCTTTATTGAGACGAATGATTTGCGCCGCTTCATCTGTTTCCTTTTGTAACTGGATTACTTCATTAATTTCAGGTTTAGGTTTTAAATTTGATGCAAAGTCTTTTCCAATCGAAGTTGCGGCATGTCCAACAAGCAACTCTATAATTTTATTAAATTCAAGTACACGAAGAACTCGTTCGTTCATGATTTTTTACTCCTTCAAAGCAATTTATTTCGACTTAAAATATTTCATCAGTTTTTCGAGTGGCCAGGTATTGATAACTGTATCCTTTCTAATCCAGCCTCTTCTCGAAGTTTGAACGCCATACTTCATATGCTCCAACATATGATAATTATGTGCATCCGTATTAATGGAAAGCAAAACACCCGCCTCTTGTGCTTTTCTTGCCCATTCGCTAGATAAATCCAAACGATTCGGATTTGCATTAATTTCTAATGCTGTATTTGTTTCCTTTGCTTTTTCTATTAGCTTCTCCATATTTACTTTATAACCAACGCGTCTACCAATCAACCTTCCAGTAGGGTGAGCAATCAAAGATACATTTGGATTTTCAAGTGCAGTATATAAGCGGTTCATAATTTGCTCTTCTGTTTGATTAAAACTAGAATGAATTGCAGCAATTACATAATCCATTTCTTGTAAAAAATCATCTGCAAAGTCTAAACTTCCATCAGGTAAAATATCCATCTCTACACCAGCGAAAATATGAAAATCATGAAACTTCTTATTCAATGCAGCAATCTCCGCGCGTTGCTTCATTAATCTTTCTTCATCTAAGCCATTTGCAACCTTTAAATTTTTAGAATGGTCGGTGATTGCCATGTATTGATAGCCCTTTTCCCTGACCCTGCTTACCATCTCTTCTAATGATTGCGCCCCATCACTCCAAGTTGTATGCATATGTAAATCACCCTGGATATCGCTTAGATCGATAAACGGTTGTTCAGATTGAAAAGCTTCCACTTCACCAGTATTTTCTCTTGCTTCTGGCGGAATAAAGTTTAATCCAAAATGGCTGAAAAACTCCTGTTCACTTGTAAAAGTTAAAATTTCATTCGTTTCCTCTATTTCGACACCATATTCACTTATTTTCTCGCCACGTGATTTAGCCAGCTTGCGCATTGCAACATTATGATCCTTCGACCCAGTAAAATGATGTAATGTTGTTACAAATTCTTCTTCCGAGACCAATCTGAAATCAACATTGATGTCGTATTCGCCAGCAAGCGTGATAGATACCTTCGTATCACCTTTAGCAATAACATCTTTTATATTGGGTATTTCAAGTAGTTGTTCACGTACGGCTGCTGGTTGATTTGTAGCAATAATGAAATCAATATCTTTAATACTTTCACGCATTCTTCTCAAGCTACCTGCTTGAGAATAGTTTACTACACCATTCATTTTGCGAATATAATCTTCTATTTTTTCAGCAACAGGAATAACACTCGAAATCGGCAGCCGCTCAGGACGTTTACCTGCTTCTTCTAATGCTTGGAGTATCTTTTCAGCTGTCTTCTTTCCGAATCCAGCTAACCCTTCCACCGAACCACTTTCACAAGCAGTTTTTAACGTTTCTGCATCCGTAACGTTTAATTCTTGATAGAGTTTAGCTAACTTCTTCCCACCTAAGCCTGGTAATCTCAAGAGTGGGATCAGTCCATTAGGAACCTCTTCTGTTAATTGCTCGAGGACCTCTGATTTACCGTTCTCAATATATTCAGTAATAACACTACTTGTACCCTTACCAACTCCTTTAATCTTCGTAAAATCATCAATCTCAGATAAGGATCGTTCGTCACGTTCTAGTGCTTGTGCTGCTCTCCTATACGCTGATATTTTAAAAGAATTTTCTCCTTTTAGTTCTAAATATACAGCAATATTCTCTAATAATTTAATAATATCTTTTTTATTTATTGACATTTAACCACCTACTTTAGTACTATTTGCTTTCCTATCAGCAAAAAAAGACTGATTCCTTTTCATTATATCTATTGTACCTGACATACAACCGTATAACGAGTAAGATGAACCAGTCAACCATGAATCTTATTGTTCACTCATGTAATTAAACCATAAATCAAAAATACTTTCAGAGAAATATGGTGTCTGTTCTAATATATACAAAGCAACTGATGAACCATTAATCCATTCTTGAATTTGCATCAATGGTGTGAGTGCCAATATGTATAAAACGATAAAAAGAAGTAAGTACACTTCAATAAAACCTAACACAGCACCAAGTAGCTTATTTACAGAGCGAATGATTGGAATTGAAGCAACAAAATCAAGCATGGATGCAACAATTTGCAAGATGATTTTTGTGCCGAAAAATATGACTGCAAATGCAATAGCATTATAAAATGCCAATTCTAATGGTAAATTTTGTAAAAACTGTGCCCAAGCACTTTCATCTTGTAGCTCTGGATATGGAATCCACATTTCAAGTTTTTGACCTAACTCAGCATAATACATTCGTGCAACAATGAATGCAACAATAAATCCAATCAAATGTAAAAGTTGTAGAATAAATCCTCTTTTTAATCCAACTAAGAAACCAAAAATAAGGATAACGATTAATAACATATTAAACATAATCTATTTGTCCTCTTTCCTTCTCATCGAACCTAACAATGTAGCATAATCCTCTTTTAATTTTAAATAGTCGTTCATCGTATTTAACGCGGTTAACACTGCTAGACTTGCAGTATCAAGATGTCGATTGGAACCTTGAATTTCTTTCATTTTCTGATCTACAAGACTAGCTACTAAGCGCATGTGACTTGAAGATTCCTCGTCACCTTTAATGGTATATGTTCGATTATGTATTTCTACCGTTACACGGTCCTTCTTCCCCTCGGTCACCTAAAAAAGCCCCCCGCCTACGAATTCTACATTTTATCTTAACACGAAGTTGGTGTTTTAAAAAGTAGTATTTCAATCAATGATGTATTTTGTTATAGTCAATAGAGAATATACGTACTAAAGAGTGATTGGAGCGTTCAAATGGGACAAATAGTTAATAAATATACGATAGAAAAAATTAATCAAATGATGCCTGTGTATCAATCATCCATTTTAAGCACCCCACCAGGAGCAATATTTCGTGCAAAAACTGAAAATGCAGTAATTACAGCATATAAGTCTGGTAAAGTCCTTTTTCAAGGAAGTTCTCCAGAGGTAGAAGCAGGGAGATGGGGAGTGTCATCTGGTCCAACAAGCTCGGAGAAACCCAAGAAGCAAAACAAAGCAACCGTCTATACCCCTTCTACTACTTTATTTACAAGTAATCATATTGGCTCTGATGAAGCAGGTACTGGAGATTACTTTGGACCAATAACGGTTGGTGCAGTCTATGTAAAACAGGAACAAATTCAATTATTAAAAGAAATGGGAATAAAGGATTCCAAAAACCTAACAGACCCAATGATTAAAAAACTTTCAAAAGAAATTGTAAAACTGAAATTACCATACTCCCTCGTTATTTTACATAATGAAAAATACAATAACGTTCAAAAAAAGGGCTGGTCACAGGGGAAAATGAAGGCAATGCTCCACCATACTGCAATTAATCATGTGAAGAAGAAAATTGGAAATGCTCCACTTGATGGAATTCTAGTTGATCAATTCTGTGAGCCTACTGTCTACCAGAAACATCTTCGTACAGAGAATAAATCAATTCCTGAAAAGACCTTTTTTATGACAAAGGCAGAAAGTTACTCTATAGCTGTTGCTGCTGCTTCGATTATAGCAAGAACAAGTTTTGTTAATGAGATGGATAAGTTATCAGACGTGTTGGGAATTGAATTACCAAAAGGAGCCTCCAAAAAAGTAGACCAAACAATTGCAAAAGTTATTCGAGAAAAAGGCGCCTCTGCCCTATCAACCTGTGCAAAAGTTCACTTTGCAAATACGAAAAAAGCAGAGAAATATATGTAAACTAAAGCTATTTTCGTATTATTTGTTGCTTTTTATACTTAACAGTTGATGTAAATAGTGGACTTATTTAATTCAGAGTTTTTTTAAGCACTCCGTTCCGGAAAGACACTTCGCTTTCCACGGGCGGCTGGTGAGCCTCCTCCGTGCTAACGCACTACGCAGTCTCACCTAGGCCTGTCCTCCCGTAGGAGTCTTCGTGTCTTTCCTCCACTAAGCTCCTGCTCTACTTGATTTCCACTAAAAAAAGGCTGCTTTTGCGAGGAAAGACTGCCCAGAACGTAATTTTATGTTCGATAGCTTTAATAACATCTAGACACTTTACATAGCGGAGGCAGAATGCGTAGACTCCTGCGGGAATAGCACGTGTCTGAAGACCCCACAGGAAGTGGTCTTCTTCCGAGGAGGGCTGAGGCCGTGCCCTAAGGTCCGCGAAGCATTCTGCCGCAGCGAATTGCAGCACATAACATTAATAAGTGTAAGCGAGCGCTAAACTATACTTAATTAAAGAAATCAACACTTTATACAAATAGTAAATTTTATAACAGCAATATTTTAGAAAAACAGCCTACAGCTAAAAACACACGAGATTCAGAGTCGAATCCCGTGTGTTTTGTTATTTACGAGCGGACATAAGCATTAAACTTACTATTTACCATCTCAACTATATGCTTATAAGATGCTTCTACCTCTTCATCCTTCAATGTCTTATTTGGATCCTGGTAAAGCAAACGATATGCAATTGATTTTTTACCTTCTTCGACATTTTCTCCTTGATATACATCAAAAATTTGAACATGTTTAACGAGTGGAGAACCGACTTCTTCAATTACCTGCTTCACGTCTCCTGACAATACTTCTTGGTCTAAAATAAAGGCAATATCTCTTGAAACAGATGGATACTTTGGAATGTCAGAATACTGCGGAATATCTTCAAAAGCCGCAAACACTGCATCGATATTCACATCAAATACATATGTCTCTTTTAAATCTAATTCTTTTGCTAGGCTTGGGTGTAATTGACCAACAAAACCAACTGTTTTCCCATCGATGGCTAGTGTAGCCGTTCTTCCTGGATGCATTCCGTCAACTTTTCCACGATTAAACGAAACAGGTAGTTCAAGGAAATGAAATAACCCTTCTAAAATACCTTTTACAACATAAAAATCGACTTCTTTCATTTCTTGTTGCCAAGGATGTTCTACCCATTTACCAGTTAAAGCACTTACCAAGCGCAACTGTTCAGAAGGTTGTTTAGTTAATTTCTCTTCATCACTAACAAATACAGCCCCAAGTTCATAGTATGCAAGATCGCTCTGGTTTCTTGCAGTATTGTAGGATAGCGAACGTAGCATCTCTGGCAAAATACTTAAGCGCAGGTATTTATGATCTTCACTCATCGGCATATGAAGGGAAACAGGAACAGGTTGTAATGCTTGAATTTCTGGACTTACTAATCGCTGTACATTCGCTTCATTTGTAAGTGAATAAGTAAGAGTCTCCATTAGACCAACATTTTCCATATATTGTTTAACTTTTCTCTTTAACGTTTGACGTACTGTTAGACCACCTGCTTGATTTGACCCAGCGGGTAATGTATACGGTAATTGATCATAGCCGTAAATTCGTGCAACCTCTTCTAACATATCTTCAAAAATGCTAATGTCTCCACGTCGTGTTGGAACAGTTACAGTAAATGTATCATTACTTTGCTCGAAATTAAATTTTAAACGGTGAAGGATTTTTGCAATTTCTTCTGCTGAAATTTCTGTACCAAGACGTCCATTAATTTTACCAACATTCACTTCAACAGACTTCTCTGAACGGTCAAGTTTATCAAATTTAACGACACCTGACAGTACTTTACCATTTGCATACTTTTGCAATAAGTGACAGGCACGCATCCCTGCTTTTTTCACACGATTCGGGTCAATACCTTTTTCGTATCTAGAACTAGATTCACTACGTAGTCCTGTTGCTTTAACTGTTTTCCGAATGGAACCTCCATCAAAGTAAGCAGCTTCTAGTAAAACATTCTTCGTCTCATCAATTACTTCCGTGTTTGCACCACCCATAACACCTGCAATTGCTGTCGCTTCTTTACCATTTGTAATAACGAGCATTTCCTCGTCCAATGTTCTTTCTTGCTCATCTAAGGTGATTATTTTTTCCCCAGCGTCTGCACGACGAACAACAATCTTGTCTGAATTAAATCGATCATAGTCAAATGCATGTAGTGGTTGACCATACTCAAGTAAAACATAATTAGTAATGTCAACAACATTGTTAATTGGACGAATCCCTGCAGCAATTAAAGCATTCCGCATCCATAATGGTGAGGCTTTAATTTCCACGTCTTTAATTACAAATGCACCGTAATACGGATTGAGATCAGGAGCATCGACTTCGACTGAAATATGCTCTTCTGCCATTGTCTCCTCAACAGTGACTGATTCATCCGGAAAATGAATATCTTTACCGAGAATTGCTCCTACTTCATAGGCAACCCCAAGCATACTCATTGCATCAGCTCTATTTGCTAAAATATCTAGTTCTAAGATTGCGTCATCTAGATTTAGGTATGGAATAACACTTTCGCCTACAGGAGTATCTTCTGGAAAAACGAAAATACCTGTCGCAATATCTGTAGGAATATACTTTTCATCCACACCAAGTTCTTGTAATGAGCAAATCATGCCATTCGACTCAACTCCACGTAATTTAACTTTTTTAATTTTCATACCACCTGGAAGTTTTGCACCTGGTTTAGCAACAGCTACTTTCTGACCTTGTCGAACGTTCGGTGCTCCGCATATAATCTGTAACGTTTCCTCTCCTACATCAACTTGGCATAGGTTTAATTTATCTGCATCAGGATGTTTTTCACAAGATGCAACATACCCTACAACAACATTAGTGCTTTTTTCAGCAAAAAAATCTACACTTTCTACTTCAATACCTGATTTTGTAATTTTATCTGCAAGTTCTTCTGGAGTAATTTCTCCAAGATCAACGTATTTTTTTAACCAATTATATGATACTAACATTTATTCTTGCTCCTCCTTATGCCTGATGAAATTGTTTTAAGAATCGTACGTCGTTTGTATAAAAAGCACGGATGTCACTAACACCGTATTTCAGCATGGCAATTCTCTCCGTTCCCATTCCAAACGCAAAGCCAGAATAGACTTTTGGATCATAACCAGCCATTTCAAGTACCTTTGGATGTACCATTCCGCCACCTAAAATTTCAATCCAGCCAGTACCTTTACATACATTGCAGCCTTCCCCATGACACACTTTACAAGAAATATCCATTTCAACAGATGGTTCTGTAAATGGGAAGAAACTTGGACGAAGCCTTATATTACGGTCTTCCCCGAACATTTTTTTCGCAAATTTATCCAACGTACCTTTTAGATCACTCATGCGTACATTCTCATCTACATAAAGACCTTCAATTTGCCTAAATTGATGAGAGTGTGTTGCATCATCCGTGTCACGACGATACACCTTACCAGGACAAATCATCTTGAAAGGCTTCTCGCCTTTATATTCCAACATCGTACGAGCTTGAACTGGTGATGTATGCGTGCGTAATAATAATTCATTCGTAATATAGAATGTATCTTGCATATCTCTAGCTGGGTGATTCTGTGGCAAATTCAGTGCTTCGAAGTTATAATAATCTGTTTCTACTTCAGGGCCTTCACGAACTTCGTAGCCCATACCAATAAATAAATCTTCAATTTCTTCCACGATACTTGTAAGAAGATGTGCTCCACCAACATTTACTGGTCTTCCAGGAAGCGTTACATCAATGGTTTCTTGATTTAATTGTTTTTCCAATGCTGCTTCTTCTAATTTTTGGATTTTTTCATTTAGCGCAGTTGTAATAGCATCTCTAACTTTATTTGCAATTTCACCAATTACTGGCCGTTCCTCTTTAGAAAGCTTTCCCATCCCTTTTAGTACGCTTGTTAATGAACCTTTTTTCCCTAAATATGTAACACGAATTTCTTGAAGCACTTTAATATCTTCAACTTGAACGATTTTGTCTAATGCTTCACTACGAATTGCTTCTAACTGCTCTTTCATCTTTCTTATTCCTCCTAAACATTATTTTTTCATTAAAAAAAGCCCTCTCCCAAAAAGGGACGAGGACTTTGTTTCGCGGTACCACCCTTGTTGGCACAATGAAAAATATGCCCAACTTTAGCTTTAGATAACGGAATAATTCCGGAACACCTTTACTTACGCTTTTGTCATCCAGCTACAGCTCCCGTGTTAAATCGAACCACCCACAAACTACGTGGGCGCAGTCCATACGTCGCTAAACGGGCGCTTACGCTTTCGCAATAAGGTCCAAGTGTCTGCTCCAGAGTGAAATGATAACATGTAAACGATGGAAATACTCACAGTCTAAGGCATTTCCTCCCTTAATCGCTTCTATAATGTTACCCATGCTCCTTCAATGCTTTCGAATATTTCTTTTTTTAGTACATATAATAATTCATTATAAAGATTTTGGTAAAATGTTGCAACTATCCTTTTAAATAATACATAAAAATAGCTGCGGCAATACTGACATTTAATGATTCAGCCTTACCATATATGGGAATCGTAACTATTTTGTCTGCTAAAGCAACTAAGTCAGGATTTACTCCTGCCCCTTCATTTCCTAATATTAGTGCAACTTTTTCATCTATTTTTACCTCATTATACTTTTTCGCATCCTTTAAAGCAGTTGCCCAAATCGTATAGTTTTCTTTCTTCAATTTAGCTACCTCATCCATTAAGTTTGCTTGCATAATTGGAATATGGAAAATCGAACCTTGAGTAGCACGTATGACTTTATCGTTATATAAATCAACGGTAGCCTTTCCTAACATTATTCCGTCCATACCAGCAGCATCAGCGGTACGAATAATCGTTCCTAAATTACCAGGATCCTGAATGGAATCAAGTAGTAAAAGATAGTTTCCCGTGTGCTTTACGGTAGGCTTCATTTCTACAATTGCTGCAATCCCTTGTGGTGCCATCGTTTGTGATACTTGTAGAAAGACTTGCTCACTGACGATTTCTAATGGTAGATTCCTGCACCATTCTGGTAAATCCAACCCCTCTACTGCAATAATTTCCTTAATGCGCCAATCGCTTTTCCATGCTTCCTCGACTAAATGAAAGCCCTCTATAAGAAATGTACCTGTATTTGTACGTTCTTTCCGTTTATGTAATTTCTTCCAATTTTTTACCTTTTCATTTTTTACCGATGTAATCATATTGTTCATCCTTCTCATATATGTTCAATTTCGTTATTTTACCGTACCTTTTAAACCTCACTATTTTCATTATCCATCATACATATTTTTAACCTAATTGGTCAAACTATCTTTAGTTAAAAAGTTTATAGAAGGAGCTGTATATATGGACTTAAATATTAGAAAAGCAATACTACACAACCTTTCAAGCAACGATCAAAATGAATTAGAAGCAACGATTGTTGATGCAATACAGGCTGGTGAGGAAAAAATGCTTCCTGGATTAGGCGTTCTTTTTGAACTTATTTGGAATCAATCAAATAACGAAGATCGCCAGGAAATGATTGAAGCATTAGAACAAGGAGTAAAGCAAGCGACAAGCAACTAGTCGATTTCGTTTTCTATCGTCTACCACTTGAATAAAAATGAAAAATAGATGCTCACCTCATTGGAGCATCTATTTTTCGTTTCTTTTAATATTGTTTGTCGCTATTGATATAAAATGTCGACGTAAATTTAAAGAGATTTGCTTAATCACGCCGTTCCGGAAACACACTTCGCGCACCTTAGGGCGGCTGGTGAGCCTCCTCCGTGCTAAGGCACTACGTAGTCTCACCTAGGCCTATC
>NZ_RBZO01000040.1 GCF_003628445.1 Oceanobacillus bengalensis
AATTCAAGAGGAATGTGCGAATAAAGTGAAATAACCGTAAATCCAATTTAAAAATCATGGATTCACGGTTATTTGTCATGTTTACTTTGAAAAGTGCACTTTTTTATAATTCGGGCTTACGATTTTCATGATAAAACACGTATGTATCGCATCTTTCCCTTGACTTAAAGATATAATAGTATCTTTTTTACATACGAAAACACCCGACAGAACTGACGGGTGTTTTCACTATAATCTAATATCGTTTCTATGAATCATTTTAAGAGAAAAAGCTTCGTTTTAATATATAGGTTAATATGCTTACGATAGTTTTTGTCTTCTATAGTAAACAAATCCTACAACAAGACCTAAGAGAAGTAATAATGAACCTAGAGCTATGAAATTATACATATCAGTAGCTGTTTTTGGTAACTCTTGACCTGAAACAGGAGCTTTATTGGAATCAGAATCAATATTCTTTCCTGTTTCTGAACCTCCCTTAGAAGGTTCTGGAGAATCAATCTTTTCATATATATAGGTTACGATTTGTTTGTCTTCTGCAAATTCTCCAGCTTCATTTCCTTTTACTTCTATTAATCGATATCCATCAATCTCTTTAGGTTTTGATTTGTATGGATCTCCTACATTACCAGTTAATTCTTCTGGATCTGTGATAGGATTTCCATCCTCATCTACATATTCTATAATAACTGAACCTGTTGGAATTGGTTCTTCCTCAACTGACTTATACACATATGTTACTGTTTGTGGCTCATTTGTGTATTCACCTGTCGCATTCTCTGGAACTTCAATTAGTTCATAACCTTCGATATCTTTAGGTGTTGTTTCATAGTTCTCTCCAACATTTCCTGTTAGTTCTTCCGGATCTACAATTGGATTTCCATCTTCATCTACATATTCCACGATAACTGAACCTGTTGGAATTGGTTCTTCCTCAACTGGTTTGTACACGTAAGTTACTGTCTGAGGCTCATTTGTAAATTCTCCTGTTGCATTTTCTGGAACCGTAATTAGTTCATAACCTTCGATATCTTTAGGTGTTGTTTCATAGTTTTCTCCAACATTTCCTGTTAGTTCTTCGGATGGTGCTAATTCGTTACCTTCTTCATCTACATGAATGATAGTTACTGGCTCCCCTTGTACAACAACTGGTTCATACACATATGTTACCGTTTGGGGTTCATTCGTAAATACTCCATTTGCATTACTTGGAACGTCAATCAGTTCATAACCATCAATATCTTTTGATGTTGATGTATAATTTCCGCCGACATTTCCAGTTAATTTTTCAGATGACGCTAGTTCGTTCCCTTCTTTGTCTATATAAATGACAGTTACTGGCGCTCCTTCTACCACTGTTGGTTTATACACATATGTTACCGTTTGGGGCTCATTTGTGAATTCTCCATCTGCATTTTCTGGAACTTTGATCAGTTCATAGCCTTCAATGTCTTTTGATGTTGATTTATACTTTTCACCAATATTTCCTGCTAGTTCTTCGGATGGCGCTAATTGATTTCCAGCTTCATCTACGTGAATAACAGTAACAGGTGCTCCTAGAATTGGTTGTTCTTCAACTGGTTTATATACGTATGTTACCGTTTGGGGTTCATTCGTAAATTCTCCATTTGCATTTTCTGGAACTGCAATTAATTCATAACCGTCAATTTCTTTTGATGTTGATTCATATGGCTCACCGATATTTCCGGTTAGTTCTTCAGATGGTGCTAGCTCGTTACCAGCTTCATCTACGTGAATGACAGTTACTGGTGCTCCTGGTACTACTTCTGGTTTATATACGTATGTTACCGTTTGTGGTTCATTCGTAAACTCTCCATTTGCATTCTCTGGAACTGCAATTAATTCATAACCGTCAATTTCTTTTGATGTTGATTCATATGGCTCACCGATATTTCCAGTTAGTTCTTCAGATGGTGCTAGCTCGTTACCAGCTTCATCTACGTGGATGACAGTTACTGGTGCTCCTAGAATTGGTTGTTCTTCAACTAGTTTGTACACATATGTTACCGTTTGTGGTTCATTCTTAAACTCTCCATTTGCATTTTCTGGAACTGCAATTAATTCATAACCGTCGATATCTGCTGGATTTGTTTCATATTTTTCGCCAACATTTCCAGTTATTTTTTCTGGCGGTGCAAGTTCGTTTCCTTCTTCATCTACGTGTTCCACCGTTATTGGACCAGAGCTTGGAACATAATCTTTTCCTTCATCTTCTGTCGAATCACCATTTGGTGTTTCCCCTGTAACTGTTGCAACATTTGTAATACCACCATTATCAAGATCATCTTGTGTTACTTCATATGTTGCGGTCCCTTTTGTAATCTGATTTGGTTGCAAAGTTGTTGATTCTAATTCAATATCTTTTCCAATCATTTCATCCGTAACTTTAATATTACTAATTGGTACGTTTCCAGTGTTTTCTACTTCAAACGTATACGTAATCACTTGTCCTACTTCTGTAACATATTCTAAATCGCTTGTTTTGGATAGCTCAAGGCTAGGATCTTCTTTTAATGTATTTGTAATATCATAAGATTTATCTGAATATGTTGCTTCATAATTATCAACGGAAGATTCCTTCACGAAATACTCAATATATTCTCCGTTGCTATTATACTTAGGATAGCCTTCAAAGGTAAATTCCCAGTTATCCTCATCTGAAACAACTTCTTCTGCTACGAATACATCTTCTCCATCAACTATTTTCCATAATTTCACAACAATTTCTTCAGGTCTATAATCTTGCTGATTGTAGTCTTCCCATTTTTTTGTGCCACTAATTACTGCTGGTGCCCCAGAAGCTTGTGGTATCGGAAAGTTTCTAATTTCATCTGAATCAACAGCTGGTTGTAATGTAGTCACGCCGTTTGTTGGATAATACGTATTCGGTTCAAAGTTTTCCTTTTCCGTGTCTAATTGAACTTTATACCTTAGATTTATCCATTCGTTCTCTCCTAAGTTTAAATGATCAAGTGTAATTGTTTCTTCATTAACTGAGACATTTACTCCCCTTAATAAATTAGCATCACTCGATGATAAGTAATAAGCCCCATCTTCTAAGTCTTCATTACTTGCCTGTTTAAATTCATCTTCATTCTTTAAATTAAAGAAATCTCCCATCGGATCTGTAACCGTTCCGTTAACAATACTTTTTGAGAATGAACTTGAAATTCCCTTTAGAATGGTCGACAAATCGGATACTTGTTCCACATCATAATATTGCTCAGGCGTACTTGCTATACCTTCCATTACCTCAATTGCTTCTTCTAAACTAGCCTGACCACTGCCCGTAATCTCAATACCAATCGAAGACATGGTAATACCGTTTGATTGAATTCCACTAGCTTCATTTATTGTATTTTCACCATGTGTACCGGAACGACGATTCCCCCAATTACCTTCATCATAGGTAAAACTCGTACCATTTCCAACAATTACTCCATCTGAATGATAACTTACAGTAGGTACACCATCCGTTATAGTAATAATATGTTTATTATCCGCAACACTATCAGCTAAAATAGCCTCTGCTTCTTGTATAGCTGCTTGTGTGAAAGTACCACCATTATTACCCTGTCTTCGTTCGTTAGGAACATCACCAGGCAATTTACGAATAATATCATTCGCATTAGTAGTCAATTCTTTATGTGATAAATCATCTGTATTAAGGTTATAAACCCTATTTCTTCTTCCATCAAACACATCTGTACCATATGTGATTAAGGCCATTTGGATTTTTCCCTCTTCATTATTTTCTGGACTTAATAACTCAGAAACAAATTCAGAAGTAGCCTCTTTTGAAATAATATCACGATCATTTTCATCCATACTATTCGAATTATCATACACAATGACAATATCCGTAGTCTCTGTTGTTTCAAATGATCTACCTTCAATATATAAATCGATGAAATATTCTCCGGGCTTGCCCGTATAAGCAGCCTTCTTAGATAATATCGAATCTTCATATTCCACTTTGTCTATTTTATTTTGAACAGCTCCACTCTCATCTTCGTGGATTATTTCTTCATATTCTTCTGCTCCAACCGTATTAGCAGTAAATCCACTTGTAATTAAAGACATGATTAAAAGAAATATCATGAAAAATTTTACAAGATTACTAGATTTACTATTTAAGTAATGATTCATTGTTATCCTCCTTTAAATTCATTCCCCCAAAAACCTACTTCATGCTTTTGTTTTTATTTCAGATATTAATTTATTTGTTACTACCACCTCACCTATTGTTAGAATGGAAGGCATTTTATTTCTTCATCAAATCCTCTCCTAGCAGTTATTTGATATAATTCTTAATAGAAATGCCTACAGAAGATTATAGTTAGGACAACTCTACAATTTATATACAAGGGAAATTAGATATATTGAAATATTAGGAAAAATGAATAACAAAACGCGACAAAAACGAATATGCGATGTATTATTTAATTGACTCGTCTTCATATTCCTAATCTAATTAATAATCAAAATAAAATAATGTTTATCATATAAGGAGGATCTTTGTGAAGGTAATTCTTGTTGATGATGAGATACTAGCTTTGGATTTTTTAGAATTCCAGATTAATAAAATCCATCGTGTTGAAGTGATTGCGAAGTACAACAATTTAGAAGTAATAAAAAAATCAGCCCTTATAAAGGAAGCAGATGTGATATTTCTAGATATTGAAATGCCTGAAATGAACGGGATCGAGCTCGCCGAGAAAATTCTTGAAATAAACACAAACATATCGATCGTTTTTGTCACAGCGTACAACACCTATGCTGTAGAAGCATTTGAATTAAATGCATTGGACTATGTTCTTAAGCCGGTTGAATTAGACCGTTTGAGAAAGACCTTAGAAAGAATGGAAGAAAAGATACAAAATCAAAAACAGCAGCCTAAGGAAGAAAATATTCAGTTAAGAATAAATGTATCTAGAGAGTTATCATTTGAATTTTCAAATGGGAAACTTGAATTCATTCAATGGAGAACTACAAAAACCCAAGAATTATTCCTCTACCTACTCCATCATGGAGAAAAGACGGTTCGTAAATCCGAATTAGTGGAACTACTTTGGTCAGATTTTAATCAGGATAGAGCTTATTCGCAATTGTATACAGCGATCTATCATTTACGTAAATCCCTAAAAAAATACAGCGACCATTTCATTATAAAAAACGTTGGTGAAGGCTATAACCTGTCTACGAAAAATGTTTTGATTGATCTCCTAGAATGGGAAAGTAAAATAACTTTAGCACCTCCTGTCACTATAGAAACGATTGACGATTATGAAAATAACATGCAGTTGTATCAAGGGGCTTATTTACAAGAATACGACTATTTATGGACAGAAACAGAAAGATATCGTTTGGAACAACTCTTCCTTAAAGTTGCTTATAAAATAGCAAATTATTATGATGAAAAAAATCAATTGGAAAAAGCTGAAACATGGTATGTAAAAATATGTCAGGTTAGACCAGAAGATGAAAATGCCCGTTTTTCTTTAATGAAATTATACGACACTTTAGGATTAAGCATCCTAGTTGATCGTCAGTATATTGAATTAGATAAGGCATTAAGTGAATTGAATTTACAAATTAACACTGAAATCAAAACGTGGTTCAGACACTGGAAAAACCATAGAAACAGCCACCCTAGCCCACTATAAAAGAAAAACTGGAGCACACCGTCCGTTTCCATATTCCTTCACTCAGCCCCAACGAATAATAGGATACGCAACAATGGGCATAATAAGAAAAACGGAGAAGTAGGAGGACTTAATTTGAGTACACATGGAGCTCCAGTATCTATTTTCGCTTTAGGCGGCTTGAATGAAATTGGAAAAAATATGTATGTAATCGAATATGCAAACGATATTGTGGTTATCGATTGTGGCAATAAATTTCCTGATGAAAGCTTATTAGGTATTGATTTGATCATCGCTGATACAACTTACTTAGTTGAAAATAAAGATAAAGTCAGAGCTTTACTTGTCACACATGGACATGAAGATCATATCGGAGGAATCCCATTTTTCTTAAAAACCTTAAATGTACCTATCTATGCAACACGATTCACACTAGGTTTAATAGAAATCAAGTTAAAAGAACATAAAATATTAAGAGAAAGTGAACTTATTGAAATTGACTCAAGCAAAAAAATAAAAATTGGAAACATGAATATAAGCTTTTTCAAAGTGAACCATAGCATTCCTGATTGCTTAGGTATGGTTTTTCAAACACCAGAAGGGAACATCGTTCATACAGGTGACTTCAAGTTTGATTTAACACCTGCAAATAAGGAGTATTCAGACATTCATAAAATGGCTCAAATTGGAAATGAAGGCGTCTTACTTTTACTATCTGAGAGTACTAATGCAGAACGACGTGGTTGGACCCCATCGGAGCAAATGGTGGGTGATCATTTGGATGCGGCCTTCATGAAGGCTGACCGTAAAGTGATTATATCTACATTTGCTTCAAATGTTAGTCGCATTCAGCAAGTTGTAGATGCTGCACAGAAAACAAACCGAAAACTAGTACTGCTCGGGCGATCGATGGTCAACGTCGTAAAAGTTGCAATAGACCGCGGGTATTTAACCATTCCAGATGGGATGATCATTGATCAAAGAGATATCAATATATTTCCTCAAGAAAAAATAACTATTTTATGCACAGGGAGCCAAGGAGAATCTTTAGCCGCGCTTGCCCGTCTATCAACTGGCAACTTCCGAGGCGTTGATGTTTTACCTGGAGACACCGTTATCATTGCAGCAGGTCCGATACCAGGTAATGAAAAAAATGTCACAAGTATTGTCGACAACTTATTTACGCTAGGTGCAAATGTGATTTATGGATCAGGAAGTTCCTCTGGAATGCATGTTTCTGGCCATGGGTATCAAGAAGATTTAAAATTAATGCTTACATTAATGAAACCAAAATATTTTATTCCTATTCACGGTGAATATAGAATGTTACACCATCATCGAATGCTTGCTGAATCTGTAGGAGTTGAGGAAGGTAACACATTTATCTTAAATAATGGGGATGCCGTTGAAGTTGAAAATTCCATTGCACAGCAGAGCAAGAAAGTTCCTGTTGGAAACACCTATGTAGATGGAGTAGACGTTGGCAATATGGAATTTGTATTAAGGGACCGAAAGCAAATCTCTGAGGATGGAATGCTTATGATTATTTTGTCGATGAGTAGAGCAGAGGGCAAATTAATAGCCCAGCCAGAAACCATTTCACGGGGATTTATCGATAATAATTTCTCAGAGCTCCGAACAGATATTAACCAACTTGCAATAAAAACAGTTAACGAATTACAGGAAGAAAAACGATACTCTCGGAATAGGATGAAAAAACAAATGAAAAAATCAATTCGAGAATATATCTATGCTCGTACAAAAAAAGAGCCAATGATTGTTCCTATCTTTATTGAAATATAACAGGGATAATTTAGAAAAGCACAGTCCAAAGGGAAAGGCATCATCTGACACATAAGGTAAGTCAAGATGCCTTTCCCTGCGACCCTTTGACAATTAGAATACGACAACCCAGGATTCCTCTTAATGCACATGAGCCTTTTCGTTCGTCATTTTCACAAATTTATTTTCATAGAAACGTTTCTTCTTGTTATTACCGATACTTTCAAAAAATGCAATAATGTCTGCAAGAGCACTTTCCAATAATTCCTGATCATTTGTTTTTTCCAGCTGTCCAATTGCCTCTTCATAATATCTTGCTGCAAGTAATTTCTCTGGATGCTCTTTATGCTCCATACAATAAGCAAATTGCATATAGATCATTCCAAGCTCTCTTTTAGAATAATTAGGAAGCTTTAAATGAATGGCAATTGCTTTTTCATAGTATGGAACTGCTTCATCAAGCATCGATTGGTCGAAGTAATTATACGCCATCTCTGTATAAGCTTCAGCATGTACTAATTTCCCGGCAAGTGTTGAGGTTTCAAGCAACGGTATTGCCTCTCTTAAATAGGCAAATGCCTTCTCATACTCATCTTTACTTCCATACATTTTTGCAATACTAACTAAGCTATTAATTTTTATTTCTATATTCCTTTCATCTGCAAGCTCAAGCGTTTTATGCAAATGATGGATTGCCTCATCCGTTTCACTTACTAAGGAATGAAGAGCACCAAGTTTAAAATGTAGAAAAAGAACCAACTGGTCGTCTTTTTCTTCGTCTGTCTGTAGATAGGTTAAACCTCGCTTATAATATTTAATTGCCCGAACGTACTTCTCTAAGTTTTCTTCCGCTTCTCCCAGTACTAAATAAGCATGAGCTGCTTTCACTGGTTCGAACGCTTCCTCATTATCTATTTGTTTCACAACATCTGACATTATTTTCCGAGCAAGCTTATAGTCACACATGAATGCTAAATTTCCATATAAGATTAAATCATCTATCGACTTTTCATCTGAAGCTTGATACATGTTCCCTATAATCTCTGCCGCTTGCTTCCCTTCACCTGTTTGTGAGTAACAAGTAGCATCAAGGAATGATAAGATTCTCGCCAATCCTTGGTCTGGTTCATGCTTTTCTCGAAATATCTTTGTTTTCGATAACACATTTAGAAAGTGACCACGTTTGAATTCAATTACAATTACTTTTAAGTCCTCTTTGTTCGCATCATTTACATATTCTTTTATGTTCTGTTCTACATTAAAAATATCCATTGTTGTCATTCGCATACTCCAATCTTTTACCTTTTCCTATCAGTGTATCCACTTTTTGGAAAGTATAAAAGCCAATCAACTAACGAGCTCAGGACAAAAATTCGCTTAATGGTGCTACTACCTTTCTTGCATCGTCCATTCCTTGGTTGTATAACGTTGTCAGCTTTTCCTTATTTCTTTCCATACGGCCAACCTCTAATTTTTTTGTTGGGCGTATCACAAATACATTCCCTTTCTTCTCTTCCTCATGGATATATTGAAGTGTTACATTATACACTACATGACGTCTTTCTAATGCTTTCACTAAACCTGGGTATTGTTTATATTTTTTCCGAAAGTACCAACTAAATGATTGGGGCTTTTTATAATAACCATTATTTTTCGTTAAAATAACTACATTTTTCCGATTTCCATCCCGTTCGGATTGTTTAATTGGAATCGGGTCAGAAATTCCACCATCCAATAGTATCCGATTATCAAAATGGACAACAGGTGCAACTAATGGTAAAGAACTTGATGCACGAATAATGGCGAGTACATCTTTTTCATAGTCTTCTTTTTTGTAAAATACGGCTTCTCCAGACATACAATCTGTTGCACCAACTACAAATTCTTCCTCTGCTTGATAAAAAGCTTCAAAATCAAATGGTTCTAACTTATTCGGTAAACTGTCGAACAAAAAGTCCATCCCAAAAAGTTGCCGCTTCTTCAGCAAATTCCGGAATGATAGGTATTCTGGATGATCAATATAATCGATGTTAACCGCTCTATTTCGGTCCATTTGCCGAGATACGTAGGAAGAACCATTACAAGCACCTGCAGATACACCGATGACATATGGTAAATAGATACCCTGCTCCATTAAATAACGAAGCACCCCCGCTGTATAGATTCCCCTACTTCCCCCACCTTCTAATACCAATCCTATATCTTTCATATCGCTCATATAAACTCCTCTATCTTTTATTTATTATCGATTAAAAACTGGCCTATCGTTTGCTATAGAAACCCTCATTTATAAGAAAAATAGCTTCTTTCTATTTTAGAATAAAAGAAGCTATCTTTCTAACGAAGCGTATTTCACTACCTCTAAGTAAAATGTGGCGTTTCCCTTTAAGATAAATGAAATTCTTCATACCATTCGAGGCTAATATCAAAACGATACTCTCATTCTCTAAGATATGGATTGACTTTATTGAATAGGTCCTGCAATTCCCTGATTAAAGTTTATAACAATATACATAACTTTACCTGAACTAACACAACAATGGGTGAATAATCACGAATCTACAAACATAAGATATAAGCGGACTTAAATATCTATTAAAAGGATGGGTGATTCCATGGATGAAAAGTCATCAAGACACCAAAAGCATGGCAGTATAGATAAAAAACAAGAACAACTTAATCAGTCCCGTATTCAAAATACTGGAAAACCAATGACGACAAGTCAAGGGAGAAAAATATCAAATGACTCAGAGACTTTAAAGGCAGGCGTTCGGGGTCCTTCATTACATCAAGACTGGCACTACTTTGAAAAGATGACACATTTTGTGCAGGAAGAGGCACCAGAAAGAACAGTTCATGCAAGAGGCTACAGTGCATATGGGGAGTTTGAATGCTACCAGTCGATGAGACATGTGACGAAAGCGGGATTTTTACAGGAAGCAGGAAAAAAGACTCCTTTAACGATTCGTTTTTCTACCGTACAAGGGCCTAGGGGATCTTATGATACGGCAAGGGATTTACGTTGTGTTGGGGTTAAGTTTTATACAGAAGAAGGAAATTACGATTTGACAACAATTGCTATGCCTGTATTAATTAATCAAGACCCTATGAAATTCCCAGATGCGATGCATGCGTACCAATCTAAGCCTGATGATGATATACCAACAGCTTCGGGTGCACACGATTACTTTTGGGACTATGTTGCCAGTAATCCAGAAGCACTTCATATGGTGGAGTGGATTATGTCGGGTCGGGGCATTTTAAGAAGTTACCGGATGTTGGAATCATGGTCGATTAATACGTATTTATTTGTTAATGATGAAGGAGTCGCAACCTTTGTTAGGTTTGTCTGGAAACCTGTCCTTGGTGTTCATTCCCTACTTCAGGATGAAGCGCTGAAAATCGGTGGACTTGATCCAGATTTCCACAGGAAAGATTTGAGAGAAGCTATTGACAAAGGATTTTATCCAGAGTATGAACTGGGCGTCCAACTGATTCCACTTGAAGATGAATTCAAATATGATTTTGACATTCTAGATCCTGCAAAGTTTTGGCCAGAAGAGTTAATCCCTGTTCAACTTATCGGGAAGATGACTTTAAATAGAAACATTGATAACTACCATACAGAGTCTGAACAAGTAGCATTTAATCCTGCAAATGTCGTTCCAGGAATTGGTTTTTCTAATGATCCCGTCCTGCAGGGAAGGTTAGTTGCTTATCATATGGCACAAGTACATCGAATCGGAACGAACTTCCAAGAGTTACCAATCAATAAACCGATTTGCCCATTTCATAATAATCAAAGGCGGGGGCCTATGAGGTACCGTATCGATGTCGATCAGGTAAACTATCATGAAAATTCGCTTGCAAATAATACGCCACACACGACTCCTCCGGAAGCAGGAGGGTATGAGCATTATCCAACAAAAGTCGAAGGCCACGTCATCCGCGGTCGAAGCGAATCCTTTAACGATTTCTTTACGCAACCGAGGATTTTTTGGAATAGCTTGACACCTATTGAGAAACAGCACACAATTGACGGGTTTAGCTATCAGCTTGGAAAAGTAGAAAGCGAATCCGTTCGCCAGCAAAACGTCAATTTGTTGGTTAATGTAGATACGGATTTGGCATGTATTGTTGCTGATAATATTGGTGTCGATCGCCCAAGTGGAAACCATGTTCCTGTGTCTACAAGTTATCCTTCTCTTAGCCAGTCAACTACACCTAAATATGCATACACACAAAAAGTAGGTGTACTAATTGGAAATGGTTTTAACGGTAATGAGGTAACAAATGTACTTAACTATCTACAGCAATGTGGGGTATTTGTGAATATTATAAGTGAAAAGCTTGGTACAGTCACAGGTGCTGATGGTACAAAACTAAAAGTTGATAAAACATTTATGACATCAAGCCCATATCTGCTTGACTCACTCTATGTTGTTGGTGGAAGTTCTAATAATCAGGCAAAATTCAATCAAGACATGATGAATTACGTACAAAATGCATATACACACTATAAACCAATTGGTGTGGCATCTACTGGACAGTCATATATACAGACATCCGACAAAAATAATTTAGCTGGAGTTATTTTTACGGCAAACAATCCTAACTTTGGAAAAGACTTTGTAGAAGCAATTGCACAGCAACGTTTTTGGAATAGAACATAATGAATGAATCACTTTCTTAGGGGAATAACATGCGTTATATCCCTGTAATTGCATCTACCTAAAATTTACTATGGCAAAATTAGGCCTTTTAACCGCTACAGAACTTGCCCCATTAATAGAGTCGATGAAATTATCACCAGTAGAATTGACGAAACATCTTTTAAAACGCATTGATACATTCGATCCAACCATCCATTCCTATATTAACCCTCTCCACGATTTAGCACTTAAACAAGCAAAAGAAGCTGAGATGAACATCGTGGACGGTCATTAACAAGGACCCCTACACGGTGGAACATTCATTATATGCCAGGTGGTTCAAGTGGTGGGAGCAGTGCTGCCCTAGTAGCTGGGTTAACAACGCTTGCAACGGGAACAGATACGTTTGGCTCCATTCGCTTACCTGCTGCCATGTGAAATCCTCTTCGCTTTCAAATAACAGATTGATTTAAGCAGGGTATGAAAAATTCACGCCCTGCTCCTACATTAATTTATATACTTCCCATAGTCAGGAATGGCAATCTCATCAAACCGATTGACCAAGTTTTCTAAGCCACTAGATAGCTCTTCACCAGATACTGGTACACCATGTCCAGTTACAGCAACACTTGGTTTTAATGCATGCAATTTTTCGACTGAATCCCGAGCTGCATTCCAATCTGTTGTAAGGTATCTTGGTGGTCCATTGATTTCCTCTTCCTGCGTTAAAACTTTGTAAAGCGAATCTTGTCTAACTGTAACAAACGCATCTCCAACTAATAAAGCACGATCTTCATCCCTAAAGAAGGATACGTGACCAGGTGAATGCCCAGGTGTATGAATCCACCTAAAACCTGGCATATGTGGAACACTTCCATCTGTTGGGAGAGCTTGTACATTATCTCCTAGGTTTACTGGTTCATTCGGAAACATTGGTGACATTTTCGCTACCATCCCACCCTCCACAGATGAATCGGGTTCTGGATAGCTTTTTTGACCAGTTAAGAAAGGCAACTCCATGGAGTGGGCATAGACAGGCACCCCCCAATGTTTCACTAATTCAACAGCAGCCCCAATATGGTCGAAGTGACCATGGGTTAAAATAATTGCTTTGGGACGACTGCTTTCGCCAAATCTTTCTTCCGTAACAGAAATAATTTTATTTGCAGATTTCGGCATTCCCGCATCAACTAAAACAAAATCCTCTGTTTCTGGATGGCCAACAAAGCAAACATTAGCAATTTGGATGGTATGACAAAACATATCTGGTAAAACAGCCATTCCGATCCCACTATTTACTGAAGTTGTAGGAATATATTTATAATCATCTCCGTGGGAAATATCCTTTTGCATATTAACCCTCCTTTTATTGTACTTACATTGATATTCTTCCTTTAATCTCACCTTATATTCCAATGAACGCTCAGGTTGGTTTTTAAAAAATCTTACGCCCCCTATCATGCCATTTGCAGAAAAACAGAAAGCAATGATTATTCTTCTTCCTTTGCGATAAACTAAAATTAAGTCATCAGAATCCTCTAGATGTAAGTTTTTTATCTACTTGGATGTTTAATGTTTTTTAATCTGTCACATCTATTCCTCCTATCTCGTCTTGAGTATAGAAATAATATTGGGAGGTAATCGTATGACCCAAAAATGGGATGTCGTCATTGTTGGTAGTGGATTGGCAGGTTTAATTGCAGCTAATTATTTAAGTAAAACGAATTTATCTATCTTAATACTAGAAAAAGGGAAACATATCGGCGGGAGGGCTCGAACGAAAAAAATAAATCAACAGTACTTTAATCTTGGTCCACATGCTCTTTATAAAAGAGGAAAAGCCAAGTCCATTCTCGAAGAATTAGGTATACACCTTAATGGAAAATCCCCTAAATTAAGTGGTGGTAGATTAATGGAGGATAACATGGAATATGCTGCGCCATTTTCTCCTTATGAAGTTTTTACAACAAGTTATCTAAATTGGAAGGAACGTATGGAATGGGTCGGCGTTTTGATGAAAGTAATGCGTATAAATCCAGAAAAGTTAAAGAATCAGACTTTCCAACAATGGGTTAAGCAAGTTGCCCATTCAAAAAAGGTTGAGTCATTACTCTATATCCTTAGCAGGCTTGCAACCTATTGTCATGCATCTGATAAAGCGAACGCAAAAGTGATCGTTTCAAATTTGAAACAATCGATAGGAGGAACACTATACCTTGATGACGGCTGGCAAACGATCATTGATCAACTTTATAATAAAGCAACCCTCTCCGGTGTTCAGGTTCAAACACATACTCTTGTCAAACATATAGCACAAACCCCACAGGGCCATCTTAAAATAAGACTATCAAATGATAAAGAAATTCTTGGAAAATATGTGATTAGTACAACTAGTCCTCACGAGCTTAATGAAATGCTAGTTAGCAAGACTAATATGAATCAACATGACAGACTTGCACAAATAACTCCTGTTAGAGGTGCAACATTAGACGTTGCTTTGTCACAGCTTCCTAATCCAAAGCGATTGTTCACCCTGGGCATAACGGATCCACTTTATTATTCCGTACATTCACATTATGCCCGGCTCTCTGACGATACAAATAGCACAGTTCTTCATGTTTTTAAATATCTACACCCTGATGACCATTTAGATAAGACAAAGATTAGAATCGAGCTTGAACAATTCTTAGACAAGATGCAGCCTGCCTGGAAGCAATATGTGATTACAAGTCGCTTTATCCCTAACATGACGGTAAACCAGCGCTTACCGCAAATAGGAGATGAATGCATATTGCATCAGTATAAAGCAGATATTCCTGGATTATATATAGCAGGAGACTGGGCTTCCGACAACTATATGTTGGCAGATGGAGCAGCAAGTAGCGCCAAGCAAGCAGCCAAAGAAATTATTTTACACGAAAGGAGAAAAAAAATGCAAATCTCGAAAGAAGAGTACCAATTATTTAAACCGTTATTGTTTTCTTTAGCTTATCGGATGTTAGGTTCGGTCGTGGAAGCAGAAGATATTGTCCAAGAGACTTTTCTAGGCGCTTACCAATTAAACGAGGAGAACATAAAGAATAAGAAAGCCTACCTCTGCAAAATGCTGACGAACCGCTGTCTTGACATGTTAAAGTCTGCAAGGTCCAGACGAGAATATTATGTGGGACCATGGAATCCTGAACCTTTAATATTGGACAAATTACATGCCTTTGATCCATCTGAAATGATTATACAAAAAGAAGGATTGAGTATTGCTTATTTACGAATTATGGAACATTTGACACCAGATGAGCGAGCAGTACTACTACTAAGAGAGGTATTTGCCTTCTCATATGTAGAGATTGCTAATATCATTGAAAAGAGAGAAGAAAACGCAAGGAAAATTTTTAGCCGGGCAAAGCAAAAGGTCTCTCGTATAGAGGGGGAGAGTTTAAACTATAAGATAAACAAATCAATTATCGACCGTTTTATCCAAGCATTTCAAACACAAAATACGAGTGTCTTATTAGAACTAATATCTGAAAATGTTACGCTATATTCCGATGGTGGAGGAATAGTCAATGCTGCTACTCGTCCCATCGTGTCTCCGTCTAATGTTTTAGCCTTGCTATACGGTATTATTAAAAAGGTACCAAAAGATTTTTATTTCGAAGTTAAAAGCGTCAATTATCAGCCAGCAATCGTAATTTTCATGAATGAGACACTTCACAGTATTTTTAGCTTTTACATTTACAATGAAAGGATCAATGAAATTTACATTACGATGAATCCTGAGAAATTACCAATCCATTAAAAATGATATCGATTATAATAGAATTAAAAAAGAATGTTGGAGAAGAAATCCGAGTATTAAAACATCCTCTCCCTACAAAATCCAATTTGTAGGAAGAGGACGCATGAATAATTAAGAAACCTGTTCACGTAAATTAGCTTGAATATGCTGTCTTGATTCTCTCTTTTGTATCATCCTTACGAAAATATTGTTCGATAAAAGAGAGACGATAATAAAGACTGTTCCGACATAATCGTACGGCGTCACTTGATTCCCCCCGAAAATTGAAATAGTGAGCGTTGTAACTGGAACAAAGTTTATAAACAACAGTGCATTTAACGGTGATAATATACTCACACCAACGTTCCAACCAACTAACGCAATCACACCAGGGAATACAATCATAAATAATGAATGTGGAATGGTCGCTGTAACGACTTCTAATGACGGAACGGATATATATCCAGTGAGCGTTATACAAGCCACAATAACAACTGCTGTGATTGTTCCAAGTAAACAGCTTAATGTTGAATACCTCAGTGCAGACCAGCCACTAAATTCAGACCCACCCATTGTGTAAACAACCCATCCTATAACTGCAATGAATATGAGAAGTGATGGAATAATATCTTCTGCCTGACCAAGAAATCCAGTAATATCACCTTTTGTAATCACTAACATCGCCCCGATAAATGATACAATCACACATATTAATGTGAAAAAGTGTGGACGTTTTTTATAAATCATCCATGCGATCACAATTGAAATCATCGGCATTAGTGACTCCATAATGGATGCTACCATAACGCCTGGTTCCCCTAATATATCTTCTCCCCAGAAGATGAGTAAATTGTAGACCGTAAATGCCATTGTACCAAAGAACCATAGTTTCAGTCCTTTACCTTCAAAATGAAAAGCTTTTTTTCCTTCTTTCCATAAAAGAATTGCAACTAGAATTACCGTAACAGATACATAGCGAATGATGGTAAAATAAAATGGATCAATATATTTAAAAGCCGCATGTGCTACAGGAAACATTGCTCCCCAAGAAGCTGCCGCAATAAAACATAAAATAGCTCCCCACAATACATTATTTTTCACATTTCCACTTCCTTCCTGAATGATTAACTTTTATTATTATCTTCGCTTTTTGGTATCTTGTAAAATGAATAATAATGATGATTTTCCATCACTTCTTGTGATACCATATAAAGATGGAATATCGAAAGGAAGATTCATAGTGGAACTCAAAGACTTAGAGATTTTTCAAGTGGTTGCAGAGAAAGGGACGATAACCGGAGCTGCAAAAGAAATGAAATATGTACAATCAAATATTACATCAAGAATTCGCAAGTTAGAAGATGAAATGAATACCCCCTTGTTTAACCGACATCGCAGAGGGATGTCGCTAACACCAGAGGGAAAGAAACTATTAACCTATAGTGAAAAAATATTATTATTAACAGAAGAAATGAAAAAAGCAGTTCAAACAAATAAGGAACCATCTGGAAAGTTAGAAATTGGAACAATAGAAACCGTCATTCACTTACCCAAAATCTTGTCCAGCTATATTAAAAAATATAAAGATGTCGATTTGTCCTTATATACTGGCGTTACGAAAAACTTGGTCGAGGAGGTTTTAAATCATAAGTTGGACGGTGCTTTCATTACAGAATCGGATGATCACCCCGACCTTGTCTCTCACGAAGTATTTCAAGAGGAGCTCGTATTAATTTCTAATACACGTATTACTAGTTTAGAAGCTTTAAAAGAAGAATCTATTTTATGCTTTAGTAAAGGCTGTGGTTACCGAGCACGTCTAGCAGAATGGTATACAGACCAAAACCTTTCCCCTAAAAAAATAATGGAATTCGGCACATTAGAAACCATCTTACGTAGTACGGTTATGGGACTTGGCGTTGCATTCGTTCCAAAGTCCGAGGTTATGCAATTGAAGCGTGAAGGACTTATTCAATTTCATGAACTTCCAGAGCAATATAGTAAAGTAAAAACTGTTTTTATTAGAAGAGCAGATACCTACCTAACACCAACAATCGAAAAATTTATCGAAGCAATTGAGTCTAATTAATTGAGAATACGTTTTATGAAAAACTTGGAGCCTGTTTTTAAAAACAAGGCTCTTTTCGTATTGGTTGTTGCTATTGGATAAATCCGCATTTGATGTATGTTTGAAGAATTATTATATAAACCACGAAAAAACCTTGATCTTGAGAGTAATTATCAAGTTACTTTCGCTAACTTTATGTCTGATTTTGAACTAGAGACCCTTTATCAAGTTATTTTCGCTAACTTTATGTCCGATTTTGAACTAGAGAGCCTTTATCAAGTTACTTTCGCTAACTTGTATGTCCGATTTTGAACTAGAGAGCCTTTATCAAGTTACTTTCGCTAACTTTATCTCTGATTTTGAACTAGAGAGCCTTTATCAAGTTACTTTCGACAGCTTTTGTGCACTGTTTTGAACTAGAGGCCCTTTATCAAGTTATTTTCGCTAACTTTATGTCCGATTTTGAACTAGAGAGCCTTCATCAAGTTACTTTCGACAGCTTTTGTGCACGGTTTTGAACTAGAGAGCCTTCATCAAGTTACTTTCGACAGCTTTTGTGCACGGTTTTGAACTAGAGAACGTTCACAGGGACAACCTCTTTACCATCTTCTATTCCTAAATAGCTCGTTAAAAGGTTCACCTATCTAACACCTAGGAGCGCATGAACTAAAAATATAATATGCACACAATTTATATTTTTTTCTATGAATTATTGAATTAATCTGAAAAGGGATTATAATAGGTATAATATTTGGATGTGGAAAGATTATCATGAATTTGATAAATTGGAAAATACGCACAATACTTACAAACTGAGAGGGGCAGAGTAATGGAATTATTACTAAATAAATTAAAGGGAAGACTATCAGATGCGCAAGTTTCAACGAATCAAACAGTAAGAGAATTACATAGCAAGGATGAAACATATCAACAAACAAGTCTTCCAGATATCGTTGTTTTCCCAAAATCAACAGAGGATGTAAGCCATATTATGAAAGTAGCACAGGAGTTTAAGACTCCAGTGACACCATTTGGAGTTGGATCGAGCTTAGAAGGACATGTTATTCCTTATCAAAATGGCATTACTGTTGATTTCTCTTTAATGAATAAAATTATTGAAATTAAGGAAAGTGACATGCTTGTAACGGTTCAACCTGGTGTTACAAGAGAACAGCTAAATAAAGAACTTAAGAACTATGGTTTATTTTTCTCTGTTGATCCTGGTGCTAATGCAACGCTTGGAGGTATGGCAGCAACGAATGCGAGTGGAACAACGACAGTAAAATATGGGGTCATGCGCGATCAAGTACGGGATATGGAAGTTGTTCTTGCCGATGGAAAAGTGATACATACTGGTAGCTCAGCAGCAAAATCTGCTTCAGGCTATCATTTAAACGGATTATTCGTTGGTTCAGAGGGAACACTAGGATGCTTTACAGAATTAACATTACAAGTATATGGTATTCCAGAGCATATTGCTGCTGCACGTGCTACATTCCCAAGTTTCACACAAGCTATTGATGCAGTTACTACGATTAAACAAGCTGGGATACCGATTGCACGAGTTGAATTCGTTGATGAGGAATCGATTATCCAAATAAATAAATTTAGTGAAACAGACTATCCTGTTCAACCAACACTTTTCCTTGAATTCCATGGTAATGAAGCCGGGTTACAAGCAGATATTGATTTTACGAAAGAAATAATGAAGGACCATGAATGCGAGGATTTTGTTTTTGAAACAGATACTGCGGCTCGTAATCACCTATGGGATGCACGCCATAATTTAGCCTATGCCTATATTCATGACCATGTTGGTAAGAAAATGATGCTTACTGATGTTGCCGTTCCGATATCCGAATTAGCAAATGCGGTGACCTTTGCTAGGGGTGAATTAGATAAGTTAGGTGTTCCAGGTGGCCTCCTTGGTCATGTTGGTGACGGCAACTTTCATGCACTGATAATGATTGATATGGAAAATGCTGAGGAAGTACAAAAAGCAAAAGAATTTAATAAAAAAGTTGTCCTCTATGCATTGGAACGTGGTGGCACATGTACAGGTGAACATGGTGTGGGTGTTGGAAAAAAACAATACCAACAGCTTGAACACGGCCCTGCACTTGATGTAATGAGGCAAATTAAGAAAGCTCTTGATCCAAATAACATCTTAAATCCAAATAAAATTGTGGAAATAGAATAGGAGAATAGCATATGAAAACGTTAGAAAAATTAAGTACACTTGCAGGAAAATATTTTGCTATTTTAGTTATTCTTGCTGCAGTTATCGCCTTTATATTCCCTTCTACTTTTATCGTTTTCGGTAGCTATGTTACCATTTTACTCGGTATTGTTATGTTTGGAATGGGGCTAACATTAAAGCCAATCGATTTTAAATTGGTATTTACGAACCCTTTTCCAGTAATTGTAGGTATCATTGCACAATATACAATCATGCCACTTATCGCATTCGGCCTTGCGTATTTATTAAGGCTTCCTGCAGAACTTGCAGCTGGACTTGTTTTGTTAGGGTCTGTTCCTGGTGGGACAGCATCCAACGTAATGGTTTATTTAGCACGAGGGAATGTTGCGTTATCTGTAGCAATGACTTCTCTATCAACGCTATTAGCACCTATCATGACTCCTTTTCTACTATACTTACTTGCAGGGCAATGGTTACCAGTTGATCCGGTTGCGATGTTTATGTCAATCGTACAAGTAATCTTAATCCCAATTATTCTTGGATTAATGATAAGAAGATTTTTCCCTGTTGTTGTTGATAAGGGAGTTTCTGTTGTTCCACTCATTTCAGTCGTTGCGATTCTAATCATTGTATCTGCAGTTACAGCTGCAAATGCAGGTAATGTTGTGACAGCTGGATTTCTAGTATTTATCGCTGTTTTCTTGCACAATGGATTAGGTTTATTGGTTGGTTATTTTGTAGCGAAAATGATGGGACTTAGTGAAAATGACCGTCGAGCGATTTCAATAGAAGTTGGCATGCAAAATTCTGGTTTAGGCGTTACCTTGGCAACGGCACATTTCAGTGCCCTTGCTGCCCTACCAAGTGTATGGGGTGCCATCTGGCATAATATTTCAGGTCCGATACTAGCTACTTTTTGGTCAAACAGACAGGAGCCACCTACTAATAAAACGGTAGAAAAGAAAGTTGTTAATGAATAGCGGGCGGAAATAATTTCGCCTGCCTTTTTATGATGGATTTATATGTTGTAATACCACCCGAACAAATAAAGCCTATTGACACCCCCCTCCTTCTTTAGCTATAATAAACAATAATTAAACACCCGAACGGAAGAGGTTCATAGCTGATACCCTCTATAAAAAACTATGGATACATTGACTCTTTAGCCATGTCCATATTGGATATGGCTTTTTTGTTAGAATCGTAGTTTGCTATGACCTCTCTGGAAGTGTTTGGGAACATATACAGGGAGGTTTTTTTATGTCTGGAAGAAGCCAGGAAGAAGGATTGAAGGATTTAACACTACTTGGTAATAAGGAGACGAATTACAAGACGGACTATACACCTGAAGTATTGGAATCCGTAGATAATATTCATTCCAATCGTGATTATTTTGTGAAATTCAATTGTCCAGAGTTTACTAGTTTATGTCCAATTACCGGTCAGCCTGATTTTGCAACAATGTACATTTCTTATATACCTGATCAAAAGATTGTTGAAAGTAAATCATTGAAATTATATTTATTTAGTTTTAGAAATCATGGGGATTTTCATGAGGATTGTGTGAATATTATTATGAATGATTTAATTGAATTGCTTGATCCACGCTATATTGAGGTATGGGGTAAATTCACTCCACGTGGTGGTATTTCGATTGACCCTTGGTGTAATTATGGAAAACCTGGGACGAAGTATGAGGAAATGGCCACACATCGCTTAATGAATCATGACCTTAATCCAGAGAAAATCGATAATCGTTAAAATGAATAGAAAGAGGTTTTAGCTACCCTCTATAAAACTCAAGAAAAAACAGCCTTTCTTAGTGCTGTTTTTTCTTTTTGAGAAGGAGTTTTCACATGAAAAAAGATAAAGCCATTGTTGTGTTTAGCGGAGGGCAGGACAGCACGACTTGTTTATTCTGGGCGATGCAAAAATTTAAAGAGGTCGAAACGGTTACTTTCGATTATGGCCAAAAACATAAATTAGAAATTGAATGTGCGAAAGAGATTGCAGAAGATCTGGGTGTCAAACATCATATTTTAGATATGTCGCTACTAAATCAACTGGCACCCAATGCCTTAACGCGAGAATCTATTGAGGTAGATGAAGGCGATGAGGGTGAGCTTCCAAATACTTTTGTACCGGGTAGAAATTTACTTTTTCTCTCCTTTGCTGGTGTATTGGCAAAGCAAGTTGGTGCAAAGCATCTAGTAACAGGGGTTAGTGAAACCGACTTTAGTGGCTATCCAGATTGCCGAGATACATTTATTAAATCGTTAAATGTAACGTTAAACTTGTCAATGGATGAAGTGTTTGTTATCCATACACCATTAATGTACTTGGATAAAAAGGGAGTCTGGGGGCTTTCTGATGAGTTAGGTGTATTGGATATCATTCGGGAAAAGACCTTGACTTGTTATAACGGAATAAAGGCTGATGGCTGTGGAGAATGTCCAGCTTGCAAGCTTCGGAATCATGGTTTAGAGCAATACTTATTGAACAAAGGGGAGAAATAATATGCTACGTGTATTTTTATATTTAATTTCAATTGTCTCGGCAAACGTGATAACTGCGGCATTCATGCCTCTGGAGCTTGGTATGTTTATCATTCCAATGGGGACGTTTTTAATAGGTGCGACATTTATCTTTCGTGATTTGGTGCAAAACAAATATGGAAGAGGGAAGACCTATTTATTCATCCTTACAGCATTAGTATTATCTGGTGTGGTCTCCTTCTTACTTGGGGATTCACTAATGATTGTTACAGCTTCGGCAATTTCCTTTATCATTTCTGAAACAGCAGATACAGAGATTTATACAAGATTAAAACTACCAATCGTATGGCGAGTCTTTTATAGTGGGATTGTTGGTGGATTACTAGATTCAGTTGTATTCGTTATTGTCGGATTAAGTCCACTAGGAGCAGGATTTATCCCTTGGGAGGCTGTTCCAGCAGCGATTTTAGGCCAGGTGATTGCGAAAACAGTTATTCAAATGATTGGAGCATTAGTTCTAAATCAAGTGTATGTTCTGAGAGCAAGACGGGTTACAGTGGGTTAAATTCGTTTGATAACGGTGCCAGCTCCCTCTACACAGCGACTTTTGTAGTAGGGGTCAGGCACCAAATTATATTCTTCAACTCATTACATCTGTTTGGCCTTTTCGATTAAAGTATATAGAATCAATAAGCTCCAACATTTCTCGCTCGCTTTCTATTTCAGTCAGAACTGGATATTTCTTAGCAGCTTTTTCAAATGCATCTAACTGCTTATCTGCTGCATCCCTATTCTGATTAACTAATAATTCATAAGCATATAACAAACGAATTCGGGATATGTATTTTTTCGTAACTTTGATATATTGTTTTAATTCTTTTGTATAGATTTCATTTATTCGTTCTATCCGGCAGTCACCGATTATTTCAAGGAATAATTGATAACAAGATAATTCCTTCTTATATAAATCAAGTAAATCTGGAATATTTGCTTCAATATACTGACACACTGCTTTTGCCTTTTCAAAATCCTTCTTATCCATAAAGTACTCACACAGAAAAAATTTTATCACACTAATTAACGGATTAGATAAATCGGCATTTTCCGGAATTTCAAACCATTCCTCTGGTAAATCACGTATCCTCTTCCCTTTAGCTAAAAGCCCATTTATATGGAGCTGTAGCCAAAAAGCTTTTCGTACTTGTTTATCCTTCTTTAAATAATTAATGACCATTCCATCATTCGGCACTCCAAGTTTCATAGGAACACCATTTACCAAAGCAATAAAAATACCAAGTGCTATATTTATTCCTAAAATAATCGATATCCATTCGTGCTCAGGAAGAATAATTAATAGAATGATTGATAACAAACTACTAATTATGTTTGCAATAACACCGCCCAAGTTATAGAGCACAAATGGAAAGCTTTCCCCCTTTACATCTGGTGGCATGAGTAAACATTGACCTAACGTACCCTCGACACGATAGCTTTTCCGTTTTATCCGCCCATTTTCTCGGACTAGCATGATGGATCCCACTCGAAAAGACACAAATGTATAACCTGTCAATCTACCAAATACATAATGTCCGCCTTCATGAATAAAAATCTGAAATACATACAATACAACGACAATAATTAAAAGCAGCATAATATAACCAATAGTAAGCTCCAAATTCTGTGGTACAATACCTAACTGTTCAATGGTATCCATACCATAGTATCCACCAAAGAATCCAATAACTATAAATAACAAGAACAGAATGAGCTTTCCAACTCGATTAACTAAGCCTTTTTTCTTTTTTACTTTTTCCATTTTCCCCTCCTGAAAAGTATATGTAGAAGAAAGATTAAATACATACAGTAACAAAAACAGAGAAATAATATAATCTTTATATAATTTTATCACATCAATCAACTAAAATTCCAAACTAAATAATCTAATAATTGATGTTTGAGTATGATACTGACAGGGTGAAATGTCTTTTCTCAAAAGTGGAAATGGGGTTCCTTATAAGTTAACGATCGGATTGACCCCGTAAGATTTGTCAAACTTTATCGAACCAGATGTAAAAAACTGGACACTGAGAAAAGTTCAGCATCCATTAGTTATCTATTATTATTGCGGACATTTCACCTGTCCTTACGTCTAAGGTTCCATAGGGCCCTTGCTAGGATATACATACAAATTTACATTGTTATAACAACCTTCCCCTGTGAATGTCCTTTTTCAAAATATTGAATTGCTTCTGGAACCTCGTTTAAGGAGTAGCTTCGATCAATAACTGGCTTTACTTTTCCTTCTTCAATTAGCTCTTTCATTATAACTAAATCATTTTGGTTAGCTTTCTGCATAAAGATGACGAATTTCTTTTTTCCTGTCATTGATAACCAAGTCACCTGCATCATTGTTTGAAACATTTGACTTGATTCACCACCAACTTGAACGAAAACTCCATTCTCTTTTAGCTTTCTTTTATAAGAAGTAATAGGCCTAGCCCCATTCACTCCAATAATTAAATCATAGGTATCATCAAGCTTCTCGAAGTCATCTTTTTTATAATCAATCGTATTGTCAGCACCAAGGGACCTTGCGATATCTACGTTTCTCGTACTTACCAGCGCAGTCACTTTTGCACCAAATGCCTTTGCAATTTGAACTGCAAATGTTCCCACACCACCTGAAGCACCATGAATCAATACATCCTGCCCTGCCATAGGCCTTCCTTTATCTCTTATTGCTTGTAATGCTGTAGTAGCTGCCATTGGCACGGCTGCTGCTTCTGTAAATGATAGATTACTAGGTTTTAAAGCTAATGCTCCTTCATCTGCAACGACATACTCCGCAAATGCACCCCAGCTGCTACTAGATAAATCTCCATACACCTCATCTCCTACCTGAAATTGAGTAACATTTGCACCAACTACCTCCACAATTCCAGCCATATCCCCACCAGGAATAGGATATTTTGGTTTTGTAAGACCAAATGCCAAACGGGCTAGTAGTGGTTTTCCTGTTAATAAAACAAGATTTCCATAATTTATCGATGCTGCATGAACCCTTACTAGTACTTGATTTTCTTTCGGTTCAGGTGTAGCAACCTCGCTTAGCTTAAGTGTATCGGGTGTTCCATATTTTTCAGAGACTATCGCTTTCATCGCCATTCTCCTTCTATTCTTTTCCAATTATTATAGTTAGAAAAGGCGGATGTCGCATTGACTTAAGGTAAGACTCAAAGTATAAGGGTAATTTTCACCTGGTTCTTTTTTTAATTCTACTTAATGACTCTGGTGTCACACCAAGATAGCTTGCCAATTGATGCTGAGGTACACGTGTGAGGAGATCGGTTCGGGTTTGTATAATCGTTTTATAGCGTTCTTCTGGGGAAGAACGCACAAATGTTGCCAATTCGGTTTGTGCATTGCTAAGGTAACTTTCCATCATGCTTCGTGTCATGTATTCAAGTTCTGAATACACTTTGTACATTTCTTGTTCGGAATCTAAGTCAGCAACAACCAGTACAGAGTCTTCCATACAGGTTAAGGAGTAATTCGAGGATTGGTCTGGTTCTTCAAAATTAAACAACAAAATTGCTTGTTCCTCCGTATAGAAATTGGAAGTAACCTCTTTTCCATCATTATCTATATGATATTGTCTGACACACCCTTTCAATACAAAGAAACATTTCTTAGTAGGAGAACCTCCTTGTTTAATCAGATAGGTTCCCTTCTCAAATTCCTCAATGATAATTTCTTCCGTAATAGCCTGTTGTTCCTCTTCATTTAGTGATGTGTATTTGGCCATATATTTCATAAGGATTTCTTTCACGACTAGCCCCCTTAATGTTATTGATTCTTTACCGCAATAATACCATTTCTATCCATTGGGGAATGTAAATTTTCAGACTAATGTTATGTTTTGGTAAGTACTTAGTATTAAAAGAATGTTAAATTTGTAGAATGATAATACAATTGAATCAAATTTGAAGCATTTAGATGATAAACTAATTTATAGCTTTTATTTCGCATATTTTGTTGCTTACTTTATAATTAACATTTTGTATAGATTGTTGATTTCTTTAATTCAAAATTGTTTAGCTCTCGCTTATACTTATTAATGTTATGCGCTGCCTTTCGCTCCGGCAGAATACTTCGCTTTCCACGGGCACGGCCTCAGCCCCATCGGAAGCAAAGAACGCTTCTGATGTGTCTTCGGACGCGTGCTTTTCCCGTAGGAGTCTACGTATTCTGCCTCCACTATATTAGTTGTTCTAATTGTTTTGAGATTACAAACCATGAAATCACGTATTGGAAAGTTGTTTTTTCCTAATCAACAGCATAATTCTAGATTAATATGTATATGGTAACTTAAAAGTGAGCCACCATAGCAATTGAAAACTGAGCCACTTTTGATAGAAAATAACCCTAATGACATGTTAGGGGGAAACATCAGGAGTGATTATATTGAGTGAG
>NZ_RBZO01000041.1 GCF_003628445.1 Oceanobacillus bengalensis
ATTTATTACATAGAATTGAATGAATTGGATTAGTTGGAACGCCGTATGCGGTGAAAGTCGCACGTACGGTGTGAACAGGGGGAAAAGGGAGCGATAACTTCAAACCCTTACCTATCTGTATCAACAAGGAGAATAGTCTTCTTTTATTGAAGTTATAGAAGCAGTTAATTTAACAAGGAATTTTTTGACAAAATTAATAATAAAGGATATAATTTTTTGAAAATTTCATATTAAATAGCGTTGATGAGAAGAGTAGTTAAGAAGTGGATATTTACAGAGAACTCCTGTTTGCTGAAAAGGAGTAGTATTCGTCTTAATGAATAAAGCCTCGGAGCTTCTTAACAATCTAATGAAAATTAGGGATAATAAGACGGGTTCTTCCGATAGAAAGATAGGGTATGAAAGTACCTGAAGAGGTTGATATGGTGACGTATCAACAAACTGAGGTGGTACCACGAAGTTACAACTCTCGTCCTCAAGAATTATTTCTTGGAGGTGAGAGTTTTTTTATTGCATTACTTTTCAATTTTAATCTAAAAATTCAGAGAGGGGAAATCAAATGAATCCTTTGTTGTTAGATGTTCCTTTACAATTAGAAACAGAAAGACTAATCCTTCGAGCACCACTTCAAACAGGAGACGGGAATATTGTGAACCAAGCAATTAGAGATTCCTTTCATGAATTAAAAGCGTGGTTGCCATTTGCCCAAGAACTTCCTACTGTTGAAGAAACAGAGGTAAATTTAAGAAATGCTCATATAAATTTTTTAAAAAGAGAAAGTTTTCGTTTTCTTATCTTTGATAAAGATAGCAATGACTTTATTGGAACAACGAGCCTTCAGGGAATTAACTGGGACATTCCTAAATGTGAAATTGGGTATTGGATTAATACAAAATTTAGCGGTAATGGATATATGACAGAAGCAGTAAAGGAATTAGCTAACTTTGGTTTAAATAATATCAAATTTAGAAGAATTGAAATAAGGTGTGAATCAACAAACCTTAAAAGTCGTGCTATCCCAGAAAAGCTTGGGTTTGTATTAGAAGGTACATTAAGAAATGATGATTTATCCGCAGATGGTAGCAAGCTGACTGACACTTGTTTTTATTCCATAATAAAGTAACATTGTGAACAATTACACTTAAAGTAACTTGTGCGATTGTTTAACAAGAACAATCACTTCTTGTGCTTACTGGCAGGTTAATTCTACAAGGTTAAATTATTATGGAGATTTCAAAGTGAAAATTGATGGATTTAGAGAGGGGTATTATTACAGTGTATCGCATTAGTTTAGAGAAATTTAAAAAAAGTGATTTTGATTTTTATTTTAGTCTTGTTTCTAATGAATCGGTTATGGCAATGATTACTGAACGTTCAATACCAATGAAAGAAGCACAAGTGAATTTTCAGAAGCTATTAGATACAAATAATGATTTTAAGGGATTTGGTACATACAAAGTTTTTAACAGTAAAAACAATGAGTTTATAGGGCTCGGAAAGCTAATTAAAAGCAAAGACAATGAAGAAGCTGAGTTAGGTTATATGGTATTACCAGAGTATTGGGGGAAAGGGTATGGTAGTGAGATTGCTGAGATTTTGTTAGAGAATGCAAATAAACTAAGTTTAAATCGTGTAACTGCTATTATTGACCCTAATAATCTACCTTCAAGGAAAATATTACTTAAAAAAGGATTTATATCGGAAAAAATATGTGAAATAGATGGCTTACCTGGGGAATATATGAGTAAAATTTTATAACAATATTAGTCACTTTGTGAAATAATGTACTTGTGCGAAATGTTCCTAGTTTAAATGGAGGATGGCTACATCACTCCGGTAAAGGCTAGGCAATCCCTTACGGGATTTAAGGATTATATCGAGGAATCAAATGATGAGGTAACGCTCGGAAGGGTTCTCTCTTAGACGATTAGCACTTGATTTAGTAAGAATGATAGTGTTATTAGCTCGGTGAAAAGGCGTGAGAATTTGCCGTAACAGTGTAGTTTAGCTGACGAAAGCCTACCCGATGGGGTGGTGTAAATCATAATGCTTGGGTTTGAATGAATATGGTGAGAATGCGAATAAGGCCTAAAAACAAGAAGGCTAAGCTGACAAACTTCCGAATGTACGGGTCTAAAATTTTAATACATAGAAATGTGTATATCACCAAATTGTGATGTTAACTGTGGGTGAGTAAAACTAAGTACTATGAAAATCCATGATACGTTACAGGCGTATGAAGGTTAACAGGCTTATAGGAAGCACCTAAGTTCATTCCATAATAGGTATAATTCAACATTGGAAGCTGATAACGTGGAGGGCTTGCTCCCTATGAAACGTTGGAAAGGAAAGCAATAATGACAATAGTTATTGTATAACTTCCCTTTGTGTCAGTGAAAGTGGTGGCACAGTACCAATGAAGTGTCTAATTAACACGGAGGGATAGCCACTAGGCTAATGAAGAATCATTCAACCATGTAAGGCAGATCTTTATCGGTTAATAAGGTTCTCGTGAGACTAAAAGAGGTTTAACTCCGAAAGGGGTAGCCGACTTATTGAAACGGAAGAAACTGAGACACAATGAATATTACAATCTACAAGAGTGCTTCGACACTCTTTATGCTCGAAGTGTCAATGGTGAAAAGTTTTATGGGTTAATAGAATTGATGAGTTCTAAAGAAAATATCCGTCTTGCTTATCGAAATATTAAAAGGAATACTGGAAGTAAGACGCATGGAACAGATAAATTAACAATTAAAGATATTAGTCATTTATCAGTGGAAGCTGCAATAGTAAAGGTTCAAAATATGTTTGATAACTATGAACCACAAAAAGTACGACGTGTATTCATTCCTAAAGCTAATGGTAAAGTAAGACCACTAGGAATCCCAACCATTTGGGATAGGATTTTTCAACAATGTATTTTACAAGTTTTAGACCCTATTTGCGAAGCGAAGTTCCATAAACACAGTTATGGATTTAGACCGAATAGAAACACCCATCATGCAATAGCGAGGTTTAAATTTCTGATAAATCAATCTAGCCTTCATCACTGTATTGATGTGGATACCAAAGGTTTCTTTGATAATGTGAATCATAGTAAACTCTTAAAACAGATTTGGTCATTAGGAATAAAAGATAAAACGCTACTATCCATTTTATCAAAACTTCTAAAAGCAGAGATTGACGGCGAAGGAATACCAACAAAAGGAACACCGCAAGGTGGGTTATTGTCCCCACTTTTATCAAACATTGTATTAAATGAACTTGATTGGTGGATAAGTAATCAATGGGAAACGTTTGCCAGTAGCTACGAATATAAGAACAACTTTTCAAAATATCCTGCACTTAAAAAATCTAAGTTAAAGGAATGCTTTATCGTCCGTTATGCGGACGATTTTAAAGTCTTGTGTCGCACACGTTCTCAAGCAATTAGAATGAACTACGCTATAAGAGACTTCTTGAAAAATAGACTACAACTTGAAACGAGTGAAGAAAAATCCAAGGTCATTAACCTAAAGAAGAACTCTTCCGAGTTTCTTGGCTTTTCCATTAAAGCAGTCAGAAAAGGTAAGACAAAGTTTGGATATGTTGCTAAATCTAATATGTCAAAAAGTGCGAAAGCAAATGCTACTAACAAAATTAAAAGTGCAATCAAAGCAATTCAGAAGAATCCAAGTAAGGAAACTGTGTGGAACTTTAACACCATTGTTATGGGGATACAAAATTACTATTCAGCAGCCACAAGTATTACAAAAAATCTTAGTGAGTTAAACTTTTATCTGCGAATAACTATGTTTAACCGCCTAAAGAATCTCAGAACAGATGCGAACTTTCATGATATGACTAAGACTCTACAAAAAAGGTACAAAGGCTACAAATCCAAAATGTATAAGATACAAAATATGGTATTTGTACCCATTTATGCTCAGCGTTATAAAACAAGTTTAGCCTTTTCCCAGGATACGTGTAATTACACCTCTAAAGGTAGGGAAAAGATACACAAAGGGCTAAAAGCTATAAGTAAAGAAGTTCTATCTTCTATCATGAAAAGTTTTATTCCAAATCGAACAATTGAATATAATGACAATCGAATAAGTAAATTCATCGCTCAATACGGCAGGTGTGCCATCTCTGGAATGGAACTAGGCATAAACGATTGGCATTGCCACCATAAGAATCCGTATCATCTTTCGAAGGATGATTCATTCTCAAACCTAGCAATCCTTCATGAATCTGTTCATAGACTAGTACACTTAAAAGATAGTGATAAGATAAAAGCATTGATAAAAGTCTTAAATCTGACGAAAAGGCAAATGGAAAAACTTAATGAACTTCGATTACAATGTCAAAATCAAGCAATTTGATTTCGGAAGAAAGCAACGTCAATCTACTAATACATAGAATTGAATGAATTGAATGAATTGGATTAGTTGGAACGCCGTATGCGGTGAAAGTCGCACGTACGGTGTGAACAGGGGGAAAAGGGAGCGATAACTTCAAACCCTTACCTATCTGTATAAAGTAAAATGATGCGTTAACTCAAGAAGGATTCACCACCTTTTTTGTTGAACTTATTGTATTAACGGGGCAAGATTGTTTAACAGAAGAAATGCTTTATCAAGTTGTTTATAAAAAATAAACTGGATGGGGGAAAATGAATGCAAATTGTTGAATTACAGGAAAAGAATAGACTTTTTGAAAAAGCAGTAAAAGTATTTTGGGAAGAATGGGGAAATGAACATAATTATAAGTTTTACGAGGACGCTATGATTCATTCTTGTAGCATTACTTCCGGTATTCCAAGGTTTTATGTTGCGATAGAAAAGGAGGAAATCATTGGAACCTATGCATTACTAAGAAATGATCTTAATAGTCGCCAAGACCTATGCCCGTGGCTTGCCTGCTTATTTGTGAAAGAAGAATACAGAGGAAGAGAAATAGGATCTAAGTTGCTGCAACACAGTCTGAAAGAGGCAGCAAAAAAAGGTTATGATAAGCTTTATCTCTCCACAGATCTTGATGGTTATTATGAAAAATACGGTTGGAGAAATAGCGGCGTAGTATATGGTGTAAGTGGCGGACATATCAAGCTATATGAAAAGGATACTAGTTTCAAATAAAAGTAAATCTAGATTAACAGAAAAAAGTGAACAGGTTCACTTAAGTAAATGGTGCATTAGTTCAACTGGGCGGTCATCAAAACGATCGTCTTTTTCTTTAAAATTTGTTTTTTTGAATATTAAGTTATTATAATGGTTGAGTTATTTACTATCGGGTCAGGATAGTTGTAGAAAAAATACATATTAAAGGAGTGGGTTTAATGATACAGGGATTATATGAAGCACATCTACCTGTAAAAAATTTAGAAGTGTCAATTAAATTTTACCAAAAATTAGGTTTGAAGTTTGCTTGGCGTGATGAGGACACTGCTTTCTTTTGGATAGAAGAAGGTAAAAGTTGGTTAGGGTTGTGGGAAGGAAAGGAGTACCAGACTTCTTATCACCCATCTTTAAGACATATTGCTTTTCGAGTTACTTATGAGGATTTAAAAAAGTCTATAAAGTGGCTTGAATCCATACAGGTTGAAGCTGTAACGTTTGGAAGTAGAACATCAATTGAGCCATTTATAAGACCAAATCAGGGAAATGCCTCTGTCTATTTTGATGACCCAGATGGAAATAGTTTAGAATTGATGTGCTATATTGAAGTTCCTAATGAATTAAAACATACTATTGAAAAGTTGTCATTTGAAGATTGGGAGGCATTATTAGTAAAGAGTAGATAAAAAGAGGTAACACTTCAACAAACTGGTGCGATTGTTTAACAAGAACAATCGCTTCTTGTGCTAAATGGCAGGTTAGTGGTGCGAAATGTTCCTAGTTTAAATGGAGGATGGCTACATCACTCTGGTAAAGGCTAGGCAATTCCTTATGGAATTGAAGGATTATATTGAAGAATCAAATGAGGAGGTAACGCTCGGAAGGGTTCTCTCTAAGTCGATTAGCACTTGATTTAGTAAGAATGATAATGTTAAAAGCTCGGTGAAAAGGCGTAAGAATTTACCGTAACAGTGAAATTTGGCTGACGAAAGCCTACCCGATGGGGTGGTGTGAATCATGATGCTTGAGTTGAATGAATATGGTGAGTATGCGAATAAACCTACAAGAAAAAGGTTAAGCTGACAAACTTCTGAATGTACAGGTCTAGACCTGCAATACATAGAAATGTGTATATCACCAAATTGTGAGGTTAACTGTGGGTGAGTAAGACTAACTAATATGAAAATCCATGATACGTTACAGGCGTATGAAAGTTAACAGGCTTAGAGGAAGCACCTAAGTTCATTCTAAAATAGATATAATTCAACGTTGTAAGCTGATAACGTGGAAGGCTTACTCCTAATGAAACGTTGGCAAGGAAAGCAATAATGACAATAGTTATTGTATAACTTCTCTTTATATCAGTGAAAGTGGTGGCACGGTACCAATGAAGTGTCTAATCAACACAGAGGGATAGCCACTAGACTAATGAAGAATCATTCAACCATGTAAGGCAGATCTTTATCGGTTAATAAGGTTCTCGTGAGACTAAAAGAGGTTAACTCCGAGAACAAGGGGTACCGAATTATTGAAACGGAAGAAACTGAGACATAATGAATATTATAATCTACAAGAGTGTATTGACACTCTCTACACTCGAAGTGTCAATGGTGAAAAGTTTTATGGATTAATAGAATTGATGAGTTCTAATGAAAATATACGGCTTGCTTATCGAAATATCAAAAGGAATACAGGAAGTAGAACGGCAGGAACCGATTAATTAACAATTAAAGATATTACGTACGGTGTGAACAGGGGGCGATAACATCAAACCCTTACCTATCTGTATCAATAAGAAATCACAAAAGGAAGAGCATTAACCATCAAATAAGATTTGACGTATTAATGTCTAATAAAAAGGAAATGGGAAAATTGAGATGATGCACATTAGTATTATTACACGGCAAAAATAAAAATAAATGGAGGTTAGTAATGTTATTTATGATATTTGGGGTTATTGCAATAGTAGCAACTTTTATAAACCTTTATATGTATAAAGCAGGAAAGGATTATAGGCTTGCTATGGCGATAGGATTATCATTTACAGCATTAACACTTTGTTCAGAATACAGTCTTGTATCGGTGTGGGTAGAAGTGGAAGATTGGGCAGCTTTAATGGATGTAGTACCTGGTATGGAAAGGGCAATGTGGTTTTTGACAATTGTTTCTATCTTACTAAATATAGCACCTATACTTTTAGAACGAAAAGGTAAGAAATAATAACTTATATAATATGTAATTAATGTGTATGTCTTTATGTATAACGAACGGGAGCTTTAGTAAAAGAAGAAAGGGTTCTACATAGTAATATTTAAAATGTAGAACCCTTTAATTTATACATTTTTTAAATTAGGTCTTGATAAAATATATCCCTGCTTATTTTAAAACGAATGTACATCTATTTTGTGATTTTGTCAGAAGATAAGCAACTCGATAATTGCTATTTTTAACTTTCTCTATATGAATTGTGAGTTGGACGAAATAAATCTTCCTCTGAATCTCTGACAATAGAAAAGTGTTCAACATTATAATGACCGTGAAGTGTAGTATTATGATGCTTTATAATTTGTTCTACACTTAAAACATCATTGCCCAACGTTGAATGACCATCACCAACTAATGTTACATCAAATCCACTAATCGTTGCTGTTCTGACCGCACTATCTATACAGTGCTGTGTTTCACAGCCCATAATCACAATGTGTTCAATATGCTGTGATTTTAAATGTTCTAACAGTCCTGTCCCATAAAAGGAATTTGTTGCAGATTTATCGAAAACCCTTGCCTCAGTGGGTACATTAATTTCATTGTGAATTTGAAATCCATTACCTTCTCCCTCAGCAACATCCAGATCCCTCATAAACACAACTGGAACACCTGAATGTCTTGCTTCTTCAACCACTTTATTAATATTCCGGATGAGTTGCTCTTTATTGAAAATTGGACTTCCTTCTTGATTCCCATCAATTAATTCTTGCTGTGCATCAATAACTAATAATATTTGATTCAAATAATTTTCCCCTTTCGGTATTTGGGGAAACGCTAAAAAGTTTGATTAGTTAGTCGTAATCCCCTTATAATTTTTCAAGCAAACATTTCTTTTATTTGTCATAATATCTACCCCAAAACAATGATTGTCTAAAACAATGAAAATTATTAGACTATTGAATTATAACATATTTGCCTTAATGGCAATTAATATATGTAGTGAATCTTTAACTTCATTTTCAACTAATGGTGCAAGAGTGAAATAAGGATCATCAAATTTTTTCGATAAATATTTGGAACATTATGTTATTATGGAACCATAAAGTTATTATACTAGCGAAGAAGTATCGTTTAAGAGCGAATGAACAACCTCTAGCAGAATATAACAGCAGAAAAAAATAGGAGTGATAAAATGGTTTGGTCTAAAAAGAAGGAAAAGAAATTCTTTATACCTGGTAGCATGATTAAACGATTCATTGATTCAAATGTGGGGTGTATTGCAACGGACAGAATAACAGTTGATGGTTGTAAGGTTGGTTTCATGTATAGGGAAGAGCCCTTAGACGGACAACCAGATAGTGGTTGGAGATTTATGGCGGGTGATGAAAGTGAGGAATATATGGGTAACCCTGATAATCATTCCGTTTATCAGGTAAATACAATCTGTAATTATGATGAAGATATAATCCCCTTACTTCATGCAGCACCAGGTACAAATGTGCTACCATTTATATCCTGCATAAAAGCCCCAACGTCTTTAAATCCAATTTCTCTATATACCTTAATCGTTTTCTGATTAAATAGTGCTACTGATATTCAACGATAAAAAGTTAACATTAAAACCATTCTTGAAAAATGCATCTTTTAAACAGAGGCGAATCTTCTCTTTCTATAAGGGTCAATTGCTACATGCCTTGCTATAGTAAAAATCCATGTCTTTAGATTTTTTCCTGTCACATATACAAGTATAGCCGATAGTTCAACTGAAAGTTCAGGAATGTTTCTTTTATACTACTGCATTAAGCAAAATAAAGCAGCATGACGGGTAGCCACGCTGCTATTACAAAGAATAGAAAGTATGCTTAAAGAACATTTCGCCATTATTAATGGCTTGAAGAATGAACCTGAGTAACCTTCAGTTGCTTTCGTACACGTTTCCTTACAATGAAAACAATTAGAATTGCCACTGTTAGCTCGGCAATCGGCATCGAAAGCCAGATACCGTTGACACCTAGTATTTTCGGTAATACAAATAAGTACACTAAAAAGAATGCGTAACTTCGGCAAAGAATAATTACTGTCGCGGACCATACTTTCCCCACGGATTGGAAATACGTCATATAGACAAAACTAATCCCGATAAATAAATAGCTAATGAAAAACAAACGAATGCCTTCTACTGCTAGCTCTATAATAGAGGCATCATTTACCCCAAATAAACGTACTAACCATGGAGCAAAAACAAAGCCAATTACAAATAAAGTAAGACCAAGTCCGACAGCTGTCTTTTCTGCCAATGCGATTGTTTCCTGCATTTCCAGTTTTTTCTTGGCACCGTGATAATAGCTAATCATTGGTTGCATCGCTGTTTCGATACCAAAGAATGCTAAAAACAGAAAGCCATGTAAATAGTTAATAACAGAGAACGCTGTGACGCCATCCGTTCCTAAAGTTGCTGCAACACTTAAATTATAGCCGACAATTAATATAAAGCCACCTGATTCTGCAAGTAAGCTCGGGAAGCCAATCGATAAAATTCGAGTAGCCAATTGTTTTGACCAAGCCCATGCCATTCTGTTTAACACAATTTGTTTTTTAAAGAAATGTGGTATGAAAATAGCTACCCCGACTGCTCCTCCAATTACTGTCGCTAAACCAGCTCCGTATACCCCTAACCCTAATTTGAAAATGAAGATGTAATTCAGAATAACATTGACGATAGAGGTAACACCCAGCGACACCATCCCGAGCACTGGTCGCCCATCATTTCGGATAAAAATGCTCAGTATCTCCTGTAAACCCAGAATCCAGCCAAATGAAAATAAAATACGTAAATATTCTGTTGTCGGAGCTAATGTTTCTTCATTAGCGCCGATCCAAGTTGCAACTGTTTCTATATTTAGATAACCGACAACGCTAATAATACCTAATAGCCCGGTAAAAATAGCTAAGGCTAATGTAAAGCTACTTCGCGCCTTTTCAAGCGACCCTTCACCAACATAATTTGAAAAGTTTGTAGCCCCACCAATACCAATCCATAAACTAATTGCTAAAATGAGTGTAAAAATGGGTGCTGCTAGATTCACCCCAGCTAAGCCAATTTCTCCAACGCCATGTCCGACAAAAATACCATCGAGCAGCATGTTAACAGACATGAGTAACATGCCAAATACGGCTGGGAAAAAGAAATGAAAGAACAGCTTTTTTACTGGTTTATTTATGAGATCTTGTTGCAAGGTTTCCATCTATTATCCCCTTTCAAAAAGGACCTTTAAGGTGACATCACGCTTAAAGGCTACTTAAGTTAATTATCCACTGTTATATTTGTAATTTAGCCCACATAAAACCAAACGGCCCTACATAAGCTCGGTTTGTTTCATACTACTTATCCCAGCTAGCGTCTACTCCATCATTAAAGAATGCATAATCCTCTACATTATCAAACTCTAAATTATCTAATAAAGTTGCACTGTGGAACACTTTTTCCGCACGTGGCTTGCGGTCATGCTCGAAATAATAAAAGGCATCATCGTAATCATAATCACGTAGCATTTTTGCTAAATACATCGCATCTTCAAACGCTAAAGTTGTCCCCATACCTGCGTTCGGATCCGCTGTATGCAAGGCGTCACCGATTAATACAACACGACCGTGCGAGTAATGCTCCATCAAGTCGATGCGATAAAGCTGCTTTGCGATAATATGGTCTGTTGCTTCAATTAATTGTTGAATCGGCATTTCCCAGCCTTCAAAGCGTGCAGCTAAATCCGCTTTTAATGCCTCTAACGGTTTTCCTTCAAAATCCTTTTTCGCTATTTTCCGTGGCTCCGTTGAAATAAGCGACCAAGAAATTTCTCCATCTGTTGGATGGTGCTTGGATACGAAGAAATTAAAGTTCTCATGGAAATACATAAGGGAAGTATCCGTTGTGAAGTATTCTTTATGTTCACCTAATTTTTCAGTTTCAATCATGCCGTATACACCTGTTTTACCTAAATATTTTAACGGATTCGCTGGGAACGGGAATAAAAGCTCACGCGTTTTCGAACGAACCCCATCCGCTCCAATTAAAATCGAACCAAAATCTTCCGTGCCATCTTCAAACGTTACGTTTACACCTTCTGCTTCCTGTGTAAATCCTTTTAAACGCTTCCCGAACTGAATGTCAATCCCTTGTTTTACTGCTTCTTTATATAAAACATCGATTAGATGGAAACGAGCTATATTAATTAAATATGGCATTTCTTCTAATGCAAGTTCATCTTCTGCTTCTATTTCATCAAATAATGAATTATTGTCCTTATCAAGCACTGCAAAATCGACTAAATGATGGCTATTCTTTTTAATTTCTTCACCTAAACCTAGCATTTCAAGCATTTGTACCCCACTTGGATGGATGACAAAATGCCCTCCGACTTTGCCGTACGCTTTTGCTTGTTCATACAGGACACTTTCAATATTTGCTTTCTTTAAAAATAATGACATTGCTAAGCCCGCAACGCCCCCACCAATGATAATGACTTTGTTTTTCATATGGGTCACTCCCTTCGAAAAAAATAATAACATTATTCGGACGAACGGTCAATTAAAATTTCGGTAATAATAAACAAAATAAACATTTAGTGCAATCAAAATAGACATTCATCCGATTAATTCGCATAGTTCGTATGAATAAGCTAAAATAAGATTAAAAACCTTGGAGGAAGTATGAGCAGACCAACAGGCGTGAATAGTGAGGATACGAAGCAATTTATCGTGGATGTCGCAACGAAAATATTTGAACACAAAGGCTATAGTGCCACATCTATGGCCAACATAAAAGATGAAACAAACTTAAGTAAAGGGACGATTTATTACCATTTTAAAAATAAGGAGGAATTGTACCTTCACTGTATTCAGCAAGTATCTAATGAATTTATTCGAAATTGGGATATTACGTCACAGACTGAGCAGTCAGCTGAGAAAAAATTATATATTTGGGCGAATTTAAATAATATAATGCTACAAAAACCGATTATGAATACCATTCAAGAATATTTTGTTTCCACAAATAAACACAATTATGATGCTGTGCTGGAACTGTATGAACCTGAATTTCAAATCGTGGGTCGTATTTTAGAGGAAGGCATAAATCGTGGGGAATTCAAGGAAGATTTGCATATTGAAGATGTATCGGTACTTTTATATAATTTTATCACTTCATTAGAGAATGCAGAATTGTTTGGCTATCATTCAAGTCAGGAAAAGAAAAATTTATACAAGCTAGCCATTGATCTAATCGTACCTGGGCTGAAAAAATAAATGGGAGTGTGTATCGTTTGAATTCATGCACACTCTTAAACGTATTTCTAATCGCAGGGATAAATAAAATTATTCATCCACATCAATAAAGTGGATGAATTAGGCAAGAGCTTTACAGATAGTTTTTAGAATGAAGAAGAGCAACGACAAAAAGTCTCGTTGCTCTCTTCTATTATTGCACCTTAATTCTCCCCCCCCCCCCCGTAATACATGATCAGCATGTTTTATCATCATTTTTCTTCGTTCATAATCTTTTTCAATGTTTCATATCCATTACTTGTAATTATATAAGTTTTCTTATTAAAAGACTGATCTAAAATTTTCTCAATCATTTCTTCATTAACTAATTTTTTCAGCGTGCTATACAATGATGCTGCCCCGATTTTTATTTCTCCCCCAGTTACTTCTTCAACCGTTTTCATAATTGAGTATCTATGATTCTCTTTTACTAGTGACAAAAGGATATAAAATGCTATATCTCTTAGTTTGCCCATTTTTAATGTGTCATTTCTTGCCATCATTCATCAATGCAATCCATTCCAAGCTGACCAAATATATCATTAAACGATATATTTGGTTAATCAATATATAACCTTTTTGTAAATGAATGGAAGGCCTCTAATCGAACCACTCACAGACCATCGAAGGCGAATTATTTTTCACAATCATTTTAAAAAAGGTGCTTCTCCACCTTTCTAATAGGAGAAACACCTCTCATCATAATGGAGAGTTGCCCGTTCTGCTAGACCATATCTATCCCTTTTTCGTTTCCTTAATGAAAGCCAACACATTATCTAGATGTGAACATCAGCATTTTTCCCCTAATCCCACTTTCTAAACGACACCTCAATAATAAATTCATTTTCACGGACTTCAGCTACCGCTTTTCCTCCTTGTTTGTTAACAAGTTGCTGAACAATATGAAGCCCTAATCCAAGCTGGGTACCAGTTCGACTAGGTTCCAACCTGAATGTTCTATTAAAAATCTGTTGAAGTTCCGTAACATTAATCTTCTCAATATCGTTTACTGCCCTTAACCAAATATATTTTTCTTCCTCTACATAGTTAATTTTTAAATAACTTTTAGCATAAGTTAAGGCATTTTGAATAATATTGGTTACAATCCGAACGATTGCTTTATCGTCAGCAAGAACAGGGGATACAGTCCCTTCATCCAAGTCCACCTTTAATTGCTTTTTCTCAAAGTCATCAAAGAACATTAGCATTGTTTCCACGACAACTTGATCTAGAAACTGCTTTTCTAGATTCAATTTCTTGTCCGAAGAATCGAGTTGTGAAAGTTCATAGAATAAATCAACAATCATTGTGAGATTATCAATCTTCTTTTGAATAATAGATAAAAACTCTTTCCTTTCTTCTTCAGATAGGCACGAATCGGTTAATAACTCTGAGAATCCTTTGATTGATGTTAAAGGCGTTCTTAAATCATGGGAGATATTCGTGATTTCTTGCTTTAGTTCCATTTCTCTTCTCTCGACAGACTGCTGATTTTGTTTGAATAATTGAATCAGCTGATTGATTTTCGCAGCAAATCGGGCCAAGTTTTTATTATGCGTATTTGTGCGAACTAATTCATTCGTCCCGAAATTTTCACTGATTTCCTCTAATTGTTTCGTCATCCTTCTGATATCCAAATGAAACAGCAGAAGCATGGACACCGAAACAATCAGCAGGAAAGCCAAGATTATAAACAACCAGCTGCTCACGTTCATTCATCCCTTCTCCATCAATCAATGTTTTGTTTAGCGAACCATTTCGCTCCAATCAGTAAAGCAATCCCAGAAATAACGGTGCCCGTGATCCAATATTCGGAACCAAAATGAACTGAATCATTAACAAAGTCCATTAAGTTATCACTTAGCAATGTACTTGGTGCATAGTGATATAACGCATCTAAGCCTGCAATTGGACGGAGCAAGTATCGTAATAGAGTCCCAGAAAATCCATACATAAACAACAGGGTGAAAATGAGATAAATATCACCGACCTTCAGCATCTTCAATGTATGGGTTAGGAAAAATCCGCTCAAAACAATCGGTACCATATTAACACACGCAATCAAAAGATTTCTGACCGACTGATCATCACTTAGCAGCAAGTTCTCACCTAATACAATCACAAACAATATCCCAACAACACAGATCAACAGAAAATAACTTAAAGTCAAAAGTAACTTAGACCAAAAGATGACACTTCGGGAAATACCGAATGAAATGGATTGCTTAATCAACGACATATCCTGACCAGTTAAAGCTAAATTATAAAGGGACCCTACTAATATAATCAATACACCACCACTAATAACATTTGAATAGAAAAATTTACTCGTTGCATACGGGAAGTTCGGGTCAGACTGTCCAAAAAAATAAAGGAGAGCTGATGCGGCTGCGATTAGCAATAAACTTATCATACTTGTCAAGTACGGTCCTTTTTTTCGTAACAGACGATAGCTTTCACTTTTCAAATAATTAATCATGGCTAATCTCCTCCACTAATCCCAAGAAGTATTCTTCTAGATTCAGTGCTTCGATGCGAAACTCCTTCACCACTACACCTTGATCCACTAAGAGGCGATTTATCTCTCCGCTGCTCTCTACATGATTTTGAATGGTGATTACTTGATTAGGAAGGACTTTAAACTGAATATCTGCAAAGGTCCGTTCTAAAATTTGTGAAGATTTTGCTGGATCGCTCACCGATAACAAAATTTGTTTCTTGCTTTTTGCTTCCAAAGACTCCTTACTTAAATCATCAACAATCACACCATTTTTAATAAATACATAACGTGTTGCTAGTTGCTCCAACTCCGTTAAGATATGACTAGAGATAAATATTGTAATTTGTTTTTCCTGATTGAGCTTCTTTAATAAGTGACGAATTTCCATAATCCCTTCTGCATCCAAACCATTGATTGGTTCATCAAGTACTAGACAATCGGGGTTGCTCAACAAACAAAGTGCTATACCTAATCGCTGCTTCATCCCCATGGAATAATCTCTAAATCGTTTCCGCTTTTGATTTTCCAAGCCAACGATTTCCAAAACTTCATAAATACGTTTCTTCTCAACAACCCCTCGTTGAAGCCGGAAATACTCTAGATTCTGTATAGCAGTAAAATCCGGAAAAAATACCGGTGCTTCGATTATAAAACCCATTCTTTTTTTCGCCTGGTCCATCTCTTTACCGGATTTGCCAAATAGCTGAAACTCCCCAGCTGTCGGCATGATTTGTCCTGAAAGAATTTTGAACAATGTCGATTTTCCCGCACCGTTTTTTCCAATTAGTGCACAAATTTCTCCTTTTTTTACTGAGAAATCAAGCGGTTTAATGACCTCTTGTTCCTTGAATTTTTTCGTTAATTGATACGTTTGTATAATCGTACCCATCTTTTTCGACTCCTTCACTACATTTCTTGTTGATCTCAGTTTAGCTTAGAAGTCTTTAAAATCCTTTAAGCAAAACATAAAGAATTCGTAAAGAAGTCAAACAAGCATGAAACCTACTCCCCAAATGGTCTTTATATATTCTTCCGTTGTTATTTCGGAAATTTTCTTACGGAGATTGGAGACGTGTACGCTGATTGTATTATCATCACCATAATAGGTCCCTGTCCAAATGCTTTCATAGATTTCCTTTTTGGAAAGCGCACGCTCCGGATTGTTTATGAAAAAGACTAAAATATCAAACTCAGCATTCGTCAGCTGTAGCCCTCTCTCGTTTAACGTTACAGACCGTTTTTCTATATTCATTTTGAGCCCTCGCCATCCCATTTTGGTTGGTTGCATCGGCTGAAAACTTGCTTTTCGTAATTGAACTTCTACCCGGGCCATCACTTCTTCCTGATGAAACGGTTTGGTTATGTAATCATCCACACCCATTTTCAATACTTGCACTTTGTTCTCTATATCAACCTTGGCTGAAATAACAATGATTGGAATAGCACTCTTTTCTCTAATTTCTTTTATAAGTTCCTCTCCACTTTTACCTGGGAGCATCAAGTCCAATAAAATTAAATCAAAGGAATTATTTTGTAACTGCAACAAACCTTCTGTACCGGAATAAGCCGCAACCGGTTCCATCTGTGACTTTTCCAAAATTACACGTAGTAGTCTACTAATCTCTTGATCATCTTCAACAATTAAAATTCTTTTACCTTCATACATCATTATCACCTAACTCGCCCTTAATGGAATAACTTCATCTCAATATTACCATAATGTTCGAAAAATAATTTCCCAAAGAAAAAAAGACAATCGTTTGGTGATTGCCTTTTTTCACTCTTGCTCCTATTACTTTAAGTACATAATTGCACAAAGTAGTTGTTGCATGAGTATTAAAAGTACATCACAACTACTTCCATATATCCATATATTTTTTTTTGTATTTTTTGTCTTCAACCGTATCAATTAAATCCAGAGCCGTTCGTTTAATAACCTCATCATTGAAATAGTCATATAAATTTTTCATGTTTTGAATAATATCATTACGAATTAAGGTGAAATTCTTTTCTTCTGCACATTTTTTAAAGCGTTCAACCATAAACTCAATTACCATTTCTTTTTGGGCTGTACCAGCAATTCCGACTTTCCATATAGATTGGAGGCTGTGTCTAGCTGTAACAAACTTTTCATCTCTTGTTACCTCCCACAACTTAGGGAAATCTTTCATCATTCTCATCTCTGGATCGCTTTTAGCTAGATTGGCTAAATATTGTGCCGCACGAGAGCGTTGATGATTATCTTTATGCGTTAAGTCCTCTAATAGTTGATTCCATACCTCATAAGCCCAATCAACTTGTTGATCAGTTGCATTTAAAATATATTGATAGGCTTCATAACGCTCATCTTTATCGCCCGATTTTGATTTTTCAAATGCCGATTTTATTTTATCATCCATTTTTTCACCACCTAGTTTTCATGTTAAAACACTGAAGTGTAGTAATTTAATTATTTTCTTTACTAATTGATTTTAATGTTCTTTCACTAAAGCACCATATAATGGAATAAGATGTCAATTAGAGTTATTAAATTATTAACCTAAAAAACGCTTCACCTTTTAATCAATGCCGAGAAGTCACCTTTAAAAACTTTTTCTTTTTTATTATTGTAAGTAGATAACCTTATAGTAATGAGCCCAGCTTCTTTTTTTATTGCTCTCTTATCAATAACCTCAGCAATGGTATACAACTCCTCATTAGGGTATACTGGTTTTATAAATTTAATATTATTCATTCCTCTTCCAGCGATGATATCATCACCAAAGAAACCTTCTTCAATCCAAAGTTTAAATGAAATGCTTAGCGTATGTATTCCAGAAGCAATGATTCCATTAAATATCCCCTGTGTTGCCTTCTCTTCTTCTATATGCATATACTGAGGATCGAATTCTCCTGCAAATCTCATAATATCCTCTTTTGTTAATTTATATGATTTAGTTTCGAATACATCTCCAATTGTAAATTCATCTAACTTCATAAAGACACCTCCTAATTAACACAAACACTTAATCTAATTCTAGCATCTGTTATTAATAGTTAGTACTAATTTCCGTTTTTTCTTCTTAAACTAACCTGCACCTTTAACACAATAGAAGTCGCCGTACGACAATTCCTTGTTCTACTCTTGCATCCGTTGAAGGAAATAAAATTAATTTGTTACACACTCAAAATAAGTCATTTCTAAACCTGTCTTTTCAATAACAGGATATCCACCAATGTTAAAACAATTGTCGGCTGCTTCTGTTACTTCTATATAACTAAGATATAATTGAGAAGCAATTAGAATTGCAACCACCATTAATGCGAATAAACCGACTAATACTAACCCTTGCAGGAGAGTCATTCTCTTTACACTCACATTCCCTATCCCCACCTCATTTCAAAACTTTCTCTTTCTAATTCGTCCAAAGTACTAAACAGTATAAATATTTTCATTTTAACATAAAGAGTTATTCCATTAATTACTCTATTGTCGTATAAAGTTTAAAACCCCTACTTAAATTAACCCACCACAATAATAGTATAAGGTTCAATTTTTTATTTAGCCAAAAGCACTAGATAGTGAAAAATCAGGTTCTCGATGTGTGCCCCATGAAATTAAAATATAAGACTTTGTGGTAATCAGTGAACTACTCCCACCACTTACCACCCTTACGGGTCGCTTGAAGTGGGGGCTTCCCGACTTATCGTTGCTTTTACTAGCCAACGAAAACTGACCGAGCTAACCCTCTTGTTCCAAGAGTTTTTGTACTTATGCTAAAGCCAATAGACGAATGCCTTCATTTTTTATATTGATTGCCGAATTATAGTCACGATCTGCCACAAAGCCACAAGAACACTGGTATGTGCGTTCAGATAATGATAGTTTCTTTTCGGCACCACACCATGAACACTTCTTAGTAGAAGGAAACCATTTATCTATTTTGATAAGCTGTTTCCCTTGTTCTTTTAGTTTGTACCCCAAAAAGAGAGTGAACATGCCCCAACCATTATCATGAACGCTTTTTCCAAAATGAAGGGCTTTAGACATTCCTTTCATGTCTAAGTCCTCAATGATAACAGCGTCATAAGTTGATGCTACTTCTTTTGATTTATGATGAAGAAAATTCTTACGTTGATTAGCCGTCTTTTCTTGTAATTCAGCCACTTTCAAACGCTGTTTTTCCCAACGTGCAGAACCTTTCTTCTTGCGAGACAAGATACTTTGTTCTTTTGCTAGTTTGTCTAATGCTTGTCGATAGAAACGTGGGTAATTGGCTTTCTTACCCTGTTCACTTTCAACATATAGACCATCCATAGCAAAATCCAGACCAACAACTTTTTGAATTGACACGGCTTTAATTTCTTTCTCGTATTCTGTCAAAATTGAAATATAGTATTTACCTGACTTTGTTTTAGTAATCGTACAAGATTTCAATTTATAATCAGAAGGGATTTCCCTATGTTGTTTGATTTTTACTAATTTCAATTTAGGCAACTTGATATGACCATTTTGCAATTCGATATTTCCGTTCACTCGATTGGTTGTATAAGACTGTTTTGACTTACGGTTTTTGAACTTTGGAAATTCAGCATTACCTTCAAAGAAGTTTTTATAAGCATTTTGCAGATTGATCTGTGCGTTTGCCAAAGCTAATGAATCCACTTCTTTTAGGAATGGGAATTCATCTTTATATTTTGCAGGAGTTGGAAGCTTTTGATCTTTCAGTTTCTCTTTGTCATCCTCGAATTTTTTATAAGTATTCTTCCGTTCTGCTAACATTTTATTGTAGACAAAACGGACACAACCGAAAGTTTTTGCTAATAGTACTTCTTGCATTTCGTTTGGTAGCAAACGAAATTTGAAAGCTTTGTTCTGCTTAGTCATATCAAATCACCTCCTATATATCATAATTTTATTATAGAACAAATGTTCGATTAACGCAATATCTTTTTGGCTAAAGCCAACCGAAATTCATCTCCCACCTACTCATTGGGCTGCGCCCTTCACATTCCTTGAGGATAGGAGACTTCTTTCGGAAATCCGTTAAATTCTTAACCAACCTTAGAAATGCCTAATTTGCCAAATAACTGAAAAAGGGTTTTATTAATCCTCTAGTTGACTATCTTCACGTCTAGTGATAAAGTTATCTGTATTATAGATATTAAGAGTCTTTAATATCACATTTAAGAATATGGAGGTTATGTATGAGGTATTCAAACGCGACAAACTATGCCCTGCATACGGTGGTTCATTTAATGCTGCAGCCAGATGGGAGCTCGGTGGGAGTGCAGGAATTAGCCGAAATGCAACAGCTTTCTCCGACGTACCTTTCTAAGGTATTAACCAAACTTAGAAAAGCAGGTTTGATTGAGTCAACACCTGGCGCAAAGGGAGGCTATAAAATCTCCAGAACAAAACATGAAATATCCTTTTTAGATGTTATTCATGCGATTGAAGGAGATACTAGCCTATTCGACTGCACCATTCATCATGAAGGCTGCATGATTGAAAACACCATGAGGCAGGCAGAGGAAAATATGAAAGCTGAGCTGGCATCAAAGCTTTTGGTCGATATTGCTAAAGAGGCAGAATCCAAACAGAAAGAAGAAAGTTGAATTTATTTAAAAAAGGAGTGTATAAGATGATATTAGACTGCGCAGTGATTGGCGGAGGACCAGCTGGACTGAATGCTACTTTAGTACTTGGAAGATCAAGACGTAAAACGATCCTGTTCGATGACAACAAACCGAGAAATGCGGTGACTTCCGAGTCCCACGGATTTATCACGAGGGACGGTATAAATCCACAGGAATTCAAAAAGGTTGCCCAGGAAGAATTAAGCAGGTACTCGGACGTGAGGATTGAAAAGCAACGGGTGCATCGTATTAATAAAAAAAAACACCTTATTCGAGGTGGAGACAGAAAATGGGGAAGTATACAGTGCGAAAAAGATTATTCTCGCCGGGTGAAAGAGTTCTACGGGAAGAGCCTGTTCAGCTGTCCTTTCTGTGTTGGCTGGGAATTAAGAGATCGACCGCTGGCAGTGATTGCAGAGGATCATAAGGCGCTTCATATGGCTAAAATGGTATCCAATTGGACGAACGATTTAATTATTTTTACAAATGGCAATAAGATACTTTCACTGGAAGAACAAGAATTGCTCAACAGCTACGGCATCCGTATCAATGAAAAGAAGATCGCTGCTTTCATTGGCGAAGAAGGTATGCTGGACAAAATCCAGTTAGAAGATAACACAACAGTGTTCCGCGAAGGAGGGTTTATTGCAGCAGAATGGAAACCGGCCGCTTCTTTTGAAACTACGCTTGGATATACGTTAAACGAGCAGGGCGGAATTGCAACTGACAGCTTGCAACGCACGAATACAGAAGGAGTATTTGCTTGCGGAGATACACGCATTGCTGGTCCTTCCCAATTAATTATTGCGGCGGGAGAAGGCAGTATGGCTGCCATTGCCGTGAATGCAGAACTGATCGAAGAAAAATTTAACGAGTATAAACAGCAAGCTTAAACAGCTGCTTAAAAAAGGAGGACATTTATGCATCACCCACATGGTAAGCACAGCAAAGGAAAAGTATCGTACTTGGAAAGTCCCGAACGAAGAAAGGAATTTTCGCCGGAACAGCTGCTGAACATGATTCCTTTAAAAGAAACGGACAGCATCTTGGACTTCGGCGCTGGAACCGGTTATTTTTCCATCCCTGCGGCTAAAAGGATCGTGGGCAACGTATACGCGCTAGATATCGACGCTGCTATGCTGGAAATAATAAAAGAGAAAGCCTTGAAGGAACAGCTTACGAATATTGTCCCTGTGCAGGGAAGTATGGAGGCACTTCCTTTACCTGATGGCTCTATCGATATGATTATTGCTTCTCTGGTACTGCATGAAATTCAGCCACTGGCACCGCTGTTACTTCAAATGAAAAATGTACTAAAAAAAGAAGGCTATCTAATCTGTCTTGAACTTCAACCAAAAGGAAGTTCCGAGAAAGCACCGAGAATTACCTTGGAAGGAATGGAGCAGGAAATGAAAGAAGCTGGATTTCAGGTAACAGAGAAATTTTTCCCAGCGAAATCTCTATACATTCTCGTTGCGCAGAAGACGGATTAAAAGATTAAATTTCCGCATAATTAAAGATATTAAGTGTCTCTAAAGTATATAATTGATATTGAGTTGAAGGCGTGCTTATGTTTAAGAAGCAATACTAACAAAGCAAAGTGCTGCACCGTACAACGATTCTATTCAATAGAAAATGATATTCCACAATCGGCGTGATTGCGGAAGACCAAAAGCCTAAATCCTCGCTAAAAATAAGGAGGATTTGGGCTTTTTTACTTCAAAATCGTTGACGTTATTCTATTGGTAAATACTTTGACAGCAAGTGGTAAATTTCTTGGCAACTGCTGGTAAAAAACATGGCAGAGATGGTACATTCTTGTGGCTGTTAACAGCAATACATTTACTTTAATGAATGTTAAACCCTTATTTGAAAGAATTGATGTTTCAACAATTGAGATTGAAATTGAAAAGTTAAAAGAAAGAGCTTCTTTTTAAGGATTAGAACAGACTATTGGTATTAAGCTAACGGCTGCTATAGTTAAAGCTTTTGACTAGTTGTTAGAATAGCTTGGACCTATAAGAACTGCTGTTTACACAAAACCTACTCCAATCCACCATTTAAGGCTGAAACCCATAATCTACTTAGGTTTTCAGCCTTTTATCTTTTATTCTTTCCTCGACAAAATTTAGGCTTGATTTTTCCAAAACAACTGTTATAGTGTTTATGTAGATATACACACCATAACACTGAAGGAGAGATATGATGAAATTAATTTGGGGATATATTTTAGTATTTATTTTGGCGGCGCTGCCTTTTTTTGAGGGATATGCGGTTATTCCGATTGCTATTGTGGCAGGCCTTGGAGTAGTACCAGTCATGGTGCTTGGGTTAGTTGGAAATATTTTAACGGTTTTACTCGTCATTTTATTTATTAATCAAATTAAAAATTGGAGAAAGAAACGGAAAAAAGAGAAAGAACAAAAAGAAAGTAAACGCTCAGCAAGGGCCGAAAACCTTTGGAAAAAATATGGATTACCTGGTTTAGCAATGCTTGGTCCATTATTCGTTGGTAGTCATTTAACTGCTATAGCGGGCATGACATTTGGCGGTACGAAACAGCGAACATTTATATGGGTATCTGCTAGTATCACAATATGGAGTATTGTGTTTACCATTTTACTTTATTTTGGAATTGACTTTTTAGGCTTAGAAGACCGTGGTATCCTCAATTATTTTAATACGAATGAGTAACTAAGGGGTGAAACGATTGATTAAAGATGCAATTCGGTTAGCGAAAATGGAATACAAGCATCATTTTATGGCGGTCATTTTAACGTTTCTTGCAAGTATATTTATCGGCTTGATTACAGGACTTCTTCTTACTGAGTCTTCTGCAATCAAGTGGAGAGTTGATTCTCCTTTCATGAACCGACTTTTACTTGATTTGATTTTTGTTGGCGTGGCACCGGCTTTTGCTACATTTTTTATGGCGAAACCTTATTTAAGTTTTCAAACAGCAAAACATGATCCATATGTGAAGCGAATGGCATTGCTCCGAACCTTACCTGTTCCGGTTTCCGTTTTAGCCCTAAGCAGAACACTCCTCATGCTTAGTAGCTTAGTTATTATGTCGCTTGCTTTTTATGGGACGATGATAGCCGTTGTGTTTATAAATACAGCTAGTTTTTCAGAGTTAATGACTGCCTCTGAACTTTTCATATTTATAGTTGTCTGGTTAGGTTATATGTTGACAATGGGTGGGTTGAACCCATATATCGAGTACGGAACGAGTGGAAAAACGCTGCATACCATTCAATTTATCTTTGGTGGCATTTTTCTTATCTTCGCACTGCTATTATATAAATTTCGGGGGCAAGGAATTGTCGAGATAAGCATTCAATTAGTAAAAAGTATTGGTTGGCCAATGGCTATAATTTCTATCGTTATCGGTATAATTTGTTGTATCGGATGGAACAAATTGCTGAAGAATCGTCTAGAGAATAGAGACTATCTATAGAAAGGGGTGGGGTTATAATTGAAGATACCAATCCATATCGCAGATGAAAGTAGAGAACCAATTTACCATCAAATCGAAACACAAATAAAAACACTTATCGTTGGTGGTAAGCTGGCCCCAGGTACCCCACTCCCTTCCATTAGATCTTTAGCAAGTGATCTGGGCTGTAGTGTTATCACAACGAGAAGGGCTTATCAAAATTTAGAAGCAACAGGGTATATTAAAACGATTCAAGGAAAAGGCACGTTCGCTCGGGAAGTGGAAAATACAAAAATGGAAGAGACAAAACAAAGGGCTGTATATGATGCCTTTGAAAAGTCTGTTGAACTAGGAATACAATTTGGGCTTTTAGAAGATGAATTAAACGAAATTTTTAGTAGTGTATTGAAGGAAAACTTTAAAAATGAGGGATGAAGATGCAAACTTCAATCTTAAAAGTGAAAGGTTTAAAGAAAAGTTTTAAAAGATTTCAATTAGGTCCATTTAACTTTACAGTAGAACAAGGTATCGTTGTTGGGTTAGTAGGTGCAAATGGTTCTGGAAAAAGTACATTATTTCGTTTATTAATGAACATTATGAAAGAAGATGCAGGAGAGATTCACGTATTTGGTGAGAAACGTACAGGGGATGAATGGAAGCAAAAAGTTGGATTTGCTGGCGAGATGCTTGGGGCATATGACTTTTTAACGATTCATGAAATCAAGAATCTTATTTCCTATTGGTATTCGACTTGGAACGAAGAACAATTTGAGAATATGATTAAACGTTATCGGATAGATACCGATGAGAAATACGAAAAATGTTCGAAAGGTACGAAGAAAAAGGTAGATTTTATTTTCACGCTTTGCCACAATCCTTCGCTGCTTCTTTTAGACGAACCAACTGCAGGGGTGGATATTGTTTCCCAACGCAAAATGAAAGAGGATTTAATACAGTTTATGGATGATGGTGAGAAAAGTATCTTACTTGCTACACATACAGCTGAAGAAATCAATCAACTTTGTGATGAAATCATTGTGCTTGATAGCGGGCAAATTCGTCACTCTTTTAACAAAGATGAAATATACGAAAACTTTGGAAGGCTATGGATCTCTCATGTAACAGATACTATGAAAAATCATCCAAATGTTATTTATTGTGAACAAAATCCACCGCAAATTATTACGAATCATCTGGAGACAATTGAAAATATATTAAAAAAGGAACAAATCACAATTAACCAAGTTCAGCGCTTGTTAATGGAGGAAGTATTAGAGTATTTAATTGAATATTAATTGGAACATGGGGGCGGGGTGGTACCGATCCACGAAAGTTAGAGTAGAAAATCTAACTTTCGAAGTGTTTTAAATGGTATTTTTAATGTAATTGGAAAAGTGATTGGTTTAAATCAAACAGTCAGTATCACAATCGCAGTGGCAGTTGCTATTATTACAATCTTGATTGAAGTTTTATACCGTTTGTACACTAATAGGGTAGTTTAGTTTAATAGTGAAACGTTAGGTTTTTTAATTCGTATATAAAGTAAAGGGGAACGAATACAATATGGAGGTTTAATAATATATGGAATACATTCTTATATTCATAGCTTTCCTTATAATAATAAATGTAACGGCTAAGGTGAATAAATTAGAAGGTCGCATAAAAAGAATGCAATATACCTTAGACCAAGTAACCAAACAATCGGGACTGCCTGAAAATCTAATAAATGATGAACTACGTAAACTAATAAAAGAGGGTGAAGACGTAAAAGCAATTAAAAAGGCAAGAGAAACTTTAGGTCTTTCACTGATAGAAGGTAAAGAATATATTGATAAGTTGAAATGAAATTTATCCATAAAAGCAAAAAAACGTTAGAGGGTAGAATTTGGGGAATTGTTTATTTGGTCTTAGTTCCTATACCTTTCCTATATTTTTATTGGGACAATATATTAGGGATTATTGGTAGTTCCTTTTTATTGTATTTAGCTTACTATATCTTTTTAAAGAACATTCCCAATGATTATTTTACTAATTGTATTTCAAGTACATGATGCAATAATAGAAAAGAGCAACGAGACTTTCATCGTTGCTCTTCTTCATATACTCAAATAAGACTTTCTTCATTGGAGTAAAACAAACATCTCGTAAAACTCAATTTACCTTTCTGTTAAGAATTTTGGGATACATTTACCAACTTGATTCCATCCTCGCGTGACCACGGAAATTAAGATCGGATAAATCTTATTCGATGAGACAAGCTGGATGGTTTCAAGTCAATACTTGAGTCAGCCAAATATTACTTTATTTGATGAATTATAATGTCATTCATTTTTGTGTTACTAAGATAGTTAACTAGTAATTATGGTTGAAGTCTGCAAGCATTGTAAACCCGTATTCAAACAACGCATATAAAAATACCAACACCTCCTGTTAAGATAGACATATCAATTCAAGGAGGTGCTTTTTTTATGCCAAGCCAAGAACTTACTATTGTCCCCGTTACACTCCATCCAAAAAATGAAAACACTACTGGATCTAATCCAGCAGTAACTTCGTTACATCCTACTTGTACGATCAAATTGGGCAACATTGAGTTTTCCTTCTCAAATGGCG
>NZ_RBZO01000042.1 GCF_003628445.1 Oceanobacillus bengalensis
CTCACTCAATATAATCACTCCTGATGTTTCCCCCTAACATGTCATTAGGGTTATTTTCTATCAAAAGTGGCTCAGTTTTCAATTGCTATGGTGGCTCACTTTTAAGTTACCATATACACTTATCAAGTTCATTTGAAGAGAATTTTGCTCTATTTCAATCTTGAGAGAGCTTATCAAGTTCATTTGAAGAGAATTTTGCTCTATTTTAATCTTGAGAGAGCTTATCAAGTTCATTTCAGGAGGGTTTTGCTCTATTTTAATCTTGAGAGAGCTTATCAAGTTCATTTCATGAGGGTTTTGCTCTATTTTAATCTTGAGAGAGCTTATCAAGTTCATTTGAAGAGAATTTTGCTCTATTTTAATCTTGAGAAGGCTTATCAAGTTCATTTCATGAGAATCTTGCTCTATTTCAATCTTGATAGCTCCGTTGAGTATTGGCATTCATAATTCTTTATTGATCTTGAGAGTACAAGCATGATTTTTTTTTGAGTTCGATGTTACCTCGCATTTTATATGAAATCCGAAGTAATTTAAATTGTGATGAAGATTTTCAAGCTTAGTTCGGATTCTTCTATAATTAATAACTTTTGTTCCAGCCATTTTGCTTCTTAATCCTTAAAATTAGATTATCCATATTTTACAACTAAAAAATCATCCGAAATACCTATATAATAACTAGAAGAGGGGGATGCATAAATGACATATGTACTCATCACGATTCTAGTATTATTTTTGATCTATTATTTCTATAAAGGGAATAAAAATACACATTCTATCGTTATCAACACAATTAAACTTGATAATGCTAAATCTTCATCTAGTTCTCCTTCTTTAAGGATACTCCAAATATCCGATATGCATATTGAAAATATTTCAATTACTCCTGAACGCTTATACCATGAATTAAAGGATCAGCGAATTGATATGATTGCCCTGACTGGAGATTTTCTTGATCGCAGGCGAAGTATACCGAGACTTGCTCCTTATTTAGAGGTATTTAAAAAATTGGAACCTGTTTATGGTTCATTTGCGGTTTTTGGAAATCACGACTATGTACTAAAAAATGATAATTTTGACCAATTAAAAAACTTACTAGAGCAATATGGGATCAAAACGATGCAAAATGAACATACATGTATCGAAATTGATGGAAGGAAAATTAATATTATTGGTATTGATGATTTTAGTACGAAACATAGTGAAATCGAAAAATCTTATAAAGGTTTGGAAGCAGGTTATAATCTGGTATTAACACATGATCCAAACATTGTCCTCGATATGCCAAATCATCATTTCGATTATTTGTTAGCTGGACACTTTCATGGTGGGCAAATTTATTGGCCAAAACCGTATCATCTTGCTAAAATGGGGAAGTTGGCGCGAATGAACATTATAAAAGGTTTGCACTACCATCATGGAAGAGCATATTATATTAGCGAAGGTTTAGGGCAAACAGGTGTGAATATCCGTGTTGGTAGCCGACCTGAAATTACGTTTCATGAAATTCAAATTCCTGTTCCTGTCAGTGAAAAACAAAAAAGGGTAAATGAGACAATAGCTGGATAATGGATCCAGCTATTGTTTTTTGGGGTAGGAGGGCTTATATACAACAACTACGACTTATTTAGCCTTGTTCAGAGTTCCCAACAACTTGCTGTATTGAAGTGGGGATGCCTTGAGGCTGTGCTTGCCCACCACTATTCTGGTTGTTCATGTTCATCATATCTTGTATTGGCTCTGCAAATTGTTGGACAGTTTGGTTATTCATTACATTTTGCATGGCACTAGTCATCTGTTGTGGCAATTTCTGAAATGTCCCATTTTGAACACCTTTTGTAATACCGTAAATAGCAGCTCCAGCAGCACCAATTGTTAACAACGAAGTCATCATACCACGGTTGTTCATCAGCAGTCATCATCCTTTAAAGTTATTTGTAATGCTTCTTTTTATAAGAAGCATCTTTAGTTTTGATGAAAGAGGAGATTATATACTGGAAAGCTTTCCCTCATATTTTTCCACTGCTTATACTTATATTTTTGCTGTTTTCGTAATGTTTGTTGCTTCATTTTTAGCGAATCAAGTAGTTCTGTTCCATTAATGCAGTAGCAATGTGCTCTGGGGTTATCTTCGTATCATCGAATTGGATTTTTATCTCACCATCATCTGTGTCAATTAACACTCTTTCCATTCCATCGTATTGATTTAATAGTGCTTCAATTTGCTGAATCCCAGGTTCAGTTGTAGCCTCGCGTACAAAAAAAGTTGTTTCAGCCATAAATCTTTCTCCTTTTTAAAAAGCTTTTTTATGTTAGTATGTCTAAAAAGGGTAAAGGGATTCGACAAAAATATCTTGACATATTGTATAATCATCTGTAATAATTATATCAATAACATATGAAACCTTTAAATTCAGTCCTGTGAGGCTGGCAAGGTTGTGCGGTTTATTATGTCTCTGTGGGCAAATTTTTACTTGTGCCTGAAATTTGCTAGAGCATAATAGTAATCAAGCATCTTGCCAGAACATTAGGCGAGGTGCTTTTTTAGTTGTAAATAAAAATAGAAATAAATTACAGGGGAGAGATTATAGTGGCACATAGAGAAATTCAAGTTGATGAGCGTTTGCCATTAGCACAAAGTTTACCATTAAGTTTACAGCACTTATTTGCAATGTTCGGTTCAACCGTATTAGTACCAATATTGTTTGGGGTTGACCCAGCAACCATTTTACTAATGAATGGGTTAGGAACGATACTTTATATTCTAATTACAAAAGGAAAAATACCAGCATATTTAGGATCGAGTTTTGCTTTTATATCTCCAGTAACCGCGGTATTAACCGATGGCGGGGGATATGGTGCCGCCTTAGGTGGATTCTTCATCGTTGGGCTCGTACTCGTTATTGTTGCATTTATTGTACGACTGGTTGGAACATCATGGATTGATGTGATTTTTCCACCAGCTGCAATGGGAGCGATTGTTGCTGTTATCGGCTTAGAACTTGTACCTACAGCTGCTGGTATGGCTGGCTTAGTTCGAGCGGCAGATGCACCAATCGATACTACTGCAATAACTGTTTCACTACTCACTCTTGGTGCTACCATTGTTTATTGGGTAACAATGAGAGGATTCTTGAAAATTATTCCAATTCTTTTAGGGATTGTTACAGGTTATATCATTGCAACACTTTTTGGAATTGTCGACTATACAGCAGTAAAAGAAGCGGCATGGATTCAAATGCCAACTTATTATCAAATTGAATTCAATTGGGCTGACATCATTGTTATTTTACCAGCTGCACTCGTATTAATTCCTGAGCATATCGGTCACTTGGTCGTAACAGGGAACATCGTAAAGAAAGATCTAGTAAAAGACCCAGGACTAGATCGTTCATTATTTGGTAATGGTATTTCAACGATGATTTCTAGTCTCCTAGGCTCTACACCGAACACTACTTATGGAGAAAATATTGGTGTTCTCGCGATTAGTCGTGTTTACTCAACATGGATTATTGGTGGAGCTGCAGTTATCGCGGTTGTTTTATCCTTCTGTGGAAAGCTTGCAGCATTGATTCAATCGATTCCAACACCAGTTATGGGCGGTATTTCGTTACTATTATTTGGAATCATTGCGGTAAGCGGGCTACGTATGTTAGTTGAACAGCAAGTGGATTATAATAACTCACAAAATTTAATACTTACTTGTGTTGTTTTAGCAGTAGGAATTAGTGGGGCATCGATTACTCTCGGGGCAGTATCATTATCAGGTATGGGGCTTGCAACCATTATCGCCATCGTATTAAGCTTATTCTTTAAGTTACTAGACATATTGAAATTGTCGAATGAATAGTGGTAGTTGACACTTCATAAAAAAATCGTGATTCCATGGTGGAATCACGATTTTTTTATGGATACTCTATCGACAAAATTAAACAAATTTCGAGGAGTGACAGGCACCTATAAGCGGTTGAAGAGTTCAATTTTCGGGTTGTTTTCTTTAAACCAATTTAGTGCAAATTGATTTTGGAATAGAACGAGATTATTTCCGTCTCGGTCACGAACCAGTAATTTTCGCTCATCAAATAAGGATTCGTTTACTTTTTCATCTGAATTTAGCCAGCGTGGAATGCGTTCACCAATCGTATCAAACATGACATCCACATTGTATTCATTTTCCATCCGGTATTTAAATACATCATATTGTAATTCACCAACTGCACCAAGAATATAGGATTCTGTTCGTTTATCACGGAATAGTTGAATCGCACCTTCTTGTACAAGCTGCTCAATTCCCTTTTTAAACTGTTTTGACTTCATTACGTTTTTAGCTGTTACTTTCTTAAATAATTCAGGTGGAAATTGTGGTAACTCATCGTAGTTAAATTGCGCTCTTCCTTCAATTAGTGTGTCTCCAATTTGATATGCATTAGGATCATAAATACCGATGATATCACCTGCATATGCCTCATCAACTGTTTCACGAGTAGAAGCAACAATTTGTTGTGATTGTGACAATTTAAATACCTTGCCCGTTCTTGAAAGTTTTACACTCATGCCACGCTCGAACTTCCCAGAGCAGACGCGGATAAAAGCAATCCTATCACGATGGGCAGGATTCATATTTGCTTGAATTTTAAAGATGAAGCCCGAGAATTCAGGACTGTCAGGTTCAACCATACCTTCTGTTGTCTTCCGAGGCTGTGGAGTTGGAGCCATCGAAATAAAGGTATCAAAAAAGATGTCCACACCAAATGGTGCAAGTGCACTCCCGAAAAAGACAGGGGTTTGTTCACCAGATAATACAGCTTCTAATGAGAATTGATCACCGGCTTCATCTAACAGTGCTACTTCATCTTGAGCTGCTTCAAATGCAGTTTGCGATGTGATCTCTTGATGTTCATCCTTTTCTAAATCTTCATATGGAATATAGGTCTCTTCTTCATTTCCATTAAACTTAACGAATTGTTTCCCATGGCGGTCGAATATCCCTAAAAACCTTTTGCCCATCCCAACTGGCCAGTTCATTGGGTATGTTTCAATATCCAATACTTCTTCAATCTCTTCAAGTAACGCGAGTGGTTCTTTTCCTTCACGATCCAGTTTATTAATAAAGGTAAATATTGGTATTCCTCGCATACGACAAACTTTGAATAGCTTGAGTGTCTGTGCTTCAATCCCTTTTGTGGCATCAATAATCATGACAACACTGTCCACTGCAGTTAGTGTCCGGTACGTGTCCTCACTGAAGTCTTCATGGCCTGGTGTATCAAGAATATTTACCTGTAGGTCGTTATATTGAAAGTTCATTACACTAGATGTAACGGAAATACCACGTTGTTTCTCAATTTCCATCCAATCTGATGTAGCAAATTTTCCAGATTTTTTCCCTTTTACAGTACCAGCTGTACGAATTAAATTACCTACTAAAAGCAATCTCTCTGTTAATGTTGTTTTCCCAGCATCGGGGTGGGAGATGATTGCAAATGTTTTTCTTTTTTGTACTTCTTCTTTTATAGACATAAAAATCCCTCTCATTTCATTAGTTTCATTTGTTCAAATTGTTGCTGGGATTTTTTTACATCGGATAACGCTCCTTTTCTTAACATTCACTTTATCTAAATGATGACCCTTATTACTATACTATAATACATTTGTGATTACGATATTATTTTTTGCCTGTAAGTGTTTACATTATTTTTCTTTCTATTATTCTCCCAAAAAAATGATATAATAAGTATTTGTAAAGTAATTATTAAATTGTCGTGTACTGATTATATAGATATAGGTTATGTCCTGAGGAGGGAAATAATGAAGATAGAGATCAATGGAAATTCTCTTGAACTGATTGTTGGTGACATTACAATGCAGGATACAGAAGCGATTGTTAATCCTGCGAATGGGACACTGATGGGTGGAGGCGGTGTTGATGGTGCCATTCATCATGCTGCTGGTGGTGAACTATTAGAAGAATGCAAACAGATTCGTGAAGAAGAATTGGATGGTAATTATCTTCGCACTGGAAAAGCAGTGATTACGAAAGGGTACAACTTGAAAGCTTTATATGTTATCCATACAGTAGGTCCTGTCTGGGAGGGGAATAGAGAAGACGCTGAAACTAAGTTGTCACATGCATACATAAACTCCTTGCAATTAGCAAAAAAAAATGGAATTACTAGTATTTCATTTCCGTCTATTTCAACTGGAGTTTATCGTTATCCTACTAAATTAGCATCGATCGTTGCTCTACAAGCAATCATTGATTTTTTAAGTGAAAATAACTTCGGAAGTGTAGTGTTAACATTATATTCAGAAAAATATTATGATGTATATGAAGAAACGTTAAAAAATCTTACCCCAAAAATAAAGGAAATAATCCCTAGTAAATAAGGGATTATTTTTTTGTTTTTAGAAGGGGAATATTGGATGTACTTATGGAATGGAAAAAACAGAAGTAGCTACCTAAAAACTATACAAGTATACCCGCCTTTCTCAACTCCTCACATACTGCTTCTAATTTATCCCTCGAATCCGATTCAATTGTGTGTAAATGAATCCCGTTGGTTAAAGTGGATAGATAAGAAGCATTCGTTTCGGAAATCTTTTGAATAAAATCATCGACTTCTTTCCGAGTACGTACACGAATGGATGCAGTTAAATCACCATATACTTGATGTTCAACGATGACATCTTTTATTGAAACACCATGATCAACGATGGCATACATTTCATCGAGGGCTTGGTCAGGAGTATGGTTACAGACAATGACCATCCTTTCTAATTGGTGCTCTTTCTCATCATTTAAGTATATATATCCTTGGCTTGTGGCGATAATCGGTTCGTTTTTTGCTTTTAAAATCGATACATCTTGAACAATAACTTGCCGACTAACATTCGTTATCTTTGCAAACTCACTTCCGGTTATTGGCTTGTCTGTCTTCTTTAATGTATTAACAATGAGGTTTTGTCGCTCATTAGCTATCATTTTCTCGTTACCCTTCATGTTCAGGTTCTCCCCCGTATATAATTTTCTAATTACGATACTAGCCCCATCTTATCATAAAACTACTTGATATTATATTCATTTTGTGTAAATATATATGTCAAGACAGGTGAATATACTGTGTATTTTTTGTTGTAAAGTAATGTATTGATTGTGAAAATCATCACATTTTGTGGAGGTAAGGAGAAGAGACGATGAACAAATTAAAATTACGAAAAAAACTAGAATCTTTTTTATTAGAGGATATGGGGGATATTGATTTAACAAGTAATTCCATTTTTCCAATTTACCAAAAGGGAAGTGGCGTTCTAATAGCAAAAGAAGGTGGGGTTATATCTGGTTTAGCTATAATTGAAGAAGCTTATCATCTACTAGATTCTCAGATTGAGGTTGTTCTCCATGTTGCTGACGGAGACATCGTAAAAAAGGGTGATCCTATTGCGGAAGTTTACGGGCCAGTTAGGTATATATTATCGGGGGAGCGAGTGATCTTAAATCTTGTGCAGCGAATGAGTGGAATAGCAACGATTACGAATAATTGTGTGAAACGATTAAACGATAATACCATTCAAATTTGTGATACAAGAAAGACAATTCCGGGTTTACGTATGTTTGATAAATATGCAGTTGTCACAGGTGGGGGGAAGAATCATCGAAATGGCTTGTTTGACGGTGTCATGATTAAGGATAATCATATTTCTTACTCAGGGTCTATTACAAAAGCGGTTGAAGCGGTGCGTAAACAGGTGGGACATATGGTTAACATAGAAGTTGAAACGGAAAATAAACGAGAAGTATTGGAAGCGATTAATTCCGGTGCGGATATCATTATGTTTGATAATCGAACACCAGAAGAAGTGAAGGAATTCTCTAGTTTGGTCCCAGAGCATATTGTGACGGAAGCTTCAGGAGGAATTAATCTGGACACAATATCGGAATATGCTAACACGGGAGTTGATTACATATCTCTTGGTTTATTGACACATTCTGTTAAAGCCTTAGATATTAGTTTCCAAGTAAAAGAGGGAAGAAAAAAAGATTAATATAATATATTGGAGGAATGAACGTGAGTAGACAGACCGCCATAGCTACACTAATGCTTCTATGTTTATTCATTTTGTCTGCCTGTGGGAATGAGAATGTTGTTTCTAAAGCGGATGAAGCAAGTATAAAAACAGACAAAACCAGTCCTATTCAAACAACAATAATTGGTGGGCGAACAGGTGGTGCTTGGTCAATTTTTACAGAAGGAATTGCAGAATCAATAAGGCGAAATAACGTTGGATCAATGATTACAGTTGAACCGGGTGGGATAGTAGAGAATCCACCGACAGTAGGTGTAAATAAAATTCCTTATGGTCTTTCGTATGCGATGACTGCTTATGCTGCGTACATTGGGGAAGAACCATATGAAAGGGCGTATGAAGATATTCGAGCAGTGAGTGTTGTTATCCCTGCGAATTACTATCAATTTGTTGTACCAGCTGACGTTCCTTTTGATTCATTTGAAGAAATAGTAGAAAATCAAGTTGCTCTTCGTTTGGCGGTTGATCAAAAAGGGTCAGCTGGTGAAATAATTACGAGAAATATTTTTGAGTCGTATGGCGTTTCGTATGATGACATTACGACATGGGGAGGGTCAGTAGATTATTTAGGGGGATCTAAAGCATTTGAAATGATGTCAGATCATCGTATTGACGCTACTGGTGATGCTGTTTCAGTTCCTTCAAGTGATATTATTGAGGCTTCCACAATACTAGATTTAAAAATAATTGCATTAAGTCAGGAGACGGTTCAAGTCGTTTCTGAAAAATTAGGGATGGAACCAAATACTATTGAAGCTGGTAGCTACACCTTCCTTGATGAAGATCTTAATACATTGAGTACACAAGCAATTTTAATGGTGCATAAAGATGTTCCAGAAGAAGAGGTTTATCAGGTTACAAAATCGATATATGATAATCTCGAATACTTAGGAAATGTTCATGAGGAATTTAAAAAACTAATAGCTGAGAAGATGACTGATGTTGGTAATGTGCCACTACATCCTGGAGCTGAAACGTTTTTTAGGGAACAGGGATTAATCGAATAAATATGTCCTATATTATCCTAGTTTCTTGGACAGAAGGGAATAGTGTTTGTGGATATTAAAAATAAAATAGCTGGTTTATTTGTATCAGGTTATAAACGTAAATTATCTTCCTTCGATATTAAACTCTTTACCGTTTTTGCGTTGTTGTTGTCTGTCTATCAAATTTGGTCGGTCATGTGGGGGAAATTTGATCCAATGAATCAGATGGCAATCCATTTATCAGTTATATTAGCATTAACATTTTTGTTATATGGATATTCCTCTAAAACGGTAGAGGGAAAAAAGCGCAATGTCAACGCGATGACAGATTACATATGTGTATTATTAGCAATTGGGGCGGGTGTTTATTTCACGTTACATGCCGAAAGACTTGCCACTCGAATTCCAATTCTCGAACCTTTGACGAATGTAGATGTATTCTTTGGTCTAGTTTTCGTCCTTCTAACGATTGAAGCGGCACGTAGAACGATAGGTTTTCCTATTATTTTGATTGTGCTAATTGGTTTTGGATATACATTATGGGGGCATCATTTAAACGGAATATGGGGCCATCGGGAGCTATCTATCATTGAGTTTATAGATGAATTGGCTTTTAGTTTTAATGGTCTTTGGGGCTCACCAATATCAGTGGCAGCATCCTTTGTATTTATGTTTATGCTATTCGGTGCCTTTCTGAATAAAGCAGGAGCTGGAGCGTTTTTTTTCAATCTTTCTACTGCAATTGCGGGAAGAACTAGAGGTGGATCAGCAAAGGTGGCAGTATTAGCTAGTGCCTTTTTCGGGTCTATTTCTGGAAGTCCGACCGCTAATGTTGTAACTACTGGAACATTTACGATTCCAGTTAGTAAAAAATCTGGTTATACAAAGGCGGTCGCAGCTGCAGTTGAAGCAGCTGCATCAACTGGTGGGAGTATACTCCCACCAATTATGGGGTCATCTGCCTTCTTGATGGCTGCAGTTACGCAGTTACCATATGGTTCCATTGTTATTGCGGCCATTATACCGGGCATACTTTATTATGTATCCTTACTATGTATGGTACATTTCGAGGCTTTGCGTCTAGATATACCATTGCCGGATAAAAAGGAAATTCCAAAAATTAAACATGTATTGAAAGATGGATGGTTCTATTTTATTCCTTTAATTGTATTGATCCTTTTCTTAATACAAGGTTATAGCGCTTCTAGAACTGGTTTTTATGGTATCTTATCGATTGTCGTTGTAAGCTGGTTCCGGAAAGAGTCACGGATGGGATTGAAGAGGATTTTTGAAGCGATGGTAGATGGAGCTAAATCTGCAATTCCTGTAACGACAGCATGTGCAGCGGCAGGGTTAATCATAGCAGGAATTATGTCTACAGGGCTTGGAGGGAAGTTAACGAGTATCGTTCTCGGGTTAACGGAAGGAATGCTTTTACCTACTTTAATATTAGTTATGATTATCTGCATTATTTTAGGAATGGGAATGCCAGTTGCAGCAGCGTATATTTTAACGGCGATGCTAGCAGCACCTGCATTAATCGAATTGGGCATCGCACCACTTGCAGCCCATTTGTTTATTGTTTATTTTTCCATTTTCTCAGCCATCACTCCGCCTGTTGCAGTTGCGGCCTATGCAGCTGCAGGAATTGCAGATACAAATCCAAATCGAGTTGGACTTGAGGCTGTCAGAATTGGGATCATTGGTTTCATTGTTCCGTTCATGTTTGTATTGGAACCTTCCTTGCTTATGGAAGGGGGTATTATTGAAATCGTTTTATCATTCATCACAGCAATCATTGGCGTAATTGCACTTTCGGCGGGTGTAATTGGTTGGTTGAAAGCCAGATGTTCTCCTGTGAAACGAGTGGCATTGATTGTTGGTGGCTGTATGACGATGTATCCAGATATTATTTTAAGTGGAATTGGTATCTCGCTAATTGTTTTGGTATTTGTTTTACAACAAAGAAGAAAGATCGATATTGGAATGAAGAATTCTGCGGACATACATGCGTAATCTTTTCTGGTCGTTCAACGCGCTCGTTCGATTCCAAAGCAGATTCGTTAGCATAGGACAGGACATGAAAGTATATAGATGATACGTGAAATATTTCAGTAAGGGGGATGAAATGGTGGATTACAGTGAAGTGACTTATTGGATACGTCAAGTTAATGGTAAGTACAAGATTGGTTTATCACTGGTAGACGATATGAAGGGTGATATTACAATTCTCGAAATTAGAGATGTAGGGGAGATTGCGAGTGGGGAAACGTTTGTTCAAGTGGAAACTTCTAAAGCAGTAAGTGAACTTTTCTCTCCAGTGACCGGAAAAATTATCGAAATAAATGAGAAACTATTAGCTGGACCACAAAGTCTAAAGTATTCTGATGAAAAAGAGAATTGGATTGCAATTTTAGAAAATGTATCTGAAGAAGAGCTAGCAGGTTAATCTTAATTAATTGTTATTCATCCTTATCTAATTCATCTTCCTATAAGGAAAAGCAGTTGGAAGAATATGGGCGTTTCATCTTTCAAATTCAAAAATTAATTAATGTTTCTATTTAAAGGGGGCTGGGCCAAGACGAAAGTATTTCGTATAAATATCTCTAATCCAGCCCCTTTTATAATTATATCGTTTTAAGCAATAGTTTTTTTAGCAAAGGGGCAAATTGCTCTGGTAATTCAGTAACACTAGGAATCATTAAGCGTTCCTTTCCATAAATGTTTTTCATCGTTATATCTTCGCTTTCATCAATTTCTCCATCAGATAGGAACATCCCGATTACTTCGATTCCTTTTTTACGTGCTTCTGATACAGCTTTATTTGTATCAACAATCCCATTTTGATCATAATTTGCTGCAGCTGGTTCACCATCTGAAAAGATGAGTAAGAATTTATTCTTCTCGCTTCGAGTTTCCAATTCTTTTGAAACGACACGAATGCTAAACCCATCTCGATTATCTTCTTGCGGTTCTAACTGCATAATCTTCGGTCCGTTATTATGATAAAAGGAATCGTTGAAGGAATGGATCACATGAAAGTAATTTGGTTGGTAATTTTCTGCTACTTCCATTGCATCCTCCCAAAAGCCTATAATCGAATGTGGGATATGGAACTGTTTCAATACTTCGTGAAAAAGGACAATTGCCCGTTTGGTTTCGTCCATTTTCCCGTGCATAGAAGCAGAACAATCGACCAGTAGTGTGAATGCAGCATCAAATTCTTTGGATTCTTGGTTCTTTTTATAAAAAACCCGCGGATTCTCATCCAGTACGATTGGCAATAATTTCTTCGATAGGCGTCCGACGATTAAATCTTTTCTAGGTGCATTCTTTTTATGTTCAATTGTTTTCTTAATGGTGTTTGCGAGTTTTCTTTTTAATGCGTCTATTGCCCCTACATATTCGCGATAACGTTGGATGTCTTCATTTGAAGGCTTTTCCGATTCTTTTATTAGTTTAACCGCATCCTTATTTTCTGCACCGTAAATGTTTTCACTTGTTGCACCTTGGGTAGATTGTTCTTTATCTAGCGATTCGAGTTCAGAGTAATCATTTTTCTTTGATTTCCCGGAAGCACCTTGAATCGTACCCATTGCTTGGTCAGCATCCTCGGTTTCTCTTGCGCCGCCACCCATAATGTTGGTTTTTGTCCCGACCTCAAGCTCAAATTGCAAGAAAGTTTGTTTCCTATCATCATTTTTATTTTCACGATGCCATGTAGAAAATTTTTCATCAATAAATTCATTATCATCATTATTTACTTCTTCAGAATCACAGTTTTTTACATCATCTGTTCGAGTGAGCTCATCGAATAACGTATCTTTTTCTATTTCCTCTATTTTGTTAACGGGAAAGGTGAAATATTCATAAATGGTATCGTTGTAGGTACCGTCAAGACGGAAAACAATTTTTTCAGCTATCGTTGCTATGTCAGCCGAAGATCTTGCATCATACAAAGTATAGATGATTGGTTTCAAGTTCTCTAAATGGGTGAGTTGTTTTTCATTTACCCTTGGGAAACTTGGATCAGGGCTATCAGATTGAATCAATAAATATATCAGACAAAACAGTTCATCTAGTTCAAGACCTCTTGTGGCATGGGCGATTAGGTCTGTTTCAAATTTATGCTTTAAATATTTCTTTCTTACGTCAAAGCTTCTTCTCGTGCCTGGACGGTCTGCTTTAATCCTTTCTTCTAGGCGAATATCTTCGAATAGTGCAAACAATTGTGCACTGAACTTAGGCAAATCTGATTCACGTACGGATTCAAGGTATTCTTTCATTGCATGCATGCTGGAATATCGTAATGTGCCGATTGTTCTTAGGAAAACATCTGACTTATATCCAGCAATTTTAAACTCTTCTTTAGCGGTATCCCACAAGCGACTTGCTGTTATCCTCATATTACTTTTGTCGATAAAGGAACCGAAGTTATATTCGAACGTTAAGTCAGGATGAGCAGATAATACGGTAGATAAATCTTGTAATTGTAAGAAAAGATTTGTATCTACTTTCAGGTCATGGAAACGATACATCTTACATTCTCCTAACTAGAATAATGTCTCGGTTAAATTCATTACAAATTCTCGTTCTCTTTCCTCATCTAATTTATCTACAATTGAGCGAAGTATTGCTCGTTTTGGTGGAATAAGAACACTTAAATCACAAGCATCAAGTAAGGCACGAATGGAGGCTGCGTCTTCTGCTAATTTACCTTGATACACTGCTTGAATAAGATCAGATGATAATTTAACAAACAAATCAATTGTTGTCGGATCTGAGAGTTTCGTGTTCGTTTGAATCAATTCCTTTAACTGCTCACCCTCGATATAAGGGACTTCAATAACAACGAAGCGGTTTTTTAATGCTTCATTCAGTGGAACAGTTCCAATATATCCTTCGTTAATTGCTGCGATAACGTTGAAATTCTCATTTGCTGTAACGATCTCGTTTGTAAATGGGTTGGTAATTGTTCTTCGGTAATCTAGAACACCATTAATCAATGGCAATGTTTCTGGTTTGGCCATATTGATTTCATCAATATATAAGAAGGTTCCATGATTCATGGCATTGACGACAGGACCTTTTACAAACTCAATGACCTGTTTCTCATCTTCGTATGCCAATGTTTTAAAGCCAAGTAAGCTTTCTGCGTCTAAATCAACGGAGCAGTTAACACTAAACATTGGTTGGTTAAAAAGATTCGATAGTGTTTCAGCAAATTTTGTTTTTCCTGCACCAGTTGGCCCTTTAAGTAGGATGTTTTTGCCTAGGCTTAGAGCAGAAATGGCATCAACAAGTAAATCCACAGTAGGAGGCATGTAGCCACCTTGTCGGACTAGTTCTTGGAAAGTGTCGGTGGTCGGCTGACGATCTTTTAGAATTTCATTTATGTTATCTGGTAAATTATAGTTATTATTCATTGTACGTACTCCCTTCAGGCATATTGTATCATATGATAATTATAAACGTTTCTTATTCGACAAATTCTGACAAGTGACAGGCACCCTAAAAGAAAAAGCCCTGATGTACAATTCTTTATTGTACTAGAGGGCTTCTTCTTTGATTCAAATTCGACAAATTTCGAGGGGTGACAGGCACCTATTTAATTCCTTGCATAAAGTTTTTTAGTTTTGGTGAGAGCATGAATAGGATAATTCCTAATACGATTGCTACTCCACCGATAGCTCCGAAATAAATAACTTCTGTGTCTGGATTATAGAATCTCACGACTTGCGCATTGATTGCTTGTGCGGAGGCATTCGATAAGTTCCAGAGACTCATCATTTGCGCTGCAAAAGCAGCAGGTGCTAATTTCGTTGTTGCAGATAGTCCAACTGGTGATAATAGTAATTCCCCAAGTACGACGAGGAAGAAGCTAAGCACAAGCCATAGGGGACTAACTAACTGTTCTCCACCACTTAATGCTGGGAAAATCATCACTAGGAACGATAGACCAGCAAATAAAAGACCAAATGAGAATTTTTGCGAAACAGATGGTTGTCTGTCACCAAGTTTTGTCCAAAGCCAAGCAAATACAGGTGCAAGCATAATAATAAACAATGGGTTAAGTGACTGGAACCAAGATGCTTTTAGTTCAATTCCTAGAAAGTCTAACTGTGTACGTTCATTAGCATAAGTTGCTAGAATGGTAGAACCTTGTTCTTGAATGGCCCAGAACATCATAGCAGCTAAGAATAGTGGAATATACGCTAATAAACGTGAACGTTCTTGTGCATTCGTTTTTGGACTGCGATACATAGAGATAAAGTATACAGCAGGGATAATAACCCCAAGAATACTAATAAAGAAAATAACACGATCAATTGTTAACCAGCCACCTGAGAATCCGAACCAACCAACAAGAGCAATAATAACAACTGCTAAACTAACGATTCGTATCGTTTTACTACGTTCTGGTTTGGTTAAAGGATTCGGTACATGTGCTCCAGCAAGTCCAAGAGATTTTTTACGTGTAATCACATACACAACAAGTCCAATGAACATACCAACTGCGGCAATACTAAAGCCAAGATGGAAGTTATGCGTTTCGCCAATTGTACCAACAATATAAGGAGCAATAAAGGCACCCATATTAATCCCCATATAATAAATGCTGAATCCAGAATCGCGGCGTGGGTCCTTTTCACTGTACAGGTCACCAACCATGCTTCCTACATTCGGTTTAAGCAAACCAGTACCAATAATAATAAATATCATGGAAATGAATAATGCATAAATGCCAGCAGGTAATGCTAATATGACATGACCAATCATGATTAATACTCCACCGTAAAATACGGTACGGGCAGTTCCTAGAATACGGTCAGCAATCCAACCACCGATTATCCCAGACATGTATACAAGTGAACCATATATGGCCATAATAGAGTTAGCGGTAGTCTGATCAATTCCTAATCCACCATCAGTGACCTCGAAGTACATATAAAATAATAGAATAGCTCGCATTCCATAATATGAAAATCGTTCCCAGAACTCTGTGAAGAAAAGTGTAGATAAACCTTTTGGATGGCCAAAGAAACCTTTTTGCGGAATGGTTTTTAACATGGCCTCCTTGTCATGTTTGTTCATTGATGTAAATCCTCCTAATAGGTATGAATCTCTGTAATATACTGAAAATTCAGCTGAAAATGTACTAAAAAATTCAACCTACATATTTTATGACAAAATTATAGAGGAGTAAAGGAAATAGGAAATAATAAATATGTTGAGAAAAATAGAAATATAGTGATATTACTACAGATGTAACTAAAATACGACAGATATTTCGACAAAATTCGAGTGGTGACAGGCACCAAAAAAGAGGGTAGTTTTTGTGTTTCAAAAATATATAAATAAGTTTGGTGTGTATGATAAAGGGTCAACTATCAAAAAGGAAGTCCTGGCGGGAGTCATTTCCTTTTTCACAATTGTATACATTATTGTTGTTAATTCATCGATCTTAGCTGATGCTGGAATTCCCGCGGAGGCTGCAATTTGGGCAACTATTTTAACCTCCTTTGTTGGCTGTTTGCTAATGGGGTTTGGCGCAAATGTACCATTAATCCTTGTCCCAGGTATGGGTGTAAATGCAATGTTCACTTATACATTCGTTCATTCAATGGGATTAACCTGGCAAGAAGCTTTAGCTGTTGTTTTCATATCTGGAATCCTGTTTATCATCATTGCCTTTACGAAATTATCAGGAATTCTAGCAACAGCAATACCCAGTTCGTTAAAGCATGCTATATCTGTGGGATTAGGGCTGTTTCTTGCTTTAATTGGACTGGAGAAAAGCGGAATGATTATTAGGGGTGATTATTCTCTCATTAGTCTAGGTAATATTGGTAGTCCAGAAGTATTAGCTTTCCTTATTACATTAGCAACCGCAGTAGTATTGTTTCTCCGTAATGTTCCAGGAAGCTTTTTAATTACCATCTTTCTTGGTGCTATAATTGCATGGATGTTTGGGCTAATTGATATAAGTCAATTGGGTGTCTTTGAAATATCGATGGGAGATTATAGTGAAGTAATCGGTGCCATGTCGTTTGAACGGATTATGTCAATGACTTTTTGGATTGCTATATTTTCATTAACGATGGTTCTCGTATTTGAGAATATCGGATTGATTAGTGGGCAAGTAAACCAGGCTGAGCAGCCAGATAAATATACCCCTGCATTTCGTGTAGGCGCTATATCCACAATGTTAAGTGGATTCTTTGGTAGCAGTCCAACCGTATCTACCGTTGAAGGTTCTGCTGGTATCACAGCAGGTGGTCGAACTGGAATTACCTCGATTGTTACGGGCATGCTATTTCTACTGTCCGTTTTCTTTATTCCGTTTATTAAATTAATCCCTGACAGTGCAATTGCACCAATTTTAGTTATTATTGGAGGATTAATGCTACAAGATATAAAAAACATTGATCTCCAGGATTTATCAGAAGGATTTCCAGCTTTCCTGATCATTATTATGATTCCATTTTCCTATAGTATTGCCGATGGAATCGCATTTGGATTTATTGTTTACCCACTTGCAAAATTAGCTGTGGGAAAAGCGAATCAGGTTTCAGTACCGTTATATATAATAGCAGGATTATTCTTATTGAATTTTATGTTACATGGAATGGGATAAATATAGTCTAGAAAAGATTTGTAAGAATCAGTATATCTGAGCTTGCAAATCTTTTTTTGTGCATAAATAATCCTACAATCTTTAGTAAATATGGTAATTTTTGATGTCTATTCAATGTAGGAAAAAAGAACTATGATAAGTTCATAGAGTGATAAACGAAAAAGACATAAAGACAGAGAATCATGCTTCGTTCGTTTTTCATTCAAATTATTTATATATAAGGGAAAATAAATATAACAGGAAAAAGGGGAAATTAAATATGAAAAAATCATTTTCTAAAATATTTACAACTGTGTCAGCAGCAATAATATTTGCTTCAATTGTAGGTGGGAATGCTGTTTTTGCTGAAGTGACAACTTCATCACCAAGTACTTCAGCCAATATTACGGGTGGAACGCTATCAATGGATGAGATGGTAATTTCTAATTTTAAAGATGAATCACAAAATGAAACAATTAAATTAGATGGTACAAAGCAAGAAATATTTGCTGAGATTAATGACATTACAATTAAAGATCCAACAGGGACTGGTAATGGTTGGAATGTTATGGTCGAAGCGGGTCGCGTTACAAGTGGAGATAATGATTTAGGTTTTGAACGATTATTCTTTCAAGCTCCTGTAATTGAGGCGGGTGAGGGTTCTTCTCCTGCTAATACCATTACAACTTATGGCGGGTTTATAGACAAAGCAGATGCTAGTTCACTTAAAGTATTAAGTGCAGTCGCAGATGGTGGTATGGGTGCGTATACAATTGATTTTGCACCACTTAAATTAACATTGAATCCTAGTGAAGTATATACCGGCAATTATTCTACAACAGTTAAAGTAACATTAACAACTGGACCTTAATATTCATAAGTAACAATGGAGTCATGTCTTTAGGGCGTGGCTCTTTTTTTTGCATCTAATAACAACCTCCAAGATTTTTAATAATGTATAAAGAACTTCTGGATATGCTAAGTATGACGGAGGAGCGTGAAATGATGCGAACGATGTTACGATCTATTTTATTTACCATAATCCTTTTTATATGTTCTCCTGTATATCATTATATTTCTGCGCAGGAAGAAGACCTACCATTAGTAATAGAGCCACTTTATCCAGATAGCCAAATTCCTGAGACGATTGGTTATTTTGATATGACTGTAGAACCAGGTGATAGGGAGGAAATTGGGGTAAGAATTACAAACGAAAATAACAGAGAAGTTAAAGTAAATATACAGTCCGCCAATGCGTACACATACCCAACTGGAGGTATTGTATATGATTTGGAAATTGATACCGAAAATACGTCGTTATTGGAAGATGCAATTCGTCTTGCTGATTATATCGAAGTAGAAGAAGCAATCACTATTCCGGCTTTATCTTCAGTCGATATACCGATAAATATTACTGTACCAGACATAGAGGGCGAAACAATTCTAGGTGGCATTCGTATTTCAACGTTTAGTGAAGAAGGGGAGCAAACCGAAGCGGAAGAGGGAACTGCTAACTTTGTGATAAATACAGAAACAATACATGCAATAGCTGTTCAGTTGAATTTACCAAAGAGCTTAGAGTCAGAGTTTTCATTAGGACAAGCTGGTTTTATATCAAATAGTGCACAAGTATTTATCGAAATGTTTAATAAGGCGCACAAGATACAGGATAACATTTTAGGAGAATATCGGGTAACAAATAATAAAGGTGAAGAAATATTTGAAGGAGAATTTGGCCCGTTTAATATGGCCCCAAATACGAAAATTCGATATCCTTTTAATTGGAATAATGAAACACTAGATGATGGAGATTATGTACTTGATATGGAAGTAACCATTGATGATGAAACCATAAAAGCTTCGGAGAATTTCACAATTCATAATGAAGACGTGGAAGAATATGCAGAAAGAACGGAGCCTATTGTTCCGGAAGCTCGAACAAATAAAATTCCTACTTGGATGTGGGGTGGAGGGATTATATTGTTCGGCATTATTATGTTTACTATGGGAAGAAGAAAGTAGTTAGCAATAGATAAACTGGTTGAATGAAAAGGTGCAGAATATCAAAAGCTAATAACGGTAAATGAACATTAAGCAAAAGGAGGTAAATCGATGAGGTTTCTAAAAAGCCTTACTTTAACTTTAATTATCGTTGGTGCACTTAACTGGGGTCTGATCGCATTGTTTCAATTTGATTTAGTCGCAGCATTATTCGGTGGGCAAGATGCTATATTGTCAAGGTTAGTTTATGGACTTGTTGGTTTAAGTGGACTGTACTATGTAACAACAATATTAAATCCAACACCTGCTGAGGTAATTGATATCAACACGAGGCAACGTATACAACCTAGTCAGTTGAAATATGGGACAGAATTTGGTGAGGAAAAGCATACTGAAAATCCGCATGCACATACCCTTCAAACTTCTGAACAATTTAGAAAGCCACCAGATATTGATAATGATTAATTATAGACCCGTTAAGAATAAAACCTGTATCGATAAACAAATCGGACAGGTTTTCTGTGTGTAAAAGTTCCTAGCCGGTACAAACTAAGAATGCGGAGGTGTTAACTTGAAACCTAATCGTGATAATAAATCGGACGAATTTACGGTTGCAGGTACGAATATTGAAGAAGTAAAGAGAAAAAATGAGAATTCAGGTATGTCTTATAATGAGGTTAAAGAATTTATTGCTAATACAACAGGTGGAATTGGAACGGGTATTTATAGTGATACGAATGTAGAAGAGGTTAAAAGTAAAATTCACCAAGAGAAGCAGTAAAGAAAGGAGGGCGTGATGATGACGGAGAAAGATTTTGAAGAAATTTATAACAAATACAAAAACCAATCAAAAACAGTAGAAGGCTCTCTTAGTTCTATAGGAAAAGAGGAAATTATTGCGGTTCGGAAAAATGAGGATGGAGATATTATAGCTTTTAAAACAAATTCAGGTCGCGAGCTAGACTATCTGACTGCACTAAATGAAGCTAAGACTGGTAAAATTGATCATATTGATGTGTTTCAAAAATATGGTAGAGATATTATTCGAAGCGAACCAGACGGAATCAGGGAAAATAATTTGGATCAATTGCCGCTATTCTAGGCTGGTGTTGTAACTATAAAAATGCTTAGGGATTTACTCTAGGCATTTTTTGTTTGTTATAAAACATTAATTATTTATTGTAAATCGATAAAATAAATTATATAATACGATTAATAATAAAAGTGAGGTGCGCTGACATGAAACGAGGAAGTGTAACTTTTTTAGCATTGGTGATTATGATGATTGGTGTGTTTGTATTTGCTTTGTGTATCTTTTGGCTACCTATAGAGGCGAGAAATGCTGCGATAAGATTTCCGGAATTTGCTCACTTAAGGTACCCTATTCTTATTGGATTATATATAACAGCAATTCCATTTTACCTAGCTTTATATCAATCCTTGAACCTCCTAAGGTTTATTAAGCGTAATAAAGCATTCTCGAATTCTGCAGTAGCATCATTAAGACAAATAAAGAACGATGCTTTTATTATTATTACATTGTACGGAATTGGTATTGTATTTCTAATGACGCAAAATGCTCTACATCCAGGAATTGCACTTATGGGACTAACAATCATTTTTACATCTTTTATCATATTTCTCTTTGCAGAAGTGCTTCGGAAACTATTAAGGAATGCATTGGATTTAAAATTGGAAAATGATTTTACTGTATGAAGGTGATCAAAGTTGTTTGATTATCAACTATAGAAGTCCTTAAGTCCAAGTGGAGCATTATTTCCAGGTGATGGGATTCTCTAATCGTACTCTCGTTATAAAGAAGTGTTAATGGGAATGGAAGGAAGTTGAACTGGGCAGAAGTTCTCCTACATTAAATAGTGAGTAGAACAAAAAAGGTATGACACCAATCGTTACTGGAATCATACCTTTTTTCTTTTATGATGCTGGTTGCTTGGAATGATTAGACACAATCTTATCTGAAGTGTCTTCCTCATCTTCCATAGGGGTTGCACGTTTAATAAAGAAGGCAAGTATAAATGCAACTACTGCGATAATTGCTGAAATAAGGAATGCATCGTTAATACCACCGAGCATTGATTCTAAGGCGATATGTTGTTCAAGCGAAGTTGTCATTTGTCCGGTTACCTCTGCTGTTAGCTGACTTGCATAATTTGCTTCTCTTGTAGACATTATTGTAATAATTAGTGCTGTACCGATAGCGCCCGACACTTGGTTCAACGTATTATTCATAGCTGTTCCATGTGGATAAAAACGTCTTGGCAATTGATTTAATCCATTCGTCTGTATCGGCATCATAACCATAGACATCCCAAACATCCGAATTGCGTGGATAAGCATTAAATAAGAATAAGTTGTTTCAAACGTCAAATTACTTAATGAATACGTCGTGATTGTCATAATTGCCAGCCCTGTTAGTGCTAGTATTTTACCACCGTAACGGTCAAATAATTTACCAGTAACTGGTGACATAAAGGCATTGAGTATGGCTCCAGGTAATAGCATTAGCCCTGATTCCATCGGCGAAAAACCGAGAATGCTTTGTGTATAAATAGGTAAAAGCATAAATCCAGAAAACATTGCCATATTTACAACCATCATAATAATAATTGCCAAGGAATACATCGGATATTTAAAAACCTTGAAATTAAGCATTGGTTCTTTTAATTTCGATTGACGCAAAATAAACCATATTAAAGAAAGGACTCCAATGGTAATCGTTGCGTAGACCCAAGGGCTTCCCCAACCTTTTGTTCCAGCTGAACTAAAACCGTACAGTAGTCCACCGAAACCAACACTCGATAATGCGACGGAGAATCCATCAAGATGAATATTTACTTTTTCTTTCTTATCTTTTAATAAGAAGAAACCGAGAATAAAAATGACTAGAGCAATTGGTGTAATAAAATGAAATAGCATTCTCCAACTATTATGCTCAATAATCCATCCAGATAATGTCGGACCAATTGCTGGAGCGAACATTAGAATTAAACCGAATACTCCCATTACTGTTCCTCGTTTAGCAACAGGGAAGCTTACTAATAGCACATTCATTAGTAATGGCATCATAATCGCAGACCCAGAGGCTTGAATCATTCGCGCTGTCAATAAAACTGGAAACATTGTTGCTAATCCAGCAATAATCGTCCCTGATGTGAATAATCCCATCGCTATTAAGAATAGATGACGAACAGAGAATTTTTGTATTAAAAAGGCGGTTGTTGGAATTAATATTCCGTTTACTAACATGTAACCAGTGCTTAGCCATTGAACGGTTGATGTTTCAACATCGAGATCGGTCATAATGGAAGGTAACGCTACATTTAATAATGTGTTATTCAAGAATGATATAAACGCACCAATCATCAGCACCGCCAAAATTCCATATGGTGGACGATCAGTATTATTTATTGAATGATTCATTTGGTGTTTTCCTCCTATATAGACTTGTAGTACATTTTTTAGTCATTCATTTTTAGCATAAGATATATCATATACCTTGCATTATTAGATTGCAATATTAAAAGATTACTAATTTATACTTTTAAATAACTTATACTGCTAGTCTACCACTTTTCTATATGTTGTAGTAAGATAAGAATGCGATAAAAAATAAGCCCTGAAATATTCTCCAGAGCTTCTTTAAATGACATAATTATGAATTTTGGAACGACAATTTTCGGCAAATTTCGAGGAGTGACAGGCACCCTATATAGCTCTTCCGATAGCCTGCGTTAATTCAGTTGTTGTTTTTGGTATGACTGTTTTAAGGACAGGGTTAATTGCTGGGCTAAGCATTCCGCCTGCAGTAATATTAAGAAAACCTGTAATTTGTGTTTCGGTATCATTAATTGATACTGCCTCAAAAGAACCATCTCCTGTAAAGTTTTCATTAATACCTTTTAAGTTAAATGTTACTTTAGTTGGTTCCTGCCAATTGGTGATTTTAACGTCCATATGTAGTGTTCTCTTCATAATTCCGATATCACTAACAAATTTCCAGGTTAATTTGTTTTCACTTATAATTATGTGTTCAATATATCCTGGAACTAATGGTGCCCATTTATTTATGTCACTGACAAATTCCCAAACTTTACTAATTGGATAGTTAACTTTGATGGTATGAGTGCCACTCGCCAATTAAATCTCCTCCACGGTTAAGTATTTATTATTGAACATATTAAATACTATATAGTTATATTACTTTTTTTATCTTTTTAAACAAAATCTGGTAATCAATTTTTATGTAAGAAAAAAAGCACTTTAAAAATATATAAAATAATATTTTTGGAAAAAATGTTGACATTTTTACAATATCGTTTTAATATATATTTTGCTGCTGAAAAAACATTATTAATTCGCAGAATAGATTTTAAAAATCATTCCACAGTAGCTCAGTGGTAGAGCAATCGGCTGTTAACCGATCGGTCGTAGGTTCGAATCCTACCTGTGGAGCCAATAAGGAGAAGTACTCAAGTGGCTGAAGAGGCGCCCCTGCTAAGGGTGTAGGTCGCGTGAGCGGCGCGAGGGTTCAAATCCCTCCTTCTCCGCCATTTTTTAATTACGGCCCGTTGGTCAAGTGGTTAAGACACCGCCCTTTCACGGCGGTATCACGGGTTCGAATCCCGTACGGGTCACCAATGTGGAGGATTAGCTCAGCTGGGAGAGCACCTGCCTTACAAGCAGGGGGTCACAGGTTCAAGTCCTGTATCCTCCACCATTACCCAGGTAGTAAAGGGTCTTATTTTAAAGGTTCACTATTGAGGATACAACGAAATGGTCCGGTAGTTCAGTTGGTTAGAATGCCTGCCTGTCACGCAGGAGGTCGCGGGTTCGAGTCCCGTCCGGACCGCCATTATAGTTTATTGTTGGAGGTATACCCAAGTCTGGCTGAAGGGATCGGTCTTGAAAACCGACAGGCGGGTCAAACCGCGCGGGGGTTCGAATCCCTCTACCTCCTCCATCTAAATTAATTCCAATCTACGTTATTTGTTGAAAAAATAGTTATTAATATTACTAGTTAACAAGAGTTATTCATATATTTACGGGGCCTTAGCTCAGCTGGGAGAGCGCCTGCTTTGCACGCAGGAGGTCAGCGGTTCGATCCCGCTAGGCTCCACATAATAATCATGGCGGTGTAGCTCAGCTGGCGAGAGCGTACGGTTCATACCCGTGAGGTCGTGGGTTCGATCCCCTCCGCCGCTACCTGAAATTTATTAGGACCCTTAGCTCAGTTGGTTAGAGCTATCGGCTCATAACCGATCGGTCGCAGGTTCGAGTCCTGCAGGGTCCACCATTTATTTAATTGCGGGTGTAGTTTAGTGGTAAAACCTCAGCCTTCCAAGCTGATGATGAGGGTTCGATTCCCTTCACCCGCTCCATACATCATTATGGGCCTGTAGCTCAGCTGGTTAGAGCGCACGCCTGATAAGCGTGAGGTCGGTGGTTCGAGTCCACTCAGGCCCATCACTCTTTTAATTAAGTGTTGATGTTTTGTGTTATGTCATATACAATGTGTTTCTTGTCGTTTTATAACTACTTATAACGACAATTATTAAAATATTTGTTGACAAAATGAATGGCAATATGATATATTAATTAAGTTGCTGTTAAAAGGCAACGTGAATTGCTCTTTGAAAACTGAACAAAACAACCAGTATGATTTATTATACAAAAGGAACGCTAGTTTCTTTCTATAGAAGGTAACACTTCTAAAAGCTAAGGCTCATCTGATTGATTGGTGTTAATCAGATACAAACTTTTTTGGAGAGTTTGATCTTGGCTCAGGACGAACGCTGGCGGCGTGCCTAATACATGCAAGTCGAGCGCGGGAAGCAAGTAAACATCCTTTTGGATGTTCGCTTGTGGAACGAGCGGCGGACGGGTGAGTAACACGTGGGCAACCTACCTATAAGACTGGGATAACTCGCGGAAACGTGAGCTAATACCTGATAATACTTTTTATCGCATGATGGAAAGT